>NZ_JADWYU010000095.1:0-10480 GCF_016786325.1 Frankia nepalensis | reverse complement strand
GTTCCGCGGAACGTGATGATCGTTGGTTCCGCGGAACGTGATGATCGTTGGTTCCGCGGAACGTGATGATCGTTGGTCGTCTGTCAGGCGATGGAATCCGCCGGGACGCCGCCCGGGAGGGCGTACCAGCCGGGTGCGACGGCGACGGCCAGGCCGTCGTCGAGCAGCCCGCGCAGCGCGCGGTCGCGCTGGACCGGCTCGTCCCAGACGGCGTCGAGCAGCGCGGCCTCGATGGGGCCGTCGGCGTCGCGCAGCACGGCGAGCAGCCGGCCGCGGACCTGCCGGTCGGTGCCCGCGTATCCCTGCGGCTTGCGGGCGGGGCCGTCGGCTGGCGGGCTGCCGGCGATCAGCCAGCAGCACCGCTCCCGCACGGGGCAGCCCGCGCACCGTGGCGTCCGCGCCACGCAGACCAGGGCGCCGAGTTCCATGAAGGCGGCGCTTGCCTGGGCCGCGGTCTCCGCGTCTTCCGGCAGCAGGTCCTCGACCAGCGCCAGGTCGCGGCGGCCGATCGCCGTGGGGCCTTCGGCGGTGCCCTCGACGGCGCGGGCGATCAGGCGGCGGACGTTGACGTCGATCACGGCGTGCCGCTGCCGGAACGCGAACGCCGCGACCGCGCGCGCCGTGTAGGTGCCGACGCCGGGCAGGGCGAGCAGCGCCTCGAGGTCGTCGGGGACGGCGCCGCCGTGCCGCTCGACCATGGCGACGGCGGCCTGGTGCAGCCGCAGCGCGCGGCGCGGGTAGCCGAGCCGTCCCCACATCCGCACCGCCTCGCCGCTCGGTTCCGCGGCGAGCGCCGCCGGCACCGGCCAGCGGGCCATCCAGGCCTCCCACGCGGGCAGCACCCGGTTGACCGGGGTCTGCTGAAGCATCACCTCGCTGACCAGCACCCCCCACGGGCCCGCCTCCGGCCGGCGCCACGGCAGATCCCGGGCCACGAGCCCGTACCATTCGAGCACGATCTCGGCGAAGCCCTGGTTCCCGTCCATCAGGGCCATCGTGCCAGCCTGCTCCCGGAGACCGGGCCGCGGCCCCGGCGCTCCAGACGCGAGCAGTTCGGCCCGCCCGGGGCGGGTCAGACCGTGAGCGTGGCGATGACGCCCTGGACCCTGGCCGCCACCTCGGGGGGCAGCGGCGCGTAGCCCAGGTCGGCGACCGATGCCTGGCCCGCTTCGGAGGCGGTGTAGGCGAGGAAGGACTTCACCAGCGCGCCGTTCTCGCCGATGCCGGCGGTGCAGACGATCTCGTACGAGACCAGGTACACCGGGTAGGCACCCGGAGTGGCGGTCGTGTAGTCGAAGGTCAGGACCAGGTCGGCACCCTCGCCGATCTTGGCGGACGACAGGCCCTTGGAGGCCGCGTCCGAGCTCACGTCGACGTACTCGCCGGCGGCGTTCCTCACGGCGACGGCGGACAGCCCGGCGTTCTCGGCGTATGACAGCTCGACGTAGCCGATCGCGCCCTCGGTCGACTTCACGGTGGCGGTGAGGCCCTCGCTGCCCTGGGCGCCCCGGCCGCCCGGAGCCTTCCAGTCGGAGCCGGAGCCGAAGGTCCAGTCAGCGCCGCCGGCGCCCGTCAGGAACTTGGTGAAGTTGTCAGTGGTGCCGGAGCTGTCAGAGCGGTGCACCGAGGCGATCGCGACGTCCGGCAGCGAGACGCCAGCGTTCTCCGCGGTGATCGCCGGGTCGTTCCACCTGGTGACGGCGCCCGAGAAAATCCTGGCGATCGTCGACGGCGACAGCTTCAGCGAGTTCACACCCGAGAGGTTGTAGACGATCGCGACCGGGCCGACGACCATCGGCAGGTCGACGACGGTGCCACCGGTGCAGCGCGCGGCGGCGGAGGTCTCCTGGTCGTCCTTGATCGCCGAGTCGGAGCCCGCGAAGTCGACCTGCCTGTTGATGAACGCCTGGCGCCCGGCGCCGGAGCTCGTCGCCTGATAGTTGATGTCCGCGCCGGGGCAGGTTACCTCGTAGGCCGTCACCCACTCGTCCATCGCGTTCTTCTGCGCCGAGGAGCCCGAGCCGTTGATGCTGCCGGTCGCGCATTCGATGGCCGACCCCTCGGCGGTCGCGCCCGCCGACGTGGTGGCGGCGTCCGGAGTGTCGGTGTCGTCGTCCGGGCCACAGGCCGCGACGCCGAGCAGCGCGACGAGCGCGATGCCGAGCACGGCGGTCAGGCGCCTTTTCCCCTTCACTAGCGAGCTCTCTCCTCTTCACGCTTTCCGGCGAGCAGTTGTGTCCCCCACGGGAAGGGTGTCGGCCGGCATCGAAGCACGGAGGACATCCGCTGCTACGCCTTCCCCTCCCAGCCCCGTGATCGGCCGCGGCACCGGCGTCGACCCCACTGGGGTGATCCCAGGCCGGGCGACCACGTTGCCGGCGTCGCGGTAGGCAAGGCCGCCGGCGCAGGTCACGGCCGTACCGTTGACACCGATGTAAGTCGTTGACGACCTTGCCGGTCCTCGGGTCGAAGTCGAGGACGGCGACGCCACCGAAACGACAGGTTCTGCCACGTAGGCGGGCGGCCAGCCCAGTGCACAGGTTGACACCACCGCCGCACCAGCACGGGTGCCGCGGACGACGCGACCATGAATCGTCAGCGAACAGCCTTCAGGGATCCAGCGCGGGAGCCGGCGAAGCGGGGGGGCGCCCAGGGGCGGACATCCGTAGCTGAGGGCCAGCGGGAAGCTGACCATGGCGTCTCCCCACGGACCTGCTTCGCGGATCCGTGGGACCCCCGCGGCGAACTGAGTTCGCCGTTCTCCCTACGCGTACCGCTCCAGGATGGAGGACTCGGCGAGGCGGGAGAGGCCCTCGCGGACGGTCTTGGCGCGGGCCTCGCCGACGCCCTCGACGGCCTGCAGGTCGTCGACACCGGCGGCGAGCAGCTTCTGCAGCGTGCCGAAGTGGTCGACGAGGCGGTCGACGATCAGCCGGGGCAGCCGCGGGATCTTGGCGAGCATCCGGTAGCCGCGCGGGCTGATCTGGCGGTCGAGGACGTCCGTGCCGCCGCCGAAGCCGAGGGTCCTGGCGAGCGCGGTCAGGTCGAGCAGGTCGGTCGCCGACATCGCGGCCAGGTCGACGAGCACCTCGGTGGGGCTGTTGACCTTCGTGCTGGTCGGCAGGTAGTCGCGCACCGTCAGCTCGCGCTCGGTCTCCACGCCGGCCATCAGCTCCTCGAGCTGCAGCGACAGCAGCCGGCCGTCGGTGCCGAGCTCGACGACGTAGCCCTCGATCTCGTCCGCGATCCGGCGGACCATCTCGAGGCGCTGCAGGACGGAGATCGCGTCCCGTACGGTGACGAGATCCTCGATCTCCAGCGCGGACAGCGTGCCGGCGACCTCGTCGAGGCGCAGCTTGTAGCGCTCCAGGGTCGCGAGCGCCTGGTTGGCGCGGGACAGGATCGCGGCCGAGTCGTCGAGCACGTAACGCCGGCCGGCGACGTAGAGCGCGATGATCCGCATCGACTGGCTCACCGAGATCACCGGCAGGCCGGTCTGCTTGGCGACCCGCTCCGCGGTGCGGTGCCGCGTCCCGGACTCCTCGGTCGGGATCGTCGGGTCGGGCACCAGGTGGACCGCGGCGCGCACGATCCGGTTCAGGTCGCTCGACAACACGATCGCGCCGTCCATCTTGGCGAGCTCGCGCAGCCGGGTCGCGGAGAACTCGACGTCCAGCTCGAACCCGCCGGTGCAGATCCCCTCCACGACCTTGTCGTGGCCGAGGACGATCAGCCCGCCGGTGTGACCACGGAGGATGCGTTCGAGTCCGTCGCGGAAGGGGGTTCCGGGCGCCACCGTGGCCAGCGTGGCCCGGAAGGCGTCATCCCCGGGTGGTCCTGCCATCAGGCTTCCTCTGCTCCTCCCGCCGAGACCCGCCGGTCACGCGACCGGTGGGCGTCCCCCCGGCAGGCACGGCGGGCCACCGGGAAGCTGACCACCGCGCCGCTCCGCCGGTCCGCCTCGCGGACTGACGGAGACCTCACGGCGTCCACGAGACGCCGCCGTGGTCCCTTACCACGGGCGCCATGCTATCGAGCGGGTTTGCTACCACTACCGTGGGCCTCCAACTCGGCTACGCGGACGACCAGATAAACGTTGGCCAATCGCTAACCGACATACATATTGCTGATCGCCGTATTCACGTCCGTCACCTCGGTGACGGTCATCCCCTCTGGGGTCATCCCGGACAGCCGGGGGACCAGCGCCCGCCGGAAGCCGAGCCGGGCCGCCGCCGCCAGCCGCCGCTCGACGCCGCTGACCGCGCGGATCTCCCCGGTGAGCCCGACCTCGCCGAGGGCGATCAGGTCGGGCGGGACCGCGCGCTCCTGCGCAGAGCTCACCATCGCCAGCGCCACGGCCAGGTCCGCCGCCGGCTCGTGCAGCCGGACACCGCCGATCGACGCGGTGAAGATGTCGGACCCGCCCAACATCGCGAAGCCAGCCCGCTTCTGCAGCACCGCGGTGATCATCGCGACTCGGGAACCGTCGAGCCCGGAGACCGCGCGCCGGGGCGGCAGCGGAGCGGGGGCCGCCCCGCCCGCGCCACCCCCACCGCCCTTGAAAGGGGAGCTCTGCTGCGCGACCAGCGCCTGCACCTCGGCGACGAGCGGCCGGCGGCCCTCGACCATCACGGTCACGCAGACGCCGGGCACGGCGCTCGCGGTGGCGCCCCTCGACAGGAACAGGCCGCTCGGGTCGGCGATGCCCCAGATGCCGTTCTCGTTCATCTCGAAGCAGCCGACCTCGTCCGTCGGCCCGTACCGGTTCTTGACGGCTCGGATCATCCTCAGCGCGGTGTGCTGGTCGCCCTCGAAGTGCAGCACCACATCGACGAGGTGCTCCAGCAGCCGCGGCCCGGCGACCGAGCCGTCCTTGGTGACGTGCCCGACCAGCACGGTCGCCAGGCCCAGTGCCTTGGCCGTCCGGATCAGCGCGGCGGCGACCTCGCGCACCTGGGTCACGCCACCGGCGACGCCGTCGACACCGCTCGCGGAGATCGTCTGCACCGAGTCGACCACCAGCAGGGTGGGCTTGACCTCCTCGACGTGGCCGAGCAGCGCGCCGAGGTCGGTCTCGGCGGCCAGCCACAGGTCGGCGTGCAGGGTGCCGGTGCGCCCGGCGCGCAGCCGCACCTGGGCCGCGGACTCCTCGCCGGTGACGATGAGCGCCCGGTGCCCGGCCTCGGCACTGCGCGCCCCGACCTCCAGCAGCAGCGTCGACTTGCCCACCCCGGGCTCGCCGGCGAGCAGGATCACGGCGCCGGGGACCATCCCGCCGCCGAGCACCCGGTCGAGTTCGTCGACGCCGGTCGCCCGGCGTTGGGCGGGGGTCGGGTCGACCTCGGTGACCGGCCTGGCCGGCGTGGTCACCAGGGCAGCCGCGGTCGCCCCAGAGCCCGGGACGGCGGCCTTGCGCGGCGCGGCGCGCTGGGCCTCCAGCGTTCCCCACGCCTGGCAGCGCGGGCACCGCCCGGCCCACCGGATCGCCTCGGTCCCGCACTCGCTACACCGGAACCCCCCGTCGGCGCGCGACCTGCTCGACCCGCCGCCACTGGAACGCGAAACCGCCATGGCGAGAAATTAACGGCCAGGTCTGACAACCCGGCCCGGCCGGCTCGCCAGGAACGGCCAGCGGCCGGCGGGCCGTGGCGACGCCCGGCCGGGTCAGCCGGCGGTAGGGGTCGCGGTCGTGGTCGGCGTGGCACCCGCCGTCGGGGTCGCGCCGGCGGTCGGGGTCGCGGTCGTTCCCGCGGTCGGCGACCCGGTGGCGTTCGCCGTGGCCGTGGCCGTGGCCGTCGCTGTCGCCGACGGCGTGGCGGTGGGCGCGGCGGAGGCGCCCGGCAGCGGCTCCTCGACGGGAACGTCGAGGGTGACGGAACCGGCCTTCGCGAACGTGAAGGTCACCTTCGTCGCCGCG
This sequence comes from Frankia nepalensis, assembly GCF_016786325.1. GTDB lineage: Bacteria > Actinomycetota > Actinomycetes > Frankiales > Frankiaceae > Pseudofrankia > Pseudofrankia nepalensis. Next base: position 4,563 of record NZ_JADWYU010000095.1, on the reverse strand, counting down.
CCCACCGGCAGGTCCTTCTTCAGACCCGTGAGCGTCGGGGCCGAGCCGTTGGCGATGTAGATCTGCCCACCGGCCGGCGCGAGCGTCGCGGGGCTGCCGGGGGAACCACCGGACGCGTCAGGCGACGAGATGCCGATCAGCTCGTCGTCCTCGGCGCCGCCGTTGAACAGCGCCGAGATGACCTGGGCGTCCTCGCCCTGCTCGGCGGGGCCGGCGATGTAGACGTTGCGCAGGTCGATCGTGCCCACGGCGCCGGCGGCGCTGTTGGTCGTGGTCCGCGAAAGGTTCGTCATCGCGTCATTGCCGCTGGCGCAGGCCGCGAGCGCCGGCGCGCACAGCAGCGCGGCGGCGGCGAGCGTCGCCGCGCCACGGCGAAGCGGGCGGGCCGAGGCGACGCCGGCGGCGCGCGAGGTGGGCTGAGCGGACGGTGCGGCGGGACGGCGCGGGAAGGCTACGCTGCGCGCCCCCGGACGGCGGCTCACGGCTCGGTGACTCCTGTCGTGCGGGCGCCGGCACCCCGAGAAGGGCGCCCGCGCTGGTCCAGTTGCGCAGCCGGACGACATTACGGGCCTCGGACGGGCTGCGCGGGGGCGCCTTCGGCTGCTCGGCGCTAAGACTAGCCACCTGCTATCGGCACGTGCCTCGCGCCAGCGGCCAGCCAGGCCGGGGTGTGACACCTGCCTCCCCTCGGACAGGCCGAAGCAGGCCCGGCGCCGCCCCACAGGTCCCGCGCATTCACGGCCTGGGAGCGGCCTGGCCTGGGAGCGGCCTGGGGGAGGAGCGCGACGGCCCGAGGCCGAGGTGAACGGTCCGAGGCCGGGTGATCCGAGGCCGGGTGAGTGGCCCAGGACCGGGGTGAGTGGCCGCCCAGGGTGGGCTGGCGCGCGGGGCGCGCGGTCGCCCCGCGGCCGGCAAGGGGGTCGGTATGCCCTTGTGGGGACGTGATCTTTACGAGATCATGTCATGGTGGCGGATCAGCAAGTCGGCCGTGCCGGTGAGAATCTTGTGATTACTCGCGGCCGCCCGGGGCGCGCCGCGACATTGCCGCCCACCCGGGCGCTTGGACCTCACGTCCGTGAGTGACGCCGGAATGCGACGCTCCGAGGCGCCGGCCGAGTTCACCGGCCCGGCGTGGGATCGCCGGGCCGGCCGTCCGGCCCTGATCACCGTGACGGTCGGTATCCGCCGGCCGGGGGTGTCCCGCCCGCCCACGACAGGGTCCGGGGGAGCCGGCCCGCGGGTGTGGCGCGCGTTTCAGCAGGTCGGACGATGGTCGGACAGTTCGGTCAGTTCATCCGGGGGACGGCGCTGTTCCGGCGCGGGTCGGTGTCACGGGGTGTTCGTGGTGGGCGGAGCGTGGCCAGAACGCTCCGGTGCGCCTCGCTCGAGTGTGCCGCTCGGCTCAGCGCGACCCAGCATGCGTCTGACCTGCAGCGATGCGTGCGTGTTACGCTGGTAGAGGCGGAAGGGGCACGTGACACATGGCTTTCCAAGTCGGCGAGACCGTCGTTTACCCGCATCACGGGGCTGCTCTCATCGATGCGATTGAAACGCGCGTCATCAAAGGTGAAGAGAAACTCTATCTCGTGCTCAAGGTGGCTCAGGGCGACCTGACCGTGCGCGTACCGGCCGACAACATCGGCATGGTCGGTGTGCGCGACGTCGTCGGCCAGGACGGCCTGGAGCGCGTCTTCGAGGTGCTGCGCGCGCCGCACACCGAGGAACCGACCAACTGGTCGCGTCGGTACAAGGCCAACCTCGAGAAGCTCGCCTCTGGCGACGTGAACAAGGTCGCGGAGGTTGTCCGTGACCTCTGGCGTCGCGACCGCGAGCGTGGGCTGTCGGCCGGCGAGAAGCGCATGCTCAGCAAGGCCCGGCAGATCCTCGTCAGCGAGCTCGCGCTCGCTGAGGGCACCAACGAGGACAAGGCAGAAGCAATGCTCGACGAGGTGCTCGCCGGATAGCGCCCGGTCCCGCCGAGGCGGGCTACCCTGCTCGCCGGCCTCTGGCCGGCTTGGCAGGGCACCCGCAATGTCTTTCCGGGGGGCACCCAGGCCCCCGGGGGCGGGCCGCCCTGCTCGCCGGCCTCTGGCCGGCTTCGCGGGGCGCCCGCGATGTCTTTCCGGGGACACCCTCGGGATCCGGGGCTCATCCTGCTGACCGGCCTCCTGGCTGGCTCAGCCGGGCTCCCGCGGTATGTCCGAGGCTGTGTCTGGGCCTGAGGTCGCGCGGCGCTCGGTGTGGCCAGCCGCGGGGCGTGTCGATCGGGGCGAGTTCGCTTCATAAGGGTGAACCCGTGGCGCCATGAACCGGCCTGTTTGCTGGTGAAGCGGGCTACCTCGTTGTTGGCAGGTTGCCAGCTTCGAGGTGGCCCGCTTTGCTTGTTCGGCTGCTCATGGTCGCCGAGGTCGGGCCCTGGTGCTTCGGCAATGCGTGAGTACCAGTTGGGATCTCCTCGCTCGGCGGCGGGCCGTGCCGGCGGCGGCTCGTTTGTGGGGCGCGGGGGCGGCCGGTAGGTTCGCAGGCGAGCTTTGGTCGGTCGCGGGCGGCCTCAGATGGCTCGACCGACCGGTCGTGGTGTCCGATGACGCGCCGGCTGGCTTGGGCGACCAACCATCGGTGGCGAGCCTGTTTGGACTGGATGCTGGTGAGGTCTGAGATCGAGCGAGGTCCGCGGTGACCGCGTCACAGGCGCGGGTGGCCGTGGTGGTGCCGGCCGCGGGACGAGGCGAGCGCCTGGGCGGTGGCGTGCCGAAGGCGCTGCGGCCACTCGGCGGCCGTCCGATGCTGGTGCACGCCGTGCAGTCGTTGGCGACCGCGGAGCTGGTGTCGCAGATCGTCGTGGCGGCTCCGCCCACCCTGGTCGAGGTGGTGAGCCGCCTGCTCGGCCCGGACGTCCGCGTCCTGCCGGGGGGCGCCGAGCGGATCGACTCGGTGCGCGGGGCGCTGCGCGCCCTCGACGACGACATCCGGGTGGTGCTGGTGCATGACGCCGCGCGCCCGCTCACGCCGCCGTCGCTCGTCGACGCGGTGGCGCGCGCCGTGCTCGGCGGGCTGCCCGCCGTCATCCCGGTGCTGACGCTGGCGGACACGGTCAAGGAGGTCGACGCGGACGGGCGCGTGCTGCGCACCCCGCCGCGGGGCGGCCTGCGGGCCGTCCAGACCCCGCAGGGCTTCCGCCGGGAGGTGCTGGAGGCCGCCTACACCAGCTCCGACGGAGACGGGCCGGCGGTGACCGACGACGCGGGCCTCGTCGAACGGCTGGGAGTGCCCGTGGCGACCATCCCCGGCTCCGACGAGGCGTTCAAGGTGACCAGGCCGGCGGACCTCGTCTTCGCCGAGGCGCTGCTCACCCGTCGCCCCCTGGCCGAGTCGGGCAGGACGTCGTGACGGCGCCCGCCCCCACGCCCGCCCCCATGCCGGCGTCCGCTCCGGGCGCCGTCCCGGTGGCGCTGCCCCGCGTCGGGGTCGGCGTCGACGTGCACCCGTTCGAGGAGGGCCGGCCCTGCTGGGTCGCCTGCCTGCTCTGGGACGGCGAGACCGGTCTCGCCGGGCACTCCGACGGGGACGTTGCCGCGCACGCGGCCTGCGACGCGCTGCTGATCGCCTCCGGGATCGGTGACCTCGGCAAGGTGTTCGGCACGGACCGCCCCGAGTGGGCGGGCGCGTCCGGCTCCGCGCTGCTCGGTGAGACGGCCCGGCTGCTGGCGGTCGACGGCTGGTTGATCGGCAACGTGGCGGTCCAGGTCGTCGGGAACCGCCCGAGGATGGCCAAGCGGCGCGACGAGGCCGCGGCGGCGATGTCCTCGGCGCTGGGCGGCGCGCCGGTCAGCGTGTCCGCGACCACCACCGACGGCCTCGGCCTCACCGGCCGCGGCGAGGGGCTGGCCGCCATCGCGACGGCCCTGGTCGCCCGCCTTCCCGGCTGACCGGCTGACCGTGGTTCCGCCTCGACCGAGGCGGAACCGGTGGGTCGACGCCGGCCATCACGTCAACGATCTATCACCGTTCGAGCTGACCGGGTGGCGCGTTGATGCCAAGTTGGCATCGCGGCGAGCTCCCGCGGCCGCCCGGGCCACAGGGTGGTGCTTGCCCGAGGCCCGATCCGCGCCAGCCCTCGTCGCGGAGCTGACGGGCCGACCCGGCCGCCGGTTCGCGCACATATCTGGTGATCAACAATCGCCTGGAGGCCGGGCGGTCTCGATGATCGCCGGTTCTGTACGCCTTCCGACGATTTCTGCCCGTTTTGTCCCCGAATCCTGCGCAGATCCAACGATCAAGCGGGCGGACCCGCCCAAGCCGGATGATCGAAAACCAAAGATCATTTGTCGTGTACACAGTTCGACACCCCAACGCGCGGAGCGCCGATGGGCGCGCCGGAAACCTTGGCGCCAACCGGCCGCGATCCTGGCCTCGGACTGGTTCGGCCCCGGATTTCTGGTGGGGGCTCGTACCGGTTGGGTCGGGGCGCTCAGCGCCCCGACAGGCGGAGCGCCGATGGGCGCGCCGGAAACCTTGGCGCCAACCGGCCGCGATCCTGGCCTCGGACTGGTTCGGCCCCGG
>NZ_JADWYU010000223.1:27169-49036 GCF_016786325.1 Frankia nepalensis | reverse complement strand
CCCCGGCCGGCGCCCGGCCGGCGCCGCCCCCCGCGGCCCCCGCGACGCCGCCCACCGGCTCCTCCGAGCCGGAGGCCGAGGGTCCCGTCGCCGGTCCGCCGGCGCGGGGCGGCTTCGACTGGGGCGCCGCGGAACGCGATGTCGCCGGCGTCGTCCCGCCGGCCTTCGTCGGCGCCGGGCCGGCCGAGGTGTCGCCGGCCGAGCCGGGCCCCGTCGACGCCTGGGACGTGGTCGGCGCCGGGGTGAAGCTGGCGGACGTCGGTGGGATGGCGCAGGTCAAGAAGCGGCTGGAACAGGCGTTCCTGGCGCCGATGCGCAACCCCGAGCTGCGGCGGCTGTACGGCAAGAGCCTGCGGGGTGGGCTGCTGCTGTACGGGCCGCCCGGCTGCGGGAAGACGTTCGTGGCCCGGGCCGTGGCCGGGGAGCTGGGCGCGAAGTTCCTCTCGGTGGGGCTGGCCGACGTGCTGGACATGTGGGTGGGCTCGAGCGAACGCAACGTCCACGATCTGTTTGAGCTGGCCCGGAGGGAAGCACCCTGCGTGGTCTTCCTGGACGAGGTGGACGCGCTGGGCCAGAAGCGTTCGCAGACCCGCCAGTCAGCCACGCGCGGGGCGGTCACCCAGCTGCTTGCGGAGCTGGACGGAGTGGACGGCCGGGGCGAGGGCGTGTTCGTCCTCGCGGCGACGAACCACCCATGGGACGTGGACCCCGCCCTGCGGCGCCCGGGGCGACTGGACCGTACCCTGCTGGTCCTGCCGCCGGACCAGGCCGCCCGGGAGGCGATCTTCCGGCATCACCTCGCGCAGCGTCCCGTCGGGGGCATCGACCTGGGCCGGCTGGCCAAGGCCACCGACGGGTACTCGGGCGCCGACATCGCCCACATCTGCGAGACCGCCGTCGAGCGCGCGCTCCTGGACAGCGTCGACACCGGCCAGGCCCGCCTGGTCGGCATGCCTGACCTGCGGGCGGCCATCGCCGAGGTGCGTCCCTCGATGGGCCCCTGGTTCGACATCGCCCGCAACGTCGTCCTGTTCGCCGACGACGACAGCACCTACGCCGACCTCCGTGCCTACCTCAAGAAGATCAGGCGACTGTGACCTCTCCGCATCCTTCCGGCGAGGCCACGGGCCTCGACCGCGCCGGCGCCGTCGAGGCGATCCAGAACCTGCTCGACGTCCGCCGGTTCGCCGACGCTCGGACGCGCGCCGTGGCGCTGCTCGGCGAACAGCCGGACGACCCACAGGCGCTGGGCCTGCTCGCCCAGGCACTGCTGGGCCTGGGCGAGCACGCGAGCGCGCTCCAGGCAGCCCAACAGGTCATCGCGGCCAGCCCCGAGGACGAGTGGGGCTACCGGCTGGCCAGCCTCGCCCACGAAGGGCTTGGGCAGTTCTGGTACGCCCGCGACGCCGCCCAGCGCGCCACGGCCCTGGCGCCGCATTTCTGGCCGGCCTGGATCCAGCTCGCCGATACCGCCCGGGCTCTCTCCCCGTACGGCCCCGAAGCACACCAGGCCGCCGCCGAGGCGCTGCGACTGGCACCCCACGAAGCCGCGGTGCAGGTCACCTACGGCGTAACCCTCATGCATCGCGACATCGGCGCGGCACGGTCCGCCTTCGAGGAGGCGCTCCGCCTCGACCCTGGCAACGCCGCCGCCCGCAACAACCTCGCCGTCCTCGATCTCCGGGCGAACAAGTTTCGGCAGGCTGGCGAAGGGCTGATCCGGGCCGCCGCCGCCGACCCTCGGGACACGGTCGCGCAGGACAACCTGCGCGCGGCCGTTCACACCGCCGTCGGGTGGGCCTGCGTCGCCGTCTTCGTCTTCATCGCGCTACTCGCCAAGCCCCTGCTCCTCCAGCACCATGTCACGGGTCAGCTGCCGATCCTCTACGCGATCATCTGGATCGTCACCGAGACCCTGGCTCTGGGTGTCCTGGCCTGGTGGCTGCTCCAGCTCTCCCCGCGGCTGCGGCGGCACCTCTGGTACCTGGTCACCCGGGACGCGACCCTCAGCGTCCTCGTCCTCAGCGTTGTCGCCGTGGGAGTGCTCGGCACCGTCGGTCTGACCACCGCGGGAACGCTCGGGCTCACCACGCGGATCCTCACACTGGTCGTCGCGATCGCGGCCCGCATCCTCACCGAGATCTCCGCTCGCCGGCTCCAACGCGAGCACACCGACTGAGCGCCAGCACCGCGCTCGCTACCCCTGCTCGACGATCAGCTTCCGGGCCAGGGAGGGGATCCCCCGGATGCTGTCCATCTCGTAGTTGGACAGGATCACGACCACGTACCCGCTGTCCGGGTAGAACTCCAGCAGGGTCGCGGCGCCGTTGGTGGCGCCGCCGGTGTGTTCGTACGACCACCGGTCGCCGGCGAGCTTGGCGACCGGGCCGTAGCCAACGAACGAGGTCGGTGGTGGGCCGGCGGGTCCCGAGTTGGCGGGTCCCGGGGCGGCGGGCCCCGGGCCGCCGGGTCCACCGCCGCCGGGTCCCGGGCCGGCGGCAGGGGCACCTTCCCGCTGAGCGTCAACCGCGTGTAGGCCGGGTTCAGGAGCCGCTCCTCCCACAGCGCGTGGGCGAACCGTTCCAACTGGGCGCAGGTCGCGAACTCGCCGTAGGAGAACGTCTGCTCGCCCAGGTTGTCGACCCGGTCCGCCGACCCCGGCGGGCGGTAGTAGCCATGGGCGATCCCGCGGTTCTCGCGTACCTGTGGCGTCGTGTAGAAGTCGGCGCTGCCCATCCCGGTGGGGCGGAAGATGTGCTCGCGGACGTAGTCCTGGTACTCCTGCCCGGACACCCTAGCGACGATCTCCCCGAGCACGTGGTACGCCGAGTTGCTGTACCGGCTACCCGCACCCGGTGGGAAGGCCAGCCTCTCCCTCCGGACGAACTCGCCGAGGCCCGCCCTCAGCTGCTGGACGCTGGTCCACGTGCGGGCCGCCTCCCACAACCCTGGTCGACAACGCGGTCCGCTACAACCGGCCGGCCGGGCAGCTGGCCGTCTCCACGGGTACGGCGGGCGGGCGGGCCGTCCTGCGGATCTCCAACACCGGCCGGGAGATCCCGCCAGACGAGGCGCGGACGCTGCTGGAACCGTTCGTGCACGGGCAGGGCACCCGCGTGCGGACCGACGGCCTGGGACTGGGCCTGTCCATCGTGCGCGCGGTGGCGCTCGCTCACCGGGGATGGATCGCGGTCACCGCTCCACCCGAAGGCGGCCTCGACGTCACCGTCGAACTCCCGGCAGCGACCGTCGAACTCCCGGAATACCCGGTAGCGGCCCGGCCGGGTAATGACGAGTCGTAGCGGCACAGCCGTGTCATGACGAGTCATAGCGGCACAGCCGTGTCATGACGAGTCATAGCGGCACAGCCGCGTCGTGACGAGTCGTAGCGACGGACCACGTCGTGAGGAGTCGTAGCGGCGCCATCGCGTCGTGACGAGTCGAGGCGAGCTGGGCGCCCGCGCTGGGGCCGTGGTCCGCCTCGGCGGTCACTCCCGCGCACATTCGGCTCAGATGAGCCGCCGAACCGGCGGGCCGGGCGCCCCCGTGACAGGGTGGCGGCACCGGCGTCGCCTCGGCACGGTTGAAGCCATGGGGGTGGGCAATGACCGTCAGCATCCGCAACCAGCTCGCCGGCAGGGTCACCGAGGTCGCCTCCGGCCAGGCGATGGGCACGGTGAAGGTCCGGCTGACGTCCGGCCGGGACATGACCGCCGCCGTGACCATGGACGCGATCAGGGACCTCGGTGTCGCCGCCGGCTCCGACGTCCACGTCCTCGTCAAGTCCACGGGCGTCGCCCTGGCCACGAGCGCCGTCCCCGGCGTCAGCATCCGCAACCAGCTCCCGGGCACGGTCACCGCCGTCGACCAGGGAGGGGCGATGGCGGCCGTCCACGTCGCCGTCGACGGAGGCCAGCTCACCGCGGCCATCACCCAGGCGGCTGTCTCCGACCTCGGCCTCACCACAGGCACCCCGGTCACCGCGCTGATCAAGTCAACCGAGGTCTCGCTCGAGACCCTCTGATCCGGTTGATCCGAAAGCCGCGGGTGGGGAGCGGCTTCCGGCGTCGCTCGGGGATTCCCGAGCGCCTTGCCACACCCCGGGCTACTCGTCGCAGGTCCGCTGATAGGGGAGATCGCCGGCGTAGAGGCGCCATTCGTCCTCGGTCAGGCCGCCGCCGGCGGCCACGCACGCCCTGGGGAGCGGGTCCGCGCGCAGTTCGTTGAGGGCCGAAAGGTCCCAGGCGACGGTGTAGACGCCGGACAGGAAGAACACGTCGCCCGACGCGGAGAACTCGACGTGTGTCGGGTCGCCCGCGCGGTGCAGCGGCGGGCCAAGCCTGCGTGGCGACGCGGGGTTGCCGATATCCCAGATGATCGTGAAGTCGCGTCCCGAGGAGATCATGAGGCCGTTGTCGGGCGAGAACGCGACGGTCGGATAGCTGACATGGCCGGGCAGGGGGGCGCCGAGCCCGCGTGGCGACCGGGGGTCCGACAGATCCCACAGCTCGATCCGGTACGAGTCCCCGGACACCGCGACGAGCGAGCCGTCCGCCGAGCTGTCGACGCGCGGGTAGGGTCCCTCCGGGAGGGGAAGTGACCCGACCTTCTGAAGCGTACGGGCGGAGTCCAGCAGCCAGATGTACACCCGCTGGTCGCGAATCTCGAGCAGCCCGGCGTCCTTGCCGCGGGAGTACGGCACCACGGCCGGAGGCACGCAGCCGCCGCCCTGCGAGCAGGACCTGACACCCGTCGGCCCGCCGACTGGGCGGAGCGCTCCGGAGCCCGGCTGATCGGTCACCTCCCAGAAGCGGTCGGCCACGTAGAGCAGGTCGCCAGCCCTGAAGGTCTCCGCCTCTGTTTCGCGCCCCTCAAGCCCAACAACCCGTGGCGAGGAACCAGGGATTCCGGGCTCCCAGACAATCGCCTCCCGCTCGAACCTGACAACTATTCTCTTCCCGTCCGGCGAGAACAACACACTTCCGTCGGCCTCCCCAGTCGGCAAGGAGTCGATCCTGCTCGGACGCGCACCGCCCTGGACATCCCAAACGGTTACCTGTCCGTCGCTGCTGATCGCGAGTCGACCGCCGTCCCTGGAGAAGTCAACGCTGTCGCGTTCCCGGCTCGCGGGCAGGCCGCCGGCGCGGCGTTTGGGCGCGGCCGCCGTCCTGATATCCCAGAGAACTCCGTCCTCGTCCAGCACGGTCTCGCCGTCCGGCGAGAACACCAGCCCTTGCCCTCCGGCGAAGGGCGCGCCCAGCCGAGGCACGCGCCAGGAGTCCAGCCGCCAGAGCAGCACGCCGTCCCCGTCCGCCGTCACCAGTACATTTTCCTTCGTCGATAGCGCCATCGACTGTGCGCCGTCGACATGCCCGGTGAGGGGCTCCTGATTCACTCGCTCGGGACCGCCTGACATGTTCCACAGGAATATCCCGTGATCGTCACTCTCGGTCAGCAGCGCTCCGTCCCCAGTGAACAGGACGGGCGTGTCGGCGCCCGACAACTCCGCGTTGAATGTCAGGCTGGATCCGTTGTAGATGCCGAACCACCACAGTTTCGTGTCGTCGAGATCAGGGGGATCGGCGGATCCGATCCGTCCGCCCCCGGCCCCGGTGTCGGCGAGGGTCCTGTTAGCGACCACCAGCCTGGTTCCGTCGGGAGACAGCCACATCCCGCCGTCGGCGTTGTACTCGGGGTCGAAGCCGGATCCGGTTCGCTCCACGGAGTCGAGCAGGCGGGGGGAGGCGGGGGTGCTGACGTCCCAGAGGCGAAGGACGTCGTCGTTGGCGACGAGACGCCGCCCGTCGGCCGAGAGCGCGACCGTGCATTGACTGGGTATCGGAGCACCGAGCTGGCGAGGCGCGGCTCGGTCCGACACGTCCCAGAGCACCGCGCCGTCGTCGCCGGCCAGCGCGAGCAGGCGGCCGTCCCCGGAGAACGCCAGGCTGGTGAGCGGCAGCGCCCCTAAGCAGCTCATATGCCCGAAGGGCGCGCCCAACGCCCGTGGCGCGCTCTTCGAGGTGAGATCCCACAGCGTGACCTGGTAGGAGCTGGCAAACCTACCGGTCGTACGCACCGGGATCGCCAGGGTGTTGCCGTCTGGCGCCAGCATCGCCCGGTTGAGAAACGGATCGTCGCCGGACGGCGTGAACGAACTGGCGCGACGCGGACGCGTGGGATCCCTGACGTCCCAGACCTGGAGGCTTTCCCCGGCGGCCGTGATGGCGTAGTCGCCGTCGTCGGTGACGGTGGCCCAGGTGTCCCCCTCCAGCGATGAGCTGAGCGGATTGCTCGCCAGGGTCTCGAGCAGCAGCGATCCGTAGTCCGTGGCCGGGTCGAGGGCCTGCGCGGCGATCCCCAGCCTGAGAGCGAGGCGGGGGTCGTTCTCCTGGACCCGGTCGGCCCGGCCGACGAGCTGCTCGGCGGCCGCGCGGCGGCGTTCGAGGTCGGCTTGTGCGCGCGCGTCCTGCTCGTGGGACCAGGACCGGGCGATGAGCGCGCCCGACACGGCCAGGATCGCCAGGACGACGGCCAGGCCCGCGGCGAGGACCCGGTTCAGGCCGCGGGCCTTCTGGATCGCCTGGCGCACGTTCTGGGCGCCGAGGATCTCCAGGTCGTCGTCCTTCGGGACGTCGCCGCGGTCGAGCGAGGTTTTGGGAACCACGACACGGCGCAGCTTCGCGTCGCGCGCCGCCGGGATCTTGCGGTTGTAGCCGTCCACGGAGAGCAGCTCGTCGCCGGCGCTGTCGATCGCGCCAGTGACGGCGCAGCGGGCGCGCAGGCGCCAGGGGCTCAGCCGACGCAGCGGCTGGCGACAGCGGTGCAGCTCGTGTAGCGCCACGGCGAACGCGCCGCCGAGCGAGCCCTGCTGGATCGCGTTGCAGGGCGTGTCCCCGTCGAGGACGGACCAGACGACGCACTCCCCCGCCTCGGCCAGCGGGGAGCTGGTCCAGGCGTCGCGAGCGGCGGTTACGAACGCCTCGTCGCCGTGGAAGAACGCCATGGTCGAAGGGTCCGGGTGAAGCCCCGCCGGCCCGCCGTCGAGGATCCGCAGGTGCAGGACGCCGGTGCCGCCCTCGACGTTGCGGTCGAAGAGCACCGGAAGCCGGACCTGCACCGTGAGCCCGAGCCGGCGCCGCACCGGTGGTTGCTGGTCGAGGACCCGGGCCGCGGCCAGCGCCAGCAGCCCGCGGTAGGGGCCGGTCGTCGCCTGCGCGGCGGCGAAGAACGGGAGCGCCTCGGCGCCTGGGCCGGCCAGGAGCGCCTTCGGGAACGGCAGGCCGCTGTCGACGGCCGGGAGGTTCGCCAGGGCCCACCGCCGCGCGGCCTCCTGGAGACAGTCCTCGGCCCGGTGGTGGTCGACGGTGCCGAGCGCCACGGCGAGGAGGGCGCGCGCGGCGGACAGGTCCGGCGAGGCCTCGGGGCTCTCGGGTTCGAGCAGCGCGGCCTCGTCGTCGGGTTCGGATTCCCCGCCCCGCGGTCCCGGGCCGTCCCAGGACTGAGCCAACGCGGCGTAGGACTCCCCGCTGGGCGGCAGAAGTGCCTGGAGCGCGCCGGCGCCCGCGCGACGCGCGGCCGCGACGAGCTCCAGCCACCGCTGCTCCGCGCCGACGAGGCGATCGTGCAGGCCGGTGAGATCGGAGAGGTCGGCCGCTGGCGTGGTCCGGTCGTCGCCGGGCGGGAACGGCCGGCTGTCGGTCGCGGTCATCGCAGGCCCGCCAGGACGGCGGTGCGGACAGCGTCGCCGGAGGCGCGCCCGCGGGCGATGGCCCGCCAGGCGTCACGTCCCCAACGGTTCGTGAGCCGGACCGAGCGCTCGACCGCCGCGGCGTCGGCATCGGCCAGCAGGCTGGCCGGGAACGGGCTGGTGATGGCGTCGTCCAGCGTGGCCGCCCGCGTCGTGAGCCTGATCGCGGTCACCGGCAGGCCGTCGGCGTCCAGCCACAGCGGGAGCAGCAACACGGCGCCGTCATCGGGCCGGGCGGCCCCGACGGACAGGGCGATCACCTCGCCCGGCCCCGCCGGGGGCCGCGCGACGACCATGATTTCGACGGTGCCCGGGCTCACGTGTCGCCGCACGACCCTCATCTGTTCGAGCAGGGTTTCGTGGGTCGGGACGTCCCGTTCCCGGTGATCGACGCCGGCGAACGCGAGCCCGGACCGGTCAAAGGTGGGAAGGCGCGTGAAGCCGCGTAGCGCTCTCCACCGGCCCGGTTCCACGAGCCGTGCGACGCGGCTCTCGCCGTGAGTGCCGTCGGCCTGCCCGCTCGGATCCCCGGTGGGTGCGTGACCCTGGCCGGTGAGGTCGTGAATCAGCTCGTTGAGGCGTTCCCGGATCGGCTCGGGCGGCGGAAGGCCGGGGTCGGTGCCGAGTCTCGTGGCCGCCAGCAGATCGATGCCTCGCAACTCCGCGAAGGCCGCGGAAAAACGCGCGTCATCGACGTTGGCGGTCGTCTCGGCAAGTTGTTCGACGAGCTCGCGCACCCGCGTCCACTGGTCGGCCGGCAATGACCGCTCGGCAAGCGCGGCCAGCAGATCCCGGGCGTCACCGTGTGCCTTCAGGGCATCGGCGCGACTTCCCGCTGGAACAGTTGACATCTTGACCCCCGTCACGCCGCGGGCACGTGTGTTCATGGTCGACGGTTCGGCGCCTCGGCCAGGCAAACTTACTACCCAGGTAATTCCGACCTGTCCGATGGCCCATCCGCCTACGGCCGCGAGGCCCGGCGCCGGAATCTCCGCCGGATTCCGCCGGCCGGCGGCGGTACCGCGGACAGCGGAGTCAGGTGCCGGCATTTGTCCCGCGATCGCCATGCCTGTCCGGCGAGTGTCGCGCCAAACCTCCGAATACGATCGGGCGTCGGGGCGCCCAGCCGGGATGGTTGGTTCAGGAGGGCGAATGACGGGACCTTCCGCGGCCGGCGGGCTGGCGGGGCACGAGCTCGTGGTCCAGCTGTTCGCGCCCGTGGGCGGCCCTGGTGGCGCCGCCGCGGCGGCGTACCTGCGCGAGGTGTGGGACCAGCTCGGCCGCGCCCTCGAGATGAACGACGAGGTCCCCGGGCTGGGGCTGCCGGCCGTGGTGCGTGGCGACCCCGAGTCCTGGCCCGGCGAGGTGGGCGGCGGCGCGGTCGCGGCGTGCGGCCGCCCGGGACGCGGCGTGTTCCAGGCGGTGCTGCGCCGTCATCACGACGCCGTGAACCTCGCGGTCGTCCTCGCGCCCCAAGCCGATGAGGGGTTGGCCTGGCGTGACCTCGAGGCCCGCTGGGCGTCGGTCGCGGGCGACCCGCCCGCGGAACTGCTCGGCGTGGCCCGGATCTACGTCGGCCACGTCGCGCGCGCCAGGGGCCCGGCCGAGCCGACCGGCGACGCGGTCGAGGCGCTCGCGGGGGCCCTGCCGACCCGGGACAACGGCGCTGGCTGGACGAACCGGGCCGCCGCGGTCGTTCCCGCTCTCGGATCCGTCCTCTGGGAGACCAGCGCCCGCGACGACCACCGGGCCGAGCGGGCCATCGCGGTCCTGCGGGCGGCCGGGGACGAGGCCGACGCGCGGCTGAGCGCCTGGGTCTGGTCGGACGGCACCGCCACGATCACGCCCTTCGCCCGCTACCTGCTCCACGCGGCCAAGGCGCGCTACCACCTGCGGGTCTGGAAGGACGACAGCCGCGCGCTGCGCGAGCTGCGGCACGAGGTCGACCGGCTGGCGGCCGCCATCGGCCGCCTGCTCGACCAGGAACCAGCCGGGCGCCGCGCGGATGGTCCGCCCCCAGCCCGGCCGAGCGCATCGGAAGCGCCGGAGGCCGGCGAGGGCCTGGAAGCGGCGGTTCCCACGGACGGGCCTGCCCTGCGGTGGGCGCTGCGCGCCAGCACCGCGAGGCTGGTCGACGCGGCGGCCATGGTGCCGGCGATGCGGCGGTCGGTCGAGATCGCCGCCTGGAACATGGACGAGGCCGTCGGCGCGGGACGACCGGCCGCCGAGTACGGCGGCCTGTTCCAGGACGACGCCCGGCTGGTGGAGTGGTTCCTCCACCAGCTCGCCGACGACCACACCTATCTGGAGACGCGGCTGTCCCGCGTGACCAGGCTCGGCGAGCTCGCGCGGGACCACGCGAACGACCGGCCCACGGTCCCCGGGCAAGTGGACCGCGACGAGATCGACCTCGAGGATGTCGATCTCGGTGAGCGCGACCGGGAGCTCCTGCTGCGGGAGCTGGCCACGCGTTACCGGACCCAGATCGACGTCGCCTACCTCCTCACGCGCCTCGGGCTGGAGCGACAGCACTGGATCCCGTTCACCGACTCGACGCCGCTGGTGCTCTGGGCCACCCAGCTCACCCAGCTGGAGGACGGGCGGGTTCCCGCGCCGCGCAGGCGGCTGATCGAGGTGGTGGGACGGGAGTTCCCCTCCGCGGTCATCGTCCGCCTCGCGGCTCGGTATGGCGTGGTCATCGACGAGTCCGACGACTCGTGACCCCGGCCCGGCCCGGCGCCATCCGGCGGGTGGCCGGCACGCCGGCCCAGGCCCCGGCACCGGCCACCGCCGATCCGGTTGACCCGGCCTCGCCCGACAGCGTCTACTGTGACCAGGTCTCTGATATATCAATCCCGGGAGGGGTGGACGTGTCCGCTGGACGCGACGACCAGCTCACGCTGGTCGCCTTCATGCAGGCGTCGAACGTGTCGGTGTACTCGGGTTCCTGGCGGTACCCGAACTCGGCGCCCGACTTCCTCGACCTGCGCTACTACCAGCGGATCGCGCGCGTGCTCGAGGAAGGCACGTTCGACCTGATGTTCTTCGACGACCGCCTCGCGATGCCGTCGATCTACGGCGGGTCCCCCGACGAGGCCGTCCGCTACGGCGCCCGCCCCGTCAAGATGGACCTGACGGCCGTCCTGGGCGCCGCCGCCGCGGCGACGTCGCACCTGGGCCTGGGGGCGACCTACTCCACCACCTACTACGCGCCGTTCCACGTCGCGCGGACCTTCGCCACCCTCGACCACCTCAGCGGCGGCCGGGCGGCATGGAACGTCGTCACCTCGGTGAACGACTCGGAGGCGCGCAACTTCGGCGTCGAGCAGCACCTCGGCCACGACGAGCGCTACGACCGCGCCGAGGAGTTCATCGAGATCGTCACCCAGCTGTGGGACTCGTGGGAGGACGACGCCCTCGTGCTCGACCGCGCGTCGGGCATCTTCGCCGACCCGGCCAAGGTCCACGAGATCGACTACCGGGGCAAGTACTTCAACGTGCGCGGGCCGCTCACGGTGCCCCGCCCTCCGCAGGGCCGCCCGCCGATCATCCAGGCCGGGCAGTCGGGCCGGGGCCAGCTCTTCGCCGCCCGGTGGGCCGACCTGATCTTCACCGCCGACCCGAGCCAGGCCGTGGCCATCGAGCACTACCGGGGCCAGAAGGAGCAGATCGCGGCCGAGGGCCGCGACCCGAACGCCGTGCGGATGCTGCCGATGGTGTACGCCGTGGTCGGCGAGACCGAGGCGATCGCCCGGGAGAAGGAGAACATCTTCCTCAACGAGCTCGTGCACCCGCTGGCGTCGCTGACGCTGCTCTCCGAGCTCACCAACCACGACTTCGCCGGCTACTCGCTCGACGACGAGATCACCGACGAGCTCATCAACTCCATCTCCGGCATCCGCGGCCTCGTCCAGGGCGTCAAGCGGCACCTCGGCGGCGGGAAGCTGACCCTGCGCACCCTCGCCAGCCACCGGGCCTCCCTGCTGCAGGGCCCGCGGTTCGTCGGCACGGGCGAGCAGATCGCCGACCAGATGCAGGAGTGGTTCGAGAGCCGCTCCTGTGACGGCTTCGTCCTGGCCGCGACCCACTTCCCCGGGGCGTTCGAGGACTTCGTCCGGCTGGTGGTGCCCGAGCTGCGCAAGCGCGGGCTGATGCGCACCCAGTACACCGGCTCGACGCTGCGCGAGAACCTGGGCCTGGCCCGGCCCGTCAGCAGCTTCACGGAAACCGCCGGTGGCCGCGCCGATGGCTGACCAGTCATCAGCGGAACAGCCAGAACAGCCAGAACAGCGAGAACAGCCGGAGCCCGCGCGGGCGGGGCGCGGGCGGCCGGGTTCCATGCTGGCCGGCGTCCGGGTCCTGGACATGGCCTCGCTCGCCGCGGCGCCGCTGGTCGCGACCTACCTCGGGGAGTTCGGCGCCGACGTCGTCAAGATCGAGCAGCCGCGGGGCGGCGACCCCATCCGCGGCTGGGGCGCGCAGAAGGACGGCGTCGGGCTGATGTGGAAGAGCGTCAGCCGCAACAAGCGCTCGGTCACCCTCGACCTGCGGCAGCCCGAGGGACAGGACCTGGCGCGGCGCCTCGCGGCCACCTGCGACGTCGTGGTCGCCAACACCCGCCCGCACACCCTGCGCCGCTGGGGCCTCGACTACGAACGGCTGCGCGCGGTCAACCGCGGGATCGTCATGCTGCACGTCACCGGCTTCGGCCTGACCGGGCCGAAGTCGGACCGGCCGGGGTTCGGCACCCTCGGCGAGGCCATGAGCGGCTTCGCGCACGTCACCGGCGAGGCCGACGCGCCGCCGACCCTCCCGCCGTTCATGCTCGCCGACGGGGTCGCCTCGCTCACCGCCGCGTACGCCGTGCTGACGGCCCTGTACCACCGGGACGTCCACGGCGGGGACGGCCAGCTCATCGACGTGAACCTGATCGACCCGCTGGCCCGGCTGCTCGAGCAGTCGGCCCTCACGTACGACCAGCTGGGCACCGTCCAGCGCCGCGCGGGCAACCGCTGGGACATCTCGGCGCCGCGCAACACCTACCGCACCAAGGACGACCGCTGGCTCGCCATGTCCGGCAGCGCGCCGACCATCGCCATGCGGATCTTCCGGGCGATCGGGCGGGCCGACCTCGCCGACGACCCCGACTTCGCCGACCCCGTGCGCAGGCTGGCCCGGGCACGCGAGGTCGACGAGGCGGTCGCGGACTGGGTCGCCGGCCAGACCCTCGACGAGGCGATGGCGGTCTTCGAGCGGGCGGAGATCGCCGCGGCGCCGGTCTACGACGTCGTCGGGCTGCTCGAGGACGAGCAGACGCGGGCGCGGGAGGTCTTCCGCCGGGTCGACGACCCCGAGCTCGGCTCGATGCTCGTGCAGTCGCCGGTACCGCGCTTCTCCGACCACGCCGGGGTCGTCGACAGCCTGGGGCCCCGCCTCGGCGAGCACACCGACGAGGTGCTCGGCGAGCTGCTCGGTCTCACGGAGCCCGAGCTTTCGGACCTGCGGGCCCAGCGGGTCATCTGACCGGCGGACCGGCGGACCGGCGGACCGGCGAGCTGGTGAGCTGGCGTCTGACCGGCCGACCTCGCGGGCCACGGTGGGCTCGACCGACGCGGGGCGTCGGCCGGGTCCGCCGTGGCCGGCCGGTGCCGGCGCCGCGATGGTTCGCCCCGGTCCGAGCGGCGCATGAGACGGTCGATCACCAGTTGCTCGCGAAAACGGCGAGGAGACCGCCTGTCCGTGGAGCCATTTCCACGGGCATTCGGCGATCATCCTGGCGGTCGGGCACGTGCTGGCCAGGCGAACGCCGCCGGGAGCGGCACTAGCCGGCGGCGCTGGTCCCAGGGGTGGGGCCGGCGCCGTCGACGGGCTGCGGGCCGAACATCCGGGCGACGAGCAGCCGCCCGGCGCTGACGACGTGCTCCTCGGACACCCGGCGGGCGCGGGCCGCGTTGCGGGCGGAGAGCGCGTCGACGATGTCGTCGTGTTCCCGCAGGGCGCAGCCCACCTGCTCGGGAACCATGTCGAAGAACGACCACGGGATGATCCGGCCGGTCTGCCGGATCAGCGCGATGAGCCGCACCGAGTCGCTGGCCCGGTTGATCGCCCGGTGGAACAGGAAGTTCGCCGTCTTCAGGTCGCCGCCGCTCTCGACGGCGACGCGGACCCCGTCGGCGAGCCGCCGCACCTCGGCCAGGTCCGGTTCGGAGATCCGCTCGGCCGCCCAGGCGGCGGCGGAGCCCGCGAGCTGGGCGGCGAGGGCGAAGTTGTCCTCGACGTCGCGCTGGCGCAGGCCAACGACCGTGACCCCGCTGCGGGGGGCGACCTGGACGAGCCCCTCGAACTGCAGCGTCAGGCAGGCCTCCCGGACCGGGGTCCGGCTCGTGCCCAGCCAGGCGGCGGTCTCGTCCAGGTCGATGCGCTTCCCCGGGCCGAACCGGCCGGTCATGATCTCGTCGCGCAGCACGTCGGCCACCCGGTCCCGGGCGGTCGCCCCCAGCCGCAGCCGGCGAGGGCCGCCTCCTTCGGCGTCTCCCGCCGGGGCTGGCGTTTCCCCCGCCGGCGCCCGCTCACCCAGAATGACTCCACCTTCACGCGGATGTGAGTAATCGGACGTTGACACGAGAGCCAGCGTATATCAGAGATGGCCCGGGCTCGACGCCGAGCGGCTTGATGGGTCGCCGCGCCAGGCCTCGAGCCCGCTCCCCGGCCGCCGTCCGCGAGCCGCCGCAGATCTCAGGCGACGTCGCCGATGAGGTGGAACCTGCGGCGGAAATAGACCGCGGGGCGGTCGTCGCCGAGCCACGTCCGCTCGACCCGGCCCAGCAGGATCGAGTGGTCACCCGCCGGCTGCACCGCGTGGGTGACGCAGCTGAGCGTCACGCACGCCCGGTCGAGGACGGGCAGGCCGTGCTCGTCGGGGCGGAAGCCCGCGTCCGCGAACTTGTCGGCGCCCCTGGTGGCGAAGCGGACGGCGAGGTCCGCGTGCTCGGGATGCACCACATGCACGACGAATCGCTCGGCCGCCACGAACGCCGGATGACACTGGGCCTTCGCCGCGAGGCAGACGAGCACGAGCGGCGGATCCATGGAGACCGAACAGAACGAGCTGGCGGTGAACCCCCACCACTGCCCGGCGTCGTCGGTGGTCGTCACGATCGTGACGCCGCTGGGGAACAGGGCCATGGCCTCCCGGAAGAGTCGGGACGCGTCGTCCGCCATGCCCACCTGGGGGGTGTCTGCCGCACTCGTCACCCAAGCAGCGTCCCGGATTGATATATCAGGTGTCAAGAAAAGCGGACGGCGGAGGCTTGCCCGCCCGGCACGCGAGGACGCGGTCGTCTCAGCACAGCGGACAGCGGGAGCAAGGCGGCCGCGGCCGGTCGACGTCGGGTCGCCCTGGCGCCAGGGGCGGAGCCCGTCCATGGATGTGACGCCGGCCGCGCGATGGGGAACGGCTCTCCTGCCGTCCGCTCCTGGGGTCGGCCCATGGGCTGTGGTGCCGGACGAGCAGGTTTTCGGCACCACGGTTTCTGGGATCATGGTCGAACACCCCGCAGGTCATGACCAGACGCTCGTTGGCGAGCATTCGGCGATCATGCCCGCGGTCGGGCGCGGGCTGGCCGGCCGAGTGTTGCCGGGAGCGGTACTAGCTGACGATGTCCTTCCGCTGGAAACGCCACCAGGCGAGGGCGAAGAACGCCGCCGAATACGTCAGGACCACGCCGGCTCCGCGCATCATGTTGTCCCACTGGACGGCGGGACCGAGCGCGTCTAGCCACGCGTACTGGAAGTGGGTGGGCAGGAACCGGCGGTACGCGCCGAGGGCGGTGATCGAATCGAGGATGTTCGACAGGACCACGACCAGGGTGGCGCCACCGACCGCGCCCAGCGGAGCGTCGGTGAGCACGCCGAACAGGAACGCGAGCCCCGCGACCAGCAGCGACTGCAGGCTCACGTAGCCGACGACGATCAACAGCCTCGTGAGCCCCTCCCCGGTCGTGAAGGAGCCCCCCAGGGGTGACTGCGCCGGCGCCCAGCCGAAGAACAGGCCGCCGACCACCAGCGCCCAGGCGGGCAGGAGGACGTTCGCGCCCAGGCTCAGCGACAGCGCGACGATCAGCTTCTGCCGCAGCAGCCGCCCGCGGGGCACCGGGATCGCGAGCAGGTAACGCAACGACGACCAGCTCGCCTCGCTGGCCACCGTGTCGCCGCAGAACAGCGCGACGATCACGACCAGCAGGAACGAGGCCGAGGCGAACTCGGTGAACAGGGCGAAGTTGGTCGCGCCCGTCGTCGCCAGCGTCACCAGCAACTGCCCGGTGAAGTCGCGGTTGTTCGCTCCCGACGAGGACTCGGGCGAGCTCACCTGAAAGGCGAGCGCGATGATCAGCGGCAGCGCCAGGAGGACGAGCGCGACCAGGTGGGTCCGCCGGCGGCGTAGCTGCCGGACGAACTCCACGCCCGTTCGCAGGGTGCGCCGCGAGGAGAAGCCGTTGTCGCGGGCCTCGGCCACTCCCGCCAGCATGTCGTGGGTGCCGCGCCGGGTGGACGGCGGCCGCGGCCCGTCGAGCTCGCCGGTGGGTGGGAGGGTCATTGGTCCGCGCCGATCATCTTGAGAAAGACTTCCTCCAGTGAACGCTGCGCCGGCATGACGTGCGACGTCATGCCGGCGGCGGCCAGGATCCGCTGTGCTTCCTCGGGATTCGCTACCGCGAGCTGCGTTCCGCCCGCGCCGACGATCTCCTCCACCGGGCCGGCGGCGACGAGCAGCCCCTTGTGCATCACCACGACGTGGGTGCAGGTCTGCTCCACCTCGGCGAGCAGGTGGCTGGAGATCACCACCGTGCGGCCCGTCGTCGCGTAGCGGCGCAGGACCTCGCGCATCTCCGCGATCTGCGGCGGGTCGAGGCCGTTGGTGGGCTCGTCCAGGACCAGCAGTTCGGGGAGCCCGAGCATGGCCTGGGCGATCGCCAGGCGCTGGCGCATCCCCTGGCTGTACGTCCCGACCCGCCGTTCGATCGACGGCCCCAGCCCGGCGATCTCCAGCGCGGCGTCGAGGCGCGCGTCTCGCGGGGGCCGGCCGGTCGCCGCCCAGAACAGGCGCAGGTTGTCCCTTCCCGACAGGTGCGGCAGCAGCCCCGGGCCCTCGACGAGCGTCCCGACCTTGGAGAGCACCGGCGCTCCCGGCTCCACGAGCTCGCCGAACAGGCGGACCGTGCCCGCCGTCGGCCTGATCAGTCCCATGAGCACCCGCAGCGCGGTGGTCTTCCCTGCCCCGTTCGGCCCCAGCAGTCCCACGACCTGGCCGCTTTCCACCCGGAAGCTCACGCCGTCCACCGCGCGGTACCCGTCGCCGTATTCCTTGACCAGGCCCTCGATCACCACCGGAACCGTCTCCAGCCCGTCAGCCACGGCCCGCCGACGGCGCCGACGCCGGACCTCGGCGACCAGCGCGCCGGGCAGGAGCAGCGCCATCGCGGCGGCGCCCACCACCAGCCAGCTCCAGGGCAGGCCAGACCCCGCGAGACGCCCGTCGATCGTGGCGACCGCGAGGTCGCCGCGCACCGACGCGCCGTCCAGGGCGATCGTGTAGCCGCGAGGCGAGGTGGGCAGATGGTAGGCCGAGTCGGTGGTCCCGACGGCCACCACGAGGCGGTGGCCGGCGGGTATCTGGGCGACGACGCCGGGCAGCGTCACCGTCACGGACTTCGGGACGCCGGGCCGCAGTCCGGTGAGCCGGATCGGCGCGACCAGGCCGTTCGGGAGGTCGACGCCTCCGTCCGGGTCCACGACGACCAGGGACGCGAACAACGTCGCGTCGGTGGTGTCCCGCGCGGTCACCTGAAGGGTGATCGTCGACGATCCCCCCACGAGCATCCCCGTGGGCAGCG
Organism: Frankia nepalensis; assembly: GCF_016786325.1. GTDB lineage: Bacteria > Actinomycetota > Actinomycetes > Frankiales > Frankiaceae > Pseudofrankia > Pseudofrankia nepalensis. The sequence goes on along the minus strand of NZ_JADWYU010000223.1, from coordinate 31,396 downwards.
GCGCGGAGGCGAACGCCGCGACCTGACCCGGGATCATGGCCAGACCGGCCAACCCCGTCAACGCGGCCGGGCCCGACGGCGCCGCCGACCCAGGGCTCGCCGCCGACCCAGGACGCGCGGCCGCCCCGGACAGCGCCGCCGCGTCGGTCAGCAGGGCCCCCAGGCCGGGGACGGTGGTGACGGCGGCCGGGCTGCCACCGGCCGGCGCGTAGATGGTCTGAGGCGGGCCGGCGACGGCCACCTGGTTGGTCCGCCGGCTCGTCGCGCCGTCATCGGCGCGCAGGCTCCGCGCGACGGTCTGCCCGGTGTCGGCGGAGATGCCGCTTCCGGGGACGGCCACCTCGAACGAGGTGTCGAGACGCCCACGCCCCTGCAGGACCGGGCCGAACCAGTCGTCCACGTACGGGACCAGGTCCGCCGCCGACGTCGTCCGGTCGTGACCGCCGCTTCGCCAGATCTCCTTGACCGGCGTGCCGTGCGCGGCGATGCCGCGGGCGTTGGCGTCCGCCTGCCCGAGCGAGAAGAGCGAGTCCCGCTCGCCCTGGGTAAGCAGCGTCGGAGCCGTGATCCTGTCGAGCACGCCGGCCGGGCTGGCCGCGCGCAGCAGCGCCAGAATCTCCGCGTCCGCCTCCCCGGTGGCCGCCGCGCGCTGATACGCGGCGCACAGATCCGGCGCGAACCGTCCGCACGCCCCTGGCTGCTCACCCGGGGCGGCGGCGAACAGCACGCCGGCCCACTGCTTCTTGAAGACGCCAGGCTGGTCGCCGGCGGCGTTCGGAAACAGCGCCTCCGACAGGTCGTTCCAGGTGATGTCGGCCGCGACCGCGTCGATCCGCCTGTCATGGCCGGCCGTGAGCAATCCGAGCGCGCCGCCGTAGGACGGGCCGGCCACCCCCACTCGCGGGTCGCCCGGCGCGTCCCGCAGCACCTGCGGCAGCGTCGCCAGATAGCTGATCAGCTTGCTCGCGTCGGCCACCTCGTACTCCGGCGCGTCGAGGTGTACCAGCCCGCCGGACCGGCCGAAACCCCGCGCCGAGTAAGCGAGGACGACGTACCCGCGACGCGCCAGCGACCGGGCCGCGTCGGCGAGGTCGTCCTTGGAGCCGCCGAACCCATGAGCGAGCAGGATCGCCGGAGCCGGCACGGTCCGCGGCAGGTAGACGCTGGTGTCGAGCGTCACCGGCTGGCCGTTCTCCGCGGTGCCCGCCACCATCTGGGACTGCGTCCGAACCGGGGCGTCGGTACTGGACGCGACCACCGCGACCAGGGCGGCGACGAGGGCGAGGACCGCCGTCCCCGCGACGGCGACGAGCCGGCGCCGGCCCTGGAAAGGAGCTCTCACCGCGGCTCGTTCTGCCAGAAGACCATCTGGACCGCCTCGTCCGCCACCACTCGCTCCATTCGCCACGAACGATTGTCAGATGGCGAGAGTTGCGGCATCCGAGCGGCCTGCCCGTGTCGATGGTCACGTCGGTGGCCGATCAGGGGTGTCGCGAAGCCTCCCGGCGACCCGTGATCGCCGGCGGGGTGCACGCATCAGCGGTCGAACGACCGGCCCGGCGACCCGACCGGGATCGCGGTGAGGATCTCAACGTCGCGACCGGACCGTTCCACCAGGAGGCCGGACCGTTTCGGGAACGGCCAGCTCGGACGACGGCAGCCCGGTCAGCCGCGCCCTGAGCTGGCCCACCCGTCCAGGCGCGGTGACCCAGACGGCGGCGGCGACCAGGGCGCCGCCCACGATGCCGTCCAGCCAGTAGTGGTTGCCGGTCAGCACGACGACGAGCGTGGTCACGACCGGCTGGGCGAGCGCGGCCCACCGCGCCCGGGACCGCAGGATCATGACGACCGCCCAGGCCTCGAAGATCGCCCAGCCGACGTGCAGGCTCGGCATCGCCGCGTACTGGTTCAACGAGCCGCCCTCGGACGGGTATGGCGACGGGCCGATGAGCTGGCCGGTGTCGACGATGTCGACCCCCGGCAGCAGCCGCGGCAGGAAGCGCGGCGGCGCGAGCGGGTAGGTCAGGTGGAGCACCAGCGCGGCTCCGGTCAGCACGATCAGCGCGTTGCGCACCCGGGCCCAGTGGTCACGGTGGCGCAGCAGCACCCACGCCAGGAAGACGACCGTCGCGGGAAAGTGGACGTACATGTAGAACCGGTTCGCCAGTTCCACCAGCGTGGTCGAGCGCAGGGCCAGGCGCTGCACGGCCTCCTCGCTCGGCAGGCCGAGCGCCTGTTGCAGGTTCCAGACGTCCCGGGCGTGCTCGAACGCCACGCTCTCGTGCCCGATCGCCAGCTGGCGTCCGTACCGGTAGGCCATGAACAGTCCGGCGAGCAGCAGCGCCTGGCCGACGGCATATCCAAGCCACCGGCCGGCCGACCGTGCCCGTCCGGTCCATCCCGGTTGCCCTGGCAGCTCGTCGGCGGGGGGTGACGATCCCGCGTCCATCAGCTCTCGTCGCTCGGCACCCGCCACCACCGCCGCGCTCATCTCGCTCCTTCTCGCTTGCCTGCCCCGTTCGCCTGCCCTGCCTGCTCGCCTCGCCGCCGTGCCGCACCCCGGGCCGCGCACGTAGGTGTGGACTCTGGGTGTTCGCTTCTGTCCGCTTCGTGAACCTTAGAGGTGCGCCTTTGGGACCTACCGACCATGGGGCCGGTAAAACGCCTCAACCCGCACCAACGGCCCCGCCGCGAACGGTTACCTGGGCCGCGGTAATCCAAGGTCATCCGCGCGGTCGAGGCCGCAGTATCGAGGTCGCGTGACCGATCAACGGCACGTGACGGCGCGCCGTCACGCACGACGCGCGCCGCCTGGTGTCCTGCGCGACGGGAGCTCCATGTCCGCCGACCGTGCCAGATCCACCGAACCCGCCAGATCCGCCAGATCCGCCAGATCCACCGAACCCGCCAGATCCGCCGGATCCACCGCACCCGCCGGATCCGCCACGTCCGTAGGCGACGCCCGGCCTTCGCTGGAGAGCCTGGTCATCGAGCTCACGGCGCTGCGGCCCCGGATGGAGGAGGTGAGCCTGGCCATCCACGCGCGCCCCGAGCTGAAGTTCGCCGAGTACCACGCCCAGCGGGTGCTGACCGGCTGGCTCGCGGAGTCGGGGTTCGCGGTACGCACACCGGCAGGCGGACTGGAGACCGCGTTCGTGGCCGTGCACGAAACGGGCAGGCCCGGCCCCCGGATCGCCGTCCTCGCCGAGTACGACGCCCTACCCGGGGTCGGGCACGGCTGCGGCCACAACCTCATCGCCGCCGGCGCGGTGGCGGCGGCGATCGCCGCCGCGCGGGCGATGCCCGGCCACGCCGGCACAGTCGTCGTGATCGGCACCCCCGGCGAGGAGATGGGCGGCGCGGGCAAGGTCCGGCTGGCCGAGGCGGGGGTGTTCGAGGGGGTGGACGCGGCGGTGATGTTCCACCCGGGTGACCGCTCGCTGACCGCCCGGGCGGCGCTGGCGGCGGCGCATCTGCGGGTCGTCTTCACCGGGGTGAGCGCGCACGCCTCGATCTCCCCGTGGCTGGGCCGCAGCGCGCTGGCCGGGGTTCAGGTGTTCCTCGCCGCGCTCGACGCGATGCGCCAGTTCGTGCCGCCGACCGCCCGCCTGCACGGCGTCGTCGCCGACGGCGGTCAGGCGCCGAACGTCGTCCCGGAGCGCGCCGCCGTGGACCTGTACGCGCGGGACCGCACGGCGGCCTCGGCGCTGGAGCTGGTCGCGCGGGTCCGCCTGGCGGCCGAGGGCGCGGCGCTCGCCACCGGGACGCGGGCGGAGGTCAGCGAGACGGGCCCGCTGTACGCGGAGCGCCGCGACAGCATGGTGCTCGCCGAGCACTTCGGCGAGGCGGTGCGCGCGCTCGGCGTCGACATCACCGCCGGGGAGCCGGACAGCCCCGCCGGTTCCTCCGACATCGGCAACCTCTCCCAGCTCCTGCCGGTCATCCACCCCTACATCCAGATCGCCGCGGCCGGGACGCCGAGCCACTCCGAGGCCATGCGGGCGGCGGCGCGGACCTCCTTCGCGCACGAACGCACCCAGGTCGCGGCGACCGGGCTCGCCCGGGTGGTCACCGACCTGCTCGCCGACCCGGAGCTGCTCGCGGCCGCGCGGGCCGAGTTCGCCGCGGCGGAGGCGGAGGCCGGGTCGCGGGCGGAGGCCGGGTCGCGGGCGGAGGCCGGGTCGCGGGCGGAGGCCGGGTCGCGGGCGGAGGCCGGGTCGCGGGCGG
>NZ_JADWYU010000223.1:12334-27069 GCF_016786325.1 Frankia nepalensis | reverse complement strand
AGGCGGCCACGGCGGCCGTCGAGGCGGCCAGGTGAGCGGGGCACGACCCGTACGGACGCGGCCGTGTCGGTCGTGATCGTCCTGGACGGGGTCGGTCCCGATCGGTTCACCGTCGCCGTCTCGCCGCTGGCGGAGCTGGCCGCCAGCCTGCACGTGCTCACCGAGCACGCGCACCACGCCGGCCACGCTGGCTGGGCCGCGGCGGTCGTCCGAACCGCCCCGCCCGAGTTCCGGGCCGGGCTGCGCCGGTTCGCGCCGCTGTGGACCGCGCTGCGCTGGCGAGGCTTCTACCCCGGTCTCCCCGGGGCGGGGAGCGCCGGGCAGGGGCTCGCCGGGCCGGCCCCGGGTGCCGGGCTGGCCGGGCTGTCGCTGGACCGGTTCGCCGAGCTGACCGCCTACACCTGCGCCAGCGGGTATCGCGGCTTCGAGTTCGGCCGGGTGCTGCGCGACGCCGGCCAGGCCGCCGTGCTGCGCCAGACGGCGGCCGCGCTGCCCGAGCCGCACCTCGCGCTCGCCGAGGACCTGCTGCGCGACCCCGAGCTGCTGCGCGTCGAGGTCCTCGGTTTCCTCGACCTGTCCCGCCGCGTCTTCTTCCGCGCGCTCTGGGCCGAGACCGAGCCGGCGCTGCGCCGCGCCGCGCACCGGGTGCGCCGGCTGCTCGCGGACGAGGGCCCCGCCGCCGCGCTGGTCTCGCTCAGCCCGGTCAGCGCGCGCCTGGCCAGCCGGGCGGGGCCACGGGAGGGCGGCCCCGCCCGAGTCGTCTTCGACAAGGTGCACCACACGGTGATCAACCCGGGGCGCGCGCCGGTCCTGCTCATCCCGACCCGGTTCGGCGCGCCGCATCTGCTGGTGAAGGACGAGCCGGGGCTGCCACCCGTCGTGCACTTCCCGGTCGAGGCCCCGGGGGTGGGTGTCACCCTGGCCCGCGGCCGCCTGCTCGCGCTGACCGACCCGAGCCGGGTGCGGCTGTGCCGGCTGATCGCCCGCCAGCCGATGACCACCGCCGACCTCGCGGAACGGCTGGGGATGACCCGCCCGCAGGTCTCGCGCCATCTGCGGGTCCTGCGCGACCTGGGGCTGGCCCGCGTCGAGCGCGACGGCCGCTACGCGCGCTACGGCCTCGACCTGGCGGCGGTCGAGCGGATCGGCCACGACCTGGCCACGGCCCTGCAGTACTGACCGGCCGAGCCGGGCCGACCCCGACCTGTCCGCTGATTCGCGAGCCCAGGACCGCGTTTCGACGGACACTTCGCCGGCGCCCGCCCCACGCCGGCATCGCCTCGCCGACTTTGAGCGTTCGTTCTAACTCATCGGGCCGTGGGTGGTCACCGTGGGCGTCGGTGGGCTCGTCGTTGCTCGAGGCGGGCGACCAGGCGGCTCATCGCGGCGCGGGCCTGCTTGTGCGCGGTCTCGTAGCCCGCGACCTCGTCGGCGACGAGCCCGAGCGCCAGGCCCTGCATCGTGGCGGCGATGAGCGCCGGCGGGAACTCCTCCGGGTCGAGGTCGTACTCGGGAAGGATCTTGTCCAGCACCGCCATCTGCGTCCGCCGCACCTCCCGCGCGACCTCGCCCATCTCCGCCTTCAACGCCGGCCGGTGGTTCGCCGCCGCGAGGAACTCGATGAACAGCGCGGTTCCCCGGGGGTCGGACGCGAGGTCCCACCAGGCCTGCAGTGGCCGCGACGACGCCAGGGCGGCCTCCATCCGCTCGACGACGCGCCCGGAACGCCGTCGCAGCAGCGCGACGACGAGGTCGTCGACGGTCGGGAAGTAGTAGTGCAGGAGCGGCGCCCCGATGCCTATCCGCTCCGCCACGTTGCGCGAGGTCACCGCCGCGTGCCCCTCGCGGAGCATGATCTCCTCCGCCGCGTCGAGGACGCGCGCCACCTTCTCTTCGGTCGCCGCGCGGCGGCGGCGGGGTTCAGTCATCCACCTCGTCCTTCGGTCAGCCCTCCCATCTTGCTGGAGGACACCGGCCGCTGGAGACACCGGATCTCCTTGACAGCGCCACCCATCAAAGTTTGAATGACTGTTCAAAGTTAGACCGACAGTCAGCACCGCTGGGAGGCGTCCGAGTGAGCAACGCGAGCCCGGTCTACTGGGACCCGTTCGACCGCGACATCGCGCGCGACCCGTACCCGGTCTACCGGCGGATGCGCGCCGAGGCGCCGCTGTACTACAACGACCGGCACGACTTCTACGCGCTCACCCACTGGGACGACATCAACGGCGGCCTGGTCGACTGGGCCACCTTCTCCTCCTCCCGGGGCCCGATCCTCGAGGTGATCAAGGCCAACATCGAGATCCCGCCGGGCACGTTGCTCATGGAGGACCCGCCGATCCACGACATCCACCGCCGCCTGCTCGCGCGCGTGTTCACGCCGCGGCGGGTGTCGTCGCTGGAGCAGGAGATCCGGGACTTCTGCGTCCGCTGCCTCGACCGGCTCGCGGGAGTCGACCAGTTCGACCTGATGGCCGAGTTCGCGAACGAGGTGCCGATGCGCGTCATCGGCATGCTGCTCGGCATTCCGGAGGCCGACCAGCTGACGGTCCGCGAGCGCGCCGACGCCAAGCTGCGCACCGAGCCCGGCCAGCAGATGAAGGTGTCCGCGGGCGCGCTCATGGACACCGACCTGTTCGCGAGCTACATCGACTGGCGCGCCGACCATCCCGCCGACGACCTGATGACGGAGCTCATCAACGCCGAGTTCGAGGACGAGACGGGAACCAGGCGCACGCTGACCCGCGAGGAGATCCTGACCTACGTCACCGTGCTGGCCGGCGCCGGCAACGAGACGACCGCGCGCCTGATCGGCTGGCTCGTCGCCCTGCTCGACCGGTATCCCGACCAGCGCGCCGACCTCGTCGCCGACCCCTCGTTGATCCCGAACACCATCGAGGAGACGCTGCGCTTCGAGCCGACCGGCCACGCCATCGCCCGCTACGTCGCGCGGGACGTGGAACTGTACGGCCAGACGGTCCCGGCCGGCAGCGCGATGATGCTGCTCGTCGCGTCGGCCAACCGCGACGAGCGGCGCTGGGACGACGGCGAGCGCTTCGACATCCGCCGCAAGATCGACCAGCACGTCACCTTCGGCATCGGGACGCACTACTGCCTCGGCGCCGCGCTCGCCCGGCTGGAAGGCCGCATCGCGCTCGACGAGATCCTCAGGCGGTTCCCGAAGTGGGCGGTCGACTGGGACAACGCTGCGCTGTCCTCGACCTCCACCATGCGCGGCTGGGAGACCCTCCCCATCAGCGTCGACTGAACCTGAACATGGACCGGCAGGGACGTCGGCCGACGCCCTCAGGCGTCGCGGCGGCCGAGGGCGAGGCCGCCGGCGAGCAGGGCGGCGGCCGCCCACCCGGCCAGCACGCCAAGTCCCGCCCACGGCCCGATCGGCGCGCCGGGCAGGCCGAGCGTGTCCTGGATCGCGAGGCCGGCGTCGCTCGGGCCGATCTGGCGCAGCCGCCGCTCCCAGTCGGGGTCGGTGACGACGGCGCTGAGGATCGGGAACAGATACAGCAGGCCGAGGACGACGCCGACGGCGACGGTCGCCTCCCGGATCAGCGTCGTGACGCCGAGGCCGAGCAGCGCGATCAGGGCCAGGTAGAGCACCGAGCCGGCGGCGGCCCGCAGCGTCGGGCCGTCGGCCAGCGAGAGCGGCGGGTAGCCGTGCGCGGCGGTGAAGCCCTGGCCCGGCAGGATGAGCCGCCCCGCCAGCACCGAGCCCAGCGCGGCGACGGTGCCGGCGGCCAGCACGATCCCGGTGACGACGGCCGCCTTCGCGGCGAGCACGGTCGCCCGGCGGGGCACCGCCGCGAGCGTGCTGGAGATCAGGCCGGTGCTGTACTCGGTGCCGACGACCAGCACCGCCAGCAGGGCGACGACCGCCTGCCCGAGCTGCACACCCGTGAGGCTGACCCTGGCCGCGTCGACCGCGCAGCCGGCCGCGGGGCAGCTCGCGGCGGCGGCCGCGGCGGCGCTGGCCGCCACCGTCAGCGCGGCGGCGGCCAGCAGCAGGGCGCCGGGGCCGGCGACGGTCCGCAGCTTCGTCCACTCCGCGCGCACCGCCAGCCACAGATCCGCCAGCCACAGATCCGCCGTCCGGAGCTCGGCCGGCCGCGGGCCCGCCGACGAGCCCTGGTCGGCCTCGCGCCGGGGGCCGCGGAGGCCGCGAGGGCCGCGCGGACCGGGGCCAGCTGGCCCGGCCTGGTCCCGCGCGGTCCCCGCGTCGCGGCCGCCGCCCAGGGGGCTCACGCGTCCCTCCGCCGCAGCAGGTAGGTGGCCAGCCCCAGGGCCAGCACCGTCCAGCCGCACAGCACGGCGAACCCGGCCCACGGAGCCAGCGGGAAGTAGCCGGCCACGGGCGTGTAGGGATGGCCGACCTGCGGATAGGCGACGACGCTCTGCTGGATGGCGAACCCGGCCGCGGGGGTGATCCGCAGTAGCCACTGCGCGGCCCCGGCGGGCAGCACCGCCGCCACCGCGAGGACGTAGGGCAGCACCGTCAGCACGATCACGCCGGCGGCGGCGCCGGCGCCGCGCCGCAGGATCGTGCCGACCGCGACCGCGAGCACGGCGGCCACGGCGAGCAGCGCCGCGGTGCCGACGACGACGCGCAGCTCGGTCAGCCCGTCGGTCGGCAGGACCAGGTTGCCGTTGTCACGCAGCAGCCGCCGGCCGAGCGGCACGGTGACCGCCGCGGCCACCAGCCCGAGCACGAAGGTGATGGCGCCGATGACGGTCGCCTTGGCCGCGAGGACCCGGCCGCGGCGCGGGCTCGCCGCCACACTGACGCGGATCAGGCCCCGCCGGTACTCGGTGGCGATGAACAGCACCCCCAGGACCACCGCCACGGTCAGCGTGGCGAAGGTACCGACGAGCGTGCGCTCGACGGCGGCCGCCCCCTCGGTGACGAACGGGGCGATGTCCCCGGAGCCGGTGAGGGTGAACGTGCCCCGGGAGACGTCGAACCCGCCCTCGACCAGCGGGTCGCCGGTGCCGGGAGCACCACCGGGGCGGCCGGTGGCGCCGATGCGCTGCCCGCTCCAGTCGGAGCCGGCGAAGCCGCCCTGGGTGTCGAGCTCGTCGAAGGTGGCGGTGGCCGCGGCCGGCTCGCCGATGCTCTCGAACCCGCCGAGGTGCTGTTCGAACGTCTCGTCGCCGGGTGTCGCGACGAACAGGCCGGCCAGGACGGACGAGGGCAGCCCGGGCAGCCGCACGGTGCCGACCGTGGTCCAGGCCTCGCCATCCGGCGACGCGTACCCGGTGAGCAGGTCGCCGGCGCGGGTCAGGCGCAGCCAGCGGGGCGCGTCGGCGGTGACCGCTCCGGGCGGCCCGGCGGTGTCGCCGGTGAAGTTGTGCTGGAGGCGGACCCCGTGGTCGGCGGTCACCATGACCGCCGCGTACGCGGAGCCCGGCTCCGCGCTCTCCTTGAGCAGGATTCCGGCCTTCGCCCACGGCTGGGCGCCGCCCTCGGTCGGCGGCACGCCAGCCGGCCCGGCTGGACCGCCGCCGGCCGGGCCGCCAAGCCCGCCGGGTCCGTTCCCGAGGGGGAGCACCACACCGGTCAGCGAGGTCACCCGGACGGTGACCGTGCCGTCGCCGGCCAGCGGCCGGTGCACGAAGTAGGGGCCGTCGTTGACGGCCTCGCCACCCGGTCCGGTCGGCGGCGCCCGGTGACCCGCCCGGCTCTCACCGCCCGGGCCGCCGCCGACCTCGCCGTGGCTGCCAGCGGCGCCGAGCAGCCCGAACAACGGCATCAGCAGCAGGGCGACCACGGCCGCGACGACCCAGCCGCGCACCGTCCGGAACTTGGTCCACTCGGCGCGCACCAGGGCGGGCAAGCCGTCCCGCGCGGCGGGGACCGTCGAGCGGTAAGGGGTGATCGTGTCGGTCATCGCGCCGCCTCCGGCCGCGGGGCGCGGAACTCGACCGCGTCCCGGGTGAGCTCCATGTAGGCCTCCTCGAGGGTGGCCCGGTGCGCGGACACCTCCGAGAACGGCAGCCCGGCCTCGTTGAGCAGGGCCACGACGCGGCCGGCCGGCAGCCCGCTGACCGTGAGCGTCTCCCGGTCGGTGACGGTGACGGTCGCGCCGGCGCCGGCGAGCACGGTCATCGCCTCGGTCCGCTCGACCGTGCGCAGGGTGACCCGGTCACCGGACGCGGCGGCGATCAGCTCCGCGACACCGGTGTCCGCGACCACCCGGCCGCGGCCCACGACCACCAGATGGCCGGCGGTGTCCTGCAGCTCGCTCATCAGATGGCTGGAGACCAGGATGGCCCGGCCCTCGGCGGCGAGCGCGCGCAGGAAGCCCCGCATCCAGACGATGCCCTCCGGGTCGAGGCCGTTGAACGGCTCGTCCAGGATGAGCACGGGCGGGTCGCCGAGCAGCGCGGCGGCGATCCCGAGCCGCTGCCGCATGCCCAGCGAGTAGCCGCCCGTCCGGCGGCGGGCCGCCGACTCCAGCCCGGTCAGCCGCAGGACCTCGTCGACGCGCCCGGTGGGCAGCGCCTGGGAGCGCGCCAGCCACAGCAGGTGATCCCGCCCGCGGCGGGCCGGGTGCAGCGCGGCCGGGTCGAGCAACGCGCCGAGGTGCCGCAGCGGCTGGCGCAGGTCGCGGTACCACCGGCCGCCGACCAGCGCGCTCCCCTCGTCGGCGCGGTCCAGGCCGAGGATGACCCGCATGGTGGTGGACTTCCCCGCGCCGTTCGGGCCGACGAAGGCCGTGACCAGCCCGGGCGCCACGGTGAACGTCATCCCGTCCAGCGCGACGGCCGGCCCGTACCGCTTGCGCAGGCCGGTGACCTCAACTGTTGCTTCCATGCCCGGAACGCTAGGAGCCGGCGGCCCGCGGATCGTCCCGCCGCGGAGCCATCCTTGGTGTCCCTCGTGGGAGGGATGGCCCGGCGTCGGCGTTCCCTCCGTCGAGGGATTACGGCATCCCTGCCGGCGGGGACGCGGGATGGCCCGAACTGCGCCGACAATGACGTGCGTGGGGACGTACGCGGACATGGGCGAGCGGGCATCCGCCGACGCCGGTCCGGTGGACGCCGCCGGGCGGGCGGGCCGGCGGGTGGCCGTCTCGCCACGCCCCCTGATGGCCGCCGGCGCGCTGCTGGGGCTGGCCGCCGCCGTCGAGTCCGTCCTGCGCAACGCCGGGACGGACGCCGTCGGCCCGTTCGTCCTGCTGGTGTCGCTGGTCGGGCTGGCCACCACGCTGCCGGTGGCGCTGCGCCCCACCGCCGCGGCGGTGGCGGTGACCGTGGCCGCCGTCGGTTCCCTCGCCGTGTTCCAGGCCCTGACCGGCGCGGGCGCCGCGGCGCAGCTGGTCGCCGCCTACCGGCTCGGCCGGGGCGGATGGCCGCCGCTGGCCGCGCCGCTCGGCGTGCCGTACGTGCTGGTGCTGGCTTTCGGACCGGCGGCCGGGACGGGCGTTCGTGTCCTCGCCACGGTGCTGGCGTGCCTGGTCCCGGTGGCGGCGACGATCGGGACCGCCCGGCGGACCCGCCGGGAGGACGCCGAGAGCCGGGCCGCCCACCGGGCGATCGCGGGCACGCTGCTGGAGCACACCGCGCGGGGGGAACGCGCCCGGATCGCGCGCGAGCTGCACGACGTGGTCGCCCACCACATCTCCATGATCTCCGTGCAGGCCGAGAACGCCCGGCTGACCACGCCCGGCCTGCCGGCGTCCGGGGCGGCCCGGCTGTCCGCGATCGGCGACACCGCCCGCGCCGCGCTCACCGAGATGCGCCGCCTGCTCGGGGTGCTGCGCGAGGACGCCCAGGCCGACGCGGCGCGGCGCCAGCCCCAGCCGGGCCTGCGCGAGCTCACCGAGCTCCTCGACCAGGCCCGGGACACGTCCGGCGCCGGCACCCGCCTCATCCTGCGGGGCGCGCCGAGGGCGCTCGACCCCGGCGTCGAGCTGGCCGTGTACCGCATCGTCCAGGAGGCCCTCACGAACAGCCGCCGGCACGCGCCCGGGGCCGCCGTCGACGTCGAGCTGCACTACACCGACGCCGCGCTGCGGCTGCTGATCCGCGACAACGGGCCGGGGCCGGCCGCGTCCGGCCGGCCCGCCGGGCACGGGCTGCTCGGGATGCGGGAACGCGCCGCCGCGGTCGGCGGCCGGCTGCGGGCCGGCGCTGGCGCGGGCGGCGGGTTCCTCGTCGAGTCGACGCTGCCCACCCGCGCGGGGGAGGACGCCCGGCGACACCCGGCGCCGGCGGCCGGGACGCCCTCCGGGACGGACGTCCCGTGACCGCCCCGCTCCCGGTGATCCGGGTTCTCGTCGCCGACGACCACGAGGTGGTCCGCACCGGGTTCGCCGGCATCCTCGGCTCCCAGCCCGACATCACCGTGGTCGGCACCGCGGCCGACGGCGCCGAGGCCGTCCGGCTCTGCCGGGAGCAGGCGCCCGACGTGGTCCTGATGGACGTCCGGATGCCCGGGATGGACGGCATCGAGGCGACCCGCCGCCTGACCCGTGGCACGGCGGGCGCCGGCGGCTCGGGCCGAGGTATCCCAGGCGGCGGCGCCTCGGGCGGTGGTACCTCCGCCGGCGGTAACCCGAGCGCCGGCACGTCGGCCGGCGCCACCGGCGCCACCGGCGCCACCGGCACCCGCGGCGCCGGTGACGCCGCCGGCGGCCGGCCGCGGGTCATCATCCTCACCACGTTCGACCTGGACGAGTACGTCTACGACGCGATCCGCGCCGGGGCCAGCGGCTTCCTGCTCAAGGACGTCACCGCGGAACGGCTGTTCGACGCCGTCCGGGTCGTCGCCGCCGGGGACGCCCTGCTCGCGCCGACCGTCACCCGCCGGCTCATCGCCGAGTTCGCCACCCTGCGCCGCCCCGGCACGCCACCGGGCACGGCGCTGGCCGCCCTCACCCCGCGGGAGACCGAGGTGCTGTGCCTGGTCGCCGAGGGCCTGTCCAACCCGGAGATCGCCGCCCGGCTGACCGTCACCGAGGAGACCGTCAAGACCCACGTCAGCCGGATGCTGACCAAGCTGGGGCTGCGCGACCGCACCCAGGCCGTCGTCACCGCCTACGAGACCGGGCTGGTCGTCCCCCGGTCCCACCAGCGTCCGTCGTAGCGGCGGGCCGCGCCGGGCCGCTCGTTCCGGCGGGTGACGGCCGTGACGGCGGAGCGACCTGGCCAGGCGGTCCCGCTCCGCGGGTCGTCTCCGCCGGACCTGACGGTCCGGCGCCGCCAGCGGTCGTCCGATCTCCGGGGTTGGTGCCTCAAAACGGCTGGGTCAGACCCGGAAGGGGCCTTTTACCTCGAAGGTCATGCCGGCGAACGAGTTGTCGGACGTTCCGCGCTGAGAAGAGAAGTAGAGGCGAGACCCGTCCGGGGAAAAGGCCGGCCCGGTGATCTCGGAGCCCTCGTGGCCGGCCAACCGCAGGAACGGGGCGACGACGCCATCCGGGGTGATGACGCAGATCTCCAGGTTGCCGCCGTCCTCGGCGACGAAGAGGTCACCAGAGCGGGAACCGGTGATGTTGTCGACGCCGGTCAGTGGCGCGGTACCGGACGTGACAAGGGAGTCGTCGTAGGCCAGTTCATAGGCGTCGGTGGCGCAGTCGAGCTTCCAGACCCGGTTGTCGCCCTTGGTGGTCCACCACACGAGACCGTTCGCGTAGTAGCACCCCTCGCCGCCGTCGAAGTGCTTGGCGGCGGAGACCTGCCGGCGGGTCGGCCTCAACAGGCTGGTCGGGTTGGGAACCCGCTGCCAGGTGGCCGTTCCCGACGTGCTGTCCGTCGGGCCGCACAGCACCTCCAGGGTGCCCGACGACAGGTCGCCCCAGGTGTTGGGCCGGAACCGGTAGAAGCAGCCGTCGGACTTGTCCTCGGTGAGGTAGACGACCTGGCGGACCGGGTCACAGGCGGCCGCCTCGTGGGTGAACCGGCCCATCGCGGTCCGCGCGACCGCGCTCGCCCCGGTCGCCGGGTAGGTCTCCCACACCCGGCCGAGGGCGTGCTCCTCGCAGGACAGCCAGGTTCCCCACGGCGTCGGCCCGCCGGCGCAGTTGCCGCTCGTGCCGGAAAGCAGCCGCTGCGCGGAGATGATGGTCCCGGACGCGTCGAACCGCAGCACGGAGGCGCCGCCGGCGAGCGGCAGCTCGCAGTTCGACACGTACATCCAGCCGGAGCCGTTCGGGAAGCAGGCGCCGCCGTCCGGCGCGCCGTGCCAGCGGTAGCCGGTGCCGGCGACGACCTGGTTGGTGCGCGCGAGGATTCGGCTGGTGAACCCGCTCGGCAGCAGCACGCCGTTCCCGTCGGCCGCGGCGGCGAGCGGGCCGTAGGGACCGGCTCCCGGCTGGGCCGGCGCGGCCAGCGCCGTCTCCCACACGGCGCCCGAGAACGCGGCCACACCCGCCCCGACGAGCGCGGAACGTAGAAATATTCGGCGGTCCACCCAAAACCTCCCACAAGTCCTGGGAACACAGCGATCAGACGCTGATTACGCCCGGCACGGACACTATCGACCCTTTTGCGTCGCCAGCACGAAAGAATCAGTGAACAGCGGGTGGTCCCCGAAGGAATCCGCCGGAAATCCTCAACGAAACTCCCAGGGAAGTCGGCCAGGCTCAGGCTAATGCCCCGACGGCCGCGTCAGGCGCCCGCGGCCCCGACCGGTGGCCGCGTCGCCGCGCCCAAGCGGGCGGCGAACAGCGCGGCCAACTGGACAGCCCGGCCGGCCGGACAGGGCACCGCGGCGGCCCGGCCAGCCGGACGGGGGGCGCCCCGGCATCCAGCCACTCGGCACGCCGGCCCCTCACGCGATCGGTGTCGATCGCCGCGTCCGCCGGGCGGGCGCGGCCGTATACGGTACGGCCGGATACGGTACGTCCGGCGCGGCCGCGACCTGACGGGTGGGCTCGGGCCAGGCCGCCCAGGTCTGAACTCTCCCTTTGGGGGTCGGGATGCGCCTTCACGTGGGATGCGCGATGTGGACGCACAAGGCATGGCAGGGTCGCTTTCTGCCGCATCCGCTGCCACCGCACGAGCGCCTGCGGCACTATTCCCGGTGGTGTACCGCGGTCGAAGGAAACACGACGTTCTACGCGACGCCAGCCCGCGAGACCGTGGAATCGTGGGCGCGGCAGACCGACCCCGACTTCCGGTTCGTCGTCAAGCTGCCGAAACTCATCACGCATGAACGGTGCCTCACCGACGTCGACGAGCCGCTTGGCGCCTTCCTGAACGCGGTCGAGCCGCTCGGCCCGCGGGCCGAGGCGCTGTGGATCCAGCTGCCGGGATCGTTCGGCCCCGCCGACGTCCCCCTGCTCACCCGTTTCCTGCGCGGGCTCACCAGATCCCACCGCTACGCCGTGGAGGTCCGTCACCCCGCCTTCTTCGACGACCCCCGCGCGGCCCGGCTGCTCGAGAACGCCCTCGCCACCGTGGCCGCGGAGTGGATTCCGTTCGACACGACGGTGTTCTTCCAGAGCCAGCCGACCAGCGAGGCCGAGCGGGACGCCTGGGCCAAGAAGCCGCGCATGCCGCCGCGGTCGGTCGCGCTGACCGACCGGCCCATCGTCCGCTACCTCGGCCGCGACGACTCCGAACAGACGGCCGAGGGCTGGCGGAGCTGGGTCGACATCGCCGTCGAGTGGCTTCAGGAGGGCCGCTCGCCCACCTTTTTCCTACATACCCCGGACAACGCGGACGCCCCGCTGCTCGCCCGCCAGTTCCACGACGAAGTGCGTGCCCGCGTCCCCGGACTCGCCCTGCTCCCCCAGCCGCTGCCCACCGAGCCTTCGACGCCCTTGACTCTCTTCTGACTGGCCGCCGAGAATCACGGATCGATCCGACCTGGCCGAACTCTGGCGATCATTAGCAATGGAGGCGCGACGGCCGAGAGCGGCTTCCAGTCGGGAACTATACCGAGTCGGACATTTCATCCATTGATACCCACCCATGGTCGCCGCGGCCGGGCCGATTGAGCGGCAAGGGCACCTTTCCCCGCGGCTCGGCGATGGTCCAGCAGGACGCCCGTCGCCGCGTCGCCGACGTCCGGTC
Source organism: Frankia nepalensis (assembly GCF_016786325.1). Classification (GTDB taxonomy): domain Bacteria; phylum Actinomycetota; class Actinomycetes; order Frankiales; family Frankiaceae; genus Pseudofrankia; species Pseudofrankia nepalensis. Next base: position 15,033 of record NZ_JADWYU010000223.1, on the reverse strand, counting down.
GCGCTCGATGGCTTCAGGAGGCATTGAGTCAGGAGGCATTGAGATGGCGCCGCCGCCGGGGTGGCTGCCGGCGAACCGCCGCGGCGGCGGCCGGGGCGTCGACGGCGGTGGCAGTAACCTCTAAGCGGCGGCCGGACTGCGCAGTCGGCGCCAGTTGTGCACACCCCCTTTCGGAAAATGCGACCGCGCCACTAGCCTTCGCGTCCGCGGGAGGGGCGATGGCGCCCTTTCCCATACCAATTCGGGCTGGCGACGCGGCACGAGGGGTTTCATGTTGAGCTCGGCACAAACTGAGGAGCCATTCGGATCCACACTGTTCGCTCGCCTGCTCACCGAAGCGGGCATATCCGATACTCGATTCGCGCGTCAGATCAATCTACGCGCCCGCCACCAGCGCCGGGTGGAGCTTGGGCTCGCGCGGTCCACAGTTGGTCACTGGCGGCGCGGAATGCGCCCCCGCGACCCCATGGTCGCCGAGCTGGCCGCGGCCGAGATCTCGGCGGCGGTTGGCTATTCGGTCACGCCCGCGGATTTCGGGTGGCGCGGCGAGGGCACCACCCATGACCTCGGCCTGGTCGTCGCGGACTCGCCGGCCCAGACCCTCAGCTCGCTGACCGGGGTAGCGGCGCGGGACCTGCGGCGGGGCGACTCGTCGCCCTACGGCACGGGGTTCGTCGCGAGCGCGTTCGCCGAACCGGCGCTGGCGAGCCTCGCCGGCATCATCCCCCGGATCGAGGCGGCCGCCCCGTCCGTCCAACCGCGCCCCGGCCGCGCCGGCTACTCCAGCGGCCCGGTCACGAGCGCGGCGGTGGTCCGGGACGTCGTCGCCTCTTTCCGGAAGCTGGACGCCCGGTTCGGCGGCGGTGAGATCCGCTCTCAGGTCGTGGCCTTTGCGCACGAGCGTCTGCGGGCCGCGGCGGGGGGCCCGGCGAACGCCGAGCTGTTCAGCGCGCTCGGGGAGCTCGCCCAGTTCAGCGGATGGCTGGCGCAGGAATGCGGCCATCCGGCGCTGGGGCAGCGCTATTACATCCAGGCGCTCAGCCTGGCCGAACACGCGGGCGACGCGATGATGGCCGGCCGGGTGCTGTCCACGATGAGTGACCAGGCTGCCCTGCTGGGCCACCGGCGCCAGAGCCTCGCCCTGGCCAGCGCCGCGCTGGACCGCGCCGGCCGGGCGGCAGCGCCGCTGGTGGCGGCCATGTTGCACGACAAGCACGCCTGGGCGCTCGCCCGCGTCGGAGACGAAGCCGGCTGTACGGAGGCGCTGTTCGCGATGGAACAGGCGGCCAGCCGCGCCGTGCCCGGCGACGGCCCGGCGTGGGCCGGCCACTACAACGCCGGCGACGTGGCCGAATGCCAGGGCCGCTGCTTCAGGCTGCTGGGACGCCCGCTTCAGGCCGAACAGCGGCTAGTGGAGGGCAGGACCCTGCAGAAGGCCTCGCGTGTCCGCACCCGCTGCTACGCCGAGGCCGATCTCGCGCTGTCCTACCTGCAACGGCAGGCGCCGGACCTGGAGGGCGCCCTGGAGGCCGCCAACGCGGCGGTCGGGCTGGCTTCCGGCCTGTCCTCCACGCGTATCGCCGGGAAGCTGCGGGAACTAGACCAGGCGTTCGCCGGCCATCGAACGATCGCGGCCCAAAGATGGCGACGCACCACGGCACCACTGCTCTCGAGTCCTCGGAAATAGCTGGTGACTGGTTCGGAACCGTGCCGGGCCGACGCCGGCCGGGTCTACCCAGGACGACCAGCGGCCTGAAGGCGGTGATCTGACATCCGAAGGTGGCGAGCGAAGATCGATAATGGCGATCCGGCGCACCTCCCACGCACCGTCGCCGCGGTACAGGCCGGCGACGAGGAGGCCTTTCGGGTTCTCTACCGCACCGTCCAGCCGCGGTTGCTGCACACCCTGCGGGAACTCTCCGGCGACGACGCCACCGACACCGAGGTAGCGGACGCGGCGGCCAGAATGTGGCCACGGATCATCGACTCCCTCGACGCGTTTCGCGTGGACGTACTCCCGTCCACGGCCGTTCCAGCCCAACGGGGCGAGCTCGCCGGCGAGCCGGCGGCGGTACTCGCCTTCCGCGGCTCTCGCGTCACCGCCCCCACCGAACCGCCAGCCAGGCTCTCGCTGCCCAGGAGGCTTCTGACCGTCAAGGCCGTGGCCGCCATCGCGGTCGCCGCGGGGGGTGTCGCGGCCGCCGCCGGCACCGGCGTCGTTCCGCCGTTCGACGGCTACTGGCGACCCGAGACCAACGCGCCGGCGGAGCGACCGGGAAGCCCGCCCACCGCGAGCCTCCCGGGCGAGCCGAGCGCACCTTCTCCGACCGCCGGGCCGGCCACCGTCGGACCCACCGCGCCCGGCCTCGGCCCGCTCTGCGCGGGCTCGTCCGGCACCTCCGGCGAGGCCGAGGGAAGCCTTGGCTACGCCCTGGTGACAGCCGCCTCGGCTGGCCCGGGCGACGTGAGCGCCTACTGCGCCACGCCAGGCGATACCCGTCCCCCCGCGACCTCCCCCAAGCCCTCGCCGGGCGAGCCCGATTACAGCCCGCCCGGCCAGGCCAACGGAAACCCCGACCCCGGCAAACCTAGCCAAGCACCCGGAAACCCCGACTCCAACAGGCCCGGCCAGGCCAACGGAAACCCCGACCCCGGCAAACCTAGCCAAGCACCCGGAAACCCCGACTCCAACAGGCCCG
>NZ_JADWYU010000223.1:0-12234 GCF_016786325.1 Frankia nepalensis | reverse complement strand
GCCAGGCCAACGGAAACCCCGACCCCGGCAAACCTAGCCAAGCACCCGGAGACTCCGGCTCCAACGGGCCCGGCCAGGCGGCTGGGCAATCCAGCCAGCCCGCCGGTGGCTCGTCCGCTGGCGGCTCCGACCAGCAAAGGGGCAACGCGGGCAAGGCCACCAGTGCGCCCAACGCCGGCAACGCCATCCAGCAGCCGAGGGACCCGGGCCAGCCGGCGAGCGGACCCGACGGCGGCGAACCTGGCGGAGCACCTGACAAGGGGCCGCCTCGCGGAGCAGGATCTCCACCTGATCGGTGAAGTTTCATGGCGCGGTTCCGGCGCCGGGGCGATCTGGCCTCCGGACGGCGGCACCCGCCCGCCGTGATGACCGTCGTCACATTCCTCAGGGCCGGCCGCGGGGGGTCGGGGCGTTCGCCTGGCGAGACCCGCTCGGCCGCGGGCCTGGCGTGGTCGTCTGCCTGGCCGGCCATGGCGGCTCCAGTGGTCGGTCCGGACCGGTCATCGACCGGACGGGTCCTCGAGACGGCACGTTTGTCGGACCCGCGGCGCATGCTGGGAAACCGGGCCGGACCCCTCGCGCGCCGCGTGGCGGTCCGGGGACTCACCGCTGTCTCGGGAGAAACGCAGGTATCAGGATGCGCAAGTGGCTGCCGCTGCTGACCGTCTGCCTCGGCACGTTCATGCTGCTCATCGACGTCACGATCGTGAACGTCGCGCTGCCCAGCATGGTCACCGATCTCGACGCGTCCTTCGGGGCGTTGCAGTGGGTCATCGACGCCTACGCCCTCGCGCTGGCGGCGCTGGTGCTCGGCGCCGGCTCGGTGGCCGACATCATCGGCCACCGGCGCACCTACGTCGCCGGCCTCGCGCTGTTCGCCGTCTCCTCGCTGCTGTGCGGCCTCGCGCCGGACCCGGGCCTGCTGGTCGCGGCCCGCGCGCTCCAGGGCGTCGGCGCCGCGGCCATGTTCGCGACCAACTTCCCGCTGCTCAACGCCTCCCACACCGGCCGGGACCGGGGCATCGCCTACGGCCTCTGGGGCGCGGTGGCGGGCGCGTCGTCCGCGATCGGGCCGATCGTCGGCGGGGTGCTCACCGAGTACATCTCCTGGCGGTGGATCTTCTTCGTCAACCTGCCGGTCAGCGCGGTCGCGATCGGGCTGGCGCTGACGAAGCTCGCCGACGCCCGCGCGCAGACGCGGGTCAGGGTGGACGTCCCCGGCATCGCCACGTTCACCGCCGCCGCGGCGAGCGCGACGTACGCCCTGATCAGGGCGAACGAGGACGGCTGGTCCGACCTCGGGGTCTGGGCGCTCCTCGGCGCGACCATCGTGCTGCTGGCGGTGTTCGTCCTGCTGGAGCGGCGCTCGGACCACCCGATGTTCGACCTCGCGCTGCTGCGCAACCGCTCGTTCGTCGGGGTGCTGATCGCCGGGCTGCTGATGACCTTCGCGGCCTTCTCCGCGTTCACCTACACGTCGATCTGGCTGCAGTCGGTGCTGGGCATGAGCCCGCTGGAGGCGGGCCTCACCGGCCTGCCACTGTCGATCACGGCGTTCTTCGTCTCGGCGCTGCTGGGCCGTTTCCTCCATGAGGCGCGGCCGGACCTGGTGATCGGCGGCGGGCTGGCGTTCATCGGCGTCGGCGGCGTGGTCGGCGCGCTGCTGGTGCACGGCTCGGCGAGCTGGCCGGCGCTGATCCCCGGCTTCGCGATCGTCGGCATCGGCGTGGGAATGGTGACGCCGATGCTGGGCTCGGTGTCGATGTCCCTGGTGCCGCTCCAGCGCACCGGCATGGCAGCCGGGGCGCTGAACACCACCCGTCAGCTCGGCTTCGCGTTCGGGATCGCGGCGATGGGCAGCGTCTTCGTCGCCCTCTCGCGGCACAGCCTGTCCGGCGACGGGGTTCCAGCCGACAGCGGAATCGCGCACGCCATCGCCGGCGGTCAGGCCGCCGAGGTGGTGCGGGCCGCCCCGGTGCTCGATCCGGCGGTGCACGCCGCGGCCGTCACCGGCGTCCAGGCGACCTTCGCGATGGCGGGAGCCATCGGCCTCGTCGCGACCGTCGCCGTCCTGGTGCTCATGCGCCCGACGAAGCCGGCCGCCGCGACAGCCGGCCGGCCCGGGCAACGCCCGGCGGTCCCGGCCAGTTCGTAGAAGGCTTCCGGCGGCCGCGCGCTCAAGCGGGCGGTGACGGCGGTGACACCGCCGCCCGCCGGGCCGGGCTGGTCAGGGGGCCTGGTCGGCGGGGACGGGCCGCTCCGGGGCGTCGGTCGGTTCGGGCGGGAGGATCGCCGGGACGACGCTGCGGCGCAGGTAGGCGCGCAGCTTCGTGTCGCTGGACGTGCGGTCGCTGTCGAAGATGAGCAGCGACAGCAGCCAGCGGATCAGCGTCTCGGTGATCTCGTCAAGCCGGGACTCCAGCGACGGGTCGTAGCTGGTGATCGGCTCGAGGATGCTCCGGGCGATCTCCAGCGAGTTCTCAGACAGCGCCTGGTTCGCCGCCCACGCGTCGGCCGGGGCCTGGCTGATCGGGTGCAGCGCCGGTTCGGCGCGGAACTCCCGGCGCGCGGCGATCAGGGCCTCCACCGCGAAGTCACCGGCCGTCTTCGACCGGCGGCGGGCCGCCGCGACGACCCGCTCGGCGATCGACCGGCCCGCCTGCTCCAGCGCGAGCGAGACCAGCGCCTCGCGGGTCTCGAAATAGGCGTAGACGGTCGGCCGGGAGACGCCCGCGATGGTCGCGATCGCGCTGATCGAGGTGCGTTCCAGCCCGTGCCGCCGGATACAGGTCACCGTGGCATCGATGATCTTTTCCCGGGCGGACTCGGCCTGGGCCGCCGGCGACCGCCCGGACCAGGGAGCCCGTCGGACCTGCCGCGGCTGCGCGTCAGCCGCGCGCTCGCGGATCGGTTCCACCGTGCTCCCTCACCTAGTACGTGTCGGCCGCGTGATACGCGTCAGTCTGGACGCGATGAGCCTGCCGCGCGACGTGACATGATATTGCCAAGCAGATCCACAGCCTATCCGCCTGGCTCATCGGGAGGGACAGCTCACGGGTCGAGGAGTATCCGAAATCGACGACAGGAACCGCCGCGCGGCAACAAACACCTGAGGATGTGCCGCGCCGGTCCCGCCGGCAAGCGCAAAACGCCCATTTACCCCAGGCCGTCGGGGTTACCGCCGAGCCCGGGCCGCGGTTACAGGTTCACGCCCACCGGCTTGACCGGAGTGAAGGTGATCTTGAGTGACTCGTAGCCGCTGACGAAGTTCGCCGGCCGCAGCGCCGGCTCCTCGGGAACGACCAGGTCGAGGTCCGGCAGCCGATCGAGCAGCGTCTCGAAGATCACGTTCAGCTCGAGGCGGGCCAGCGAGTTGCCGAGGCAGAAATGCGTGCCGAGGCCGAAGGCAAGGTGATCGTTCGGGCTGCGGGTGATGTCGAACCGGAACGGGTCGGCGAAGACTTCCTCGTCCCGGTTCGCGGACGGGTACAGCATCAGCACCTTCTCGCCCGCGCGAAGCTCCTTGCCGCGCAACGTCGTGTCCTGGGTGACGGTGCGGGACATGTTCCGGATCGGGCTGACCCAGCGGAGCATCTCCTCGACGGCCGTCGGCAGCAGGCCGCGGTCGGCGCGCAGCCGCTCCCAGTTGTCGCGGTCCGCGAGCAGCTGGTAGAGCCCGCCGGTGATGACGTGCCGGGTGGTCTCGTCGCCGCCGATCAGCAGGAGCAGCGACTCGTAGAGCATCGACTCGTCGTCGAGCCGGTCGCCGTCGACCTCGGCGTGCGCCAGGATGCTGAGCAGGTCGTCGCGCGGGCAGGCGCGCCGGTCGGCCAGCACCCCGGTGAAGTACTCGTTGTACTCGAGCGCGGCCGTCGTCATCTTCTCGATGGCCTCGGCGTTGTCGGGCTGGCCCTGGCCGCGCATCATGTCGTCCGACCAGCGCAGCAGGTCGCGGTGGTTCTCCGGCCTGGCGCCGATCATGTCGCCGATGACGATGAGCGGAAGCCACGCCGCGACGTCCCAGACGAAGTCGCACTCCCCGCGCTCGCAGACCCGGTCGACCAGCGCCTGGGAGATCTGCTCGATCCGGGCTCGCTGATCCTGGACGCGCCGCGGCGTGAAGCCCTTGTTGAGCAGCTTGCGGCGCCGCCAGTGCGCCGGGTCGTCCATCTCGATCATCATCGGGAAGCCGCTGACATCCGGCCGGAAGCCCCCGGCGCTGGAGTAGATCTCCGGGTGCCTGGAGACCTCGCGCACGTCCGAGTACTTCGAGACGCCCCAGATCTCGCCCACCGGGTCCCAGTGGACCGGGTCGTGCTCCCGCAGCCAGGTCAGCCCACGGTGGGGATCGTCCCCCCAGAAGTCGCCGCTGACGATCCGCGTGTCCGGCTTCTCTCCCAGAACTTGCTCGACCACGTCGTCCATCGCGACGTCATCGCCTACGTCGGTCGCCATCGTTCACTCCCGGTGGTCGGCGGTGCGGACGGTCGAAGTTTTACACAAGACACAGCGACTGACAACTACGTCCAATACCGACCCTGGCAAGTGCGTCACCCGCGGGGCCGCCGGGAAACGTCCATGGGCGCCCGCGTTCCCCGACGGCTGGCTGACGACCGTCGAGGGGAACCAGCGGGGCTTTCCCCGGCCGGGTGGGGCACCAGCCCTCAGCTCCAGCCAAGGGTGCGGTGAGCGAACGCCCGGCTTCGTGGTGTTATGGGCGCGGGATCATCCACCAGGCACCGGTGAGAGGGACACGATGCAGTGGCGGCCAGAACCCGAACGAAGCCCGGAAGCCGACGCGTCTGGCCGGGCTCGGCCCCCGGTACCGGCCGACGTGCTCGACGCGCTCGCCTCCGCGGTCGCCAGGGTGATGCCGTCCCTGGCGGCGCGCGTCCCGTCGGCGCCGGCGGCGACTCTCGGCCGGCTCGGCATCGCCTCGGAACCAGGCGGCCCCGCCGGGCGGGCGACGTACACCGGCCACTACGTCGGGAGTGAACCGCGGCCGACGCCTCCCCGGCGACCAGCCGGTTACCCCCCCGGCGGCTTCCAAGTGGCTCCGGTGGGCGTGATAAGGACGGAGATAACCACGCCACTGCCACTGCCACTGCCGCCGCCTCCCCAGTCACCACCGCCGCTTCCACCGCGACCGGCTCCGCCCCCGTCCCCGCCGCCGGTTCCACCGCCGCCGGTTCCACCGCCGCCGGTTCCGCCGCCGCCCGTCCGGCCGGTCGCGCCTCCCCAGCCCGCCCCGACACCCGGCCAGCCCCACGCGTTCTTCGTGCCGCCCCACCCGGCCGGGCCGGCCGAGTCCCCCGTGCTGCGGACGCTGCGCCGGCTCGACTCGACCCTGAACGCGCGCCTGCTGGGCGCGCTGGAGCTGGCGGTCGGCGACCTGCGGGTGGAGGGCGTCCCGGCCGGTCTGACGGCGGGCATCCCGGCGGCACCCCACGGGCACCAGTCGGCAATCACCTTCAGCGGGGACCACGCGGAGCTGGCCAACGCCGTGACCCTGCTGGACCAGCTTCGCTGGGGCGCGACGACGGTGGTCGTCGAACTGGTCCGGGCGCTGGGCACCCACCCCACCATCGCCGCGCTGTTCGACCCACCCCCTGCCCGCCTGGAACCCCCAACGGACGTGCCGCTCTCGACGACCCCGGCCACGCCGGCCGGTGCCGCCGCCGAGAGTGCTGTCGCGGCGCGGCACGGCGCGGCATACCTTGCGCTGGGGGTGGCGACCGCCGCGGCGGTGCTGGCGGAGCTGCCCCTGCCGGCGGCGGTTCCCTGGGCTCCCGCCATCATCGGCGTCGGGCTGGGCGCGGGCGCGGGCGTGCTGGCCGAGACCCCGATGCCCGCCGACTACGCGGCCGCCGCCCTGGCCAAACGCCGAGCCGAGTACATCCTGCCGCGCAGGTCCTTCAGCCAGGTCGAGCCGGTGGAGCACTGCTTCGGCCTGGTCGAGGACCACCTGCCCGGACCGGCGCCGGCGGCGTTCGCCGGCAACGGGCTGGTCAGCGTGGTACCGGGCGGGGCGCTGATCCGGACCGGGACGGCCGAAGCCGCCGTCTCCGTCAGCCTCGAGATCCTCGGCGGCCCGCCTCCGGAGGTCGAGGTCGCCGGCTGGGACGAGGTGGTCGAGGTGAGCTGGACGGCCGTGAACGGGTCCGCGGCCGTCCAGGGCCGGGCGCCCAACAGCGCCCGGAACCTGTTCCCCGGCGCCGGTGCCGGTCTGGCACCGCCCTGGCCGGGCGAGTTCCGGCTGCGGGTGCACGCGGCCGGCCGGGATGACGCCGAGGACCCGGACACCGCCGGGGACGCCCGCCACGGCGACGGCGAGTCGTACCACCTCGTCGTCTGGAGCGCGCCCGCCGGCCCGGAGGTCGTGCACCACGCGTCCGACCGGCTGGGGCATCGCCTGCGCGGCCAGCCGGAGCCGCCGCCGCGGGCCACGCCGGAGAAGGCTTATCGATGGGTGCGGAGAAGCTCGCTGGTGGAGGCGGCCACGATCACGGTCGTGCGCGGCACGACGGACACCGCCGCCGTCGTGCGCGCGTTCGGCGCCGACCCGGCGGCGCCGCGCCTGCTGCGGGAGGTACACGGCACCTATGACCCCGCCGTGTACGCGGTGGCCGTGCTCGCCGTGGACGGCGCGGTGGTGGCGATCGAGGACAACGGCTTCGAGGGCAGCAGGCCGGAGACGCTGCGGGCGCTGTCCCAGTACGGCCGGGTGGGCAGCATGTTCTGGAATGTCAATGCCCTGACCCAGCTGTCGCTGGCCGAAGGCGGCGAGATCCTCGCCCGCTTCGAGCCCGGCTTTGAGAGGACGGCACTGCCAGCAGCCGTCGTGCCGTTCTTCGACGGCCTGGTACTCACCGGCTTCCGCGACAAGATCGCCAAATGCCTGGTGGTCGTCGAACGGTTCACCGGTCTGCCGGTCCGGCCCGAGCACCTGGCGCGGATCGAGAAGGCCGGCATCGCCTACGTGATCCGCGAGATGTGACCGCGCGGAGTCCCACCGCCGCACGGCTCAGCCGCGATTCCCGTCAGCGCGGTTCCCGGTGATCCACCGGGAACCGCGCGGGCCTGCCGTCCGGGGCGCGGTTACGTCCGTTTGGCCTGCGAACGGCCCTGGTATCCGATATCCATAGGATCTGGTGCTCAGCGTCACCGCCATCCCGGGGGCCCGCGGTCCGGGGCGCGGCGGCGGCCTCGCTCTGACTTCCGAGAGGACTCCGTGCCAGACAGTGACAGCCACCGCGACGCTCTCGACACCGCCTTGGTCAGGGCGGGGATCGACGTCAAGGTGCCGAGCATCGCCCGGGTCTACGACGCGCTGCTCGACGGCAAGGACAACTTCCCGGCCGACCGCGCCGTCCACGACCAGCTCATCCAGGTGATCCCGGACGGCAAGACGGCCGCGCGGTACAACCGCCAGGCGCTGCGACGGGGCGTCGAGTTCATGGTGGAGCGCGGCATCCGGCAGTTCCTCGACCTCGGGTCCGGGCTCCCGACCGCCGAGAACACCCACCAGGTCGCGCAGCGGATCGCGCCCGATTCCAAGGTCGCCTACGTCGACATCGACCCGATCGTGCTGGCGCACGGCCGGGCGCTGCTCGCGGAGAACGAGAACACCACGGTCGTCACCGCGGACTTCACCCGCCCCGACGAGGTCCTGAGCAACCCCGACGTGACCGCGCTCATCGATCTTTCGAAGCCGGTCGGGGTGCTGATGCTCGCGGTCGTCCACCATGTGCACGACGACGAGGACCCGGCCGGCCTGGTCCGCTCCTACGTCGACCGGCTGGCCTCCGGCAGCTATATGTTCGTCACCCACTTCGTCGATCACGGCGTGGAGACCAAGCCCATCGAGCAGGTGCTGCTCAACGAGCTGACGAGGGGACGGTTCCGGTCCCTCGACGAGATCACGTCCTACTTCGGCGGGCTGGAACTGGTCGAGCCGGGCGTCGTCTACAACCCGCTGTGGCAGCCGACGGAGCCGGTCTCCGAGCCGTACCCGCTCGCGGTCCGCCTGGTCGCGGGTGGGATCGGCCGCAAGCCGTAGCAGGACCTTGTCGGTCGCGCGCCGGGCAAGGCCACTGGCGCGGCCGCCAGCGCGAGACGGCCGATCGTTCACGCCGGTGACTCGCGCGGGCCAGCACCCGGAGACCGAGGCCGCGCGCTTCCGGGGCGTCCCTACGCGCGGGGGTCGGGCTGGGTCGAGTCGAGGAAGGCGAGCAGGCGGGCGTTGACGTCGACGCCGGTGCCGCGCTGGAAACCGGGGCCGTGACCGACGCCGGGCAGGATGTCGGCGTGGCCGTTCGGCATCAGCTCGATCCGCGCCTGGGCGCGCCTTGGGTGCAGCAGCGGGCTGCGCTCGCCGAGGAGCGCGAGGGTCGGCGTCCGGATCGACCGCAGGTCGTCGTCGGTGAGCGGCAGCGGCGCGGGCCGGCGGGTCCGGAACGCGCGGGCGCCGGTGAGCAGGACCTTCTTGAGCTCCGGTACCTCCAGGACCGGGTTGTCCAACCACACCGCCAACCGCCGGCGCAGCGGCGCGGGCGCCAGCCCGGCGAGGCCGTTGAGGTACATCAGCCAGATGAAGCGAAGGCCGACCTTCTCCAGGCCGCCCGGGTCGAGGGCCGTCACGCTGATCAGCCGCTCGGGCCGGTGCAGCGCCTGGTTGAGGACCAGCCAGCCGCCGTAGGAGTGCCCGACGAGATGCGCCCGGTCGATGTCGAGGCCGGCGAGGACCTGGTCGAGCCAGGCGGCGCTGGTGGCCGGCTCGTGGATGGGCACGCGGGCGACGCCGCGGCCCGGGTCGCCGAGCGTGTCGAGCGCGATCACCGGGTGCCGCGCGCCGAGCGCGGCGACGAAGGGATACCACTGGACGGCGTTCGAGTTCGCGCCGTGCAGCAGCACCACCGGGTCGCCGCCGGCGTCGCCGTCACCGGCGTCCGTCGGCCCGAATCGGTGCGCATGGGTGGTACCGAACTCGGTCTCGACGTCGTCCTCGGCCCAGGGCGTTGGCCACAGCGCGGCGAAGGCGGCGTCATAGGCCGCGAGGAACTTCGCGCGCAGGGCCTCGCTACGGAACCGGCCGGCCTCGGGGTTCTCGACAGTTTTCATGGTACGTTCGTACCACGAAAGGGAGCGATGCCAAAACGAGTCGACCACGACGTCCGGCGGCGGGAGATCGCCGACGCGTTGCTGCGGGTGGCCGCCGGCCGCGGGCTGCACGCCGCCGGCTTCCGGGAGGTGGCGGCGGAGGCCGGCGTGTCCGTCCGCCTCGTGCAGTACTACTTCGAGACCAAGGAGCAGCTGCTCCTGTTCGGCCTGCGCAGGGTCGGCGAGCAGTTCGGCCAGCGGGTCGCCGCCCGCCTCGCGGCCTCGGCTCCGCCCCCGTCTCCGGGCGCCGCCGGGCCGGACGCCACTGGGCCGGACTCGACCAAGCCGGACTCGACCAAGCCGGGCACCACCAAACCGGGCACGACAAAGCCGGACACGACCGAGCCGCGCGACGGCGATCCGGCGGCGCCGGAGCAGGAGCCAACGTCGGCGCTGACGCCCGCGCCGGAGCAGGAGCAGGAGCAGGAGCCAACGAGAGACCGGCTCGAACGGATTCTCCTGGCCACGCTGCCGCTGGACGACGAGAGCAGGCCGCTCTATCTCGTCTACAACCAGTACTTCGCGCTGGCGCTCACCGAGCCCGCCCTCGCGGCGCAGCCCTACACGAGCGACGTGGGCGCGCTCGACGCCTGGCTGGTCGACCAGCTACGCGCCTGCCAGGCACGCGGGCAGCTCGCGCCGACCGCCGTGCTCGCCGACGAGGCGACCGCCCTGCTGGCGCTGACCACCGGCCTCGGCAACGCCGTCCTCGCCGGCACCCGGTCCCCCGGCGACGCCCGCCGCGTCCTCGCCCGCCACCTCGACCGGCTCCTCGGCCCGTCAGCCGGGGGCGCGCGACCAGCGATATGAGGCACCCGCGGACGTGATCCGTGGGCAGGCGCCACGCCGGACGCGCGCCGCCCGTCGCGTCCGACCCGCCCTTCCGGTCGCCGACCGCGCGGGGCAGGCCGGTGGTGTCCCCGCGCGGTCGTGCCGTCCTGTCCGACACCACGGCCAGGCCTGTCCGACACCAGAGTCACCCTGAGCGCCAGTCCGTGACCCGGAGGTCTGACAGAACGGACACGACGACTCGGCCGCGGCTCCGCCACGCGCCGGGGTGGGCGCGGGGCCTCGCGGGGCGTCAGGTGGGGGGCTGGGCGGGGCCGCCGAAGTAGCTGGACTCGACGAGCTCGGGGTGGGCGGCCAGGTGGGCGGCGTCCTCGTGCAGGGCGACCCGGCCGCGGTCGAGGACGTAGGCGCGGTCGGCGACCCGCAGCGCGAGCGAGACGTGCTGCTCCACGAGCAGCACGCCGAGGCCCGTCTCGTCCGCGACCCGGCGCAGCGCGGCGAGCAGCGGCGGCACGATGCCCGGCGCGAGCCCGAACGAGAACTCGTCGACCAGCAGCAGCGCGGGTCTGCGGACCAGCGCGAGCGCGAGCGCCAGCTGCTGGCGCTCGCCGCCGGACAGGGCGCCGGCGTGGCGGCCGAGCAGCCCGCCCAGCGCCGGGAACAGGTCGAGCACCGCGGCGATCCGCTCGCCTGCCCGGTCCGAGCCGAACGCCCCGGCCGCCCCGGCGGGAGACGAGCCCGGTTCCGGAAGGGAGCCGGCGGCGGGGCGCGGCGCCTGGGTGGCGCCGCGCGGGGCCGGGTGGCGGACGGCGAGACGCAGGTTCTCCCGCACGGTCAGGGTCGGGACCGAGCCGTGCCCCTGCGGCACGACCGCGAGCCCCCGCCTGGCCAGCTTGTCCGGCGTCGTCCGCCTGGTCGGCGCGCCGAGCAGGGTGATGGTGCCCGCGACCGGCGGCAGCTGGCCCGCGATCATGCGGATGAGCGTCGTCTTGCCCGCCCCGTTCGGGCCGAGCAGGGCGACGATCTCGCCGGCCTCGACGGACAGCGACACCTCGCGCACCACCGGGGCGCCGGCAGGGACGCCGCCGCCGGCCAGCGCCAGCACCCCTCGCCGTCGGCCGCCGTAACGGCCGGTGACCGACTCCACGGACAGCAGCGCCGGTGCCACGGCGTTCGCGGCGGCCGAGCCGGGCCTGGCCGGGGTCGTGTCGCCGGTGGGCGCCCGCCGGGGGCGCGGCGCGGCGGCGGCGCCGCCGCCGTCCGGCCCGGTGCCGAGGTAGGCGGTCCGCACGGCCGGGTGCACCCGGACCTGCTCCGGCGGGCCCTGCGCCACCACCCGGCCACCGTCGAGCACCACCACCTCGTCGCAGACCGCGAAGACGAGCTCGACGTCGTGGTCGACCAGCAGCACGCCGATCCCGGCGGCGGCCAGCGCGCGCATCCGGGCGGCCAGCGCGGACCGGCCGGGCGCGTCCAGGCCGGCCGCCGGCTCGTCGAGCAGCACGACCCGCGGCGTCCCGGCGAGCGCCCGGCCGAAGGCGAGGGCGGCCCGCTCGTCGTGGGTCAGCGTGTCCGGCAGCCGGGTCGCGACCGCGGCCAGGTCGACGCCGCCGCGCCGCGCGGTCGCGGCGCGGGCCAGCCCGCCGGTGATGGCCGAGCCGACGGCCAGCGGGCCGGTCGTGGGCCCGATGACGATGGGCCCCGTGCTGGCGGGGCCGACGGTGGCCGCGACCGCCGCGGCCACCGTGCCCGGCCCGCCGGCTCCGGCGGAGCCGGGCGCACCGGCCGGGCCGGGCCGGGCCGCCGCGGCCGGGCCGCCGGCCACGGCCAGGTTCTCGGCGACGGAGAGGTCCTCGAACAGCTCCAGCGACTGGAAGGTCCTGGCGAGGCCGCGCCGGTACCGCTCGTGTGCCGGGAGGGAGTCGATCCGGGCGCCGTCGAGCAGGATCGTGCCGTCGCGGTCGGACCCGGGCACGAATCCGGTGATGGCGTCGATCAAGGTGGTCTTGCCGGCGCCGTTCGGCCCGATCAGACCGATGATCGCGCCGGCCTGGACGGTGAACGACACGTCCTCGACGACGGCGGAGCGCCCATACCGGACGGTCAGCCCGTCGACGACCAGCCCACGCTCGGTCATGAGCGCCCCCCTGCTCGCCAGCGGCCCGGTCACCGGCCCTCCCCCTCCGCCGTCGGCCCGCCGGCCGCCCCGCCGCCGGTCGCCCCACCGCCGCCGGCCACCCCGCTCTCGGGCCGGGGTCCCGCCGGGCGCGCCGGGCCGTCCGGCGG
>NZ_JADWYU010000222.1 GCF_016786325.1 Frankia nepalensis | reverse complement strand
GGGGGCCGGGGGGGGCCGCCCCCCCCCGGCCGGCCCCGCCCGGGGGGCGGGGCGGTGTGGGGGGGCGACCGGGCGCACGGAGGCGGCGAGCGCCTCCAGGTCGGCCTCGCTGGCGCCACCCGAGCCGGCGCCGTCATCGATGATCACGACCGCGTCGCCGACGGCGCGGGTCAGCGCCAGGTGCCCGTCGTCGGAGCGGCGCTCGTCCCAGGTCTGGCCGTCGATGGCGCGGTGGCCGGTGACCGGGCGGTTGCCGAGCAGGCGCTGCACGGCGTCCGGCGCGTTGCTCACCTCGTACCGGGCGTACGCCCGGTCGTCCTCGCGGTCGACCACGTAGCCGATGGACAGGGTGGCCACGTCCGGGTCGGCGCCGGCCGTCGAGCCGGGGACCTGGACCCGGAGCGAGGTGGGCTTCCACAGGTCCTGGCCCAGGCCGCTCGGCGCGAGTACCTCGTAGGGGGCCTGCCGGGCGAAGGCGGTGACGGTCGTCGAGGTGTTCTCGACCACCTTGACGGCGTCCTCGCCGTCCCCCCGCGGGAGGACGAAGATCACGAAGAGGAACACGCCCGCCATCACCACGGCGAGCGAGAGCACCATGTCCCGAACGGTCTCCTGACCACGCGTGCGCGCCACGCTCCCATCATCCCGGTTGGTGGCGCGCCGGGTGGCCGGGGGAACGTGGTACGGGCCACGCGGCTGGCGACGCAACCATCCGGCCGAGGCCGGCGTCTGACCGGTCGCGTGGGTGACCGTCGCGCGGAGGGGGCATGACGGTCGCCCACGCGGCCGGGTGGCGGGTGGCTGGCCGGGGTGGTAGGTGACGGTCACGACCAACCGGGGGCGGCTGACGGCCGCGCGAACTAGGCTTTCCGCTGTGGCTACTGAACCCGGGGCCGTCCCCGAAACGCTTGCCGTGCAGGGCCAGGCGCCCGACCGCAACCTGGCGCTCGAACTGGTCCGGGTGACCGAGGCCGCCGCGTTGGCCGCCGCCCGGTGGGTGGGCCGCGGTGACAAGAACGGGGCCGACGGCGCCGCCGTCGACGCGATGCGCCGCCTCGTGGGCACCGTCTCCATGCGTGGCGTCGTCGTCATCGGGGAGGGCGAGAAGGACGAAGCCCCGATGCTGTTCAACGGCGAGGAGGTCGGCTCGGGCGAGGGCCCGGAATGCGACGTCGCCGTGGACCCGGTGGACGGCACGACCCTGACGTCCAAGGGCATGAACAACGCCGTCTCGGTGATGGCCGTCAGCGAGCGCGGCACGATGTACGACGCGAGCGTCTGCTTCTACATGGAGAAGCTCGTGACCGGGCCGGAGGCGGCCGGGGCCGTGGACATCGACGCCCCCGTCGAGGACAACATCCGGGCGGTCGCGAAGGCCAAGAGTGTCCACCCGCGCGACGTCACCGTCGTCGTGCTCGACCGCCCGCGGCACGCGGACCTCGTCGCCGAGATCCGGGCCTCCGGCGCCCGGGTCAAGCTGATCTCGGATGGTGACGTGGCGGGCGCCGTGATGGCTGCCTCGCAGGACACCGGCGTCGACCTGTTGCTCGGGATCGGTGGCACGCCGGAGGGGATCATCGCGGCGTGCGCGGTGACCTGCCTCGGCGGCGTCATCCAGGGCCGCCTCTGGCCGCGCGACGACGTCGAGCGGGCGAAGGTCGTGGCCGCGGGCCTCGACGTCACCCGGGTGCTGACCACCCGCGACCTGGTGAACAGCGACAACGTCTTCTTCGTCGCCACCGGAATCACCGACGGTGAGCTGCTCGCCGGGGTGCGCTACCGCCCGGGCGGCGCGAGCACGTCGTCGCTGGTGATGCGCTCCCGCAGCGGGACCATCCGCCGGGTCGACAGCCAGCACCAGCTCACCAAGCTGCAGGCGTACTCGACCGTCCCGTTCTGATCGGCGCTCGCCGCCTGGCGTGGGTCACCGGGCGTCCGGGTCATCGCTGCCGCCTGTGGCCGCGCGTTCGCGCGATCAACCGGGTGTCCTCGCCGATTCCCTCCTCGCGGCGCCATCCGACGCGCGGGGGGCGTTCCTTCGCGGGACGGTCAGGTTCGGCGGATCCGGCCGAGGCGCCCGCGCGCCGGGAACCGCCGCGGTGACCCTGCTCGGCGCGCGCGAACGGCAGCCGGGACAGGGACATGGTCACCTCCGACACCCGGGACAGGGACATCGTGACGTTCGCGTCCACCAGGCCGGAGTGCTGGGGCAGGACCATCGAGGGCAGGGGAGTGGGCCGCCAGGTCAGCACCATGGTCTCGTGGGTGTCGGACGCGGCGGCCGGCGCCGGGACCGGGGCGGGCGCGCGGTCGCGGGCCTCGTCGAGCAGCACGCCGAGTGTGACGACGACATGCGCGGCGGCCCAGGCGAGCCCGGCGCCCGCGAGACCCACCAGCTGGCACAGGGCGAGCGCGCCGGCGGGCACGAGCACGGCGAGCGCGAGGTGGACCCGGACCACCCAGCCGATCCGTCGCTCGGCGCGGGCCGCGCACATCGCCAGGACGACCAGCGCGCGCGGCACGGACGCGAGGATCAGCAGCCGGAACACGGTGGTCGCGTCATCGGCGTACTGGGCGCCGAACACGCTCAGCAGGAGCGGGGCGCCGAGCTCGCAGACGGCGACGATGCCGCCCAGCATGAGCAGGACGCGGCGCCGCAGCGCCCGGTACAGGGCCCGGACGTCGGCACCCGGCTGGGAGCCCTCGACGACCAGCGAGGAGCCCATCCCGTACACGAGCGCGTCGAGCGCGTTCGTCATCATCCAGGCGAGGCCGAACGCGGCGCCGGCCTCCGACCCGACCATCGCGACGACCAGCACGGGCAGCAGCGTCGTGCCGAGCTGGTCGAGCACCATCGCGGTCGACTCGCCGGCCAGGAACCGCCGGAACGCCGTGGCGTCCGAGCCGGGCAGCGGCGGCTCCTTGCTGGGCAGCACCCTGGTGAAGAGCAGATAGCTGACCGGCAGCAGTGCCAGTGCCGCGGGTGCCACCCACGACTGGATGACCGCGAGGGCCGAGCCGCCACCCAGCAACGCCAGCAGGCCGAACTTCGAGACGTTGTACGCGGTCATCTCGATCGGGACCCAGGTCGCCCTGCGCAGCCCGGTGAGCACGGAGTCCTGGAGCGCGAAGAGGGACCAGACGGCGACGCCGACGCCGAAGAAGACCGCCAGCCGGGCGTCGTGCAGCGAGCTGAACGAGGAGCTCACCCGGGGCGCGACGACGGCGAACCCGAAGCCCAGCAGGAGGCTGATCGTCACCGCCGCGAGATAGCTGCCGCCCACGAGCCGGGCGCGGCGGCTGCCGGCGACGGGGAGGAAGGCGGCGAGCGCGGGGCCGAGGTTGAGCTGGCCGAGCATCGACAGGCCCATCAGCGCCGAGACCAGCGCGGTCGCCTGGCCGAGCTCCGCCCGCGGCACGCTGTGCGCGGCGAAGACCCAGAACCCGGCGCCGAGCACGGCGTTGAGCGCGCTCGCGAGCGCGAGCGCGAGCCCGTTGCGGTACAGCGAGCGTTGATCGGCCTTGGTGGCCTGGTCGGCCTTGGCGGTCTGGTCGCCGTTGGACGGCGCCGCGGGTGACTCGGCTGCCTGCCCGGCCTCGAGGCCGGGCAAGCGCTCCTCGGCCCGGCGGCCGCGTCGAGGACGCGGGGCCGGCTGCCCGGGCGCCTCGTAGAGCGGCTCGAGCATGTCGTCCATCCCGCTCATCCGTGCTCCGCGCCGGGGGTCCTTGCCAGGGCGCGGCGGATGTCGTCGAGCAGGACCAGTGCCGAGAGCGTGCCCAGCGCGAGGCCCGACGCGACCGGATACCACTGGCGGGTCCACACCATGAGCAGGCTCGCGACTATGGCGACGGCAAGGCTGAGCGCCATGGCGAGCCCGAACCAGACCGCCAGGTCGGCGGTGCGCAGCCGGGTGAGGATCGCGGCGCCGGGGAGCAGGACCACGGCCACCAGGGTGGCCACCAGCCGGACCGGGCCCGTGACGTCCATCGCCGCCAGGCCCGCGGCCAGCGCGAAGACGGCGACGAGGCCCGCGTGCAGGGCGACTCTGATGCGCGTGTCGGTCATGATGCGACGGCTCCGAGATGACGTGCGCCGGCCGGCGGCGTGCCGGGCAACGGCCGGGGTACTGGGTCCGGGCGCTGGGGTGGTGGTCCTGGCGGGCCGGCCGGCGGCGTCACCGGGCCGATGGCCTCCCCGGCGCGGACCGTTTCCTGAGCTGGTGGGGCACGCCGGCCGCGAGGGTCGCCCGCGGGCCGGCGGCGGTCCGCGCGGCGCCGGGCGAGCCGTTCGGCCTGGCCACTCCGCCGGTGCGCAGGGCCACCAGGCCGCGGCCGTAGCCGGCCGCGGTGACCGCGACCCCCGCCACGACCGCCCCGGCGCGAGGCCAGTCCTCGCGTGCGCGCAGACTGCGCGCGACCGCGCGCGGAAGGGTGCGCCGGACGTAGGCCCGCTCGGCCTCGAGCGCCGCCGTGGCGCCGACCGAGTCGGTCACGATCGCCTTCGAGATGCCCTCGGCGAAGCAGCGTCGCTGGAAGTAGGTCCAGCGGGCGCGGGCGCCCGGCACCCGGTGGTGAACGACCGCGCCCGGCACGTGCAGCACGGAACAACCCGGGAGGGCCCGGCGAAGCCGGATGTAGAACTCGGTCTCCTCGCAGCCAAGCGGAAGGGCGCCGACCCGGCCGATGCCGTCGGAGAACCCGCCAACCAGCGGGTACACCCTCCGGCGGAACGACATCGCGGCGCCGATCGGGTTGCGGATCTCGCTCACCGTCGTGGGCAGGCCCACGTAGCTGCACCCGACGACCCAGTCGAACTCGGGGGGAAACCAGTCGGGGCGGCCCGTCACCCAGTCCGCCGTGACGGTTCCGCCCACACCGACGACATTCGGGTCGGCATAGGGCGCGGTCAGCTTGCTGAGCCAGTCCGGGGCCGCGCGGGCGTCGTCGTCGATGAACGCGACGATGTCGCTCGTGGCGCGCTCGACGCCGGTGTTGCGTGCGCCCGACAGCCCACGCGGCTGCTCGTTGGGGACGACGGTGCTGCCCGGAAACGCGGCCCGCGCGCGCCGCAGCAGCGCGTCGTTGTGGTCGATGACCAGGATGACCTCGGCCGCCGGCCGGTCCTGGGCCCGGATGCTGCCCACCGCGGCGGCGATGTCGCTGAACCGCTCCTCGGTGTAGGCGCAGATGATGACCGACACGGTCGGCGCGGGGAACTCGTTGCCTGCCTCGTTGCCCGCCTCGGCGGGTGCCGCGGGGCCGTCCGGCGCGGCCCGGCCGGCGGCCGTCATGCCGGCTCCGACTGCGCGACATCCGGGGCCGTCCCCGTGTGCGACGCGGGCAACGCGCTGGTCGTCGGCCGGGTCCGCTCAGCCGCGGCGGTGGAGCCGTTCTCGCCGTGTGGCGAGCCCGCCGGGGGATCGACCAGGTTCAGCCGGCGCCGAGTCTTGAGGCGCGCGAGCACGACCTCGCGCCGGGCGCGGGCCGGCACCGGCCGGAACGCCTCGGCGAAGATGGTCCGCAGCACCCGCAGGCCGTCGGAGGCGGCGTTGAGGTTGCTGACCCCGATCAGCCGCGGGTACTCGTAGCTGGGGACCTCGACGATGTTCAGCCCGCCCAGGGCCGCGCGGATGTTGATGAGAGTCTCGATCTCGAAGCCGTCGCCCCACCGCGGCTCGCCGCCGCGCTCGCCCGGCTCCAGGCCGAGAACCGGCAGGCAGTACCGCCAGAACGCGTTGTAGCCGTAGCACAGGTCGGTGAACCGGTGCCGCAGCAGGATGTTGACCAGGGTGCTCAGCCAGAGGTTCCCGCGGCCGCGCAGCCTGGTGATGTCGCTGCTGCCCCCACCCTGGACGAAGCGAGATCCCTTGGCGAAGTCGGCGCCGTCGACGAGCGCCCGCACGAAATACTCGATCTCCCTGGGGTCCGCGGACCCGTCGGCGTCCAGCATGACGATGATGTCGCCGGTCGCCGCCGCGAATCCGGAGGCCAGCGCGTTTCCTTTGCCCCTGCGGGTTTGGTGCACGACGACACAGTCCGGCCGCATGGCCCGGGCGACGTCCTCCGTGCCATCGGTCGAACGCCCGTCCACGACCACGATCTCGGCATCGGCCGGCAGAATCTGGAAGACGTGCGGAAGATTGCGTGCCTCGTTCAGCGTCGGGACGACTATGCTGACCGTCGGCCTTCCTGGTGTGGCTGACAAACTTATATCCCCCATGTTCGCCCGGAATCCCCCGCGGCCGGGCGGTCAAGGTCGTGCCGGCGAGCCCGGCCCGGAACCGACGCCATCCGAATGAAAGCAGAAATCGCCTCGCCCAGTGCCGCCGGCGCGGAAATGGCCTGGTGTGTGCCGACGGTTACTGAGGGAGGTAAAGCGGCCACGCCCAAGATTGTCCGGAGGGTGATGTCACCTGCACGCTTCGGAGTCGAAGATCTGTGTGCCGCGGAAGTCCGTCGCCGTGCGCAGCCACCTTTCTCCGTTACTTTTCCCGCGACTCCTGGCCCCGGGTATCCCACGGCAGGACACGGTAGCAGCGATGTTCCGCGCGTTCACCGACTCGTGATCTGGCTGGCTGATCGGCCCAGGCCCGTGGCCAGGCGGCGCGGGCCGGACGCGAATATCCCTCCGGCGCTGGTCCCATAACTATCCCGCCGCGTCGCCGCGGCGGAGGCCGGGACACCGCTCGCCCCGCGGGTGACGTTTGGCGACCGGCCCGAGATGGCGCGCCGCGCGGCGCGGGCTATCCGGGCGGGACCGGGCGGTCCGTGGCGCCGTCGCGGTCGGGACGCGCGGGGTGCTCGGCTGGCGGGCGCCGCGTGGTCCAAGGCGCCGAGACCTGTCGTGGAAATACCCTGGAAAGGCCGCGCGGTGGCGTTCCCGCGAGTTTCTCGCCCGTGGGCGCCCAGGCCGCGCCACCCGCCGGCCTCCGGGCCGGAAATCTCCCGCGGAGACGCGAAAAACCGGCGCAGCCGCACGCGCCGCAGTCCGCCCCGGGGCGGTAATGGCGGTGCACCTGGCGCACATGGCCGCAGGAACAGGTCCGCAGCCAGGTCGACACCGGCCCCCACGACGGGTCCGGGCCCGGAGATTTCGCGGACACGTCTTCATGCATAACATGCCGCCTGGCACGGGACGGGCGGTTTTGGAGGACCGCATGTTGTCCGCGTGTGCCCCCGCCGGCGGGCGCCGGCGGCCGGGCGTCAGCGGTGGCCGGGCGGATGCCCGCCCGGGCCGCTCAGCGCGAGGGGCCGCCCTCGCGGCGGGCGCGGGCCGCCATGGCGCGGGCGCGCTCGCGGCGGGCGACGGTGGCGCGCCGCGCCCGCACCAGCGCGATGACGATCACCAGCAGCTCGGCGATGAGCAGGCTGGGCGCGCGCAGGATGAGCTCGGAGCCGATGTCGATGGCCTTGGTTCGCAACCCGCCCCCGCTGCCCGTGGCCGGGTGCAGGAAGCCGACCGCCACGGTGATGGCCGCGTAGGCCAGCGGCGGCATGATGACGACGCCGACGAGGTCGTCGACATGGGTGCGCAGCGCGGTCCCGAGACACGCGAGCACGAACAGAACCCCGAAGATCCACCCGAGCGACCCGAAGACGGCCACGTCCGCGACCGCGCCCACGGCGCCGATGATCAGCGTGACCAGGGCGGCCCCGAACGCGGTGAGCCCGCGACGGTTGTTGCTGATGACCGTCGTCGGCTGCAGGGTGGGGCGCCGCCGTTGCCCCGAGGAGAAGCGGTCGGCGGGCCCGCGGGGTCGCTCGGCACGGCCACGCGGACCAGCGGGGTGCCTGTCGGGCAGACTCACGTGGGCAAGGTACCGCTCCATGTTTAAGAGTGCGTCAGAACGATAGGTCGGCGCTGTACCGCGTACCGAACAACTCAACCATCGGTGTGGTTGTAGCCACCGTGGGTGGCCGTCTCCACGGTGGGTGCGCCACCGGTGTCGGCCCGTGTCAGAGCCGGCTCGGCTTCGGCGGGCGCCGTGGCGCCCATGAGCAACTCGGCGGCCGTCAGCGGCCGGATCCCGGAGTCGACCGGCTTCGGACTGGTCAGCTCGCTCTCGACGACCTCCAGCGCGGCCAGCCGGCGGGCCGTCACCAGGACCCGGCCCTCCAACGACCCGACGGCCGCGTTGTAGTCCTTGACAGCCCGCCCGAGCGAGGACCCGAGCCGGTCGACATGCTCACCGAGCGTGCCAAGCCTGCCGTACAGCTCCCGGCCGAGCTCGTAGACCTCCTTGGCCTTGGTCGTCAGCGCGTCCTGCGTCCAGGCGTACGCGACCGTGCGCAGCAGCGCGATCAGCGTGGTCGGCGTCGCGATCACCACGCCCTTGCCGGCGGCGTACTCCAGCAGGCCCGGGTCATGGTCGAGCGCCGGCGCGAGGAAGGCCTCGGCCGGGATGAACAGGACCACGAACTCCGGTGAGGACAGCCGGCGCCAGTACGCCTTGGACCCGAGCGCGTCGACGTGCGCCCGGACGTGCCGGGCATGCGCGGCCAGCCGCCGCGCGCGGGTGTCCTCGTCGGCGGCCTCGGCGGCGTCGAGGAACGCGGCCAACGGCACCTTCGAGTCGACCACGATGCTGCGCCCGCCGACCAGGTGGACGACCATGTCCGGCCGCTGCGTCGCCTCGCCGTCCTCTCCGGCGACCGTGTGCTGCTCGCTGAAGTCGCAACGGGCCAGCATGCCGGCGACCTCGGCCACCCGGCGCAGCTGCAGCTCCCCCCAGGCACCGCGGGCCTGCGGCTTGCGCAGCGTGGTCACCAGTTCGGCGGTCTGGGCGCGCAGCGCGTCGGAGGCGTCGCGCACCGAGCGGACCTGCTCGACCAGCGTGGCGTACGCCTCGGTCCGGGCGGACTCCAGCTCGCGCAGCCGCTCCTCCATCCGGGTCAGCGTCTCCCGCAGCGGCGTGACCAGGTGCTCCACGGCGGTCCGCCGGGCGTCGAGGTCGGCGGACGCGCGGACGCCGGCCTCGTCGAGGCGGGCGGTGGCGAGCTCCAGGAACTGCCGGCTGGCCCCCTCGAGCGCCCGGGCCGACAGCGCCTGGAAGGTCTCCGCGAGCCGGCGCTGGCTCTGCTCGACGAGCGCGACCCGCTCGGTCGCGGACTTCCGCTCGTAGTCGAGCGCGGTCCGCAGGCCGGCGAGGTCGGCGTCGTCCGCCGCCCGCCGCGCGGCGAGCCGGAGCACGGCGGCCCGTCCGCCCACGATGTACCCGCCGGCCGCGCCGACCAGGAGGCAGATCAAGGCGACCAGCGCCCCCGAGGCGTCCATGGTCACAGGCAACCATGCCGGACCGACACCCCCCGTCCCCGGGTGCCACCCGGCGCGTGCTGGTGACGGCGCATCGGCGCTGTGCCAACGCAACCACCTCACCGACCCGGGACGAGCCGGGCCACCGTCATATGCGCCGGCCCGGGACCAGGAGGGGGTGGGCGCGGAGCGCCCGACAGGACCGGGCGCTGCGCGCCCGATCCGTAGACTCGGCCGCATGGGTCTGTCGATCGGCATCGTCGGGCTGCCCAACGTCGGTAAGTCGACGCTGTTCAACGCGTTGACCCGCAACGACGTGCTGGCGGCCAACTACCCCTTCGCGACGATCGAGCCGAACGTCGGCGTCGTCGGCGTCCCCGATTCCCGGCTGGGGCGGCTGGCCGAGCTGTACAGCAGCCAGCGGATCGTGCCGGCCACCGTGAGCTTCGTCGACATCGCGGGCCTGGTGCGCGGCGCCTCCGAGGGGCAGGGCCTCGGCAACAAGTTCCTCGCCAACATCCGCGAGTCGGACGCCGTCTGCCAGGTGGTCCGGGTGTTCTCCGACCCGGACGTGGTGCACGTCGAGGGCCGGGTCGACCCGGCGGACGACATCGCCACGATCAACACCGAGCTGATCCTCGCCGACCTGCAGACCATCGACAACCGGCTGCCCAGGCTGACGAAGGAAGCCAAGCTCGACAAGACCAAGCAGCCGCTGCTCGCCGCCGTCGAGGCCGCCAGGGCGGTGCTCGACGAGGGCCGGCCGCTGTCCGCCGAGCCGTCCGTCGACCGGGCGCTGCTGCGCGAGCTGTTCCTGCTGACCGCCAAGCCATTCCTGTATGTCTTCAACGTCGACGAGGACGTGCTCGCCGACGACGCCAGGCGCAAGGAGCTCGCCGGCCTGGTCGCGCCGGCCGACGCGGTCGTGCTGTGCGCCAAGGTCGAGGCGGAGCTGCTGGAGCTGCCGGAGGAGGACGCCGCCGAGCTGCTCGCCTCGCTCGGCCAGACCGAGAGCGGCCTCGCGGCGCTGGCCCGGGTCGGCTTCCACACCCTCGGCCTGCAGACGTACCTCACCGCCGGTCCCAAGGAAGCCCGCGCCTGGACCATCAGGAAGGGCGCCACGGCGCCCGAGGCCGCCGGTGTCATCCACACCGACTTCCAGCGCGGCTTCATCAAGGCCGAGATCGTTTCCTTCGACGACCTCATGGCCGCCGGTTCCATGGCCGCCGCTCGCGCCGCGGGCAAGGTCCGCATGGAGGGCAAGGACTACGTCATGGCGGACGGCGACGTGGTCGACTTCCGCTTCAACGTCTGACCGGCGGGCGTGTTCGCGGGTCGCGACGGGTGCCGCCGGCCGGGCGGGCCCGGCCGCGGCGGTCGACCACCGGGGGCCGCCCCGAACGTGGACCGGCTGGCCGCCGGCGAGAGCACGCTCGCCGGCGACCAGCCGTCGTCACGCGGGTCGTCCGCACGCGGGTCGTCGTCACGCGGTGGTCGTTGTCAGGCGGATCGTCGTCAGACGACGGGCGCGCCCTCGCCCTTCTGCCGGGCGCCGCGCTCGATGTGCTCGCGGTAGGCGGCCTCGACCTCCTCGGTCGTGATCAGGCCGTCGGCGGCGCGCATCGCCGCCTCGTCGACCGGGCCACCGTCCGCTCCGGTCACGGACTCGTCCCTGCGCCGGCCCTCCTCTGCCTCGGCAAACGCGTCGGGGTTACGGAAGTCGAGATCGCGGTCCGGGTTCGGCATCGAATCGGCTCCTCTTCCGGAAGGCTGTGCCGGATGGCTGTGCCCACGTGTCTGCGCACCTTCCCGGCAACGCCACCGTCAACCCGGTCGGAGCCGGTGATTCCCGACCACCCGGGCTCCGGCCCTACCGGCCGCCGTCACCGGGCCGGTCGCCGGCGCCCCGCCCCCGGCCGTCGCCGGCCGGCGGGGACACGCCCGTGGTGGCGACCTGGACGAAGGCCGCGACGGCGGCTTCCAGCGGGCCGCGCAAGCCGGTCAGGCGCCACAGGGACGCGATGACCAGCGCCGGAATGATCTGCCGCAGGTACAGCTCGTCGTAGCCGCCACCCTGGGACAGGTCCGTGGACATCAGCCAGGCGTGCAGCGTGTACCAGGTCAGCGTCATCGCGCCGAGGCCGGCCAGCGGCCACAGCGCCACCCGGCCGGCCGCGCCCAGGTGGGCGACGAGCAGGGCCACCCCGAGCAGGGCCGCCGCCGTGCCGGTGGTGTGCAGCAGGTCCAGCGGCGCGGTCGTGTGCGGCGAGTCGACCGCCAGCCACCACCAGGACTGCGTCGGCGTGCTGCCGTACAGGCCGCCACCGTCGAGCACGTGCCCGACGTCCTGGGCCGACATCAACCCGACGCCCGGGATCACCGAGTCCGAGGCGAGCAGCGCGTCGCGGCCCCCGAGCGGGCCGAGCAGCAGCGACGACAGCCCCGCCGCCGCGACGGCCAGCGCCGCGCCGCCGCCGACCAGCCAGCCGGCCACCCGCGCCGAGCGCAGGTCGAGCCGGCCGATCAGCATCCCGGCGGCGAGGTAGCCGATCCAGGCCAGCGCCGGGTAGTAGCCGGTCAGCGTCAGCGTCAGCGTCAGGTTCACCGGCGAGAGGAACGGGGTGCTCAGGCTGGGGTTGGTCAGCAGCGGGTCGGGCAGATGCGGCCGGACGAGCTGGCTCAGCACGGGCTCGACCGCGAACGCGCCGGCGACGACCGCGGCGAGCACCCAGCGGGGCGCGCGCAGCAGCGGCAGCGCCAGCAGGAAGTAGACCGCGTAGTACGGCAGGATCACCGCGAGCGGGGTCTGGGTCATCCCGAGGACCAGGCCGACGATGCCGATGCACAGCGCGCGTATGAACGTCGAGCCACGCGGGTGCGCGGAGCGGGCCGTCACCAGGGTGAGCGCGACCCCGGCGAGCAGCGCGAACGCCGCCGCGGCCCGGCCGCCGGCGATCAGGTGCGCGGTGGTCAGCTCGCCGTCGTCACTGAGTTCCGGCACGATGTGGGTGGCCGCCATCCCGAGCAGCGCCGCGCCGCGCGCGGCGTCCACCCCCACGATCCGGCCGCGCGTCACGGCCGCGCTGGCCACGGCGCTGGCCGAGGCTGGCGCGGGGGCGGGGACGGCTCCCCAGGGGGCCCGCTCGGGCACGTCCGACATGCCGTTAACCCTCTCAGCCCTGCTTCCCTTTGACCATGCTCTCGTGGTCAGCATCCCGGTCGTCGCCGCGGGGCGCGGCGCTGTTCCAGGAACGGCGGGCGCTGTTGGGTCATTGGTCCCGGTTGGGTGAGGGTCGCTACACGTGGTGCACCGGCGGTCTGGGAAAGTCACCAGTCATGGAACCCGAGCTGGAGGCTGGTCCCGTGCTCGACGACGCCGCCGCCGCCGACGCCGGGTCCGAGGCCGCGGCCCCGAGCGGCGGTGTCCAGCCAGGACGGGACCGCGCCAGGCAGCCCGGCAGGACAGGCGCCGCGAGTGCCGCGGACGCCGGGGTCTCTGCCCGGTCCTCCTCGCCGGCAGGGGAGGCCCGCGCCGGTCGCGGCCGGCTGGTCGTCGCGGTGGCGCTGGTCGACGAGGCGCGCCGGGTGCTGGCCGCGCGGCGCACCTCACCGTCCGCCTACGCCGGCATGTGGGAGTTCCCCGGCGGCAAGGTCGAGCCGGGGGAGGACGAGCTGGCCGCGCTCGCGCGCGAGTGCCGGGAGGAGCTCGACGTCCAGATCGAGGTCGGGCCGGTGCTGGGCCAGGTCGACCTCGCGAGCCCCGGCTGGCGCCTGCGGGTCTGGATCGGCCGGATCCGGGCCGGGATGCCGCGTGCCGTCGAGGGTGGCGAGCTTCGCTGGCTGTCGGCCGCCGAGCTGGACGATGTCAGCTGGCTGCCCGCCGACCTGCCGCTCGTCGAGAGCCTGCGGCAGCGGCTCGCCGACCCGGAGCCGATGGCCTTCGGGGCCGGCTGACGCTCCGGAGCCCTGGCCCGTCGCGCCGCCGGTCTCGCCGCCGGCCCGCGGCCCGGCGGTTCGCCCCGCCTCGCCCGCTCAGGGTCGTCCTGTTGTTGAAATCTCGTTGGCGAACGAGTGTCCAGGCTCTCGCGTGAGGTAGCGCCGGCACACGAGTCCGTACCATGGAAGGCGCGCCCTGACCGGAACGGCTGACCAAACCAACTCCGTCCGCCGTTCGGCGGTGGCTCAGCCTGTTCGCCGCCCCTGTGGGGAGGCTTCCGTAGCCCGGACGGGGCTGCACGTTCCAGTCAAGACCATCTCGGGGTCGAGTGCCCCCAGTCCGCCCCGGAGCTCACCACCGTGTCCACCAGCAAGCCGAGCGCCACCGTCAGCCGCGACGACCTGCGCAACATCGCGATTATCGCCCACGTCGACCACGGCAAGACAACCCTGGTCGACGCGATGCTGCGTCAGTCCGGCGCCTTCAGCGCGCACGCGAGCGAGGACCTCACCGACCGGGTGATGGACTCGATGGACCTGGAGCGTGAGAAGGGCATCACGATCCTCGCGAAGAACACCGCGGTCCGGCACGGCGACAGCACCATCAACATCATCGACACCCCGGGCCACGCCGACTTCGGCGGCGAGGTCGAGCGTGGCCTGGCGATGGTGGACGGCGTGCTGCTGCTCGTCGACGCGAGCGAGGGCCCGCTGCCGCAGACCCGGTTCGTGCTGCGCAAGGCGCTCGCCGCCCGGCTGCCGGTGATCCTCGTCATCAACAAGGTCGACCGGTCCGACGCCCGGATCGCCGAGGTCGTCGACGAGACCTACGAGCTGTTCCTCGACCTCGACGCGGACGAGGAGCAGATCGACTTCCCGATCATCTACTGCAACGCCAAGGCGGGCCGGGCGTCCACCACCCGCCCGGCCGACGGCGAGAGCCCGGACTCCCCGGACCTCAAGCCGCTGTTCGACCTGCTGCTCGAGACCATTCCGGCGCCGACCTACACCGAGGGCGCGCCGCTGCAGGCGCTGGTCACGAACCTGGACGCGTCGCCCTACCTGGGCCGGCTCGCGCTCTGCCGGGTGCACAACGGCACGATCCGCCGCGGCCAGCAGGTGATGCTCTGCCGCGCCGACGGCTCCCAGGAGCGGGTCAAGCTGTCCGAGCTGCTGATGACCCAGGCGCTGGAGCGCTCGCCCGCCGAGGAGGCCGGCCCCGGCGACATCATCGCGGTCGCCGGCATCCCGGACATCATGATCGGGGAGACCCTCGCCGACGTGGACGACCCGCGTCCGTTGCCGGTCATCACCGTCGACGAGCCGTCGATCAGCATGACCATCGGGGTCAACTCGGCCCCGCTGGCCGGCAAGTCCGGCAAGAAGCTCACCGCTCGTCTCGTCAAGGCGCGTCTCGACGCGGAACTGGTCGGCAACGTGTCGATCCGGGTGCTGCCGACCGAGAGGCCGGACACCTGGGAGGTCCAGGGCCGGGGCGAGCTCCAGCTGGCCGTCCTGGTCGAGCTGATGCGCCGCGAGGATTTCGAGCTCACCGTCGGCAAGCCGCAGGTCGTCACCCGGGAGATCGACGGCAAGGTGCACGAGCCCGTCGAGCGGCTCACGATCGACGCGCCGGAGGAGTTCCTCGGCACGCTCACCCAGCTGCTCGCCGTCCGCAAGGGCCGCGTCGAGCAGATGGTGAACCACGGCACCGGCTGGATCCGCCTGGAGTACCTGGTGCCGGCGCGCGGCCTGATCGGCTTTCGCACCGAGTTCCTGACGGAGACCCGGGGCACGGGCCTGCTGCACCACGTCTTCGAGGGATACGAGCCGTGGTTCGGCGAGCTGCGCACCCGGCCGACCGGCTCGATGGTCGCCGACCGGTCCGGCCCGACCACCGCCTACGCCCTGTTCAACCTGCAGGAGCGCGGGACGATGTTCGTCGGCCCGATGATCGAGGTCTACGAGGGCATGATCGTCGGTGAGAACTCCCGGGCGGACGACATGGACGTCAACCCGACCAAGGAGAAGAAGCTCACCAACATGCGTTCCTCGACCGGCGACGAGCTGGTCCGGCTGACCCCGCACCGCCAGCTCTCCCTGGAGCAGGCGCTGGAGTTCTGCCGCGAGGACGAGTGCGTCGAGATCACCCCGGCCGCCGTCCGGCTGCGCAAGGTCGCCCTGGCCGCCGCCGAGCGCGAGAAGCTGCGCTCCCGCCGCCGGGTGAGTTGACCCGGGCGGCCGCTGGCCCGCTTGGCGGCCGGTGGTGGGGGCCGTGCGGCGGGGCTCACAGGGCCGGTCGGTACGGTCGACCTGGTTTGCTGGCATCCGGCGTGCAATGACGCCGCCGGACCGGAGAAACGGGTGAGCTGTGTCATCGGTGGCCAAGAGCGGGCCGGAGGGCGCGACGCCGGGGAGTGCGACGCCGGGCGAGACGGTGTTGGTGACGGGCGCGGCCGGGTTCATCGGGTCTCACACCTGCGTCGACCTGCTGACCGCCGGCTATCGGGTGGTCGGGGTCGACAACTTCGTCAACAGCTCGCCTCGAGCCGTCGAGCGGATCCGCGAGGTCGCCGGACCCGCCGGCGCGAACCTGGAGTTCGTCGAGCTCGACGTCCGCGACAGCGCGGCCCTCTCGAAGCTGCTTGCCGTGACGCCGGTGGCCGCCGTGGTGCACTTCGCCGCCCTCAAGGCGGTCGGCGAGTCGGTGGCGCTGCCGGTCGAGTACTACGACACGAACCTCAACGCGACGCTGCGCCTCGTCGACGCGCTGCGCGAACACGGCCCGCGCCGGTTGATCTTCTCCTCGTCGTGTTCGATCCACGGCGACGTCGACGTCCTGCCCATCCGGGAAGACGCGCCGAGCAGGCCGACGAACCCCTACTCGCGCACCAAGGCGATGTGCGAGCAGATCCTGGCCGACCTGTGCGTGGCCGAGCCGGACTGGCATGTCGTCGCGCTGCGGTACTTCAACCCGGTCGGCGCCCATCCGTCCGGGCTGCTCGGTGAGGACCCGCGCGGGACCCCGAACAACCTGATGCCCTACCTGCAGCAGGTCGCGGTCGGCCGGCGGGAGTTCCTGACGGTGTTCGGCGACGACTACCCGACCCCGGACGGCACTGGCGTGCGCGACTACATCCACGTCGTGGACCTGGCCGAGGGACACCGGGCGGCGCTGGAGCACCTGGCGGACGCGGCCGGTTTCCGTGCCATCAACCTCGGCACGGGCGTGGGCACGTCGGTCCGCCAGCTGTTGGAGGCGTTCGGCGCGGCCTGCGGCCATGAGCTGCCGTACCGGGTGGCCGGCCGGCGCGCCGGCGACGTCGCCGAGCTGTACGCCGACCCGTCCCACGCGGCCGAGACGATCGGCTGGCGCGCGAGCCGAGGGCTCGCCGAGATGTGTCGTGACGCGTGGGAGTTCCAGCGGCACAACCCGGGCGGCTACGACGGGGCCGGGGCATGAGTGTGCCGTCCGCCCCGCCGCCCGCCGGTCGGCGAGCGGTGAACCCGGCGCGCCGGGTGCTGTTCGTCCATGCCCACCCGGACGACGAGGTGATCGCGACCGGCATCAGCATCGCCGCCTACGCCGCGGCGCCCGACACCCGGGTCACGCTGGTCACCTGCACCCTCGGCGAGCTGGGCGAGGTGCTCGTGCCGGAACTGGCCCACCTGCGCAGCGACCTCGGCGACCAGCTCGGCGGCTACCGGATCGCCGAGCTGGAGCGCGCCTGCGCGGCGCTCGGCCTGACCGACCAGCGTTTCCTCGGCGGAGCCGGCCGGTTCCGCGACAGCGGGATGATGGGCACCCCGGGCAACGACGACCCGCGCTGCCTGTGGCAGGCGGACCTCACCGAGGCGACCGTCGAGCTGGTCCGGGTCGTGCGCGCGGTCCGGCCCCAGGTGCTGGTCAGCTATGACGCGAACGGCGCCTACGGTCATCCGGACCACATCCGGGCGCACCAGATCACCGTCGCGGCCTTCACCGCCGCCGCCGACCCCGGGTTCGCGCCGGCCGCCGGCCCGCCCTGGGCGCCGTCGAAGCTGTACGAGACGGCGACGCCGAAGTCGTTCATCCAGGCGGGCATCGAACACTTCGCGAACGATGAGAACAGCCCGTTCCCGGGGGTGGCCGACGCGGACGAGGTTCCGATGGGAGTGCCCGACGAGCTGATCACGACCAGGATCGAGGCGCCGGAGTTCCTGGGCGTGAAGATGGCGGCGATGCGCGCGCATCGCACTCAGATCGCCGTCGATGGGTTTTTCTTCGCGCTCGCCGACGGGGTCGGCCAGGCCGCCTTCGGAACCGATCACTACGTCCTTACCCGTGGCACGGCGGCTCCCGCCACCGAGGGCCCGAACGCCGGGTACGAGACCGACCTGTTCGCGGGCCTGGAGCTCTGACGCCGGGAACGGGCCATTCCGGCGTGTCCGGGTCCTCGCGGGTGTCCTCGGGGCCGCCGGGCGGCCCATTCCGCGGGCGATACTGTCGACGTATGCCTCGCCCCAGCACGGGTTCGTCGTCACCCGCGCCCCGCGGGACCGGCGCGGGCGCTGGCGCCGGCGACCCGGCCTCCTCGGTCGCCGCTCGGGTGGTGGGTCTGGCCGATCCGCCGCCGCCCGGCGCCCCGTCGTGGGTGTTCCTGGGCGTCGCCTACCTGTTCGCGCTGGTGGCCGGCGTCCTGCTGGCCGTCTACGGGGTGGTCTCGGTGCCCGTCGGCCTCCGCTTCAGCGGGCTGTTCGTCTCGCTCGGGGTGCTGGTCGCGGGAGTGGGGAACACGGGCGTCTCCCTGCTGACCCGCTGGCTCACCGGCACGCGGCTGGGACCGGTGATCGTGCTGGTCGGCTGGGTGCCCGTCGCGCTCGCGCTCGGGTCCGCCCGTCCGGAGGGCGATCTCATGCTGCGCGCCACGCTCTCCGGCTACCTGTTCCTGGGGGTCGGGCTGCTGGCCCCCATCGTGGTGGCCGTCGTCGGCCCCGCTCGCCGAGGGCTGACCGCGTTCACCCTGCCCCCGCCCGGAGGCGGCCGGCGCGGGCCAGGCACGCGCTAGCGGGCCGGGGCCGGCCCGTCAGTTGAGGCGGGCACGGGCGGCGATCGCCGCCGCGCGGGCCGCCGCGGCGGCCGTTGGCTCGGCGACCTCGACCGCGTCGGCGAAGGTGACGAGGTCGCGCGCGCCGCCGAGGAAGTCGCCCCGGCGGATCCGCAGCTCGCCCCGCTCGCGGCGCAGGCTCGCCGGGTGGTGTGGCAGCAGCAGTGACAGCTCCACTGCCCACAGCCTGGTCACCGTCGCGTCGGCGCGGGCCGCCAGCACCCGGATGTTGCCGAGCACCCGGGCGAGCAGGTCCTCGGAGCTCATCGGCGCGAGCTGCGTCCGGCTGAACGGCACCCCGGCGGCCCGAACCCGGGCGGCCGCGTCGTGCACCGTGATCCGCCGGCCGCCGACGAAGGGGTCGACGAGGACGTTCTCCCGCGGGGTGCCGATGGCGACCACCATGTGGCCAGGCAGCCCGACCGGGTACGCCGGCACGTCGAGCCGAGCCGCGACCTCCAGCCAGATCACCGACAGAATGATCGGAAGGCCGTGCCGGCGGCGCAGCACGGCGGGCAGCAGCGAGGACCGCAGGTCGTCGTAGTCGCCCTCCAGGCCGGCGAACCCGGCTCGCAGGCCGAGCGACTCGTGCAGTGTCGCGGCGGCGTCCAACGGGTCCGGGACGGGCGCCCGCTCCGCGCCCTCGCCTTCCGCCCGCTCCGCGGCCCCTCCGCCGGCCCGGCCCGCGGCCTCGCCGCCCGCCTGGCCCGTGGACGCCTCGCCCCCCGCCTGGCCCGTGGACGCGCGGTCCGACCGCGTCGCCGCGAGTCTGGCGGCCAGCAGCGGCCGCGCCTCGTCCGCGAGCCGGTCGAGCGCGCCGGCGACGTCGGCCGTCTCGGCGTCCGGGTCGGCCTCGGCCGCGATCAGCTGGCAGGCCAGCGCGAGGTCGATCGGTGTCCGCCGCACGACATCGGCGAAGCGGGCACGGCTGCGGACGCTCATCGGCGGACCTCCACGGTGGCCTCGGCCGCGATCAGCTGGCGGGCCGGCGCGAGGTCGATCGGTGTCCGGCACCCGACATCGGCGAGGTGGGCATGGCCGCGGACGCTCATCGGCGGACCTCCGCTCCCGGGCCCTCGGGTCCTGAGCCCTCGGGTCCCGAGCCCTCGGTGCCCCGGTCACGGTCCCGCGCCGGGTCCCCGACCTGCTGGTTCGGCTCCACCAACCCAGCGGTCCTGGGCCGCCGCGCGGGGGGTGGCGGGACGACCTTGGCCGCGACGAGGTCGCTCTCCGGAACGGTGATGACCTGGCCCTCCGCGTCCGTCACGCTCAGGACCCCCGCTGTCCACGACGTCAGGGTTCCGATAACGTCCGTCAGCGGCACCGGCCCCGCGATGCGGCGCCGGATCACGACCCGCGCGCCGATGTCGGCCCGAGTGATGCGGACGACATACACGACCAGCGAACGCCCTTGCTGTCGACACGGAACGGTCGAGGTCGATACTAAGGAATCAGTCGCCCGTGAGCCGAGGAGGAACATCCGGTGACCTACGTCATCGCTGAGCCCTGTGTCGATGTCAAGGACAGGGCTTGCATCGAAGAGTGCCCGGTCGACTGCATCTACGAAGGCGGACGGATGCTCTACATCCAGCCTGACGAGTGCGTCGACTGCGGTGCGTGTGAGCCGGTCTGCCCGGTTGAAGCCATCTACTACGAGGACGATGTGCCCGATCAGTGGAAGTCGTACACCGAGACGAACGCGGGCTTCTTCGAGGAGCTCGGCTCGCCTGGTGGCGCGTCCAAGGTCGGTGCCCTCGACTTCGACCCGCCGGCCGTCGCCGCGCTGGCGCCGCAGGGTGAGCACTGAGCGCAGGAGGCAACGAACGTAGGTCACGTCTGAGCGGAGCGAGGACGGGGCAGGAGTTCGTTGCGGACGGAGCGAAGCGGTGGCGCTGAGCGGCCCCACGGGGGCGCCGACATCCTCCCGGCTGGCGAGCGGGCGGGCCAGGGTCCGGCTGCCCGACTTCCCGTGGGATCTCCTTGCCCAGTACAAGGAGAAGGCCGCCCAGCATCCGTACGGTCTGGTCGACCTGTCCGTGGGAACGCCGGTCGACCCGGTACCGGCGGTGGTTCAGCACGCGCTGGCCGCCGCGGCCGACTCGCCCGGCTACCCGCTGACGTGGGGCACGCCGGAGCTGCGGGACGCGGCGGCCGGCTGGCTCGCCCGCCGGCTCGGCGTGCTCGTCGACCCGTCGGCGGTGCTGCCGGTGATCGGTACCAAGGAACTGGTCGCCCACCTCCCCAGCCAGCTCGGGCTGGGGCCGGGCGGCCGGGTCTGGGTGCCGACGCCGGCGTACCCGACGTACGAGGTCGGCGCGCTGCTCGCCCACTGCGAGCCGGTCTACGGGCCGGCGGACGGTGTGGGGCTGGTCTGGCTCAACTCGCCGTCCAACCCGACCGGCCGTTGCCTGACCGTCGACGAGATGCGCGCGGTCGTCGGCTGGGCGCGCGAGCGCGGCGTGATCGTCGCGAGCGACGAGTGCTACATCGAGCTGGGCTGGGAGGCCCGGGCGGTCTCGGTGCTGCACCCGGACGTCTGCGGCGGCTCGCACGAGGGCCTGCTCGCGGTGCACTCGCTGTCGAAGCGTTCGAACCTTGCCGGCTACCGGGCCGGGTTCGTCACCGGGGACCCGGCGCTCGTCCGTGAGCTGCTGGAACTGCGCAAGCACTCCGGGCTCATGATCCCGGGGCCGGTTCAGGCGGCGATGACGGCCGCGCTGGCCGACGACATGCACGTCGCCGACCAGCGCGCGCGCTACGCCAACCGGCGCGCGGTCCTGGCCGCGGCGCTGGCCGTCGCCGGGTTCACGATCGAGAACAGCGAGGCCGGCCTGTACCTGTGGGCCACCCGCGGCGAGGACTCGTGGGCGACCGTGGATGCCCTCGCCAGCGTCGGCGTGCTGGTCGCGCCCGGCGCGTTCTACGGCGAGGCCGGCCGTCAGCATGTCCGGGTCGCGCTCACCGCGCCGGACGCGCAGGTGGCGACGGTGCCGGAGCGGATGGCCATGCTGCCGCCGCCGGGTCCGTCCGGGCCGCGTACGGGCGGGTATCCCGTCCCGGCCGCCGGCCAGGCGCCGACGGCCGGCCAGCGGCCCGACCCGCCCGTGGCCTACGGCGGTCCCGGGCCGGGCGGGCAGCCGCCCGGGTATGGCCCTGGCGTGCCCAGGACGGGCGGCCAGCCGGGGTACGACCATCCCGGCCAGCCGGGTCACGGTCATGCCCAGGGCGGGCCGTGGATGGGAGCGGGTTCCGCGCCGTCGGCGCAGGGCCACACCCCACACGGGGCCGGCCCCGGCCACCCGTCCGCGCAGGAGGCCGGCCGCCGCGCCGGCCAGCGCGGGCAGGGCCCTCCGGTGTTCGACAACATCGCCGGGCTCGCCGACACCTACGGGGCGGCCCCGGCCGCCGAGGCGGGCTGGCCGGCGGAGCCACCCCCCGACATCCGCTGATCCCCGGCGGGTGGCCGCCGACGGAGCTGCGCGGTCGAAGCGATGATCGCGCAGCTCGTGGCGTGCCCGGGCCGGCCCGGGCGGGCCGCCACGACGGGTGGCCGGACAGCTAGGGTCGGGCGGGTGAGCACCTCGTCTTCATCCTTCGTGTCCCCGCTCGACCCAGGCATCGACGAGCTGTGGGAGCGCCGGGCGGACATCACCCCGGACGACGCCGACGCCCGCAAGGCCGTGGTCGCGGCCGTCGACGCCATCGACGCGGGCGAGGCCCGGGTGGCCCAGGTCGCCGCCGACGGCTCGGTCGTCGTCGACGAGCGCGCCAAGCGGGCGATCCTGCTGTCGTTCAAGGTCCTGCCGATGGTCGAGTCCGCGGCCGGGGGCTTCCAGTACCACGACCGCATGCCGCTCAAGACCCGCTTCGACGGTGTCCGGGTGGTTCCCGGCGCGATCGTCCGCTGGGGCGCGCACATTGCCCCTGGCGCCGTGCTGATGCCGAGCTACACCAACATCGGCGGCTACGTCGACGCCGGCACCCTCGTCGACACCTGGGCCACCGTCGGCTCGTGCGCGCAGGTCGGCAGGAACGTCCACCTGTCCGGCGGCGTCGGCCTCGGCGGCGTGCTCGAGCCGCCGAACGCGGTGCCGGTCGTCGTCGAGGACGACGCGTTCATCGGCAGCCGGTGCATGGTCGTCGAGGGCGCCCGAGTGCGCCGCGGGGCGAAGCTCGGCGCCGGCGCGATCCTGACCTCCTCGACGCACGTGTTCGACGCGAACACCGGCGAGGAGTACGCGCGCGGCGAGATCCCGGAGCGGGCCGTCGCCGTCGGGTCGAGCAAGATCAAGAGCTTCCCCGGCGGCGAGTTCGCCATGCCCTGCATCCTCGTGCTCCGCGTCCTCGCCGAGGGCGAGATCCACGACAAGCTGGCCCTCAACGACGTTCTGCGCGAGCACGGCGTCTCGGCCTAGCGCCGGGCGGCCTCGCCGTAGGGTGCGGGCATGGAGCTGGATATCGCGGCGCCGGCCGGGGAGCTGACCAGGGCGCTGGTGGACGTCGCGTCGGTGAGCGGCACCGAGGGGCCGCTCACCGACGCGGTCGAGAAGGCGCTGGGCGGCGTGGCTGGCCTGACCGTCGACCGGGACGGCGACGCGGTGGTGGCGCGCACCCAGCTCGGCCGGCCCTCCCGGGTCGTGCTCGCCGGCCATCTGGACACGGTCCCGATCGCCGACAACCTGCCCGCGCGGCGTGACGGTGACCGGCTCTACGGCTGCGGCACCTCGGACATGAAGGCCGGCGTCGCGGTCATGCTCCACCTGGCCGCGACCATGCCACCGGCCGGTCTGGCGCACGACCTGACGTTCGTGTTCTACGACAACGAGGAGGTCGAGGCGGCCCGCAACGGGCTGCGCCGGCTGGCCGCCCGTCACCGCGACTGGCTGGACGGCGACCTGGCGATCCTCATGGAGCCGACCTCCGGCGAGATCGAGGCCGGCTGCCAGGGCACCCTGCGGGTGGTCGCGACGCTGCCCGGCCGGCGCGCCCACTCGGCCCGTTCCTGGCTCGGGGACAACGCGATCCACCGCGCGGGCGACCTGCTGACCCGGCTCGGGGCCTACCGGCCTCGCCGGGTCGTCATCGACGGCTGCGAGTACCGCGAGGGCCTCTCGGCCGTCCGCATCGCCGGCGGGGTCGCGGGCAACGTCATCCCGGACCGGTGCGAGGTGACCGTGAACTTCCGGTTCGCCCCGGACCGGGACGAGGCCGGCGCCCTCGACCATGTCCGCGAGGTGCTCGCCGGCTACGAGGTGGCGGTGACGGACAGCGCCGGCGGCGCGCTGCCTGGCCTCGCCAGGCCGGCCGCCGCCGAGTTCGTCGCGGCCACCGGCCGCGTCCCGCGCGCGAAGTACGGCTGGACGGATGTGGCCCGGTTCGCCCAGCTCGGCATTCCGGGGGTCAACTACGGCCCGGGCGACCCGAACCTGGCGCACACCCGGGACGAGTACGTCGAGCTGCCTTTGGTGGACGAAGCCGCCCACGTGCTGCGCGCCTACCTCACGCGGGTGGCCTGACGGGGGTCGCGGGCGCGCGCCGGGCGCCGGTGTGGGACGGGTCATGGAAGGCTCCCGCCCGCGGCGCGTCCCCCGGCGGCGACAGTGGCAAAGCGGGCGGATCGGCGGTGGGCGGTCACGCGGTGGATACCGCCGGCGCCGGCCGGTCGGTGCCCGCAGCGCGCCCGTCTGGTCGGCCTGCCGCGCCCGTCGCCAGGTGGCCTATGGTGCCGTGGTGACAGCCTTCAAACCTGGTGAGCCCGCCCAGCCGGCCCAGCTCGCGGCGGACGGTCTCGCGGCGGCCGCGGCCGAGGCGGTCGACGAGCTCGGAGCCCCGGTACCCGCGGACGGCCCCGTCGGCGACCATGAGCCGGCCCGTTCCCGCGGCGTGGCCGCGCCGCCCGAGCAGCGCCGCGGGCCGCAGATCGCCCGTCGCGGCCAGATCAAGCACTCCACCCACGACCAGCGGCTGCTGGCCAACGGGGACTCCGGCGAGTTCATCCACTCCGACCCGTGGCGGGTGCTGCGCATCCAGAGCGAGTTCGTCGAGGGGTTCGGCCTGCTCGCCGACCTGCCCCGGGCCGTGACGGTGTTCGGTTCCGCCCGGGTGCCGAGCGACCATCCGGACTACACGGTCGGCCGTCGCCTCGGCGCCGGGCTGGCCGAGGCCGGCTTCGCGGTGATCACCGGGGGCGGGCCGGGCGCGATGGAGGCGGCCAACCGTGGCGCCCAGGAGGCCGGCGGGCTGTCGGTCGGGCTCGGCATCGAGCTGCCCTTCGAGCAGCGGCTCAACGACTGGGTCGACCTCGGGGTGAGCTTCCGGTACTTCTTCGTCCGCAAGACGATGTTCGTGAAGTACGCGGAGGCGTTCGTGATCCTGCCGGGCGGCTTCGGCACGCTCGACGAGCTGTTCGAGGCGCTGACCCTGGTGCAGACCACCAAGGTCACCAGGTTCCCCGTGGTGCTGATGGGCACCGAGTAC
Organism: Frankia nepalensis; assembly: GCF_016786325.1. Taxonomy (GTDB): domain Bacteria; phylum Actinomycetota; class Actinomycetes; order Frankiales; family Frankiaceae; genus Pseudofrankia; species Pseudofrankia nepalensis. The sequence goes on along the minus strand of NZ_JADWYU010000222.1, from coordinate 26,000 downwards.
TGGCGCGGCCTGGTCGACTGGCTTCGCTCGTCGGTCGCCGGGACCGGCCGGATCAAGGAGTCCGACCTGGACCTGTTCTCGCTGACCGACGACGTCGACGAGGCGGTCCGGCTGGTGGTCGAGGGCACCGTACCGGTGCGGCCTCCGGCGACCGGGCCGTCGGCCTGATGACGCGCCCGTGCCCTGGGCGCCTTCCCAGCGGGCCGGCCGAGACGATGCGCCCCAGGGGCGCGCGGGACCCGATGGGACGCTCTGCCCCATGAGAGTGTGCGTCTACTGCTCGTCGTCGGAGCGGATCGACCCGGCCTATGTGCTGCTGGCCGGCCAGGTGGGCGCCCTGCTGGCCGAACGAGGGCACACGCTGGTGTCCGGCGGTGGCTCGATCTCCTGCATGGGCGCGGTGGCGCGGGCGGCGCGGGCCGGCGGCGCGCACACCCTCGGTGTCATCCCGCGCAAGCTGATCGAGCTGGAGGTCACGGACACCGACGCCGACGAGCTGATCATCACGGAGACCATGCGGGAACGCAAAGCGATCATGGACAGCCGGGCGGACGCGTTCCTCGCGCTGCCCGGTGGCCTGGGCACGCTCGAGGAGCTGTTCGAGGTCTGGGTGGCCGCGATGCTCGGCATGCACGCCAAGCCGATCGTGGTGTGCGACCCGGACGGGGTGTTCGCCCACCTGCACACGCTCGTCGACGGGCTGGTCGACCAGGGCTTCGTCCGCCCCGACGCCCGGGCCCTGCTGCGCTGGGCGACCACCCCGGCCGAGGCCATCGACTTCCTGGAGGCCGCCGTGGCCGGGCCGCCCGCTCATCCCAGCCCCGAGGAGGCGGTCGAGGCGGCCGCGCCACCGATCGACTAAGGACCGCGGCCGGGGGCCGGCCGCCGACGTGGCTGGCGCGACCGGACCGCGGCCGGCTCTGGCAGGCTCGGAGGCGTGCATCGTGACCTCGCCGTGTCCGGGAGCCCGCTCGAGCCGACCGCCGGGGCCCCGCCTGGCGACGGCGCGCGGCAGGGGCCGCTGCGGCTGGGAACGCGCGTGTTCGGGCCGACCGAGCCGGTGGTCATGGCGATCGTGAACCGGACGCCGGACTCGTTCTTCGACAAGGGCGCGACCTACGGCGAGGCGGAGGCACTCGCCGCCGTGGAGCGGGCCCTCGCGGAGGGCGCCGGGATCATCGACATCGGCGGCGTGAAGGCCGCTCCCGGCGGCGAGGTGAGCGCGGCCGAGGAGCTGCGCCGGATCGGCGGGTTCGTCGCCAGGGTCCGCGCCGCTCACCCGGACGCGGTGATCAGCGTCGACACCTACCGGGCCGAGGTCGGCCGGGTCGTGGCGAGCGAGGGGGCCGACCTGCTCAACGACGCCTGGGGCGGCGTTGATCCGGAGCTCGCCGAGGTCGCCGCCGCCAGCGGGGCCGGGCTGGTCTGCACCCACGCCGGCCACCTGCCGCCGCGGACCCGGCCGCACCGGATGAGCTACCCGGACGTCGTCGCCGACATCGTCGCCACCACGAGCGCGCTCGCCGAGCGGGCCGTCGCCCTCGGGGTACGCCCGGATGCGGTGATCATCGATCCGGGGCACGACTTCGGCAAGAACAGCCGGCACTCGCTGGAGGCCACCAGGCGGACCGGCGAGCTGGTCGCCACCGGGTGGCCGGTGCTGATGGCGATGTCGAACAAGGACTTCGTCGGCGAGGCCCTGGACACCCCCGTCGAGGAACGCCTGGAGGGCACGCTCGCGGCGACCGCCGTCAGTGCCTGGCTCGGGGCCCGTGTCTTCCGCGCCCACCAGGTGGCCGCGACCCACCGCGCGCTGCGCATGGTCGAGGCCATCCGCGGCACCGCCGACCTCGCGGTGGCTCGTCGCGGCCTCGCCTAGTCGCTGTCTCGTCTGGTCGGGTCTCGTCTGGTCGGGTCTCGTCTGGTCGGGTCTCGTCTGTCGGGGTCTCGCCGGCTCCCGGTGTCGTCTGGGCCGTGGTGCCGTCCGGGTCGCGGTGTCGTCCAGGAGACCGGCGGTGACCCGGCGCCGGGGCCGGCATGGCACGATCGGAACGTGGTACTCGTCATCGAGGTCCTTGTTGTCGCCGCGGTGGTGTTCGTCGTCGCGGCGCTTGCCGTCGGCTGGTTCGACCGAATGGCCCCGGCTCCGCCGGACGCCGCGCCGACCGGTCTGCCGGAGCGCGGCCCGGTGACCGCGGCCGAGGTCGGCGGGATCCGGCTCAACATGGCCTTCCGTGGCTACCGGATGGCGGAGGTGGACGCGCTGATCGACCGGCTGGCCGGGGAGCTGGCCTGGCGGGACGAGGAGCTGGCGCGCCGCGACGACGAACTCGTCCGGTTGGCCGCGTTCGCGCACGTGGACGCCCCCGTGGTGGCCGATCCGGGCCCCGGCGGGGCCGCCGCGCCGACGGGCGTCGACGGGCGGACGCCTTCGTCACTCCTCGACGGCGCCGCCGACTGGCCGAGGACTGACTAGCTTCGGTTGTGCCGGAACGGGTCCCGGACACGCGCTACCCACCGCGCGCAACATCGACCGCCGACCGTTGTGGCTCTGCGGAGGGCCATGTTTCGGTTTGCCGGCCCGGCTACGGGATAATCGTCGGCAGACGTAGGTCCGACGGCAGGAAGAGGTGCACCGATGGCGGCCATGAAGCCGCGGACGGGTGACGGTCCGCTCGAGGTCACCAAGGAAGGGCGGGGGATCGTGATGCGGGTCCCGCTCGAGGGGGGCGGCCGGCTCGTCGTCGAGCTCACCGCCGACGAGGCGAGCGCGCTCGGCGACGCGCTCAAGTCCGCGGTCGGATGACGCGGTCGGGCTTCTTGTCCGCCGCCGATGGGCGGCGCTCCGAAGGCCCGCGTCAGGTATCCATCCGGGAACGGCTTCCCTACCGGCCCGCTCGCGCGGACCAGTAGGGATTCCTGTTCCCGGACGTCGATCATCGCTCGACCCTGGTGATCCACCCGTCTCGACCGGCCGGCGAACCGTCTATGCCCGGCGTCAGCTGACCGTCCTTGGACGAGGGAAGTGTGACTATCTCCATCCATGATGGTGACGCGAGGCGCGTCCCGGTGGTCACCCTACGACCCGGCGGGCCGGCCGCGCCGGATTCGTCCGTGCTCGCTGTGGTCGTGCTGTCGTCCGGCGGCCCGGAAGCCGACGGAGAGGCCGACGACCGCGACGGGTCCGACGCCGGTTCCGGCAAGGCGATCGGCGTCGTCAGCCAGGTGGCCGGATCCGCCTGCGCCGACCTCGGCATGGACCTCGAGACGCTGCTGACCGCCCACACCTTCGGCGGGGACGCCGGCGCGGTCCTGGTCGTTCCGCTCGCCCGCGCCGAGCCGCCCACCCGGCTGCTGCTGGTCGGCGCGGGCACCGGCTCCGTGGCCGACTGGCGTGCGGCCGGCGCGGCACTCGCCCGCCGGGCGAGCGGCGGGGACCGGGTGGCGTTGGCCGCCGACCCTGCCCCGGTGGCGCTGGCGGCGTTCACCGAGGGCCTGATACTCGCCTCCTACCGGCAGCCGCGCCGCGCCGGCGACACGACGCCGGTGGCCGCCGAGGCCGCCTCCCGGGACACGGCCGATCTCGCGGACGACGTCGAGGCGGGTGACCCGGCTGCCGGCCAGACCGACCTGGCCGCCGGCGAGCGCGCCGCCGGCGAAGGCGCCGAGGCGCGGGGAGACGAGCTCGAACCGGCCGTCGGGGACGGCCCCGCGGCGGATCCCGCCGTCGGCGACGAGGCGGCGGCCCGCGGGGCCGGCCTCGAGGAGGTCGTCGTCTGGACCTCGCGGGCGCTGGCGCCCGCGGAGCTCGCCGAGGCCACCGAGGCGATCCGGCGGTCCGGGGTCATCGCCCGGGCCGTGCTGACCGCGCGTGATCTGATCAATACGCCGAGCCTGTTGAAGTCGCCGGAATGGTTCGCGCGGCGGGCGGTGGCCCTCGCGCGCGCCGCCGGGCTGGACGCGACCCTGCTGGATGTCCGCGACCTCGAGGCGGGTGGCTTCGGCGGCCTGGTCGCGGTGGGCGGTGGATCCGTCCGCCCGCCCTACCTGGTCGAGCTGCGCTATGACGGCCCGCCGGCCGAGGACGGCGCGGCCCTGGGCCACCGCGTCCTGGTCGGCAAGGGGATCACCTTCGACTCCGGCGGGCTCTCGCTCAAGCCGGCGGGGTCGATGATCAGCATGAAGACCGACATGTCGGGTGCCGCCGCCGTGCTCGCGACCATGGCCGCGCTGCCGGAACTCGGGGCACCGGGCAAGGTGACCGGGCTGCTCTGCGTCGCCGAGAACATGATCGGCGCGGCGGCCATGCGGCCGGGCGACGTCATCACCTGCTGGGGCGGGCGGACGGTGGAGGTCCTCAACACCGACGCCGAGGGCCGGCTGGTGCTCGCCGACGGGCTGGCATACGCCGCGGGCGCGCTCGGCGCGGACGCGCTCGTCGACCTCGCCACCCTGACCGGGGCGATCTCGGTCGCGCTCGGCCGGCGGACCGCCGGGCTGTTCGCCTCCGACGACGAGCTCGCGGGCGCGCTGACCGCCGCCGCCGAGGCCGCCGGCGAACGGGTGTGGCGGCTCCCGCTGGTCGAGGAGTACCGGCCCGCGCTCGAGTCACCGGTCGCGGATCTCGCCAACATGGGCCGGGCGCTGGAGGTGGGCGGCGGCTCGATCACCGCGGCGCTGTTCCTGCGCGAGTTCACCGCGGGCGTGCCGTGGGCACACCTGGACATCGCCGGCACCGCGCGCGCGGACTCCGATGACGCCGAGATCACCCGCGGCGGCACCGGCTGGGGCGTGCGGACCCTGCTGCGCTGGCTCGCCGCCGGGACCGCGTCGGCCTCCGCCAGCCCTCCGGTCCCGGCCGGAGCCGCCGCCGGTTGAGCACGGGCCGGTCGCCGTCCGGCCCGAAGGCCCCGCCGGCCCGCGTGGTCGCGCGTTCGGGGATGGGAACGGCGCCCGGGCGAGGGGCTGGTTGGCGGCCACGAGGGCCGGGAATGTCACGCCCGTGAACATCCAGGAGTTCTACACGGCCGACCCGCGCCGGCGGGAGTCGGAAGAGGTCGCCTTCGGCGAGGGCTGGACCGAGCATGCTGACCCGGCGTCGACCTACCGGCTGAGCTGGGTCGAGCAGACCCAGGAGATCTACGCGGTGCGGGAGCCCCATCCTGGCGGCGGCCTGCTCGCGCCCGTCCTCGACTACTACAACGTGCACCAGGCGGACGTCGACGAGCTCCGGGTGGACATCCTGGCCGTCGCCGACCTGGCCAGCGTCGACGCGGCGCTGGCGGGCTGGCACGACCAGCTCGGTGAGCGCGACAGCCTGCGCTGGGCGCGGCAGCGGCTGGCGGCGCTGCCGCGGCCTGTGCCCACGCGGCCCGCCGACCGGGGCGGCGTGGCTCAGCCTTGACGCGGCTCAGCCTTCCGGGACGGTGGCGGCCGTCGGGGCGGTGTCCGAGGGCGCCGAAGTGGCGAGCGTGGCGAGCGCGTCCCCGTAGGCCTTCGCGTCTTCCTTGGTGAGGTACTTCGACACCCGCAGGACGACGGTGCCCTGCCGGTAGTCGAACTCCTGGAGCAGCTGGCTGGAGGAGCTGACCGCGCTCAGCTCCTCCACCCGGGAGCTCGCCGCGGCCTCATCGGGGAAGACCTCGATGCTGCCACCCTGCTCGATCGGATCCCGTGAGGTGACGGTCGCGACATTCACGCCGGTCCGCTCGTCGGAGAAAGCGATCTTGCTTGTGTAGCCGCCGGGCTTGCCCAGGAGCTGGTTCGGGTCGTCGGTCGCGGTGTAGACGACCCTGGTTCGCAGCGGCATGCCGGCGCCGGCCAGCCTGATCGCCACATCCTCGGCCGAGAGCCCGGTCAGCTGGCTGGGCGTGGCGGCCCCGGGTGGGGGCGCCGAGTTCGTGGCGACGGCGCCGGGCGTGCCCGAGTCGTCAGCTGTGATCTTCTGGAGCGCGTAGCCGATCAGCCCGGCGATGATGGCCACCCCCACCAGGAAAGCGGCCATTGATCCGTTGCTGCCCTGGTCCCGGCGGCGGCCACGCGCGGGGCGACGCGCGCCGCCGACGCGGTTCCGCTGGCCCGACATGATCGTCCCCCAGGAGGTCACAAGTTCCCACCGGCCCGCCCGTCTGCCTGGCGGCGTGGGTCACGGTGCTCATGGGCTGACCGGGCGAATCGGTGGAAAGCCCCCACCAGCATAGGCCCGCCTGCCCTGGAGCCGTCGACAGGGTTGATCATCTGCCTCGCGGGACCGGTGCCCGCGCGCCGGTCCGGCCACGGGGCGCGTCGCCGCCCGTGAGCGCCTGATCTCGAAGAGCGGGGGGTGCGCGCGCCCCGGCCTGCGCGCGGTAGCCCGGCGGTGTCGGATTAGCGACACGGCAACCCTGGCTTCAGGTACGCCTAAGGCAACGGGAGTGAGCTGGACGCATGACAGCGCCTCCCTCGGCCGACGAACCGCCAGGACTACCCGACGGGCGACGACTTGGCGACGGCCGCGACCAGCAGGCCGTCCCCGGCGTTCAGGAGCATCGGGGTGAGGCGGGCGTCGTCCCGGACGGCCGTGGCGAGCTCCCGGATGGCCATGATCTCCGGGCCGCGCGCCGCCGGGTCGGCGGCCAGCCCGTCGAGCAGGATCCCGGCGAAGGCGACCACGCCGCCGGGCCGCAGCAGCCGCAGCGCCTGCATGAGGTACTCGGTGCCCTCCCGCCGGTCGGCGTCGCAGAACACCAGGTCGTAGGCCCCGTCGGTGAGCCTGGGCAGCACGTCCAGGGCGCGGCCGGTGATGAGGCGGCCACGGTTGGGCGGCATCCCCGCTTCCAGGTAGGTGCGCTTGGCCAGCCGGAGGTGCTCCGCCTCGACGTCGATCGTGGTCAGCGTGCCGTCCGGCCGCATCCCACGCAGCAGCCAGGTACCCGAGACGCCGGTCCCGGTACCGATCTCGACGACGGCGCGGGCGCCCACGGACGCGGCCAGAAAACGCAGAACCGCCCCGGCACCAGGGCTGATCGGGACTATCCCGACCTCTTCAGCGCGGGCGCGGGCAGTACGAAGAATCGGGTCTTCCAACAGGAAGCCCTCGGCGAAGGCGGCGGCTCGATCGTGTGCGCCGATGTCGGTGTCCTGCATGACAAACGCAGCCTACGGGAACGGCGCACGATAGAGGCGCGTTGCTCCGGTCAACGAATGCCGTGTCGCATCCGGTCGCGCCGCGTCACCGCGCCGTTCTAGCTGGACGAGGGGAGAACTGCTCGTGTCCGCAGCGGGGATTGCCGCGCCATGGCCCGCCCGTCGAGTACGGTCGTCGTCCAGATCTGACCGAGAGGCAGTCGTGACCGGACAGGACGGCACGCCGTCCGCCCATGTGGCCGAGGCGGCGGCGCCCAGCGCGCCCGCCCCCGACGTCGCGTGGGTGCCGCCGTCCTGGGAGGACGTGGTCCGCGAGCACGGCAACCGGGTCTACCGGCTCGCCTACCGCCTCACCGGCAACGCGCACGACGCGGAGGACCTCACCCAGGACGTCTTCGTCCGGGTCTTCCGCTCGCTCGCCGACTACACCCCCGGAACCTTCGAGGGCTGGCTGCACCGGATCACCACCAACCTCTTCCTCGACCGGATGCGCCGCCAGCAGAAGATCCGCTTCGACGCGCTCCCGGAGGACACCGAGCGGCTGGCGGGCCGGGAGGCGAGCCCGGAGGCGGTCTACGCGGAGGCGCACCTGGACGCGGACATCGAGGCCGCGCTGGCCGCGCTGCCGCCGGACTTCCGGGCGGCCGTCGTGCTCTGCGACATCGAGCAGCTCTCCTACGAGGAGATCGCGCAGACGCTGGGCGTCAAGCTCGGCACCGTGCGCAGCCGGATCTCCCGCGGCAGGGCGATGCTGCGGGCGGCACTCGCCGACCGCGCGCCGCGTGAGTCGCGGCCCGTCGACCCGGCGGCCCCCGTGGTGGTCATGGCTTCCGAGACCGACGCGGACGCCGAGGGTGCCGCCCCGGTCCCGTCACCGCCGTCGACGGCGGTCCCGGCCGCGCGGGAGGGGGGTACGCGACCCCGGGCGCGTCGCCGCCGGGCGGCGGCTGGCGCCGTCAGCGCCGAGGTCGGCGCGGAGACGCGGGCGTGACGTCGCATCTCGGGGATCGGCTCTGCCCGCTCGTCGACGGCCAGCTTCGCCACGACGAGCGTGACCACGCGCTGGCGCACCTGGCGCACTGCGCGTCCTGCCGGGCCGAGGTCGCCGAGTACCGGCGGATGAAACAGCGGCTGGCCGGTCTCCGGGAGCCCGCGCTGCCGGACTCGCTGGCCGACCGACTGCTCGGACTGGGCGCGGCCCGCCCGGGCCCCGGTGGGCTCGCGAACCTTCCTGGCGCGGCGCGCCTCGCGCGGCCAGGCGGCGCACCGCCCGGCGCCGCGTCCCGGCATGGCGCGGTGACCCGACAGCGCCTGCCACTGGCCGGGGCCGCGCGCGCCGTCGCGTTCGGGCCGTCGCCGCGCCCGGAGCCCCCGGGGCTCCCGCCGGATCGGCCGAGCCCAGGCTTCTCGCCGGATCCGGGGTTCCTGCCCGACCGGCTCCGTCGATCGGGCAGGTCAGCGGGCCGAGCGGGCGCAGCCGCGGCCCGGCCCAGGCTGGTGGCGCCGCCGGGACGGCCGGGCTGGTCGGTCGCCGTGGTCGCCGTGGTCGCCGAGCCCGTCTTCCCCCCGCGCGCGCTCGCGCCCGCGGTCCCTCCCGGCCCGGCGGCCGGGTTCGCGCCGGATCGGCGGAGCCGGTCGGACAGGCCTGGAAGCCGATCGGGGAGAGCCGCCGGGAGGCCGGCGATCGGGGAGATCCGGCTCGCCGGCGGCCCGGCCCCGGGGCGGCCGGCGAGGACCGCCCGTAGCCGTCGCGGGGCGCGGGTGCGGCGCACTCTGATCGGTTCGGCCGCGCTCATGCTCCTGACGGTGACCGGCGCCGCGATCGGGGACCAGCCACGCGGCGGCACGACGGCCGTCCGCCCGGCCGCCCCGGCCACGCAGCTACCAACGAACAACGGCGGCGGGACGACGCCGCTGGTCTCGACGGTCTCGTTCGCCACCAGGCGCTGATTCGGCTCGCCCGTAACGCTGGGGTAACCACCAGTGGCGTACATCCGTCACATTTAGCCCTACTGTTGGCGAGTCGGCCCGTGGATGTGGTTTGGCTGTTCATCCGCCGTGGGTGGGGTTCCGAACAGGTCTTACCGTATATTTCGCGCGCGTCGCCTTGGGCTGGCCGGCCCAGGGGAGATCAAACCTCTTCCGAGCGGTGCGCGCGTGATCGGAGGGCCCGTGGGCGTGACCGGCGGCGAGTCTCGGCGCCACGACACCACTCCTACGAGCGCGTTGGGCCGGGTCGCGCTGGAGCGAGCGCAGGCACTCGCGGACGCGGTGCACACCGCGGATCTCGTCGGCGACGCCGGCCGGACGGGAGGCCCGCGCCCCGCGACGTCGGCGCCGGCTACCACCGTCAGGGAGCCCGCCACCGTCAGGGAGCCCGCCGTCGGGCGGGCGGCCTCGTCGGCCGCGGGGGAGCCCGAGGCGAAGCCGGACGTCGCCGCCCAGCCGGAGCCGGCGCGGGCGCCGGCTCCCGGGCCGGCGAAGGAACAGCCAGCGGCCGGGACGGCGCGCCGGCCCAGGTCCGAGCCCGCGGCCGAGGCCGCGTCGCCGGCGGAGCCCCCGGCGCGCGCCAGGGTACGCGGCCCGGAGCGGCCCGCCTGGTACCGCGGTTCAGGCGCCGAGCAGGAGCCCGGCGGCTCCAGCGGCGCGGCCGGCTCCGGGGATTCGGCGGCGCCCGCCGAACCGGCGGCCACGGACCTCGCCTCGCCCACGGCCACGAAACCGGCCTCGCCGGACAGGCCGGCCGACCCCGTCTCGCCGGAGGGCAGGCCGGCCGAGCCCGCCTCGCCGTCCGGGCACGCCCAGCCCGCCGCGCCAGCCGCGTCCGCCACGGCGGCGGCGCCGGCCAAGCCCGCGGTGCCAGCCAAACCGGCGGTGCCGGCCAAACCCACGGTGCCTCCGCCACCCCCCACCTCCCCGCCACCCGGCGAAGGACCCGCGCGAGCGTCGTCGGAGCGGCGCGCTCCGGCACCGTCGCGGCCGACGGTGGCGCCGCCCACCGAGCCGCCGCGCACCGAGCCACCGCCGGCCCAGAAGCCCTCGGCGCGGCACGCCGCGGGTGCTGGCCCGCGGCCGCCGGCCAGCCCCGCCAGGACCACTCCGGCGGGACAGCCGGGCCGCGCGGCGCACGCGGCCCGGCGGGCGTCCTCGCCGCGCCAGGACGCGGCGACGGGCGCCCCCGCGGCACCCCGGGAGGCGCCGCGGACCTCCCGGATCGCCGACCCGCCGGCGCACCCGTCGGACCGGCTTCCGGACCTGCCCGATCGGCTCCGCCGGTCCGGCAGGAACCCCGGAGCCGGCGGGGACCCCGCGCTTCGCCGATCCGGCGGGAACGCGGCCGCCGGCGCGGCGGAAACCCCGGGTGGAGCCAGGAGCGAGCAGCCCGCGCCCGCCGGGTCGGCGGGCGCGGGCGGACCGGCCCGCCCGGGGCTTCTCCAGGACGGCTCGCGGCGGTTCAGCGCGCGCGTGCTCGTGGCGACCGCGCTGGTGGCGAGCCTGGTCGGCGGCGTGCTCGGCGGCGCGGTCTACGCCTGGGTCGCCCGGGACGACTCCGGCGCCAGCCCTGCTCTGCCGGCCAGCGCCCAGGTGCCGGTCGAGAGCCCCGGATCGGTCGCGGACGCCGCGGAGCGCGCGCTGCCCTCGGTGGTGACGATCGGGGCGCGGGGCGAGCCGACCGGGGCCGGCACCGGCGTGATCATCAGGTCGGACGGCTACATCCTCACCAACAGCCATGTCCTCGCCGGGGCGCTCAGCACCAATCGCCAGATCGTCGTCACCCGCTATCAGGACGCCACGCAGATCCCCGCGCGGCTCGTCGGCCAGGACGCGCAGTCGGACCTGGCCGTGATCAAGATCGATGTCGCGGGCCCGCTGCCGGCGGCGACGCTCGGCCGGTCCGACTCGCTGCGGGTCGGTTCCCAGGTCATCGCCATCGGCACGCATCTCGGTCTTCCGGGCACCGTCACCACCGGGATCGTCAGCGCGCTCAACCGTAGCCCCACGGAGCCGGTGGCCGGCCTGAACACGGTCCTGTCGGGCGCGATCCAGACGGACGCGGCGATCAACCCCGGCAGCTCCGGCGGCCCGCTACTCGACGCGCTGGGGCAGGTTGTCGGGATCAACACCGCAATTGCCGCGGTTCCCGGTGATCCGGGCGGCAATGACGGCCAGACCGGCAGCATCGGGGTGGGCTTCGCGATACCGATCGACCAGGCGCGGCCGATCGCCGAGCACCTCATTCAGTCCGGAGGCGGGTGACCGCGCACCCCCGGTGGGTGGACGGTCACCGTCGCCGCGCGGGTAGCCCATTCGATACCTGCTTGTCATCGCGATGCTCCTCCGGAACGCGGCGGGGGAGGTACGCTCAGGCCGTGTTCAACGGGCTCGGATGGGGTGAAATCGCTGTCCTGCTGATGATCGGACTATTCGTGTTCGGCCCGGACAAGCTTCCCCGGGTCGCCCGCGACGCCGGCAGGATGCTGCGGCAGCTGCGACAGATGGCGAACGGCGTGCGTGACGACCTACGGACCGAACTTGGGCCGGAGATAGCCGATCTGGACATTCGAGATCTGCACCCGAAGACGTTCGTCCGCAAGCACCTGCTGGAGGACGACGACGACCCGATCTTCCCGACCTATCGGGACAAGAACGGCAAAATCGATCTCTTCGGCGAGGACTCTCCGGCGGGCCCTTCGCTGACCAAGGACCGCGCCCCCGGCGGCGCCACCTCCATGACCAAGACCACCAGCGGCAAGGCGACCACCCAGCTCCACCCCCAGCAGGAGGCGGCCGCGGCCACGCCGTGGGACACCGACGCGACCTGAGCGGGCTTCCCCGGCCAGGGGCGCCCGGGCCCGAGGGCGTCTGCCCGGCCGGCCGGGCAGCTCAGGCCGCCGGGCCGCCGCCTATGGCCCGGTCCTCCTGGCCGCAGGCGCCGGTCGCCTCGGCCGGGGTGGCGAGGCGGCCGAGCAGGTCGCCGAGCAGCTCCAGCTCGGTGGGGGAGTAACGCGACAGCACGTGGCGGGCGACGCCGCGCAGATGCGTCCCTGAGGCCGCGCGCAGCCGCGCGAGCCCCGCCGGGGTGAGCACCGCGAGCGTGCCTCGCAGGTCGGACGGGCAGGACTGGCGCTCGACGAGGCCCTCGCGGACCAGCCGGTCGACGAGCCTGGTCAGCCCGCTGCGGGACAGCAGCACCGCGTCCGCCAGCTCGCTCATCCGCAGCGCGCCGTTCGGCGCCTCGGCCAGCTGGACCAGCACGTCGTAGGACGCCAGCGGCAGCTTGTGCGCCTCCTCGAGCTCCGCCTCCAGCACCCGGGTGACCTGCGCATGCGCCCGCAGCAGGCCCCGCCACGCTCGCATCCCGCGGGCGTCGACCCGCTCGGCCACGGCGCCGGGCCCGGCGTCGTCCTCCTTCGTCGCCCGCACGGCCGGCTCCTGCGTGGCCTTCGTCTCCTGCATGGCGTTCGTCTCCTGCCTGGCGCGCGGTGCCCTAGGCGCAGGATTGGTAGACATGGCTGGCTGGTTCAGACCTCCTGGCCGAGCGAGGCTCGACGTCGGGGAAGTGGGGACCCTCGGGGACCGGCGCCAGCGGATCTCCGAGAAGCCCGTCCCTCAGGGCGGACAGTGCGGGTCGCGCGGAAGCCGACCGTCGGTCGGAGAGCAGCGGGCCCCGTCCCCTGGCGGTCGGGAGATCGACCTCCCGGGAGGGAACCGCGCGCGGGCTCATTCGATCAGAGTACGTCGATGGCGCGCAGGGATGCGGGCCCACGGCGCGCGGGTGCGCGCCGGGCCCGTCGGCGACCGGCGTCGGTGAGCCCGGCGCGGGCTATGGTGGAAGTCCGTACGTGTTCGCCAGTCCGGCTGGCGGGGCTCGACGGGCCCGCTCGCGGCGCCATCCGCCGCGCCAGGGCGCGCGGTCACGTCCTGTCGGCGAGGCGGTCACGGCACGGTCGGGGGCAGCGATGCCGACTTTCGTGGCCCGCGCGGCGGGTGACGTTCGGCGCACCGGCCGCCACAGGGATGGCAGCTACCGCTTTCCCGATGCCGGGCTTCGCCCGACACTGACAGTTGTCCCGTTCGATCGACAATCCGCGGTGCCGCCGCTCGGCGGTGGTAGCCAGACGGCTGAGGTTCCGTTGTCAGCTTCCAGCCCTTCCTCCGACGCGATCCAGGCGGCCCTCGCGACCGTCCTCGACCCCGAGATCGGGCGCCCGATCACCGAGCTCGACATGGTCGAAGCCATCCAGGTCCGTGGCGACGGCTCGGTCGACGTGGTGGTCCTGCTCACCGTTTCCGGCTGCCCGATGCGGGACGAGATCACCGCGCGGGTCGACCGGGCGGTCCGGACCGTGGACGGCGTGACCGCCGTGCGCGTCACACTGTCCGTGATGACGGCCGAGCAGCGGGCGGCGCTGCACGAGAAGCTGCGCGGCGGCGCCGCGCCGCGGGTGATCCCCTTCGCCCAGCCGGGCTCGCTCACCCGGGTCTACGGGGTGGCGAGCGGCAAGGGTGGCGTCGGCAAGTCGTCGGTCACCGTCAACCTCGCCGCCGCGATGGCCCGTTCCGGCCTGAAGGTGGGCGTCCTCGACGCGGACATCTACGGGCACTCGGTGCCGCGGATGTTCGGGATCGACCGCCCGCCGACGCAGGTCGAAAAGATGATCATGCCGCCGCAGGCGCACGGCGTCCGGGTGATCTCCACCGGCATGTTCACGAAGGGGAACCAGCCGGTCACCTGGCGCGGGCCGATGCTGCACCGGGCGCTGGAGCAGTTCCTGTCCGACGTCTTCTGGGGCGACCTCGACGTCCTGCTGCTCGACCTGCCGCCGGGCACCGGGGACATCGCGATCTCGCTGGCCCAGCTGGTGCCCTCGTCCGAGCTCCTCCTCGTCACCACCCCGCAGGTGGCCGCCACCGAGGTCGCGGAGCGCGCCGGCACGATCGCCGCGCAGACCCGGCAGAACGTGGTCGGCGTCGTCGAGAACATGGCCTACCTGCCCTGCCCGCACTGCGACGAACGGATCGACCTGTTCGGCTCGGGCGGCGGCGGCGCCGTCGCCGAGCGGCTCACCAAGGTGCTCGGCCACGACGTCCCGCTGCTGGCGCAGATCCCGATCGACGTCCGGCTGCGCGAGGGCGGCGACGCGGGCATGCCCCTCGTCGTCATCGACCCGGACTGCGAGGCCAGCAAGCAGCTGCGCACCGTCGCCGACCGGCTCGGCCATCGCTCCCGTGGCCTCGCCGGGCGCTCGCTCAACCTCAGCCCGGCCAAGGGGTTCAGCGCGCCCAAGCACGCGCACTGACCTCGGGCCGGCCCGGCCGGGCGGCCGTGGGCAGCCCCGCCCCGGCCCCCGGGGGGGGGGCGGGGGGCCCCCGGCCGGGGCAGCCGGGGGGGGGGCCGGCGGGGCCGCCCGGCCCTCGGCCCCGCCGGCCCGGGAACAGCGCGCCGGGCGGGCGCGCTGATCAGGGATGAAGCGTCGCGGCACCGGGCCGCCCGCCTGGAACGGGGAGGCCGCGCTGCCCGGGATCGACCTGCACACCCATTCGACGGCGTCCGACGGGCTGCTGGCGCCCGCCGCGCTGGTCGCGGCGGCTGCCGAGGCCGGGCTGTCGACGATCGCGCTCACCGACCACGACACCACGGGCGGGATGGCGGCGGCCGAGGCCGCGTTGCGCCCGGGCATGACCCTGGTACCAGGCGCCGAGATCTCCTGCGAGGTACGCGTCGCCGAGGACCGCGTGATCAGCCTGCACGTGCTCGGCTACCTGTTCGACCCGGCCGAGCCCGGATTCGCCGCCGTCCGTGCCCGGCTGCGCGGCGACCGTGAGCGGCGAGCCCGGCGGATGGTCGACCTGATCGCCGCCGACGGTCATCCGGTCACCTGGGAACGGGTCGAGGAACTGGCCGGCGGGACGGTCGGCCGGCCGCACATCGCCGCCGCCCTGCTGGAGGCCGGGCTGGTCGCCGACTTCGACGAGGCGTTCACCCCGGACTGGATCGGCGGCCGTGCCAGCCGGTACTGGGCAGGCAAGGAGCAGCCGGACGTCGCCGAGGCGCTGCGGCTGATCCACCAGGCCGGCGGGGTGAGCGTCTTCGCCCACCCGTTCGCCGCCGCCAGGGGCCCGATCGTCGAGCCCGAGGTGATCGAGGAGATGGCTCGGCTCGGCCTCGCCGGCGTCGAGGCGGACCACCCCGACCACCCGCCGGCCGCCCGCGCCCGGCTGCGCGCGCTGGCCGCCGACCTCGGCCTGCTCGTGACCGGCTCGAGCGACTTCCACGGCACCAGGAACGGCCCCGGCCGCGGCATCGGCGCGAACGGCACCGCCCCGGCGGTCCTCGCCGAGATCGCCGACCGCGCCACCGGCGACGCCCCGCGCGCGAGGGCGGCGTAGCGCCGATCAGCCAGGTCCGCCCGGTCTCGGACTTGTGCCGCGACCAGGGCCGGCGAAGAGTCCGCTGAATCGCGAGCCCTGGCTCGCGTTCTGGCGGACTCTTCGGGCCCGCCACCCGCGGGACGGATGGCCAGCCGAGGCCCTGGTCGTTGGCCTTGGCGCGCTCGATGCCCTCCTCGCTGCCAGGACCGGTCTCGACAAGAACCTTCTCCAGCTCGGCCTGCCCCGCTTCTTGGAAGAGGTCCGGCCACTCGGCGCGGCGCACGCCGTGGCGACGATGGTCGAGAAACGGCGGGGGAGTGGCGCCGGCCGTTCCGGTCAGCCGGCGGGTGGAGCGAGCAGGCGCAGCGCGCCCGGGCGCAGGACGATCTCGGTCGGCAGGTCCGCGACCGGGTCGCCGTCGGCGTAGACCTGGAAGGGCCGGTCGGCGTCGACCGTCAGGTGGCGTGCGCGCAGCACGGTCACGTGCTTCGTGTCGACGTGGGTGCCCTTGAAGACCTTGTGGAAGAGGAGCAGCAGGGTCAGCCGGCTCATCTTGTGGAGGAAGACCACCTCCAGTTGCCCGTCGGCGATGTCGGCGTCCGGGGCGTAGCGCATCCCGCCGCCGTAGAACGGCGCGTTCGCCGCGCCTACCGACCAGCCGACGACCTCCTGTGGCTCGCCACCGTCGAGACGGACGGTGAAACGGGCCGGCCGCCACGGCAGCAGCGCCCGCATCGTCGAGTACGTGTAGACGCTCTGGCCGCGCAGGAACCGGGTCTTGTTGGCGATGACCTGGACGTCCGAGTCGAAGCCCAGGCTCGCGATGCCGATGAACGCCCGGCCGTTCGCCTCCGGCAGGTCGACCCGTCGTTCGACGGCGCCCGCCAGCGCGGCCGCGGCGGCCACCGGGTCGCGCCCGATCCCCAGCCCGCGGGCGAAGTCGTTGCCGCGCCCGCCGGGCAGCACGGCGAGCAGGCCACCGGCCGCCGCGGTGGCGCCGGCGACCCGGCCGACGAGCCCGTCCCCGCCGAGCGCGACGGCCACCCGGCCGCCCGCGGCGGCCTCGGCGGCCAGCTCGTCCGCGTGCGCGATGTCGCGGGTCGGCGTCACCTCGACCTCGGACGCCCATGCGCGCAGCGCGGCCTCGACGCCCGGGAGCATCCGACCCGCGCGCCCGCCTCCCGCGCTCGGGTTGACGATCACGTGCAGCCGGCCCGTGTCCACGGCCGCGGCCGGCGGCGGACGCCAGTCCCGCGCAAGGGTCCCACCATCGCCGGCTCCCGGCGGGAGCCCCTGGACTCGCGTCGCCGCGGCCTGGGGCGCCGGGACCGCCGAGCTGGCTGAGACGGGCCCAGCGGTTTCGGTCATGGCCGTCGCCCTTCGCTCGGATTCCCTCCAGCAGCGGGGCTGTCGGCCCGCTGAGTGTGCCAGAGCCTAGCGCGGGCGGGAGTCCCGCTGCGCCCGCCGAGCATGATCGACGAAGCCGTGGCCCATCCGCGCGGGCAGCGGTCCGGGCAGTGGACGAGGCCGGGAGCCAGGCCCGGAGCCGGCCGTCAGGAGGGCCCGGCTTCCGGGCGCGCCGCCGCCGGGGTTCGCAGTCGGTCGGTGGGGGCGCCGAACAGCAGCCCGCCGGCGAGCGTCGGCCGGTCGCGCAGGTCCTCCAGCACGAGATGCTCCAGCAGCAGCAGCGCGGCGTCGGCCGGCCAGAGCAGCAGCCAGAGCCACACGCCGCCGGCCTCGCCGACGAACGCGGCCCGGTCGGGCGGCGACGCCACCGGCCACAGCGCGGTCGGGTGGCCGGCGGCCTCGACCTTCGCCTCGGGCAGCGCGTCCAGTTGCTCCGGGTCCGGCCCCGGGAGGCCGGCGAGCCGGGAGCCGAGGCCGGTTCCCGGCGCCTCGGCGACCAGCAGCATGTCGGCGGGTCCGCCGACCGGCGACGGGCCGGCGGTCGCCAGCGCCGACGACCGCGCGCCCGCGCGGTCGTCACCGGCCCAGCCGACACCGCCGACGTACCAGTGCACCGGCATCGGGGACGGCACCCAGACGGGCACCGTCGCCGTGCCCGCCAAGGCCCGCAACGCCTCCTCCGGCGCGACCGTCGCCTCGTGCCAGGGGGAGACGTCGCCGTGCTCGTCGCACCGCCACTGATCGCTCCACAGGTCGGGCGGCCGTAGCCGGCCGAGGCAGCGGGGACAGGCGGATGCGCTCGTCACCTGGCTCCTCCTGAACTCACTCGACGTCCCGGGGCCGCATTGACCGTGCACCCGGTGTGCCCAGCCGTGCGCCGACAAACCCGGGACAACGGGAGCGGTCCGCGCCAGGCTCGGATATCGAACTCGGACGCCGAACGGAGGAGTTGGCGAAGGAGAAGTTCGGTCGAAGCGTCAGGACTCGACCGGAACCGGGCGACCGGGCTGCTCCCCGCCGCGGGCCGCGCCGTAGGAGCGCTTGGGAACCATCACCTTGCGGCGGTAGATGCAGACCACCACGCCGTCCTGGTTGTAGCCCCGGGTCTCCACGGTGACGATGCCCCGGTCGTCCTTGCTCTTCGACTCGACCTTGTCCAGGACGGTCGAGTCTCCGTAGATCGTGTCCCCGTGGAACACCGGCTTGACGTGCCGCAGCGACTCGACCTCGAGGTTCGCGATCGCCTTGCCGGAGACGTCCGCGACCGACATGCCCAGCAGCAGCGAGTAGACGTAGTTGCCGACCACGACGTTGCGCTTGAACTGCGTCGTCTCCTCGGCGTAGTGCGCGTCGATGTGCAACGGGTGGTGGTTCATGGTGAGCAGGCAGAACAGGTGGTCGTCGTACTCGGTGATCGTCTTTCCTGGCCAGTGCTTGTAGACGGCACCGACCTCGAACTCCTCGTAGTAGCGCCCGAACTGCATGGTTCCTCCCGTTGCGTCGTGTTTGTTCACTTGCGTTTGCTTTTGGTCGTGTTTCGGGCGTTTGTGGTCGGGCCTGGTCTGGCAGGCAGGCCTGGTCCGAGGTCTGCCTGCCGGCCGAGGTTCTGCCGGGTGGGGTTCCGCCTGATGATCGAGGCTGTGGGCTGGCGCTCGCGAGAGGCGCTCCCTAGGCTGCGGCGGCTGGTGGGCCTGCCATGGCGGGGGCTTCGCCCCGGTCGCGGCGCGGCGGGCGGGGATGCGGCGGCCCGGTGGGCCGCCGATGGCTGGTTGCGAGGAGCGTAGGCGTCTCAGCGCGGAGCGTTCCAACGGTGGCGAGCAACATCACTTCGGGTGGCGCCGGCGGTCCGGCCCTCGCCACGGCGGCGGTGCCGGCACGGTGGCGGTGCCGGCACGGCCGCGGCGGCGGCACGGCCGTGCTCAGCCCAGCCGCGCCTCGCGGCGGACGGGGTCGCGCAGGTCGAGCCCGTCCGCCAGCCAGCGTTCGCGCAGGGCCGCCGCGCCGTGTACCCGCTTGAAGGCCGACTCGTTCGGCGTCATCGGGAACAGCGGCAGGAAGCGGACGGGGGAGTCCGGTGCCGTCCCCGTCCCCGTCGTCTGGCCGTTCTGGCCGTCGCGGCCGGCGGCCGTGAGATCGGCGAGATCGGGGAGATCGGCGAGATCGGGGAGATCGGCGAGATCGGGGAGATCGGGGAGATCGGGCACGAGGCCGCCCGGCTCGCCGACCAGCACCGAGTGGAACCGGGCGCCGTCCCACAGCGGCTCGCCCAGGTCCAGGCCGGCGCCGGCGACCACCTGGATGCCCTCGATCGCCGGGATCGCGGCCAGCACGGCCAGCCGGCGCGCCACGCTGTCGCGCGGCGCGCGCAGCGAGAGCACGAGCTCGGCTCGCGGCCCGGCGGGGTCGCGTACCGGCGCGGTCGGGTCGCTCATCGGCTCAGCCGACATGCCGATCGTCGCGTAGCGGTAGAAACCGTCCGGGTGGGGCCCGAAGCGCAGCACGTCGACCGGCTCGGCGCCCAGGAAGGTGACGCCGGCTCGGCCGCTGATCGGCCCGAACGTCTCCACCAGATGCCGTTCCACCGCCACACGCCTGTCCACGCGCAGGATCGTAGGCAGACGGCGGACGATCGGCGCGGGCCGGACCATGACCGCGGCACTTGAGGCGACGGCCGATCGAGGTACCCGGGATGACGGCCGCGGGGCCGGACAGCGACGTGTTCACCCGGCGGCGTCGCCTGGTCGTAGGGTCGCGTTGTCGCGCATCGACGGGATTTGGGCCGCCGGCCCGAGCACGGGCTGGTCGCCGCGGGGTGCGTCCCGGGGTTGGGCTGTCCTGACGCGGGCGTCATCTGGAACGATCGGGACCAATGGCCGCGTTGGCTCGAAAGATGTAAGGCGAGCACGGGAGGAACCATGGCTGTGGTGTTGAGCAAGGGGGCGAATGCGCCTCTGCCGACGCCGGACGTGCGGGTGGAGGTTTCCTCGTCGACGCCCCTGGACATCGCCGCGTTGCTGCTGACGCAGTCGGGCAAGGTCCGGTCCGACGCTGACTTCGTGTTCTTCAACCAGCCGACCGGGCCGGGGGTGCGGCTGGTGCCGCCCTCGGGTCTGGAGTTCGCGCTGACCGCCGTTCCGGCTGAAATCGACAAGGTGGTCGTGACCGGCAGCCTGGACGGTTCCGGTCCGCCGACGTTCGCGGCCGTGGCCGGGCTGACGGTGATCGTGCGGGACGGCCGGGGCGGAGAGATCGCCCGCTTCACCCCGTCGGGCCTGGGGAACGAGACCGCGCTCATCATGGTCGAGCTGTACCGGCGCGCGGGGGCGTGGAAGGTGCGGGCCGTCGGCCAGGGCTACGCCTCGGGCCTCGCCGGCATCGCCACCGACTTCGGCATCGCGGTGGACGACCCGGGCGCGGCCGCGGCTTCCGCGCCGGCGCGGCCCGCCCAGCGGGCCGCGGCCCCACCCGCGCCCGCCGGGCCGCCAGCTCGCAACGACATGTTCGACGCTCCCACCCAGGTGGTCCGGCCGGACGCGCCGCCGGCCCCCCAGCCCGCGGCCCCGCCCCCTGGCCAGCAGTGGGGCCCGCCCCCGGGCGCCCCTCCCGGTGGCCAGCAGTGGGGTCCCCCGCCGGGGCAGCCGGGGTACGGGCAGCAGCCGCCCGGGTACGGCCAGCCCCAGTGGGGTCCCGCGCAGGGCCCGCCTCCCGGCCAGCAGTGGGGCCCGCCGCAGGGCGCCCCTCCCGGTGGCCAGCAGTGGGGTCCCCCGCAGGGCCCACCCCCCGGTCAGCAGTGGGGCCCGCCGCCTCCCGGCGGTCAGCAGTGGGGTCCGCCCCCGGGCGGCACGCCGGCCCCCGCGGGCGCGCCCGGCGCGGTGAACCTGGACAAGGGCCGGGTGTCGCTTCGCAAGGGCGAGGCCGTCTCACTGGTCAAGACCGGCGCTCCGCCGCTGACCAGGGTGCGGATGGCGCTCGGCTGGGACCCGGCGGCGCACGGCCGGTCCATCGACCTCGACGCGTCGTGCATCCTGTACGACGCCCAGGGCAAGGACGTGGACAAGGTCTGGTTCATGTCGAAGAAGGGCGCCAAGGGTGCCGTGCGCCACTCCGGGGACAACCTCACCGGGCAGGGGGAGGGCGACGACGAGACCATCTTCGTGGACCTCGGCGCGCTGCCGCCGGCCGTCACGACGCTGGTGTTCACCGTGAACAGCTTCCAGGGCCAGCGGTTCACCGAGGTGCGCCGGGCCTACTGCCGGCTGATTGACGACCTGACCAACCAGGAACTCGTCCGGTTCGACCTGTCGGAGTCCAAGCCGTCGACCGGCCTGGTGATGTGCAAGGTGCAGCGGGTGCCGAACGCGCCGGTCTGGACGATGACCGCGATCGGCGAGTTCCACGACGGCAAGACCGTCCGCGCCATGGTCGACCCGGCCCGCCGGACCTACCCCTGGAGCTTGTAGTCCTTCAGCAGGGCGCGGCTGATGATGCGCTTCTGGACCTCGGACGTGCCCTCGCCGATCAGCATGAACGGCGCCTCGCGGAACAGCCGCTCGATCTCGTACTCCTTCGAGTACCCGTAGCCGCCGTGGATGCGGAAGGCGTCGGTGGTGACCTCGGAGCAGTACTCGCTGGCCAGGTACTTCGCCATCCCGGCCTCGACGTCGTTGCGCTCGCCGCGGTCCTTCTTGCGGGCCGCGTTGACCATCATGAGGTGGCCGGCCTCGACCTTGGTCGCCATCTCGGCCAGCTTGAACGCGATCGCCTGGTGGTCGGCGATCTGGTGGCCGAACGTCTTGCGCTGCTGGGCGTAGGCGATCGCCAGCTCGAAGGCGCGGATCATGATTCCGCAGGCCCGGGCGGCGACGTTTACCCGGCCGACCTCGACGCCGTCCATCATCTGGTAGAAGCCCTTGCCCGCGCGCTCGGGCCCCCCGAGGATCGCGCTCGCCGGCACGCGGTGGTTGTCGAGCACCATCTCGGTGGTCTCGACGCCCTTGTAGCCCATCTTCTCGAGCTTGCCGGGAATGGTGATCCCGCCGGTGGTGCCGAATCCCGGCTCCTTCTCCAGCAGGAACGTCGTCATGTTCTTGTAGACCGATCCGGCGCCCTCGTCGGTCTTGACCAGGGTGGCCACGATGCCCGCCCGCGCGCCGTTGGTCAGCCACATCTTCTGGCCGTTGATGACGTACTCGTCACCGTCCCGGTCGGCCCGGGTGGTGATAGCCGACACGTCCGAGCCACAGCCCGGCTCGCTCATCGAGAAGGCGCCGCGGATCTCGCCGGTCGCCATCTTCGGCAGCAGCCGCTGCTTCTGCTCCTCGCTGCCGTGCTGGATCAGCAGATAGGCGAGGATGAAATGGGTGTTGATGACGCCGGACACGCTCATCCAGCCGCGGGCGATCTCCTCGACCACCAGCGCGTAGGTGAGCAGCGACTCGCCGAGCCCGCCGTACTCCTCCGGGATCGTGATCCCGAAAAGGCCCATCTCCTTCATCTGCTCGACGATGGCCTCCGGGTACTCGTCCTTGTGCTCGAGTTCGGTGGCGTGCGGCAGAATCTCCTTGTCCACGAAGGTGCGCACCGCCGACAAGATGTCGGCCTGGACATCGGTCAGACCGTCGGTCTGCGCGATCCTGCCCATTTCCGGTCCTTCCTCCTCTGGCCTGGTTTCCTGTCGGGTTCTCAGGCGGTCGGCGGCTCGAACTTCTTGGTGCGCTGCATGCCCGCGGCCCGGCCCTTGCCGGCGATGACCTGGGCCATCTTGGCGCTGGCCTCGTCGATCATCTCGTCGCCGAGCATCACCGCGCCGCGCAGGCCACCCTCGTCGGAGGTGTGCCACGCGTACGCGTCGAGGATGAGCTCGGCGTGGTCGTAGTCCTCCTGGCGGGGCGCGTAGATCTCGTTCGCCGCGTCGATCTGGCCCGGGTGCAGCACCCATTTGCCGTCATACCCGAGCGCGGCCGACTTCTTCGCCACCTGGCGGAACGCGTCGACGTCGCGGATCTGCAGGAACGGGCCGTCGATGGCCTGCACGCCGCGCGCGCGGGCCGCCTCGAGAATCTTGAACAGGACATAGCCGAACGGGTCGCCCGGGTAGTCGGGATTCAGCGCGCCGACTACCAGCGACGGCATGTTGATCGACGCCATGAAGTCGGCCGGCCCGAAGATGATGGTCTCGATGCGCTGGCTGGCGAACGCGATCTCCTTGACGTTCGACAGGCCGAGCGCGTTCTCGATCTGCGCCTCGATGCCGATTCGGCCCACCTCGAAGCCCATGGTCTGCTCGATCTGGGTGAGCAGCATGTCGAGCCACTGCACCTGGGCGGCGGTCTGGACCTTCGGCAGCATGATGCAGTCGAGGTTCTGCCCGGCGCCCTCGACCACGGCGATGACGTCGCGGTAGGTCCACTTCGTCGTCAGGTCGTTGACCCGGACCACCCGGGTCTTGCCGGTCCAGTCGCCCTCGTTCAGCGCGGCGACGACGTTGTCGCGGGCCGACTCCTTGGCGCCCGGGGCGACGGAGTCCTCCAGGTCGCAGAAGATCTGGTCCGCGGGCAGGCCCTGGGCTTTGCCGAGCATCTTGGTCGACGAGCCGGGAACCGCGAGACAGGAGCGGCGGGGACGTAGCGACATGATCGAGATAGTAGCCGCAGGGCCCTGCCGGCGCCCGGGATCAAGGCTGTATTCGATCATGTTCCGGTGTGGGTTGCCTCACCGTGCCGACGCGAGTTCCCCAATGTCGTGTCATCGCGAATGTCGGTCATCGCGTCGCGGCCGCCCGCCGCCCGCGTCGCTAAACAACTATTGGCTGCCTCGCGCGATTAATTAAGAATTGGTCCGTCGGCCGGCGGACCGGCGCCCCGGCCAGGCGCGTCGCGGTAGCGTTGCGTGGTGAGAAGGCACGCCATTGCCCTGCTCGTAGGCCACCGCCCGGGCAGCCGCGCCGCCGTGGGGCCGCGGGCCTCGGCGGAAGCCGTGGCGCCGTGACCAGCACGGGGGCGCCGGCCCCTGCCCGGGTGTACTGCCGGCGGCTGGCCGCGCTGCTGGTGCTCGACCCGAACGGCGACCAGGTCGGCCGGGTCCGCGACGTGGTGGTGGCGCT
Organism: Frankia nepalensis; assembly: GCF_016786325.1. Classification (GTDB taxonomy): domain Bacteria; phylum Actinomycetota; class Actinomycetes; order Frankiales; family Frankiaceae; genus Pseudofrankia; species Pseudofrankia nepalensis. The sequence goes on along the minus strand of NZ_JADWYU010000222.1, from coordinate 1,993 downwards.
GCGTCTCGGGCACGCCCCGCCGCGGGTCCTCGGGCTGGCCGTCGAGGTGCAGCACCGGCCGATCTTCGTGCCGGTCAACCGGGTCACCGGGGTCGAATCGGGCGCGGTCATCCTGTCCTCGGCCCGGCTGAGCTGGCGCCGGTTCCAGCAGCGGCCCGGCGAGACCCTCGTCCTCGGCGAGCTGCTCGACCGCCGGGTGACCGAGGTGGGCACCGGGCGGGAGGTGACCGTCGTCGACGCCGCGATCGCGCCCGTCCGCGGCGGTGAGTGGATCCTCGACCAGGTCGCCGTCCGGGTGGGCCGCGGGCGGCGCGGCGAGGTGCGCACCGTCGGCTGGGACGAGGTCAGCGGGTTCTCCCTGCCGGAGGACGGCCAGGGCGCGGCGAACCTGCTGGCCGCCTTCGAGAAGCTGCGCCCGGCCGACCTCGCGTCCCTGCTGCACGACCTGTCCCACAAGCGGCGCGCGGAGGTCGCGGCCGCCCTCGACGACGAGCGGCTCGCCGACGTGCTGGAGGAGCTGCCCGAGGACGAGCAGGTGGAGCTGCTGGGCGGGCTGGCCGACGACCGGGCCGCCGACGTGCTGGAGGCGATGGGGCCGGACGACGCCGCCGACCTGCTCGGCGAGCTGCCGGCGGAGGACGCCGAGCGGCTGCTGCGGCTGATGGAGCCGGAGGAGGCCGCCCCGGTACGCCAGCTGCTGCGCTACGCCGACGACACCGCGGGCGGGATGATGACCAGCGAGCCGGTCATCCTCGCGCCCAGCGCCACCGTCGCCGAGGCGCTCGCCCGGGTGCGCGCGCCGGAGCTGTCACCGGCGCTCGCGGCCCAGGTGTACGTGGCGCGCCCGCCCTACGAGACCCCGACCGGGCGTTACCTCGGCCTGGCCCACTTCCAGCGCCTGCTGCGGGAGCCGCCCGGCACGCTCGTCGGCGCGGTGATCGACGTCGACACCCGGCCGTTGCGGCCGGAGGCCCACCTGGCGGAGGTCACCCGCCACCTGGCGTCCTACAACCTCGTCGCCGCGCCGGTGCTCGACGACGCCGGCCGGTTGGTGGGCGTCGTCACGGTCGACGACGTCCTCGACCACATCCTCCCGCCGGACTGGCGCGAGCGGCAGCTCGACGACGACGACGCGGAGCACCCGGCCCTGGGCGCCGAGGAGGCCGGGCGCGGGCCCGTCGGCGGACGGCCGGGCCTGGACGGGCCGAGCATGGCCCGTCCAGGCCCGGCCGAGGCCTAGCCGGTCGAGATCCAGGCAGGCGGGCTTCAGGTAAGCGAACCGCGGCAGAGGGTGAGGACCGCGAGCGCGATCTCGACGCCGCGCGGGCCCAGGTCGTCGGCCCAGGCCGCGATGATCTCGTTCTCCCGGCCGTGCTGGACGCGCGGGCCGCCCTCGCCGGTGCGCAGCGTCTGGATCTGCCGGGAGATGTCCCGGCGGACCGCCACCAGGGCGCGCAGCTGGACGTCGATGTCGTCGATCAGGCGGCGCCCCTCGTCAATAGAGGCGATGGTCGGCGCAGCCGGGGTGGCCGGGGCCGGGGCCAGAGAGCTGTCCAGTCCGGCGTCCATGGTGTTGCTCACGGGAGAACCTTTCGGGTCTGGGCTCGGCTCGGCCCAGGCTCGGTAGGCCCGGGGCGTCCGGGCCTTCGGTCGTGGGGCTGAGAGCCGCGTGAGATCAGCGGCACAGCGGGGACCGAGCCCGGCCCCCATAAAAGTGACGCAGTGGCTCGTGGACGACCACCAGCTCACCGCGCTCCATGGGGTGCAGCATGCCAGGCTGTAGCCATTACGTCCAGTTACGCAGCGCGCCCTCACGGCGACCCCACCCGGAGCACGGCCGTGACCGGCCGTGTCGGAGCCGCTCGCCGGGCGCCGGACGCCCGGGTGACGTGGCGTTGTGAGTCGGCGCGTCCCCGCTCCGGCCCCGGTCTGCTCGGCCGCGGCCCGGCCTCGCCGGGCGGGCCGGACCAGGAGCCGAACTGTCGGTGGCCGG
>NZ_JADWYU010000221.1:44234-50818 GCF_016786325.1 Frankia nepalensis | reverse complement strand
GCGGCGGCCCTCGGGCGCGGCGCGGTGGCCGGCGCCGCCGGCGCGCCGCGCGCCGCGGAGGGCTCGGCCGCCGGCTGGGCGGGTGTCGGCCGGGCGGGCGCGGGCGTCGGCGGCTCGGGGTTGGGAAGACCGGCGCTCGCCAGGCCGCTCGCTGGTGGCGGGAGCGACATCGGGCTGGTCACCGGGCCGTCTGGCGCGGGCTCCGCGCCGCCCGCCGGCCTGCCCACCGGGCCCCGCGTGGTTGTCCGGGGCTTGGCCGATTCGCGTGCTGTTTTAGCGGAATTCTGACCGGGCCCCGGCGGTGGTTGGCTATCGCGATCGAGATTCTGGGCGGGCGAGCTGTCATCAATCAGGCTTTTTGTGCCCTTACTGGCCTTGCTCAGCGACAATCGCTGCCTTGGTACTCGCACCGTTGTGTCCGTATCGGCGCGGGTGGTCTCGATGACGTCGGGTTCCACCGCGTTCTCGTCCATGGCGCTGGGCTCCGCGGGATTCGGGTCGGCGGCATCGTCCGCCGCGACGCGGTCCGGCGTGGCCGCCTGGGCGCCCGTGCGCTGGACCGCGTCATCGGTAGGCGCGGGTGGCCTTTCGCCGTCGCGCCCCGGGCCGAGGCCGCCTTGGCTCGGCTCGTCTGTCTCAATACCTAGCTGTGAACCACGGTGTTGTCTCTGCGTCCGTTTCGTGCTTAATCGGGCGTCCGGGCCATCGGCCATCCCCGTCATCGGTGGCCCTCCGCCATGCGACCGTCTCGCCGCTCGCCCCGTCCGTTGCCGGACGTCGCCGCCACCCGCCGCTGGTCGATTCGCCGGGTCGGCCAAAGTCTAACGGCAGGTCATGGCTTTCTCTGGCTCCTACGGGCAACTCCGGATCGTCTGGGTGAACCGATTGGTGGGGATGTCATGGTCCCCGCGTGGTCCAGCGCGCGTTTCCTGGATGTGTCGGCGGAGATGACCCGGTGTGGCTCCGGTTGGTGCCGGGTGGCTCGCGCGGGTGCCCCGGCGCCCGGTGGCGCCGCGGCCGCCGGGCGCCGCGTCCGGCGGGACCGCCGGTGCGCGTGCCCGTTCGGGCCGTCCGTGAGCCGTCCCCCGCCGCCCGCCCGGCGTCACATGTTCTTGGCGAAGACCAGGCGCAGGCCGATGAGGGTGAGGTGCGGCTCGTGCACCTGGAGGGTCTCGCTCTCCTTGATGACGAGGGGGGCGAGGCCGCCGGTCGCGACGGCGGTCGCCTCGACGCCCAGCTCGGCGCGGATCCGCCGGACCAGGCCGTCCACCTGGCCGGCCACACCATAGATCATCCCGGACTGCAGGGCCTCGACCGTGCCCTTGCCGATCACCGAACGGGGCGGGACCAGCTCCACCTTGCGCAGCTGGGCGGCCCGGGAGGCGAGCGCGTCCAGCGCGATCTCGATGCCCGGGGCGAGCGCGCCGCCGAGGAACTCGCCGCGGGCGGAGACGACGTCGATGTTCGTCGAGGTGCCGAAGTCGACCACGATCACCGGGCCGCCGTGCAGGTGGTGCGCGGCGAGCGTGTTCATGATCCGGTCGGCGCCGGCCTCCTTCGGGTTGTCGATCAGGATCGGCACCCCCGTGCGGGTGCCCGGCTCGACGACGACCACCGGGACATGCCGGAAGATCCGCGCGGTCATCCGGCGGATCTCGCGCAGCGCCGCGGGCACCGTCGAGCAGACCGAGACCCCGTTGATCCGGTAGTCGCCGATCAGCCCGCGGTAGAGCAGGGCCAGCTCGTCAGAGGTCGCGTTCGCCTGGGTGCGCACCCGCCACGAGTCGGCCAGGGTCTCGCCGTCGAACACACCGAGAACGGTGTTGGTATTGCCGATGTCGATCGTCAGCAGCATGTTTCCCCCCGGTTTGGCGGAGTCGTTCGTCGGCGGCCCTGTCCGTGGCGGCTCTGCCCGCGCCGGCCGGCGGCGTCCGGCTATCCGGCGCTCGCCGGGGCGTCGAGCGTCAGGTCCAGACCCAGGTCCAGCGCGTCGACCGAATGCGTGAGCGCGCCGACCGCGAGGTAGTCGACGCCGGTGGCGGCCACCTCAGCGGCGACCTCGAGGGTCAGGCCGCCGCTCGCCTCCAGCCGCACGCCGGCCGGCCGGGCCAGCGCCACGGCGGCCCGCAGCTCGTCGGTGGTCATGTTGTCGCAGAGGATCAGGTCGGCGCCAGCCCGGACGGCCTCCTCGACCTGGGCGACGGTGTCGCACTCGACCTCGACCGGCAGGTCCGGGAAGGCCCGGCGCACCGCGGCGAACGCCGCGGCCACGCCGCCGGCGGCGACCACGTGATTGTCCTTGATCAACGCGGCGTCGACCAGCGACATCCGGTGGTTCACTCCGCCACCGGCCCGTACGGCGTACTTCTCCAACGCGCGCAGCCCCGGCAGCGTCTTGCGGGTGTCCCGGACCGCCGCGGGCGTCCCCGCGACCGTGTCGACCCAGATCCGGGTCGCCGTCGCCACCCCCGACAGGTGGCAGAGCAGGTTCAGCGCCGTGCGCTCGGCGGTCAGCAGGGCGCGCACCGGGCCCCGCGCCCGCAGCACCTCGCCGCCGGGGCCGACCCGGTCGCCGTCCGCGGCGGTCAGGACGACCTCGACACCCGGCCCGGCGACGGCCTCGAACACGGCGGCCGCGACCGGCAGCCCGGCGACCACGCCGCGCGCCCGCGAGACGATCCGCCCGGTGGCGACCAGGTCGGCCGGGACGGTGGCGACGGAGGTGGCGTCCACCCCGAGGCCGCCCGCCGCGGGCAGGTCCTCGGTCAGCGCCCGGACGACCACGTCGGCGACGGCGACCGGGTCGAGCCCGGCCGCGGCCAGCGCCTTCTCGGTCTCGGCGGACAGCCCCCTGGCGAGCGCGAGCGCGTCCACCGGCCCGTGGGCCGCGGTGATCCTGGGGCTCATGGCGTCTTCCCTCCGTCGGTCTCGTCGGCCGGCGCCGGCTCGAACGTCACGCCCAGCGCGCCGTCCGGGTCGAGCCGCGCCAGCAGGTGGCCCCGCCACGCCGCGTCGGCGTCGGCGAAGTCCTCGCGCCAGTGCGACCCGCGGGTCTCCGTCCTGGCCGCCGCCGCCGCGACCAGCGCGGTCGCGACGGTCCGCAGGTTCGTCATCTCCCAGGCCTCGGGCCCGGCGGTCACGGTCGCCCGGGTCAGCCGCACGTCGCCGATGCCGGCCAGCGCCTTCGCCGTGGCGACCAGGCTCGGCGCGCCGCGCAGCACGCCAGCGCCGTCGGTCATCGTCCGGGCGAGGTCGCCCCGCTCGCCCGGGTCGGCGAGCCCGGCCGAGGCGCGCCCGGCCGCCGTCTCGGCCGGCGCGCCCGGCGAGGGCAGCCCGCCGGAGAGGTGCTCGGCGATCCGGGCCGCGAACACCAGGCCCTCGAGCAGGCTGTTCGACGCCAGCCGGTTCGCCCCGTGCACCCCGGTGCAGGCCACCTCGCCGCACGCGTAGAGGCCGGGCACGCTGGTGCGGCCCCAGGTGTCGGCGCGCACCCCGCCGCTGGCGTAGTGCGCCGCCGGCGCCACCGGAATCGGCTGGGTGACCGGGTCGATGCCGTGCGAGCGGCACTGCGCGGTGATCGTCGGGAACCGGCGCAGGATCGTCCGCTCGCCGAGGTGGCGGGCGTCCAGGTAGAGGTGGTCGACGCCCTGGGCGGCCATCACCCGCGACATCTGCTTGGCGACCACGTCGCGCGGCGCGAGGTCCGCGAGCGGGTGCACGCCGTCCATCACCCGCTCGCCGGCGGCGTCCACCAGGACGGCGCCCTCACCGCGCATCGCCTCGCTCACCAGCGGCTGCTGGCCCGCCGACCCGGCGTTCCCCACCCGCAGCGCCGTGGGGTGGAACTGGACGAACTCCAGGTCGGTGACGACCGCGCCGGCGCGCAGCGCCAGGGCCACCCCGTCACCGGTCGACACCGGCGGGTTCGTGGTCGACGCGTAGATCTGGCCCATCCCGCCGGTCGCCAGCACCACCGCCCGCGCGGTGACGGCACCCACCCCGTCGCGGGTGCCCTCGCCGAGGACGTGCAGCGTGGCGCCCGCCGCGTGGCCGTCGGCGTCGACGAGCAGGTCGAGGACCAGCGCGTGCTCGATCACCTCGACGCCCTCGTCGGCGCGCAGCGCGGCGATCAGCGCGCGCTCCACCTCCAGCCCGGTGGCGTCGCCGCCCGCGTGCACGATCCGGTTGCGCAGGTGGCCGCCCTCGCGGGTGAGGGAGAGCTCGCCCGCGGCGGTGCGGTCGAACCGGGCGCCGAGCGCCGCGAGCTCGCGGACCCGGCCCGGGCCCTCGGTGACCAGCACCCGGACGGCCTCCGGGTCGCACAGCCCGACCCCGGCGACGAGGGTGTCGCGAAGGTGGTCGTCGGGGGAGTCCTCCGCGGCGAGCGCCGCCGCGATGCCACCCTGCGCCCAGCGGGTCGAGCCCTCGTCGAGCAGGGCCTTGGTGACCAGCAGCACGCGGCTGGCCGGCAGCGCGGCCCGCACCCGCAGCACGGCGGTGAGCCCGGCGACCCCGGAGCCGATCACGACCACGTCGGCGTGCCGCGTCCAGCCGGCCCGGGGCGCGCCGAGCCGGGTGGGCAGTACCGGCAGCGGCATCGGGACCCGGGCGGGGCTGGCCGCGTTCACGGCCTGGCGCCCTGGGCCGTGACCAGCGCGCCGGCGGCGCCGCCGACGGTCGGGACCGTGGTCTCCGGCACGTCGATCTCCGGCATCACGGTCTCCAGCACGTCGCCGCGCCGGCTCGCCGGGTCGCCCGGCAGGGCCTGCGCCGGGTCGTGACCGCGGCCGACGATCCGGTTCTCGGCGTCGACGAAGACGACCCTGGGCTTGAAGGCGCGGGCCTCGGCGTCGTCCATCATCCCGTAGGCGATGAGGATCACCAGGTCGCCCGGGTGCACGAGGCGGGCCGCGGCGCCGTTGATGCCGATGATCCCGCTGCCGGCCGGGCCCTCGATGGCGTAGGTGACCAGGCGGGCGCCGTTGTCGATGTCCACGATCGTGACCTGTTCGCCGGGCAGCAGGCCGGCGGCCGCCATCAGCTCGGCGTCGATGGTCACCGATCCCACGTAGTGCAGGTCGGCCTGCGTCACGGTGGCGCGGTGGATCTTGGAGGTGAGCATGGTTCGCAGCACGGTCAGGCTTCCGTTCCGGGCCCGTTGACGAGCGGGAGGACGAGCTCGAGGTTGTCGATGAGGCGGGTCGTGCCGACCCTCGCGGCCACCAGCAGCAGCGCCGGCCCCGCGGTGACGGGGCCGAGGTCGTCCGGCCGGGCCAGGGTGAGGTAGTCGACCTCGACGCCGGGCTCGGCGGCGAGCACGGCGCCGGCGGCGGCCAGCACCGCGTCCGGGCCGCCGTCGCCGGCGGCGGCGCCCGCGCGCAGCGCCCGGGACAGCGCCAGCGCCGCGGCCCGCTGGGGCGCGCTCAGGTAGGCGTTGCGGCTGGACAGCGCGAGCCCGTCGGGCTCGCGGACCGTCGGTACGCCGACGACCGTGACGCCGAAGGCCAGGTCGGCCACCATCCGGCGGATGCAGACCAGCTGCTGCGCGTCCTTGCGCCCGAAGAAGGCGAGATCCGGGCGGACCAGGTGCAGCATGGTCGCGACCAGCGTGAGCATCCCGTCGAAGTGCCCCGGCCGGCTCGCGCCCTCCAGCACCTCGCCCAGCGGGCCGGCGCGCAGGGTCACCAGCGGCGCGGGGTCGTGCACCACGGCGGGGGTGAACACGACGTCGGCGCCCTCGCGGGCGCACACCTCGAGGTCGGCCGCCAGGGTGCGGGGGTAGCGGTCGAGGTCCTCGTGCTGGCCGAACTGCAGCGGGTTGACGTAGATCGTGACGACGACCTGGTCGGCGGCGCGGCGCGCCTCGCGGATCAGCGTCGCGTGCCCCTCGTGGAGCGCGCCCATGGTCATCACGACGGCCCGGGTGCCCGCCGGCTCGGCCAGCAGCGTGGCCAGCTCGGCGCGGGTACGGGCGAGGGCTGGCCGGCTCGCCGTGCCGGGTGCCGGCTCGGCCAGAGATATGTGCGCAGGTGACATGAACCCGTTCCAGTCCTCGGGGTGGGTACCGGACGTCCGCACGACTGTAGCCCGCCCGAAACCTTCGTGGTGGTCACTGTGACTTTTTCCCGTCGGTCCACGAGCCGCCGTCCAGGCCCAGCCATCGCCGCCACGACGCCGCCAGGCCCTGGCCTGCGGCGAAGGCCGACATTCCTGCGCGATCGGCGCCCACGGACCCCCTTGCCCCCCGCGCGATCGCGGACAGCTCGGTCGGAGCGTGACGTCGCGGCCACGCTTGATCGGCCTTCCGGGCATGCCGTCAGGGCGCTGCATCCTGGCCGCGTCGGGCCAGATCGAGGGCTTCCCGGGCTGCGAGCGTTAGCGGATGGTCGGCTCCGAGTACTCGGAGCTGGATGGTGAGGACGTCTTCGAAGAGGCTGACCGCTTCGTCGATCTGACCCGCGGCGCGGTACACCTGGGCCAGATTGTGCTGCGTCGCGAGTGTTCCCCGGTGGTCGTTGCCGAGTACGCGGACCTGGTCGGTGAGGACGTCTTCGAAGAGGTTGATTGCTTCGTGGACGCGGCCG
>NZ_JADWYU010000221.1:0-44134 GCF_016786325.1 Frankia nepalensis | reverse complement strand
GAGGACGTCTTCGAAGAGGTTGATTGCTTCGTGGACGCGGCCGGCGACTCGGTAGGTGTAGGCGAGGTTGTGCCGCGCTGTCAGTGTGTCGGGGTGGTCGTTGCCGAGTACGCGGACCTGGTCGGTGAGGACGTCTTCGAAGAGGTTGATTGCTTCGTGGACGCGGCCGGCGACTCGGTAGGTGTAGGCGAGGTTGTGCCGCGCTGTCAGTGTGTCGGGGTGGTCGTTGCCGAGTACGCGGACCTGGTCGGTGAGGACGTCTTCGAAGAGGTTGATTGCTTCGTGGACGCGGCCGGCGACTCGGTAGGTGTAGGCGAGGTTGTGCCGCGTCGTCAGTGTGTCGGGGTGGTCGTTGCCGAGTACGCGGACCTGGTCGGTGAGGACGTCTTCGAAGAGGTTGATCGCCTCGCTGCCTCGCCCCGCGACCCGGTATGTACCGGCCAGGATGTTCCGGGTGGTCAGTGTGTCGGGGTGGTCGTTGCCGAGTACGCGGACCTGGTCGGTGAGGACGTCTTCGAAGAGGTTGATTGCTTCGTGGACGCGGCCGGCGACTCGGTAGGTGTAGGCGAGGTTGTGCCGTGCCGTCAGTGTGTCGGGGTGGTTGCCGCCGAGCATCCGGACGCGATCCGCCAAGACCTGTTCGAAGAGGCGGATCGCCTGGTCGACCCGGCCCGCTGTTCCGTAGGCGCCCGCCAGGTTGTGCCGCGCGGTCAGCGTGTCCGGATGGTCGACACCGCGGTGGGCGGTGTCGAGGTCCAAGCCGCGACACAGGTAGGGGATCGCGAGGTCGGGCCGGCCGTGATGCTCCAGATACCGGCCGACGAGGTCGCACAGCAAGGAGACGATGGGGACGGCATCGTCGTCCCAGGTGGCATCGTCACGGTCGAGTATCGCGAAGACGTGGGGGAGCAACGTGCGCCACCGCGGCCAGCCGGCCGGATCGTAGATGTTGCGTGGCAGCGCTAGGGACAACATGCGGGTCACCGTGGCAACGGCGTCGTGGTGGCGGGCGACGTCCAGTGCGGCGCGGGTCGCGGCGGCGGTCAGGCGGTGTACGACCAACGAGCGACCGTCCCGGCGGGCCAGACCGTAGCCCACCAGCGCGCCCACGGCGTCCGCCCACGCCACAGGGTCTTCCGCCGCGCGACGCAGCGGTCCGTCTCGAAGTTCGTCGATGCCGTCAGTGACCAGGTCGAGCGGGACGGGATCGGGAGCGCAGACCGCGCATATCTCCAACAGGCTCACCGCTGCTGGTTCGTCAGCCTCCAAGCGGGCTGTGGACAGTCGCCACAGGTTCGCGACAGTGTCCCTGGGCCGATCGGCTACGCGGCCGCGCGAGAGCATGTCACTCAGCCGGGTCTCGAGAAGCGTCACGTACTCGCTGGGCGGCAGGCTGGTCTGCGTCAGGTAGCTGGCAGACTGCTCCAGGGCCAGCGGCAGAAAACCCAGTAGAGCGGCGATCTTTCCTGCTGTCGCCGGGCCGATCCCCGGCAGCCTGCAAGTGAGCAGTCTGGTCGCCTCGTCGGCCGTGAACTCCCGGACGGTTATCGCCTCGCCGGCCCCGTCCAGGCCGGCGAGCCGAGATGTCACCAGCAGCCGGCCGTAAGGGTCTGCCGGCCGGAATAGGCCGACGATGTCGGGATCGTCGACGTTGTCGAGCACCAGCAGCCAGCGTCGCCTGTTGGCGCGCAGCGATGCCGCCACCGCTGGCCAGTCCGCGTCGTCGCCTAGCCCGAGGGCCGCACCCAGCGCGGCGACATGCCCCGACAGCAGGTCCTGATCCTGTGCCGGCAACCACCAGACCACCTCGAACTGGCTGGCCCGAAGGTGCGCGTATTCGACGGCGAGGGCTGTCTTGCCGACTCCGCCCAGGCCCTGCAGCGCGCATACCGCGGCTGTTCGTTGTTCAGCCAGCACCAGGTCCAGTTCGTCAAGCAGGTTGGCGCGGCCAGTGAAGTGCGCGAGCCGCGGCGGCACGCTCCACACCCCCGGCAGGTGGTGCGCGCCGCCCACGACCTGGCCCGGTGCCGGATCGGCGAAGACGTCGTTTTCCGGATACCTCGCCCGCAGTACGTTCAGCAGCCGGTCCCTTCCACCGGCCGAGACGCCCGCGGCGAGTTCGTCCGACAGCGCTGTCCAGAACGTCCTCGGGACGAACGAGCCCCAGGGGAGACCCTCGGTCGGAATCCCCGCCTCGGCGAGCAGTTGGCGCGCCGCCAGCTGATCGGCGAACAGCCCCGCGAGCGCGGCGACCTGCCGGCCGGTCAGGCCCGGTTCCATGCCACCCTCGACTGATCGAGCTGTCCCGGACGGACAACGTCCTCTCGTTCGTCAACCTCGTTCGTTCGCGGCACACCGCCTGGGCGGCGAGGAGCTCGCCGCGGGCCCGTGCCGCCTTCGGTGGACCGGTTGACAGATCTGAATCGAGTCATGGGGCGACATCCCGGGTGCGCGTGCACGGGACGTTTGCTGTCTTGCCGCGATTCGGATTCTCCTGATGCCTCTCGTCGGTAGGGGTTGGCTGCGGCGGATCAGGAGGAAGCAGAGGCCACCGGAGCTCGACGATTGCCGTTCCCTCCTCGACGCTGGCATCGACGGAGATTGAACGGGAACCCGTGTCCACCCGTTTCGCTGGCTGGTCAGATCCGCCGGTGAAACGACCGGGAGGTGGTACCGTCGCTGGATAGGAAACGTAACCTTCGCCAAATGCTCCGCCGGAAAGGAGGGTGATCGTCACCCGACCGGGAGGCGCTCCTTCCAGGGTCTCGCTGAGAAGGTCAACGAGTTCGTCGCGCGCGTCCCGGGGAATCGCGGCGAAGTCGCCGGCCACCTGCAGGGTGACGACGACGCCCCGGGCCTCAGCCGCGTCGATCGCGGTCTCCAGCTCAGCCAGCGGGCCAGCGCGTCCCCCTGAGCCCGCGAGCATGCGGCGCACTGCCCGCGCCCGGCCCGCATACAACCTGCGATTGCTCTCATCGGTCGGATCGGCCAGGCCATCCGCGATCGCCCGCAACAGCGGCAGCACGTCACGGTTGAGCCGAGCGAGCCTGCGCGCCCGGTCTCGCCGTACGGCGGCCGCCGCGGCCTGACCCGCGTCCAGCTCGGCGTCCAGCCTGGCGGCCCGGATGACTGACTCGGCGGTGGTCCGCAGCGCCGGCCAGATCATGGCGATGAAGAGCTGCATCACCGAGAACCCGTACAGGGTTCCTATGAGGCGAACCAGCTCGAGCGGTGCGGTCCCGACCCGGCCAAGGCCGAGTACCAACTGGGTCACAACCACCGCGATGACCCCGCCCGCCCACTGCTTCCAAGGCCGCGAGACCGTGACTGGCAACAGCAGCAATGCCGGGGCGGCGATGGCCACCCAGTTGTAGATGCTGATGACGTCGCCGCCGGAGGTGGCTGCGGCGCCGGCGAGCACTAGGAGAACGGTGCTCCCCTGCGTGACCAAAGCCTCGATCACCGTGAGTGGCCGCCGCCAGATGATGGCGACACCCCACGTCGCGAGGGCGGCAACCAGCAACCACAGCACGAGCGACACAGCCGGCGAGAACGGGGCGAGCGCCGCCACCGACGGCGGTGAGAGCCCGCGGTAGGCGACCGCAGGCAGCGCGAGGAGAGAGACACCGACGACCACCGCGACGCCTGCTGCCCGACGAGCGGCGCGCTCATAGGACTGGCGCAGGTCGGTGGCGTCCGCGGGCGGCACCATGGGTGAATGGGGTCGTTGCCAGTTCAGCTCGACGCGGGTGCCAAGTCCCGGAGTGGAAAAGATCTGCGCCCATCCGCCCACGTCTGCCATTCGGCCATGGATTGACCGCGTAATACCCAGGCGAATGTCCTCGGGGTGGTGGTCGCCGCCGCCGGGCACCGCGGAGAGCGGATCTGGCCCAAAACGGGTGGCGTCAAAACCGCGGCCGTCGTCGTCGATCCTCAGCTGTACCCCGTCGGTCCACCGCGTGACGCTGATACGAGCGGAGTTCTCGCCCGAGTGCCGCTGAACGTTTCTCAGTGCCTCGCGTAGCGCCGCGGTGAGCACGGCAACCACGTCGGCCGGAATCTGCTCCTCCGTCAGGACCGACGGCCTGTCGGCCGGAGCGGCTCGCTCTGGCCATCGCGGCTGGCCGGTCCGCGTGAAACCGACGGTCACAGTCAGGCCGTCTGTCGTCGCGTCCTCCGCCAGCTCGGCCACCCTCGCGTCCAGCAGCACATCGGGGTCACCGGAGGTCTCGTCGCCGGTCCTCAAGCCGTCCAGTGAGCCCTCGACCAGCGCGATGATTCGCCGACATCGTGACCGCACCTGCGCCAGCGTCTCGGAGTCGGCCGCCCCCGTAGCCACCGCGCCTCCGAGGCTGAGACCAGCCAGCGTGTTCAGAACGGTGTCGTGCAGAAGGCGCTCATGCGCGCGGTCGGCCCGGGCCCGGGCCACCGCTATCGTCTCGGCACGCGCTCGGCCCGCGACGGCCGCCAGCCAGGAGTCGGCCTCCAGCGCCACTCGTCGTAGCCGCGCCGTCGCCTGGCTCAGCCCGGCGCCGACGAACAGCATCAGCGCGGTCGATGTGAGCACCTGTGGGCGGTAGTCGATGGCCGGCCACAGGTGAGCGGCGCCTAGCAGGACCATGGCGATCAGCGCCCAGACGGCGCGTAGTGCGATGACTGCGTTCATTCCGGCCAGCAGGACGGCGAGCAGGACCCACGAACTCGTGTCTCCCACCGACGCGTCCGGCACCGTCCACGGGGCCGTCAGCCCGACAAGACAACCGATGACGATGTCGGCGACCACGACAGCGCGCGGAGGTGCCCGGCGGGCAGCCGCCACCGCGCAGTACAGATTCCAGGCGGCCACGATGCCCGGGACAACCAGGGCCCATGGCCGCGGGTGATACAAGGCACCCCACCAGATCGCGACGTAGGAAACCGTGAAAACCGCCGCGAGGGCACGCAGGACCGCCAGCCCACGGAAGAGCACCGCAGCCAACGCGTCTTGAGCGCGGGTGCTCATCGACGCTCACAGTGGGGAGTCGTCATGGGCCGTCCGAACGGAGATAGATTTCAGGTCTCCTTCGACGCTGACAGGCTCGTGGAGTGGCGGATGGATGATCTCCGGGATCCTGGCTACTCCGGAATAATTCCGTCCTCAACGGCCCGCAGTCGTAGGTCGATCTTGCTGCGCGCGTCGCGACCCGCGTCGCGGTACTTCCTGCGGACGCGAGCGATGTACTCCTTCGCTGTCTCAGGGGAAAGGTCCATGCGCTTCGCGACCACCTTCACGGGAAGGCCTGTGCTATACAGCCTGAGAACCTCCCGTTCTTGCGTCGACAACTGCGGCCTGCTCGGGGCGTCGTCCGTCAGCATGATGAAGGCCAGGGCCGGGGAGACCCAGCCGCTCCCCGAGCGCGCGGATCTGATGGCCGACATCAGGTCTTCCAGCGCGTCGGTCTTGGTGATATAGCCGGCAGCGCCCGCGCGAATCGCAGCGCGAACTGTCGCCGGATGCGCCGCCGCCGAAAAGACGAGAACCGAGACTCCTGCCTCCATCAACCGCCGGATATTATCCGCCGGCCGAGAGCCATCCCCGAGGTCGAGATCGAGCAGTACCACATCCGGAAGTGCCTCCTGGCCATCGAAGAAATTACCGAGGTCGGTTGCCGTCACGGTGATCATTAGATTTTCCTGCTCGTGGAGGGCTTTTTCCAGTCCATGCAGGACAATAGGGTGATCATCGATGACGCCGACCCTGATCACGGCCTCGGTCACCGGGTGGCCTCCCGTCGGTGTCGGCCATCGCCCGCCTCGGTCGGGCAGGCCTCCGCCGGTGGCGACTGTCATTCCAGACGCGCTGGAGACAGCGTAGCCCGGTCCGGGGGCAATGTGTAGCCCGAATGGGGGACATCGTGGCGCGGAAGGCATCCGGAGCTGGACGGCGGGTCGTGTCACCTCGCCCTCTGCCAGCAGATGTGTGGTTCGAGGCGGCAGCGGGAGGCAACGAACTGGGCGGTTATCTCGTCGACCCCGGGGAGGCGCGCCTCGCGTCGGTCTGCCCGTGTCCCCCGCGCGGGGGACACGGTGCTGGACTGGCTGAAGTTATGGCGTGGCGGCGGTGAGTGTTCTGTCGTGCTGGCCAGCCTGGCGGCCCCCGTGTCGGCCATCGGCATGATCGGGCGGATCGGGCTCATCTTTGGGCGTGGATCCGGTCGCTGACGTTGCTGTCGGCGCTACTGGGCCCCTGATCTGCCGCGCCGTCGCCCCACGCGCCGTCCATGTCGGCGACGCCAGCTGCGACGTGCGGCGCGCCCGCGCGGCGGGGTCACCTTCGTCGCAATCACCGGTGGTGATGTTGGTGATCCTCTACCCCCGTCGCGGATGTCATCGACCACCCGCTCCTCTCGAAAGATCCATCGCGGGTCCGCGGCCTTCTGTGGTCATTACGTGAAGGCCGAAGACTCCCTGTGGATCTTGCCAGGGCTGTTGGATCGCTGATCCGTGCACACATCGGATGATCACTCTCGTATGTAAGGCCTGGCGCATCCTTGATCGTCAAATGTGTGCGGCCTTCGGCGATTTCTGTCCGTTTTGTCCCTGAACTTCGCACAGATCTGGCGATCTTCCAGAGAGGCGGGGCTGGGACGGATTGATGATCGCTGGTTGTGTGCACGGATCGGCGATCCTGGTTGCGGCGCTGGCTTGACGGACATGGCTGTGCCCGCCCTGCCGGGGAGCCGGCGAGGGCGGGCACAGGAACGAGTGGGTTAGCTGGTGTGTGAGTGGGCTCGGAGTTGCCCGGTCTGCTGGGCGGGGAGAGTCGCCGCCGGGAGGTCGCCCGCGCCGGTGCCGGCTGCGGGCGTGGCGCCGGCCTTGGGCCGCCACACGCGGTCGCCGAGCAGGGTGAGCAGGGCCGGCATCAGCAGCACCCGGATGATCGTCGCGTCGATCAGGATCGCGGCGCCGAGGCCGATGCCGAGCTGCTTCATGCTGACCTGGGACAGCGTCGCGAAGATCCCGAAGATCGCGACCATGATGATCGCGGCGCTGGTCACGACGCCGGCGCTGCGGCGCAGGCCGGTCAGCGCGGCCGTCCGCATGTCCTGGCCGGCCATCCGGGCCTCCCGCACCCGGGAGAGCAGGAACACCTGGTAGTCCATGGACAGGCCGAACAGGATCACGAACAGCATCAGCGGCATCCAGTTGGCGATGGTGCCGGTCGCCGTGTAGTCCAGCAGCCCGTCGGCCCAGTGGTGCTGGAAGATCAGCACCAGCAGGCCGTACGCCGCGCCCACGGACAGCAGGTTCAGCCCGACCGCCATGGCGGCGACCGCCGCGCTGCGGAAGGCCACCAGCAGCAGGCCGAACGCCAGGATCAGCACGAATCCGATCACCAGTGGGGTGCGCACGTTCAGCTGGCTGTTGAAGTCCAGCGAGCCGGCGGCCCAGCCGCCGACGTCGGCGCTCGCGCCCGGCACCGTCTCGATGGTCGCCGGCACGAGGTCGTCGCGCAGCGCGCGGACCGCGTCGATGGAAGCGTCGTCGGTGCCCCCGCCGGCCAGCGGCAGCAGCACCCGCGCGACCTGCTTGTCCTCGCTGACGGTGACGACCATCGGGTCGAAGCCGACCTTGGCCTCGATGGCGCGGGCGCGCAGGTCGTCGATCGCCGCGGTCACCGGGGCGGCGGTCACGTCGGGGGCCGAGACGACGATCACCGCGGGGGTCGGGCCGCCGGGGAACGCGGTGGTGATCCGCTGGTAGGTCTTCATGATCGGGATGTCCTGGGGCAGGTCGGACACGCCCTGCTCGGCGGTGTGCATGCCCAGCGTCGGCACGGCGAGCGCGACCAGCAGACCGCCGGTGACGACGGCGACCGTCCCCGGCCGGCGCATCAGCCGGTCGAGCAGCCGGACCTTGCCCGGCCGGCCCGCCGCGTCGGGGGCCGCGCGATCCGCGGCGATGGTGGCGCCCAGCACCTGGGTAAGCGCGGCGGTGTCGCCACCCGCTGTCCCGGCCCGGGCGGCGCGGCGCGCGGCCCGCCGGGCCCGCCGCGACCGCGGCGCGTCCGGCGCGGCCGGGCGGTGCCAGGGCAGCCGGCCGAGCTCGATCCGGTCACCGAGCATCGACAGCAGCGCGGGCAGGACGGTGAGGGAGCCGAGCAGCGCCACCAGCACGACGACCATCGTGCCGATCGCGATCCCGGTGAACGCGCTCATCCCGGTGATCATCAGGCCGGCCAGCGAGACGGCGACGGTCAGGCCGGAGACCAGCACGGTGTGCCCGGAAGTCTCGGCGGCGATCTCCAGGGCCTGCTTCGGGCTGTGGCCCTTCGCGCGCTCCTCGCGCTCGCGACGGATGTAGAACAGCGCGTAGTCGACGCCGACGGCCAGGCCGATCAGCAGCATGACCGATGTCGCGATCTCGTTGGTCGGCATCAGCCGGCTGGTGAACGCGACGACGCCGAGCGCGCCGACGAACGCGGTCAGCGCGAGCGCGACCGGGACGAGGGCGGCGACCAGCGCGCCGAACACGACCAGCAGGATCGCGATCGTCATCGGGATGGAGAAGATCTCGGCCCGCTGGAAGTCGTCGCCCATCGTCTCGTCGAGCGCCTTCTCGCTGCTGGCGTCGCCGAACTGCTCGACGGCGAGCCCCTGGTGGGCCGCGCCGGCCGCGGTGACGGCGTCCATCACCGGCTCGACCCGGTCGGCCGCGGTGTCGACCTCGCCGGTGATGTCGAAGGTGACCAGCACGGACCGGCCGTCGGTCGAGACCAGGCCCGGGTCCTCGGTGGCGCCGGGCGCGGCGACCGGGGCGCGCACCGCGGTCACCTCGCCGGTGGCCTGGATCCGCGTGACCACGTCGGTGACCGCGGCGGACACCGCCGGGTCGGTCAGCGGGCCGCCCGCCGGGGCCGTCGGGAGCTGGATGAGGACGTTCTCGCCGGCGTGGCTGACGAAGCCGTGGTCGCGCAGGGTCTGCTGGGCGCGGCCGTCCTCGCCGAGGAGCCAGTCCTCCTCCTTGAGGGTCGTCGTGCCGATCAGGTTGCCGATCAGCAGGACGCCGACGACGACGCCGAGCCAGCCGAAGACGGCGAGCTTGCGGTGCCGCACGCTCCAGCGGGCGGCCCGGGCGGCGAGGTGGCTGGGACGGGCCTCGGCGCCCGAGGGCGACCGGGCCGGGGCGGGGTGGCCGGCGGGCTGGCCGGCGGTCTGCTCTGGGGATCGTCTGGGCATGGCCCAACGTTCCCGTAGCGGGCCCGCAAGGTCATTGGAGCGGGCCGCCGACTCTGAGGTCGGGCCAGCAGTGTGGCCGGTGGTAGGTGAACACCTCCGGCCGGGGTGGGGCTGTCCCCACCCCGGCCGGCGCCGTCGGCGTCGACTCGCCGCCCGCGGGCCCGTGACCAGCGCGTTCGCGGCGGCCCTCGGGCCCCCGCCGGCGCGGGTGCCGACGGGGGATCCCCGCGCGAGCCGGTGGATTCCCCGCGGCTGACCCCGCCGGAAGCGGCCGCGCGGGGTCAGCCGGGGGGTGTCAGGAAGTCGACAGGTAGTCGTCGAACGAGATGCCGGTCAGTCGCTCGTACGCCTCGACGTAGCGCGCCCTGGTCGACTCGACGATGTCGTCCGGCAGCTCGGGCGCGGGGGTGTTCGGGTCCCAGCCGGTGTTGACCAGGTAGTCCCGGATGAACTGCTTGTCGAACGACGGCTGCGCGCCGCCCGGCGCCCAGCCGTCCACCGGCCAGAACCGCGACGAGTCCGGGGTGAGCACCTCGTCGCCGAGGCGCAGCACGCCCGCCCGGTCATGGCCGAACTCGAACTTGGTGTCGGCGAGCAGGATCCCGCGCTCGGCCGCCAGGTCGCTGGCCCGGCCGAAGATCTGCAGGGTGAGCTTCTCCAGCTCGGCGGCCAGCTCGTCGCCGACCCGGCCCGCCGCGTCGGCCCGGCTGATGTTCTCGTCGTGCTCGCCGATCGGCGCCTTCGTGGACGGCGTGTAGATCGGGTGGGGCAGCTTCGAGCCGTCGACGAGGCCCTCGGGCAGCGGGTGGCCGCTGACCGAGCCGGTCCGCCGGTAGTCCTTCAGCCCGCTGCCGGTCAGGTAGCCACGCGCGACGGCCTCGATCAGGACCATGTCGAGCCGGTGGCACAGCATCGACCGGCCGCGCAGCTGTTCCCGGTAGGGGGCGAGCTCGGCCGGGTACTCGTCCACGTTCGAGCTGATCACGTGGCTGGGCACCAGGTCGGCGAGCTGGTCGAACCACCACAGGGACAGCCCGGTGAGCACCGCGCCCTTGTCCGGGATCTCCGTGGGCAGGATGACGTCGAACGCCGAGATCCGGTCGCTCGCGACCAGCAGCACGGCGTCGTCGCCGACGGCGAACATCTCGCGGACCTTGCCCGAGCCGAGGTGGGTCAGCCCGGCGAACTGCTCGTGCGTAAGCGGCATGATTTCTCCGAACTCAACTGACTGAGCGCCGCGAGGCCTCCCCCCACCGATCTGCCTGGTAGACCCGATCCGCGGGTTCGGCGCGGTCGGTGGGTCGGGGGCAGCTCGGGCGGGGACCCTTGACAGGGTTGAGGTCTTCTCGAAGCACCTGAGACCGATGTTTGTCTGTCAGGTCAACGCGGTGAGACGGTCGAACACGGGGGAGAGTCGTTCCACGTAGCGCTCGGGGCGGCTGACCTCGTCGAGGCGGGGCTCGTCGAGGGGGAGACCGCGGTCGGCCGCGTGCTTGCGCAGCGTCTCCCGGAACGGCACACCGGTCTGCCAGGTCTCCATCGCCGCCGCCTGGGTGATGGCGTAGGCGTCCTCGCGGGACAGCCCGGTCTCGACCAGCTCCAGCAGCACCGCCGAGGTGTAGACGAGGCCGCCGGTGGCGTCCAGGTTCGCCCGCATCCGGTCCACGTCGACGACCAGGCCGGTCACCAGCCGGGTCGTCAGGTTCAGCAGGTAGTCGACGCCGGCGGCGGCGTCCGGCAGGGCGATCCGCTCCGTCGACGAGTGCGAGATGTCCCGCTCGTGCCACAGCGGCACGCCCTCCAGGACCGGGACGTACTGGGCACGCACGATCCGGGCCAGGCCCGCGATCCGCTCGGACATGATCGGGTTCTTCTTGTGGGGCATCGCGGACGAGCCCTTCTGCCCCTTGCCGAACGGCTCGGACAGCTCGCGCACCTCGGTGCGCTGGCCGTGCCGGACCTCCAGGGCCACCGCCTCGCACACCGTCGCGAGCCCGGCCAGCGCGGCCACCCAGCTCGCGATCCCGTCGCGCAGCACCACCTGGGTGGCCACCGGCGCCGGGGTGAGCCCGAGCCTGTCGGCGACGTAGCGCTCGACGTCCGGCTCGATGTTCGAGTACGTGCCGACCGCGCCGGAGATCTTGGCGACCGCGACGTCGGCGCGCGCGGCCCGCAGCCGGTCCCGGCAGCGGGCCAGGCCGAACGCCAGGTCGGCGACCCGGTGGCCGAACACCGTCGGCTCGCCGTGGATGCCGTGGGTGCGCCCGACCCGCAGCGTTCCCCGGTGCGCCAGGCCCAGGTCGCGCAGCGCCGCGACGAGCCCGTCCGCCTTGGCGAGCAGGATGTCGG
Organism: Frankia nepalensis; assembly: GCF_016786325.1. GTDB lineage: Bacteria > Actinomycetota > Actinomycetes > Frankiales > Frankiaceae > Pseudofrankia > Pseudofrankia nepalensis. The sequence goes on along the minus strand of NZ_JADWYU010000221.1, from coordinate 32,567 downwards.
TCGCCTCGACCAGCTGGCAGGCCAGCGCCGTGTCCAGCAGGTCGGACGACGTCATCCCGAAGTGCGCGTAGGCGGCGGCCGAGCGCGGCTCGGTCCGGTCGGCCCAGGCGGTCAGGAACGCGATCACGTCGTGCTGGGTGACGGCCTCGATCTCGGCGACCGCCTGCGGGGTAGGCGCCGGCGCGGCCCGCACCGGCTCGACCGAGTCGGCCGGGATCCGCCCCGCCGCCGCGTGCGCCTCCATGACCAGCACCTCGACGCGGCACCACAGCTCGTACTTGTGCGCCTCCGACCAGACCCGGCCCATCTCGGGCAGGGTGTAGCGCTCGATCACGCCGAGGTCCCGGCCGCGGCGCGGGCCAGGCCGTCGGCGGCCGCCCGCTCGAAGTCGTCCTTGTAGGTGGCGAGCCTGGCCGCGAGCTCCGGGTCGGACAGGGCCAGGATCTGGACCGCGAGCACGGCCGCGTTCGTGGCGTTGTTCAGCCCGACGGTCGCGACCGCCACACCCGGCGGCATCTGCGCGATCGCGAGCAGCGAGTCCATCCCGTCGAGCGCCCCGCCGGAGATCGGGACGCCGATCACCGGCAGCGTGGTCAGCGCGGCGACCGTGCCGGGCAGCGCCGCGGCGAGCCCGGCGCCCGCGATGACCACCGCGACGCCGCGGTCACGCAGCCCCTCGATCCAGTCGGCCAGGGTGCGCGGCGCGCGGTGCGCGGAGAGCGCCGCCTCCTCGTACTCGACACCGAACCGGCCGAGGGTCGCGCCGGCCTTGCTCATCGTCTGCGCGTCCGACGCCGACCCGTACACGATCGCCACCTTCGGGCGGCCAGAAGACGGGGTGCTCGACATGCCTGCTCACTTCTCCTCGTCGTCGGGGAGGGCCTCGCCGGGGCTCTCACCGCCCCGGCGGCCTGGTCAGCCGGGTTCGCCCGGCGCGCCGCGCCGGTCGGCGGGGTCGCCGACCGTGCCCGCTCGGCGGACGTCCGCCGCGTGCCGCAGCCGGGCCGGGTCACCGATGTCGGTCCGGTACTGGGCACCGGCGAGCGAGATCCGGCTGATGGCCTCGTATGCCGATCCTCGCGCGGACTCGAGGTTCGAACCGATCGCCGTGACGGACAACACCCGCCCGCCCGCGGACACGACCTGCCCGTCGGGGCTTCGCGTCGTGCCGGCATGCAGCACGTCCACCCCGGTCAGCTTCTCGGCGGCGGCCAGGCCACGGATCGGGTCACCCAGCCGGGGCGTGCCCGGGTAGCCCGCGGCCGCCACCACCACGGTGACCGCGGCGCCCGACCGCCAGGCCGGCGCCCGGCGGCCCGAGAGCACGCCGGTCAGCGGGGTGGTGAGCAGCGCGAGGATCGCCTGCGTCTCCGGGTCACCGAACCGCGCGTTGAACTCGACCACCCGCGGGCCGCGCGAGGTGAGCGCGAGGCCCGCGTAGAGCAGGCCGGTGAACGGGGTGCCGCGCCTGGCCATCTCGACGACCGTCGGGCGGATCACCGAGGTGACGATCTGGCCGGCCAGCCCGCGCGACGCCCAGGGCAGTGGCGCGTAGGCCCCCATGCCACCGGTGTTCGGGCCGGTGTCCCCGTCGCCGATCCGCTTGTGGTCCTGCGCCGGCAGCAGCGGGACGACGGCGCCGTCCTCGGTGACCACCGCGAACAGCGACACCTCCGGGCCGTCCAGATACTCCTCGATCACCAGCCGGTCGTCCGGCCCGCGCAGGCACTGGCGGACGGCGGCGACCGCCACGTCCCGGTCCTCGGTGACCGTCACCCCCTTGCCCGCGGCCAGGCCGTCGTACTTGACGACATAGGGCGGGCCGAAGGTGTCGAGGTCGGCGAGCGCCGGCTCGACCTCGGTGTGGTCCCTGGCCGCGGCCGTCGGGACTCCGGCGGCCCGCATGACGTCCTTGGCGAACGTCTTGCTGCCCTCCAGCCGGGCGGCGGCGGCCGACGGGCCGAAGACGGGCAGGCCGCGGGCCCGCAGCTCGTCGGCGGCGCCGGCGACCAGCGGGACCTCCGGTCCGACGATCGTCAGCTCGGCGCCGACGGACTCGGCGAGCGTGGCGACGGCGTCGGGGTCGGCCACCGCCAGCGGGCGCGGCTCGGCGAGGGCGGCGGTGCCGGCGTTGCCGGGCGCGCAGACGATCGAGCCGACGTCCGGGTCGCGCGCCAGTGCCCGGCACAGCGCGTGCTCCCGCCCACCCGAGCCGACGACGAGAACCTTCAGGCCCACGTCGGCACCCCCATGCCGCCAGAAGCCCCCGCGCCGCTGGAGGCGCACCGGGACAGGGCCCGCTGTCGTGGGCGTCGTGCGCCGTGCGTCATGGCAGGGTCGGTCCTTTGCCTGTCGGTAGCCCGCGAATGCCTGTCGGGTAGCCCACGAAGGGCCGGTGCGGACCGCGGCCCGGTAGGGACCTTGGCCCGGCCGCACCATACTCCGCCCACGGCCGCCTCGGGGATGGCCGGGAACTGGCGGCCCACGGGCAGGCGCGCGCCGACGCCCCGCGGGTCGCCGTCCGGGCCCACCGGACGCGCCCCCACAGGCGTTCCCCGCCGTTCGCCGGCTCCAACCCGATCCGGACGTCGCGCCCGATCGGTGCCCGATCGGGCAGATCACGGACCATCCTGCCTGTCGGCGTCCCTGCGTGTCGGCGTCCCTGCTCGTCGACCCGCCGGCATCCTCTTTCATGCTGGCCTGGCCTGGGCTCCGGCCTGGCAGGTCAGAGCCCGACGCCCGCCCGCCACAGCAGATGAGCCATGCCGTCGACCAGGTGCAGCGCGCAGCGGCGGGCGTCGACCTCGGCCATGCCCTCGACGATCGACGGCGCGTCCACCGGCCAGACCCGGACGAGGCGGCCGAGCACCGTCAGCGGGGCCGGGTCGTCGCGGCCCTCGAACGTTCGGCCGCCCGGCTCGACGAACAGGTGCAGCGACCGGCCGGCTGACGGGAAGCTCTCGCACCGCCAGTAGAGCAGTGGCCAGGCCACCAGCTGGTTCCGGCCGCGCCAGCGGGGCGGATGCCCGGGATCCCCGGCCGACCGGGCGCGTGGCCGGTCGGCGGGCGGGCGGTCGGGTTCGGCGGCCTCCTGGTCGGCCAGGACCGGGCCGACCGGCTGGTCCTCGCGCAGCGCGGCGCGTGGTCGGCCCTCGCCCCGTTGCCTGGCCCGCCGGGGGACGTCGCGTACCACCCGCACGGTCACCGGCGGGACGAGCTCCGCGCCGGCGCACAGGTCGAGGAACTCGGCCAGCTGCGCCTCGACGTGGGCGGCGATGGCGGCCGAGCGTTCCCGCCGCTGCGCCTCGGCCCGCCGCGCGCTGCGCACCCAGTGGCTCCCGCGCAGCAGGACGTCGGTGAGCGCGTTGGGCGGCGCCTCCCCGGGCGGCGAGAAGCCGACCGTCCACGCGTCGGAATCGGCCCCGCCCCGGTAGCCACCGGGACCGACCTCCCAGTGGATGTCCCGGGGCCAGGCATCCTCCTGGATCGGCGACAGCGTCCCCGCCGAATCGGCGAAGCCAGGGGTGCCTGCCGGATCCGGGGGGTCGGCGATCGGGGAGGTCTGGAAGCCGTGCTGGGAGGTGAGCGATCCGCCAGGTCCGGAAGTTGCTCCAGGAGACGCCGATCGACCCACCACGGCCGGCCGGGACCCGTACTCGGCGGCTTCATGCGCCACCACCAACGAACCGTCCGGATCCGCGTCGCGGAACCGGATGGGAACGAGCGCGTCCGACGGTGCCTGGACCGGCCCTGCCGTCTCTCCGGCCGGTCTGAACGGGAAGCCATCCTCCTTGCGGGCCTCCGGGGGCCCGGACGGCTGCTGCGACGGCTCCTCGAACGGGTCGGTGACCAACCGATCCACCTCCCGGAGATCCCGGCGACTGCGCGGAGTGACCAAACGAGCGTCACCCGCCACCGTGGTGGCCGCAAGCCGGACCGGGACCCGCCAGAGGCGGCGGGTGGCGCGGTCGAGCGGTTCGCCGGATACGCGCTGGGCGGTCTCGCCGGCTAGAGGAGGTCGCGCAGGACGAGGGTCTGGTCCCGGCCGGGACCGACGCCGATCGCGGAGATCGGCGCACCGGACATCTCCTCCAGCGCCTTGACGTAGTCGCGCGCCTCGGGCGGCAGCTGGTCGAAGGACGTCGCCGCGGAGATGTCCTCGTGCCAGCCGGGCAGCTCCTCGTAGATGGGCTTCGCGTGGTGGAACTCGGTCTGGGTCATCGGCATCTCGGGCATCCGGGTGCCGCCGACGTCGTAGGCCACGCAGACCGGCACCCGGTCAAACCCGGACAGCACGTCAAGCTTGGTCAGGAACAGGTCGGTCAGGCCGTTCACCCGCACGGCGTACCGGGCGATCACCGCGTCGTACCAGCCGGTGCGCCGTGCCCGGCCGGTGGTCACCCCGAACTCGCCGCCGATCCGGCGCAGCTCGTCGCCGACCTTGTCGTCGAGCTCGGTCGGGAAGGGACCCGAGCCGACCCGGGTCGTATAGGCCTTGATGATCCCGATCACCCGGCTGATCCTGGTCGGGCCGATGCCGGCACCGGTCGCCGCGCCGCCCGCCGTCGGGTTCGACGAGGTGACGAAGGGGTAGGTGCCGTGGTCGACGTCGAGCAGGGTGCCCTGCGAGCCTTCGAGGAGCACGACCTTGCCGTCGCGCAGGGCGGTGTCGAGCACCAGGCCGGTGTCCGCGATGTGGGGGCCGAGCTGTTCGGCGTACTCCAGGTACTCGGTCACCACCGCGTCGACCTCGATCTTGCGGCGGTTGTAGACCTTGGCGAGCACCTGGTTCTTCTCGCGCAGGGCCAGCTCGAGCTTCTGGCGCAGGATGCCCGGGTCGAGCAGGTCCTGCACCCGGATGCCGGTGCGCGCGACCTTGTCGCCGTAGGCCGGGCCGATGCCTCGCCCGGTGGTGCCGATCCGCGCCTTGCCCAGGTAACGCTCGGTTACCCGGTCCAGCGCCCGGTGGTGCGGCATGATCAGATGCGCGTTCGCGCTGATCAACAGTCGGGACGTATCGATGTCGCGGGCGCGCAGGCCGGCCATCTCGGCGAGCAGCACGCCGGGGTCGATCACCACGCCGTTGCCGATCACCGGGACGCATTCGGGACGCAGGATGCCACTGGGGATGAGGTGCAGGGCGTACTTCTCTTCGCCGATCACTACCGTGTGGCCGGCGTTGTTGCCGCCCTGGTAGCGCACGACGTAGTCGACGGCGCCGCCCAGCAGGTCGGTCGCCTTCCCTTTACCCTCGTCGCCCCACTGGGCTCCGATCAGGACAAGCGCAGGCACGGGGCAAGACTGTACTAAGAACCGGGCCTCGCCATCCGGCGCCGGGCAAGCAACCAGACCGGCGTGGGCGGGCCGGCGGCGCCTTGACCGGCCTCCGCCGGCCCGCCCACGTCAGTCAGTGACGACCCGCTTCCTCAAGGTGCCAGCGGGCCGAGCTGCCGGGCCGCCTCCGGATCGCTGTCCGCCAGGAAGGTCTCGATCCGCTCGACCTCGGCGGTCTCGCCGATGATGGCCGCGGCTCGGCCGAGCGCTGCCAGCGCGCGCAGGAAGCCCTGGTTCGGCCCGTGCGACCACGGCACCGGCCCATGCCCCCGCCAGCCGGAACGCCGCAACGCGTCGAGCCCGCGGTGGTACCCGGTACGCGCGTACGCGTACGCCTCGACCGCCCGCCCGCCGTCGAGCGCCTGCTCCGCGAGCGCCGCCCACGCGGCACTGGACGTGGGGAACCGGGCGGCGACGTCGGTGGCCGCCTCACCGGCGGCGAGCGCCGCGGACGCGGGGTCGATCGGCAGCAACGTGGCCGGCGGCCCACCCAGCAGATCCGGCCGCCCAGACGGAGTGGTCATGCCGTAACCGTAGTAGGTGGAAAGCCCCGACACCCCGAAAGGCTCCGGCGGAAAGCCCCGGCACGGCCCGGCGACGAGGCCCCACGCGGCGTGCGTGGCCGCTTGGACGCGGACCCGTCCGCGGGCCGACGCCCCGCCAGCCTCACCGCGGACACCTGGCTGATGAGCCTCGCGCGAAGCGCGGGCGAGGGGGGTGTCGGGGGGCGAAGCCCCCCCGACATTGGGGGTTCCAGGGGGTCATCCCCCTGGGCGGACATCCTGACCGGCCGCCAGGCGAAGCTGGCCGAAGGCCAGCGAGCAGGGCCGGCCCACCCCCCGGCCGGTCAGCTCTCGACGGTCGCCTTCCAGAGGTTCTCGCCGACGACACCCGGCTGGCCGTCGCTGACCTTGGTCAGGTACGAGTAGAGCGCGGCGACGCCCTGCGACTGCGGGCCGAACTTGCCGTCGACGGTGAGCGCGAACCGCTGCTCGCGCATCTCGTGCTGCCAGACGTACGCGTCGGCGCGGACCTCGCCACCGTCGGCCGTGGAGATCGTGCCGCCGAAGCCGGCCTGCTGGATCTCCTGCTGCGCCTTGTCCAGCGTCATGGCGGGCTTCACGGGCTCCTGCTGGAGGTTGCCGGCCGCGCCCGACGAGGACACGCCGATCTGCCCGTTGTTGGTGAGACCGAGCTTGCGGGCGCAGGCCGGCCAGGGAGACCAGCCGCGCGAGTTGTAGAGCCGGTAGGCCGCTTCGTCCTGGACGGCCGGGGCGGCCTCGTGGGGCAGACCGGAGTAACCCAGGCCCTGCCACGTCCGCTTGTCGAACTGGTAGGCGCCGTAGTACCCGTTGCCGGTGTTGATCGCGTAGTTGCCGCCCGACTCGCACTGGCGAAGCTTGGCGAAGTCCTCCGGGGTGGCCGCGTGGGCGGGCGCCGCGGTGACCGCGAGGCCGCCGCCGACGAGCGCGGTCACCGCGCCGGTGGTGCGCAGCAGGCGGGCGGTCGACGACGGCCCCTGGGGGGCACGATGCCGGCCGCTGGCCCGGCGGCTGGGCCGGGAGTCACCGGTCTGCTCAGACGGCATATCGGTCCTTCCCTGCGCCTACGGGGTGAGCTGTCGGGTTCGGGCTGGGAATGCCCGGCCGGTGTGGACCCGCCCGCGCGGTGTCGCGCGAGCCGGCCGACCGGCTTCACCCCAAGGACGCGGCCAGGCCGCGCCCGAAAGTGGGTCCCCCGCTCCCGCCCAAGCGGATACGTGCTCCGTGCACGCGGGTGGGGCGGGATTCGGCGTCCGCCCGCGCGACCCGCCCAGGACGGGCGAGTAGTACCGGACTGTAGCGAGCCGGGATCGTTCGCCGCAAACCGGGGTCGTCCTCGCGAGGGACGGCCCCGGTTCACGGTCGGCCCGGCGAGACCGCGCGGCCTGGACCTTCCGGAGCGGAAGGTCAGCGAGGTTGGCGGCCGGCGCGCTTCGCCGGGTTCCCGTCCACGGCCAGCCCTTGGCCGCCCGGCCGGGTGGACGCACGCGTCGACGCGGCCGGGCGGTTCATCGGGAGCAGGGCAGGGGCTGTGTCCCACGTCCGGCTGGCGGCCGGTGGGTGGGATGGGGACGGGATCCCCGCTGCTGGCGAAGGGCCGCGACCGACGGAACCGGTCGCGGCGGAGGGTTCCCAGCCGCGGCGGGGTGCCTGCGGATCTCCCGGGATCGGGTTCGACGGGTCCGGCGCGGGCCCCGTCAGCGGGGCCGATCCGGCCGGAGGGGCCGGGCGGCGGACCTTCCGCCGGGCCCGTAGGGGCTTCCAGACCCGCGTTCCCGACCGCCTGAGCCGGTCGAGGCGGGATCCAGGTCCCGGCACGTCCCGGCTTCGCCGGTCCGGGAGGAATCCCACACCTCGTCGACCCGGCGGAACCCGGGTTCCAGGGAGGATCAGGTGAAGGTGGCCGACCAGGTCTCCGGGCCGACGGCTCCGTCGACCGCCAGGCCCTTCGCGGCCTGCAGCGAACTGGCCGCCGCGGCCGATAGCGGCCCGTAGTGGCCGTCGACGGCGAGCGGGTAGCCGATCTCGTTCATGCGGGCCTGCCAGGACGCGACGTCCGCGCGGTACTCGCCGACGAGGGCCGTCGTGAACGGCAGCCGCGCCAGCGTCGTCGAGGCCGGCTGGACGACCAGCGACAGCGGGACCACGGGGGCGGCCTGAGGTGCCGGCGGTGCCGGAGGGGCTGGCGAACTGGCGCCCGGCGCGAGCTGGTCGGGGCCCATTCCGCGGCCGCACACCGGCCACTGGCCGAATCCGGAACGCTGGGCGAGCCGCAGCGCGGCCTCGTCCTGAACCGCCGGTGGCGCGTCACTTGGCAGCCCCGAATATCCAAGGCTCCGCCAGGTGGACAGCGAGAACTGATAGGCGCCGTAGTAACCGTTACGGGTATTGATTGAATAGTTTCCGCCGGACTCGCACTGGCGCAGTTCGGCCCAGTTGGACGAGGCGTTGGCGGGTGAGGCGAGCGCCAGCGTGCCGCCGACGGCCGCGGCGATGACGGGAGCCGCGGCGAGAGTTTGCCGGAGCCTCCGGTTGGGGCCGGTGACGGCAGGCCGAGACCGCCGGGGCTCACGCCGGGCGGGCGGAGCGGTTCTGGCGGTCGGAGAACTGGCCCGGCCGCGCGCGCCGGTGGTGCCGGCGGTCGGTCGGTCGGCCGATGGCGGGGCAAAACGCCCGCCCGGCACGGGATGTCGGCCAGGGGTGCGTGCTTCGGACATACGAGGTTGCCCTTTCCCCACGCCTGCGAGGTGAGCTGTCGGGTTCGGGCTGGGGAAGAGCGAGCCTTTTCCATCACCTTCACGCACCGTGTGTCATCGGTCGATTGGGTTAGCTGGAAAGGCTCGTATAGCCCGGCGACGCGACGTCTCCGTCATGTGTCCTTGAAAGAGCGCGGTCTGGCGCGCTTCCAACGATCGCGGATGTCGGTCGGCTTCACCCCAAGGACGCCTTCTCGGGCCAGCCCGGCGCGGCGCTTATGAAGCCGCGCTGGCGATGCCCGGTTTCTTCCAGGGTCTCTGGTCCTGGCGTCCGGAATTCGGGTCCCCCGTTCCTGCCGCTGGTTCAAAACTCGCCGGGCGGGGGCAGGATTCGGCGTGCCGCCCGGTGGATGCCTGTCCTGTCGTCAGGCACGGCGAAGACCATAACCACATTCCGCGGCGTGGCGACAAGCACCGAATAGGGCACGTGAAAAAGGCCACACCGGCGTGTCGGTTCTTGAAACCCGCTGTTAACACTGCTAACGCGCGCGTGCGCGCGCTCATCTAAATTTCGCGGCGTCCGCCACCGGCGTGTCGTCACTCGCCGCCGAAGATCCAGCCGGCGGTCGTTTCCCACCCCAAGAAGTGGTTTTGACAGAGATCGCGCGCCATGCGCGGGTGGTGTGTGGCCCGCCTGTCGCACGCGAAAAGAAACCTACCAGTCTGCCGCCCGAAAGAGTGCCTCGGGCCGGACTCGCGAGAAATGCGATCCTGGCTACATCCGCCGGACGCGTCCCGAATGCGCGACCGAAGGTAGTTGGTCGGGTACGGGCAGTTCTGGATCTTCTGGGCTCGCCACCTCGCCCTCCCGGGCGGAGTGATCCTGGCGTGATCCGTGAAAGTGGCACACTGTGTGGTGAATCTTGCGGATAGTGACTATGCCGGATGTGCCTGCCGGCCCGACGGTGGCCCAGGCGACCGTCGGTGTCCGCCGGCTCGCCCCGGCGGACGGCACAGGCCACATGGCCATCGAGGGGCCGGTACCACCCCGGCGAGGCCGGCCCGTTCCGCCGTCCTGTGTGATCTTTATTCCAGCCTTCCCGGGACCATGGGCCCGGCTGGGTCGTGACCACCGGCGGGCGCGGCCGGCAATCGGGCACAGGAGGCGCTGGCTCGCCGTGCTGTGGCGCATCCGGTGGACGTTCACGTGCGCGGATCCCGCGGCGCCGATCCGCGCACGCATGTGGCGATCTTCGTTGGGTCTTGGCCCGGCCTGGTCCGTAGATCGTCAGATGCGTACGGGAACTCGGGGACAAAACGGACAGGAAGCGCCGAACGGCGTACGGGTCTGATGATCAGGAGGGGTGTCGCGGCTCCTGGCGACTCATGATCGGCGGTTGTGCGCGCGAATCAGCGGTCGGGTGATCCCGACAAGATCGCGGAGGAGCTGGGAGCGCCCTGCGTGGATCTTGTCGCGTGGGTGCCTGGGCCGCGCTGGGCGCCGCGAAATGTATACAGTCGCCGACCGCCGACCGCCGACCGCCGACCGCCGACCGCCGACCGCCGACCGCCGACCGCCGACCGCCGGGCCGGCTTCTTGATCTTCGTGCCGGGCGGGATCGGCCCGCCCCGTCCTGTCCTGCCTCGAACCCACGTCGAGAGATCGGCGTTCGGCGGGCACCGCGAACGTGAAGTCCGCCGGATCCGCGCGCGAATCAGCGGTGATGAGCCGGAGCGTCGCGGACCGAAGGGAGCAGCCGTGGCCGGAGGCGCCACGGGACGCGGCCGTCCGCCCGTTCCCGCGACGAAGGCGTGAGGTGAGCCCCTTGCGGCCTCGGCCCGGACATGTCCGCGGCCGCGGCTAGCGGAGAGAGCGGAGAGAGGAACGGCCACGGCTCGCGGATAGAGAGGAATAAGCGGATAGAGAGGAATAAGAGGAGAGAAGAGGAAGAGGAGAAGGCTCGGTGGGAGCGGACGGGGCCCACCGCCCGCCTGACCGCCGGACGCGAGCGGCGCCGTGGGCCTGGCGCCGGGTCGGATCGGGTCGGTGAGCGGAGCGGCGGGCGGTGGAGCCCCGGGCAGGGTCGGTCAGGCGCCGAGCGTCGTGCCGGCCGAGCGCAGGTCCGCGCAGGCCTGGGCGACCCGCTTCGCCATGGCGGCCTCGGCGGACTTGCCGTAGGTGCGCGGGTCGTAGGTCTTCTTGATCCCGACCTCGCCGTCGACCTTCAGCACGCCGTCGTAGTTCTTGAGCATGTGGTCCGCGATCGGCCGGGTGAAGGCGTACTGGGTGTCGGTGTCCACGTTCATCTTGACGACGCCGTAGTCGAGCGCCTCGCGGATCTCGGTGAGTTCCGAGCCACTGCCGCCGTGGAAGACCAGCTCGAACGGCTTGGCGTCGCCGCCGAGTCCCAGCTTGGACGCCACGTACTGCTGGCCGTCGCGCAGGATGGTCGGGCGCAGCTTCACGTTGCCCGGCTTGTAGACCCCGTGCACGTTGCCGAAGGTGGCCGCGAGCATGTAGCGGCCCTTCTCCCCGGTGCCCAGCACCTCGGCGGTCCGCCACATGTCCTCGGGCGTGGTGTAGAGCTTCTCGTCGATCGCGCCGACGACGCCGTCCTCCTCGCCGCCGACGACGCCGATCTCCACCTCGAGCACGATGTTCGCGGCCTTGCAGTCCGCGAGCAGCTCCTCGGCCAGCTTGAGGTTCTCCTCCAGCGGCACCGCGGAGCCGTCCCACATGTGGGACTGGAACAGCGGGTCGCGGCCGGCCTTCACCCGCTCCTTGGAGATGGCGACGAGCGGGCGCATGTAGGAGTCGAGCTTGTCCGCCGGACAGTGGTCCGTGTGCAGGGCGATCTGGATCGGGTAGGCCTTCGCGACGTGGTGCGCGAACTCGGCCAGCGCCTCGGCGCCGAGCACCATGTTCTTGATCGTCGATCCGGACAGGTACTCGGCTCCACCCGTGGATACCTGGATGATGCCGTCGCTACCGGCTTCGGCGAAGCCGCGCAGCGCGGCGTTGAGCGTCTGCGACGAGGTCACGTTGATCGCCGGGTAGGCGAAGGCGTTCGCCTTCGCCCGGTCGAGCATCTCGGCGTAGACGTCTGGCGTCGCGATAGGCATCGAAGGCTCCTGTCAAAGGCGTCGGATCACCGAGTAGGCGGGGCGCGTTCGGCCTCCAGGCGCGTCGGTCCACTCCTGACCGGCGGGCGGCCAGGAGTGGGACGACGCGAACGGGGGCGCGACCGGAACCCTCACGCTGTGGGCGGGTGTTGCGCGAAGGGTATGACGCGGGGGCTCCCTGAGGGAGCCGCTTGCGGCCTCCAGCGCGTGTGGCTTGGCGATCCGGGCCTCCGGCCCGGAGGGCGTCCTGGCGGTCCGGGCGACGCTGGCCGAGCGGACGGCCCCCGCGTGGCCTGCCCGCAACGGCGTGCCGGCGTTGCTGGGGCCAGGCCCCGTCCGCCCTGCACACTGAATCCATGGATGTCGACCGTCTATCCGGCCTGACTCTGTATGCGACCGTCTTTATGATCGTCTTCCTGGAGAGCGGCGTGCCGTTCGGGTTCTGGCTGCCGGGCGACGCGATGTTGTTCGCCACCGGCCTCATGGCGGCGGACCCGAAATACGAGATCTCGTTGCCGGTCCTCGCGGCGGGGGTGACCGTGGCGGCGGTGGCCGGCGTCTGGGTCGGTTACCTGACCGGACGGCGGCTCGGCCGACCGTGGCTCGAACGGCGCCATAAGAAAACATTGCAACGCACTGAGGCGTTTTACGAACGTTTCGGGGCTATCACCCTGATTGCCGCGCGTTTCGTGCCGTGGGCGCGTACCTTCGCCCCGATCCTCGCTGGAGCGGTGCGAATGCCACCGGCACGCTTCATGGTCGTAGCCGTGGTGGGAGCGGTGATCTGGGGCACGGGCCTCACCTCGCTGGGATATGTGGCCGCCTCCGTCCCCTTCCTGGAGGAGATGGCCTGGTGGCTGGCGCCGGTCGTCCTCGTCCTCGCCGTCGCGTCCGGCGTGGCCGGCGAGCTGCTGCGCCGCCGGGCCGGCCGGCGCGGCGGGGCGGCCGCGCGGGCGACGGACGAGGAGGGCGCGGCCCAGCTGGCCGCCGTGGAGAACGGCCGTACCTGACCGGAAGGCGGAGTGGGTCGAGTGGGCCGAGCGGTGCCCGTGGGTGGTGCGTCGTTACGGTGGTGCCCTGGGTGCTGGACATGGCCGAGGTCCCGGTGTGCTGTGATGCGGCATGCTCGTTCCCGGTCGTGCGACAGTCGCGCGACAATGGCGGCGCCTCGCGCGGCCGCGAGCGCACCGGTTGACGCGGGCGCGATCCACGCGCCGGCGCCGGTGCCTGGGACGGGTGCCGGCAGGCGGTCAGGAGGCTGACGTTGGCTCGGGTGGTGGTCACCGGCGCGGCGGGATTCGTCGGCGGGGCGATCGCCCACGCCCTGCGCGGGCGCGGGGATGAGGTCGTCGCGCTCGACGTCGCACGCGGCCCCGGGGTGCACGCCGCGGACGTCAGCCGGCCGGGCGACTGGGAGAAGGAACTGGTCGGCGTCGACCTCGTGGTGCACGCGGCGGCGGTCGGCATGGGCGGGGTCGGGGAGCTGCCGCGCATCCGCGGCGGCCGGCCGGCCGGCCGCGCCCGCGTGCCGGCGGCCCGGATGCGCCAGGTGCTCCTCGGCGGGACGGCGACCGTGCTCGACGCCGCGGCCCGCGGCGGGGCTCGCCGCCTCGTGCACCTGTCCTGCGTGTCGGTGCTCGGCCCGGACATCGCCGACGGCGTCGACGAGACCGCCCCGGTCGGGCTGACCGGCGACGCGCGGGCGGACACGCTGGCCGCCGCCGAGCAGGCGGTGAGCGCCGCGACCGCGTCCGGCCTGCCCGCGACCATCCTGCGGCTCGGGGACGCCTACGGGCCGCGTGCCGGCCGCTGGACGGTCTGGCCCGTGCTCCTGCTGCGCGCCGGCCGCTTCGTCCTGCTCGACGGCGGCGCCGGGTGGCTCAACCCGGTTCACATCGACGACGTGGTGGCCGCGGTGCTGGCGGCCGCGGGCACGGACCGGGCCCGCGGCGAGACCCTGCACGTCACCGGCCCGTCGCCCTGCACCGTCGCCGAGTTCGCCGGTTACTACAGCCGGATGCTGGAGCTGCCGGCGCCGCGCTCGGTGCCGGCCCGGATGTACGGCGCGCTGGACGACGCCACGCTGGCGGTCGGTCGGATGCGCGGCCGGGTCGAGTCGCGCCGCGGCGGCCGGTCCGAGCCCGGCGACGCCCTGGCGGCCTCCGCCGGTGGCGGCCAGGGACGCGCGAACGGGGACGCGGGCCAGGCCGGCGCCGTCGGCCCGTCGGTCGGTTCGACCGCCCTTGGGGTGGTTCGCGGGCTCGGGGCCCGGCTCGCGGCGGGAGTCGACCCTCGGACCCGGATGGACCTCGGCCCGCTCACCGTCGCCGACGTCACCAGGACGGGCCGCTGCTCCGGCGACCGGATCACGGCGTTGACCGGTTGGCGTCCCGGGGTGGAGCTCGCCGACGGGATGGGCCGTACCGAGGCCTGGCTGCGCGAGCGCGGCCTGCTCGGTGTCCGCGAGCCGTCCCGGCGCGGATGACCGGTCGTCTGCCGCCGGGTGAGGTCACCGATGGGACTGGGTGAGGTCCCCGATGGGCGATGACGGGCCGACGCTGACGACCACGCGGCTGCAGGCGTTGCCGGTGACGCTGTGGAACGCGGCGTATGTCGCCGAGGAGCTCGCCCAGAAGGTGGCGCTGGCGCCGCGCCCGGCACCCGGCCTCGGCGTCGGTGGGCTGTTCGCCGGCCCGGACGCGCGCGGGACGGCGGAGCCCGCGGCCCTGCGCCACGAGCTGCGCCACCGGGCCGGCGCCGGCCGCGCCATGCTGACCTGGGTCGTCCGCGACCACGACGCCGCGGCGGTCGGGCTGCTCGGGGCCGACACCCGGGCCAGGCGGGCGGCCGTCGCGGTGGTGATCGGCCCGGCGGAGCGCCGGCGCGGGTATGCCGCCGAGATCATCCGGGCGCTCGCCAGCTGGTTGGAGGCCAACCGGTTCGCGTTGGTGGAGACCCGCGTCCGTGCCGGCAGCCCGGCGGCCGAGCGGCTCGCCGCGACGACGTCGTTCGTCCCGACCCGGGTCGTGATCACCGTTGGCTGGCGGGTCTGGTGCCGGCCGCCGACTCGTTGACCCCTTGGAGCCACCTCACGGAGAGTGATAGCGGGCTGGGGTGCTGGGTCCGCCTTCGTCCCACCCGCCGGTGGGGGTCGACGTGTGGTGAAGCCGGTTCTCCGCGTTATCTTCGCAGGTGGGCGCCCTGGTCCCAGGTGTTCTTCGACGCGCGCGCGGGCCGTGGGTGCTGGCAGACTGTCGGCAAGCCGACAGCGGTTGAGCCCTTGTTTCTTCGCCGGTGCTTATCTTCTGGTCCGCTGTGGGGTGTCCCGGCTGTTCACTCGGTTACGACCTGAGGCACCATGGGAACGATGTCGCGACCGGAGGCGCCACCCCGGCCTCCGGACGCGGGATTCGCGCCGGCGTGGGGGTCGGCGTGTGTCCGGGAGGGGGATCCCGACGGTCGGCGCAATGCGCCGGGGAGGTGCAGCATGAGCATCGATACCCCACGCCCGGTCTCGTCGCAGACCCCGCCCGCGGAGGTCACCTACGACCATCTGATCATCCCGCCGCACTGGCGGAGGCCCGACGAGTCCGGCCCGGGCGCCCCGAACGCGTTGTTCCCGCACAACGACTCGCCGGGAGCGCACCCGCGGGCCTCCCAGCTCGGCTACGCCGATCCGACGGGAGCCACCGGCCCGCACACCGGAGCGATGACCGGCCCGCTGCTCGTCGGCACGACGGCGCGCGCGTTCGCGAAGCTCGACGACATGGTCCGGCTGTCCGCCGACGACAAGGCGGTGATCGACGCCCGCCGGGACGAGGCCGAGCGCGCGCTGCGCGCGATCTTCCCGCCGCGCTGCGCGCTGCCGCTCGTCGGGGTGGCCACGATCGGGTCGGCCGGCCGGGACACCATGATCCGCCCATTGGACGAGGTCGACATCTTCGCCGTGTTCAGCGCGGCCGGGGGTGCCTGGAAGCGGTTCCGCTGGGACTCGCGTGACCTGCTGCTCTGCGTGCGGGGCGCGATCGGCGGCGACCGGGTGCAGACCATCGGCACCCGCGGCCAGGCACTGCGGGTCGTCTACGACTCGCCGCCGGACGTGCACCTCGTGCCCGCCTTCGACCATCCCCGGGCCGGCTACGTGATGCCGGACCGGGTCGGCGGCTGGCTGCCGACCCGCCCCGAACGGCACGCCGGCTGGACCGAGGACCTCGGTCCCCGCGTGATCTCGGCGGTGCGGCTGCTCAAGGCGTGGAACCGGGTGTGCGGCAGCCACCTGCGCTCGTTCCACATCGAGGCGCTGGCCGGGACGGTGCTGGCCGGCCGCGGCCTGAACACCCGGCAGGGGCTGGCGACGGTGTTCCGGCACATGGACGAGGCCGGCCTGTCGATGAAGGACCCGGCCGACGTCGGGGGCGACCTGTCGACCTACCTGCGGCCGGACGACCTCGGCGCGCTCCGCGAGTCGATCCGCCTCGCCCGGTCCTACTCGGAAAGAGCGGTCCTCGCGGAGGCCGACGGCCACCACGAGGACGCCGTCGCCCTCTGGGCCGCCATCTTCGGCCCCGAGTTCCCAACCTTCGGCTAAAAGTCGCCTCAAGGTCGCGAAGCGACCTTGAGGCGACAGCCTTACTGGTTGGTGAGCTTGTCGGCGATCTGGTCGATCATGGCCTGCTCGACCGTCGGCGACATCGCGTTGTCGACGCTCTGCAGGTTCAGCTGGGCGGCGACGTTGCCGACGTAGAAGTAGACGGTGTCGAGCACGAAGCCGAAGGTCTCGCCGGTCTCGTCGGTGACGCCCATCGAGACGCGGACGAGCGCGGTGGCGCCGCGCGGCGGCTCCGGCGTCTCGACCGCGACGATCTCGTAGCTGACCTCGTCCGTCTGCGCGTCCGCCAGCGAGGTCTCCAGCATCTCGCGCATGCAGTCGCCGAAGGTCGGGTAGGTCACGATCCGCTCGCCCAACGCCACCTCGTCCTCGGTGAGGATCTTCGCGCGGCTGCTCACCTCGATCATGAGGTCCTCGTCGCTGACGAAGGTGTCGCCGTTCGCCTCGTCGAACGGCTCCGGCGGCTCGTAGCCGGGGACGCCGACGCACTCGGCGACCTGGGCCAGAGCCGCGGCGTCCGCCGGGTCCTCCTCGACCCCGCCGGAGCCCGAGAAGCCCTCGGTCTCCGGGCCGGCCGTGAGCACGTAGTCCGCCGCCACGAGGTTCGGCGCGCTCGCCGCGGTCGCCTGGGCGGTCGGCGCGGCCGACGGGCCGGGCGTGGCCGGGCTGGTCGGGAGTTCCTCCTCCTGACAGCCAGCGATGCCGACCGCGAGCACCGACGCCACGATCCCGCCCAACACCATCCGGCGAACCCGCCGAGCTCCCGAGCCCATCACCGTCTGCCTCCAACCATTCGGGCCGCCAATAACGATCGTTATCCGCAGCCACAACCTTGCTGGAGAAAAACGTGGCGAGACCACCAGTGAAGGTGTCGGAAGGAGGACAAAGAACGTGTCCGGAGTGTAGATCTTCCCTTCTGCCAAGAACCCGACACGCGGGGTTCGGAACTCGGCGCGGTGGCGCACTTGACGCTCTGTCCCGGGTCGGCCCAGAAGGATGGAGCCAGGTCGCGACGACATTGTCCGGTGGCCGACAGGGCCGGTGGAAGGCGCGGGGGAGCCCCGTCCGGGGCGCGGCCGTCAGGCGCGCATGCTGTCGGCGTCGTCCGGCTCGACGACGTCCGGCGCGGGGGGACGGCGCTCGCGGCGGCCCAGTCGGCTGGGCCACCACATGGCCGAGCCGAGGTCGAGGGCCAGCGCCGGCACCAGGACCGAGCGGACCACCAGGGTGTCGAGCAGGACGCCGAAGGCGACCAGGAATCCGATCTCGGCGAGCTGTATCAGCGGGAAGATGAACAGCACCGAGAACGTCGCCGCGAGCACCACCCCGGCCGACGTGATGACGCCGCCCGTCACGCTGAGCCCGCGCAGCACCCCTTGGCGGGCGTCGGACCGCGCGGTCTCCTCGCGCACCCGGGTCATCAGAAAGATGTTGTAGTCGACGCCGAGCGCCACCAGGAAGATGAAGCCGAACAGCGGCAGCGACGGGTCGGCTCCCGGAAATCCGAACACGTGCTTGAAGACCAGCGCGGACACGCCGAGCGCCGCGAGGAACGACAGCGCGACCGTCGCGATCAGGATCAGCGGGGCCACGACGGAGCACAGCAGCAGCCCCAGGATCGCCAGGACGACGCCGAGCACCAGTGGGATGACGAGCTCGCGGTCGCGGATGGCCGCCTTCCGGACGTCCAGGTTGACTGCCGTGTTCCCGCCGACCAGCGCGTCCGCGCCCGGTACGGCGTGTACCCGCGCGCGCAGCCGTTCGATCGTGGCGAACGAGGCATCGCTGTCCGGCTCGTCCGTGAGGATGACGACGTACTGCGCGCGGCCGCCCCCGTGGCCGTTCTCGACCGCGGTCGCCACGCCGGGCGTCTCTCTGATCGTCTGTGCCAGCTCGGTCGACGCGCTGGTCGCGCCGATCACGTAGGCCGGCGCGCTCGCCCCCGGCGGGAAGTGCGCCGCGACGAGCTGCTGGCCGGCGATCGAGTCCGTGCGCTCGCGGAACGCGTCCTGCTGGCGCAGCCCGGTGTCGAACGCGACGAGGCCGAGGGCCATCCCCGCGAGCACCGCGCTGGTCGCGAGCCAGACCAGACGAGGCCGCCGGGCGATCGTGACCCCGATCCGCGCCCAGACCCCGGAAGCCGCGGCCAGCTCCGCCACCTGGACCGACTCCGCCACCTGGACCGACTCGGCCACCTGGGCCAACTCGACGTCCAGCTGGGGGATGCGCGGCCAGAACAGCCGCCGCCCGCAGATCACCAGCGCCGCCGGCAGCAGCGTCATCATCGTCACGAACGCGGTGATGATGCCGATGGCGCCGACCGGGCCGAGGCCGCGGTCGGAGTTCAGCTCGCCGAGCAGAAGGCAGAGCAGGCCGATGACGACCGTGCCAGCGGAGGCCAGGATCGCCGGGCCCGCGCGGTGGATCGCGACCCGCATCGCCTCGGCCGGCGCGGCGTACCTGGTCAGCTCCTCGCGATAGCGGGCGATCAGCAGCAGCGCGTAGTCGGTGCCGGCCCCGAACACCAGCACCCGCAGAATGCCCGCGCTCTGCCCGTTGACCGTCAGGCCCGCGTGCTGTGCCAGCAGGGAGACGATCGCCGTGGCCGCCTGGTCGGCGATGCCGACCGTGATCAGTGGGACCAGCCACAGCAGCGGGCCGCGATAGACGAGCAGCAGGATCACCGCGACCACGGCCGCGGTCACGAGGAACAGCGTGCCTTCGATCTGGACGAACGCCGTGTAGGTGTCGACGATGACGCCCGCCGGGCCGGTGACCGACGTCTCCAGGCCCGGCGGCGCCAGGCCGCGCAGGATCGACCGCATCTGGTCGATCCGGTCGGCGAACGCGTTCGCGTCCGCGGACTGGGCCATTGGGATGATCAACAGCGCCGCTCGGCCGTCCGGCGCGGGCACCGCCCCGGTCAGCGTGGTGGTCGCGAACGGGGCGAGCCGGGTGGCGGCGGCCGCGATCGCCGCCTGGTCCGCCGTCGTCAGCGGTCTATCCGTCCGGGCGAACACCGCGACGGCGGGGATCGCGTCCCCGCCGGGCAGCGCCCGCTGCTCGGCGAGCACCCTGGTGGACTCCGCTTCCGCGGGGAGGAACGCGGAGGCGTCATTGGTCTGCGCGTCCCCGAGCCGCGCGGCCAACGGGGTCGACACCACCGCGACGGCCAGCCACAGCGCGACGATGACCCAGCGCGCCCAGCGCCCGGTAGCCCACCCCGCGACTCGCCATATCACGCGGCGGCCCCTCCTGTTCGTATCGGCGCGCCGTAGCGCGTCCGATCGTCCCAGCTCCGCCCCCGCGGCGCCGCCCGTCCGTGTGCCCCGTACCGTTTGGCGCCCGCCACCCCGGACGGGCCGCGGAGTCTGGTTGGCGCCAATCTGTCAAGGGCGCCATCCTGATTCCTGTCCTCCTGGGCGCCGGATTGGCGTCGGCCACGTGACGGCCGAACGGATATGTCCTTCTCAAGACATGGTTGATATTGGCGCCAGCGCGTTTTCCTCCGGCATGGTGTTGCCCGTAGATAACGGTGGTTATCGCGGGTCGGACCGGCCTGGGTGAATGTTCGGAGGGACACGGTGAGCGTCATGGGGCGGGACCGCGGATTCGGGGTGCGTCGAACGGTGCGTGGCGGGGTCGTCGCCGCGGCCGCGGCGCTGGCGCTCCTGGCCACGGGGTGCCAGGAAGGCGAGATCCCGACCGGCCCGGGGGCCACGCCCCCGCCCGCGACGGGGCAGGCCGCGCCGCCATCGGCGGAGCCCACCGAGGACGGGGTGCCGGACCTGTTCGCCGCCGACTACGTGCTGGCGGCCGGCCCGGAGACCGAGGGCTTCGAGAGCTCGGGCGGGGTCGTGGACGAGGACGCCGACGCCAGCCTGACGCGCCGCGAGGTGGCCGAGTGCGTCGGCGTGGCCGACTTCAACCCGTCGGAGCCGTTCGACGAGAGCCAGGGCGACACCTTCACCTATGTCGAGGAGTCGGAGTTCCAGGCGACCAGCCGGGCGAAGATCCTGCCCGAGGTCGAGATCCTCCAGTACGAGGCGATCGTGACCAACCCGGCGTTCGGCGACTGCTACCGCGGCGCGCTGGAGGAGCGTCTGGCGGGCGCCGAGAGCCCGGACGGCTTCACCTACGAGATCGTCGCCGTCGAGACACCGCCCCCGCCCCGCGGCGCGACCGCGCTCATCCGGACCTCGATGGGTATCAGCGACGAGTTCGGCACCTACGGCTACGTCTTCGACACCGTGTACTTCTACGTCGGCAACGTCGCCGTCGAGCTGGAGGTCCACAACATCGCGGACGTTCCGCCACCCACGATTGAGCAGGGCATGATCGACCAGATCGCCGGCAAGCTGGCCGACCAGTAGCTCCTGATGGTTTGCCCGGCCTGGTGGCGCCGACCCCGGCGCTACCAGGCCGCGTCGTTTCCGGCCCGCTCGGGCCGCGTCGGCGGCCCCGCTGGTTCCCACCGGAGACGTCCCACCGAACGGCGTCCCACCGAACGGCGTCCTCCTGAACGGCGTGTCGCGGGACGTGTCCCGCGAGCCGTCCGCGTGCCCAAAGTGTCACTCACCGGACAGTGGCGGCGTGTCTGATCCGCTGCGAGAGTCTCAGACCAGCGGGCGCCGGTCGCGGGCAGGCGTCCCGTGGAGCGAGGACGACGCGGGGGACCCCACCAGCGGCGCGTCGGCCGCCGTCTCGTCGGTGGGCTGGGTTCATCGGCGCGCGGGCGGCCGCCGTGCGCGCTCGGGTCCGCCTCGTCCGGATCCCGCGGCGCGGTGGACTCCCGCCGCCGGAGGAGGAGCTGAGGAGATGGGCATCTTGTCGCCACGGACGCGGCAAGGGACACGGCCACGGACGAGGCCGCGGGGGGCGATGATCGGTATCCTCGCTGGTGCCTTCGTGCTGGCCCTCGTGGGCTGCGGTGACGACGGCTCCGGCGAGAACCCGGTGACGTCGTCCCGGATCACCGGGGCGCCGACCACGACCGCGCCGCCGAAGGAACTGGACGTCTTCGACTACCTCTACACGCAGGGCCCCGAGACCGCCGACTTCACGGTGGACAGCGAGGCGACCGCCGGCGACGTCACCGCCGCGGACGTGTCGCCGTTCACCGAGCTCAACAAATGCCTCGGCCAGACGGAGCAGGACCCCGTCGCCGCGGCGAACGGGGCGCAGCTGACCAGCTCGGACAACCTGGTGCAGGTCACCTCCGCGGCGCAGGTCATCACGCCCGAGCTCGCGGCCAGGCACGCCGAGCTCCTGCGCGACCCGCGGTGGGACGCCTGCGTCATGAGGTTGATCGCCCAGAGCGCGGCCGACGACCCCGCGGCCGACGACTCGGGGACGCTCGGCAAGATGAAGCGGCGCGACGCCGCCGTCCCACCGGGCGCGCAGGCGCGGTCCTCCTACGTCATGCCCATCGTGGCCGAGGGCACCTCGGTGGAGGTCTACGCCGACATCATCTTCGTCGGGACCGGGCGGGTGGAGAGCCAGCTGCTCGTGATCTCGGCGCTCGAACCAGCCGACCAGCTGGCCGAGGCCGCCACGGCCCAGCTTCTCGCCAAGATCGTGAAGCAGTAGGGCGTTCCGGCGCCACCCACGGCCGGGGCGGTACCCGGCCGTGGGGCGGGTCGCCCGGCTCCCTAGGCTTCGGACAGGATCGTTTTGCCAGGATCGGCCGATCCTGACGGGATCGCGGTCCCGCCGGTCAGGCGCCGCCGAACCGGCGGGCACCCGATCCTGGCTGGCCGAGGGATGGGGTGGGAACGGTGACGCGGTCGACCGGAGCGCGGATCATGGCCGGCATGGGGGCGGCGGCGCTGGCGCTCACGCTGGCGGCGTGCGGGCTGACCGGCGGGGACGACGACGAGCCCACGGCCCCCCAGGGCTCGCCCACCACGGCCATCACCACTGTTCCGGTCGCGCCGACGACGGCGCCCGCGCCCTCGGCCCAGGCCGCGGACTTCGTCCTCACCACGGCCGCCGGGCTCACCGGGTTCGCGCCCGCCACCGGCGGCGACGGGACCGGGGCGCCGCCCTTCATCGCCCTGGCCTCCTGCCTCGGGGTGTCCCCCGCCGACGTCGCGGACGGGTCCACGGACCAGGCGGCGGGCGCGAACCTGGCGAACTCCGGCACCGGGATCACCCTCTGGTCGGCCGCCCAGATCGTGCCGGCCGGCCAGGTGGAACGCGACGCCGGCCTGCTGCGCCACCCGCGGTTCGCCGACTGCGCGGCGGAGCAGGCCAAGACCGACGCGCTGGCCGCGATCGAGGCGAGCGGCGCCACGGCGTTCGACGCCGAGGCGGTGGTCCTCGAGACGCCGCTGCCGGCCGGGGCGCTGGGCCGCACCTCCGTCGTCGTGGTCGCGGGCACGTCGGCCGGTGGCCAGGCGCAGCTGTTCTACGACACCGTCTATCTCGGGTCGGGCCAGGTCGAGGCCCAGCTCCACCTGGTGGGCAGGATCGACCAGCCGGGCGAGGACCTGGTCAACGCGGCGGTCGCGCAGCTGACCGCCAAGCTCGGCCAGCAGTAGGGAAGCTCGGCCAGCGGTAGGGCGGCCGGCCTTCGCGCAGGGAGCCGAGTCGACGCCGCCCCCCGGGGCGGTCGTCGCCAGGCCCGGTCGGCGTGCCTACCGGGACCCTCGTGACCGGTCAGCGGGGTGGCCCCTGACATGCGGCTGGTCATGACCTGTGGGGTGTTCGGCCATGATCCCAGACGCCATGGTGCCGAAAACCTGCTCGTCTGGCACCACAGCCCATGGACCGATCCCAGGACCGGCCGGCCACCAGCGGTTTCCATCGCCCCACGTGGCCGGCCAACGCCGGCCCTCGGAACTAACGGCGTGACTGGCTCCAGGCGTTCGCGATCTGGGCGGCGACCGTCACGTTGCCGCGGACGACCGCCAGGTTGACCTCCAGGCTCGCGCCGGCGGTCTCGCGGTGGAAGGCGGCCAGCAGGAACGGGGTGACGGCCTTGCCGCGCAGCCCGGCCCGGCTCGCCGCGGCGAGCGCGTCGGCGAGCACCCGGTCGTGCAGCTCGCGGTCCAGCGCGTCGGGCGCGGCGACCGGGTTGGCGACGACAAGCGCGCCAGGCGCGCCGAGCCGGTCGGCCGCCGCCATCACCGCGGCGACCTCGCCCGCGTCCTGGACCCGCCAGTCCAGGCGATGGCCGGTGCCGGGCAGGTAGAAACCGGGGAAGTCCGCGGTCCGCCAGCCCAGCACCGCGACTCCGAGCGTCTCCAGCCGTTCCAGGGTCGCGCCGACGTCGAGGATCGACTTCACCCCCGCGCAGACGACGGTGATCCTGGTCGCGGCCAGCGTCGGCAGGTCCGCCGACTCGTCGTAGCTGTGCCCGTCGGATCCGTGGGCACCGTCGGCTTCCTCGTGGCCGGCGGCCCGGGAGGTCTGGCGGGAAGGCTGGGCCGAGCCCCGATGCACGCCACCCAGGCCACCGGTGGCGAAGACCCGGATCCCGACGCGGGCGGCCAGCCAGGCGGTGGAGGCGACCGTGGTGGCGCCGGTGCGCCCGAGCGCCGCCGCGGGCGCGAGGTCGCGCACCGACAGCTTCAGGACCTCGTTCGGATCCTCCGTGATCTGGGCGAGACCCGCTTCGTCCAGCCCGATCGTCGGCACGCCGGCAAGCACCGCGATCGTCGCCGGCACGGCGCCGTGCTCGCGGACCAGCTCCTCCAGCTCGGCGCCGACCGCCCGGTTACGCGGAGCCGGCAGGCCATGCGCCAGCAGTGTCGACTCCAACGCCACCACTGGCCGCCCAGCGGCCAGTGCCTCGGCAACCGTGGCGGACACCTTCATGTCGGGCATGGCCTGACGATAGGGCTACCCATGTCGGGGCGGGGCCCCGTGGGCGCGGTACCGCTGCCTTGGTACCGCGGGCTCGGTGGCGCGGGCTCGGTGGCGCGGGCTCCGCGCCGCCGCGGACGGCCCTCCTCGCCGTCGGCGGGGAACGGCGCCGAGGGCCGCCGGAAGACGCGCTCGACGAGCCAGGGCCTGGCGGGTGACGCTGGCGCCCTTGACAGCGGTGATTGCGGCTTCCAGGGCGGGGGAATGAGTGCTGGCCGGTCTCGGAACACGCATGCCAGCACCACTGCCGCCACCCGCTGCCGCCATTTCGCGGTGACCGCTTCGGCGCCTGCGCGGAACGCGGCGCCGCTCGCCGGGCGCCGGCCGGAGGACATCGGGTGAATCCGATGGAAAGGAGGTGTCCCGGCGCTGACACGGAGGTCGTGGGGGTGACATCCGCCGACGGTCCACAATTATTCCCGGCCGCCTATTCTCGATATCGTGAACAATGCATCGCAGGGTGGCCGCCACCGGAATCGGCGGCGCTTTCTTCCGGTTCTGGTGACGGTCATCGCCGCGGTGCTCGTCGCCGCGCTGGCCGGCTGCCAGAGCTCGGGCTCGCCCAAGTCGAAGAACACCAAGGGCCCCGACCTGGACGACGTGTCGGTCTCGGTCACGGCGACGGCGGCACCGAGCACGGCGCCGGCCGTGCTGCGGGCGGCGGACTTCGTCCTCGGTGAGGGGCCCGAGACCAGCGCCTACACGATGGAGCCGGACACCGACCCGACCGAGGCCTCGCTGTTCGAGGACCCGATCCCCACCTGCATGGAGCTGTCCCAGTCCGACCTCGGCGGGCGCTCGACGGATCACGCCAACGGCCCGGTCTTCACCGACGACGCGGTCGGTACCAACATCCGGTCGTTCGCCGCGGTCTACGCGTCGACAAGCACCGTGAGCAAGCACCGTGAGCTGGTCCGCCACGACCGGTTCGCCGGCTGCTGGGGCCGCGCTCTCGTGGACGAGCTCATCAGCGACGGCGACGACGCGACCCTGCTCGGCACGAACTGGGCCACGCCGCCGGCCGGCGCCACCGACCGGATCCAGATCCAGCTGACCCTGCTCACCGAGGGCACCGAGATCGAGCTGCACGTCGACATGGTCACCATCTTCACCGGCCAGGTGGAGTCCACGATCTTCATCATCAACCCGTTCGAGCCGATCGACGAATCCGTCCTGGGCACGCTCACCAACCAGGTCGAGAAGAAGATCGCCAAGCAGTAAGGCGGTCGGCTCAAGGTCGCCCAGGGGCGACCATCCGGACCTCCCAGATCGACTCCGCAGGCTCCGTCGATCCGGCAGGGACCCCGGCTCCGCCGTCGGGACGCTCCGCGCCCCGACCGGACCCGGTCGATGGTCAGTCCATATAGCCGGGGTAACCCCCGTCCGAGGTCGGTGGCATGGCCGGGTGGCGGTTGCCGTAATGGTGTGAACGTTTGTGTCCGGTCAGCGTTGTCCGGGCGGCTCGAAATACCAGCGAGGCGGTAGGACAGTGTCGTCCTACCGCCTCGTTCCGGCGTCTGGCCTGGCTGACCGCGCTGCGGGCTGGTCGCCGTCAGAGGGTCTTGCCCGCGGGGACGGCGGGGCGGACGGTCAGGCCGCGGCCGGTGTCGTCGAGGTCGACGAGGACCTCGTCGCCGTCGTGGACCTGGCCGCCGAGCAGCTCGCGCGCCAGCTGGTCGCCGATCGCGGTCTGCACCAGCCGGCGCAGTGGGCGGGCGCCGTAGACCGGGTCGTTGCCCTCGTCCGCGAGCCAGCCCTTGGCCGCGTCGGTGACCGTCAGGGTGATCCGCCGGTCGGTCAGCCGCCGGCGCAGCCGGTCGAGCTGCAGGTCGACGATCCTGGTCAGGTCCGCCCTGCCGAGCTGGTCGAAGATCAGTACCGCGTCGAGCCGGTTGACGAACTCCGGCTTGAACGCCTCCCGCACGGCGACCTGCACCATGTTCGCCCGGGCCTCGGGGGACAGCGTCGGGTCGGCGATGTACTGCGAGCCCAGGTTCGAGGTCAGCACCAGGATCGTGTTGCGGAAGTCGACGGTGCGGCCCTGGCCGTCGGTCAGCCGGCCGTCGTCGAGTACCTGCAGCAGCACGTCGAAGACGTCCGGGTGGGCCTTCTCGACCTCGTCGAGCAGGATCACGCTGTACGGCCGGCGCCGGACCGCCTCCGTGAGCTGGCCGCCGGACTCGAAGCCGATGTAGCCGGGCGGGGCGCCGATCAGCCGGGCCACCGAGTGCTTCTCGGCGTACTCCGACATGTCGATGCGCACCACCGCGCGGTCGTCGTCGAACAGGAAGTCCGCCAGCGCCTTCGCGAGCTCGGTCTTGCCGACGCCGGTCGGGCCGAGGAACAGGAACGAGCCGGTCGGCCGGTCCGGGTCGGAGATGCCGGCCCTGGCGCGGCGGACCGCGTCGGAGACCGCGCGGACGGCCGCGTCCTGCCCGATGACCCGGGCGTGCAGCTCGTCCTCCATCCGCAGCAGCTTGGCGGTCTCGCCCTCGAGCATCCGGCCGGCGGGGATGCCGGTCCAGCTCGCGACCACCTCGGCGACGTCGTCCGGGCCGACCTCCTCGTTCAGCATCGGCTGGCCGTCCGCGTGGCCGCCGCCGCCAAGGGCCTCGGTGGCGGCCGCCAGCCGCTTCTCCAGCTCCGGGATGGTTCCGTAGCGCAGCTCGCCGGCCCGGGCGAGGTCCAGGTCGCGTTCGGCGATCTCGGCGGCGCGGCGGGCGTTCTCCAGCTCCTCCTTGACCTTCTGCACCTCGCCGATGGCGTTCTTCTCCCGCTGCCAGCGGGCGGTCAGCGCGGAGAGCTCCTCCCGCTTGCCGGCGAGCTCACGCCGCAGCCGCTCGAGCCGGGCCTTGGACGCGTCGTCGCTCTCCTTGGCCAGCGCCATCTCCTCGATCTCGAGGCGGCGCGCGGCCCGCTCCAGCTCGTCGATCGCGACCGGCCGGCTGTCGAGCTCCATCCGCAGCCGGGAGGCCGCCTCGTCGACGAGGTCGATGGCCTTGTCCGGCAGGAACCGGGCGGTGACGTACCGGTCGGAGAGGGTGGCGGCGGCGACCAGGGCGGCGTCGGTGATCCGCACGCCGTGGTGGACCTCGTAACGCTCCTTCAGGCCGCGCAGGATGCCGATGGTGTCCTCCACCGACGGCTCGCCGACCATGACGGGCTGGAAGCGGCGCTCCAGCGCCGGGTCCTTCTCGATCCGGGTGCGGTACTCGTCCAGCGTGGTGGCGCCGATCATCCGCAGCTCGCCGCGGGCCAGCATCGGCTTGAGCATGTTGCCGGCGTCCATCGCGCCCTCGGCGGCGCCCGCGCCGACGACGGTGTGCAACTCGTCGATGAAGGTGATGATCTGACCCTCGGCCGCGCGGATCTCGCTCAGGACCGCCTTCAGGCGCTCCTCGAACTCGCCGCGGAACTTGGAGCCAGCCACCATCGAACCCAGGTCGAGCGAGACGATCCGCCGGCCACGCAGTGACTCCGGCACGTCGCCGGCGACCACGCGCAGCGCCAGCCCCTCGACGATCGCGGTCTTGCCGACGCCCGGCTCGCCGATGAGCACCGGGTTGTTCTTGGTCCGCCGCGACAGCACCTGGATGACCCGGCGAATCTCGGTGTCGCGGCCGACGACCGGGTCCAGCTTGCCGGCGCGGGCCTGCTCGGTCAGGTCGATCGAGTACTTCTCCAACGCCTGGTAGGAGTCCTCCGGGTCGCGGCTGGTCACCCGGCGGGCGCCTCCGCGCACCTTGTCCACCGAGGCGCGCAGCGCGTCGGCGGTCGCGCCGGCGGCGACCAGCACGCGCCCGGCCTCGCCGCGCTCCTCGGCCAGGGCGATGACCAGGTGCTCGACGGACGTGTACTCGTCGCCGAGGCGGGCCGCCTGCCGCTCGGCGTTGTCGAGCACGGTGATCAGCTGGCGGGAGAGCTGCGGCGGCGCGACGCTCGCGCCGGTCGCGTGCGGGAGCCGGGCGACGGCGCTCTCGGCGCGTTCGCGGACGGCGTCGAGGGACGCGCCGGCGGCCGTGACCAGCGCGGCCGCGGCGCTGTCGCGCGGCTCGAGCAGCGCGGTGAGCAGGTGCAGCGGGTCGACGAGCGGTGACCCGTCCCCGGTCGCCCGGGAGATGGCGGAGGAGAGCGCCTCCTGCGAGCGGGCGGTCAGCCGGTCAGCGTTCATGTGGTCCCCACGGTCCTCGACGTGTCAGCGACATCGGCGACATCAGGCGCGGTCTCCGCCTGAGATTCGGGTCCTCTCAGTGTGCGTGTTCCCGCCTGCCCAGCGCTTCATGCACTGAGCATACCTGAGCCTACTCCACTCAACTTGATGCCGGCGCGCTCTGCTCCGGCGCGGTCGCGGTCGCGGGCACCGGTCCTGAGGGACCGGCGGGAGCCCGCCGACCATGGCCGGTGGGTTGATCGACGGGAACACCGCCGCTCGCGGCCAATCGCCGCACCCCGGCGAGGGCAGGAAGATCGGGTCCCTTACAGTCGTCGTCCGCCCATGGTCCGGATCGTCCGGATGCGTCGGTGGAGGATGGGGACCTCCTGGCATGTGGATGACCTGGACGAACTCGCGGGCCCGGCTCATGCTGGCCGGCGCGGGCGCCGCGACGGCGTTCGCGCTCGCGCTCGGCGGCTGCTCCACGGCCGACGACAAGCCCGAGACCGCCGCGCCGTCGGCCGGCACGGCGACGGAACTGAACGCCATCGACTTCGTCTATGCCAAGGGCCCGGAGGACAACGACCTCACCGAACTCCAGGCCGCGGCGGGCGAGGACCCGACGGACCGCGACGCGTTCCCGTACGCGGACATCGCCGAGTGCTTCGGCAAGGAGGTGGACTTCCCGTCGTCCAGCGCGTCCGGGCCGGCGCTGCAGGGCCCGGAGGGTGTGTACTCCATCATCTCGTACGCGCACGTCGTCACCCCCGAGCAGCTCAAGCGCCACACCGCCCTGCTGGGGGAGGGTGACCTGACGGGCTGCCTCATGTCGACCATGGGGGAGGACGCGGCAGACGACGGCCTGTCGTCCGTGGACACCTGGACCAGCCGCGACACGCCGCTCCCGCCAGGGGCGCTCGCGCGGCTGTCGTTCGTCATGCCGTCGGAGGAAGGCGGCGCCACGGTCGAGTACTACTCGGACATCGTCTTCCTCGGCACCGGCCGGGTCGAGGCGGAGCTGATCGTGATGTCCATGGGCAATCCCGTCGACGACGTGGTGGAGAACGCCACCGCCCGATACGTCGCGCAGCTGAAGCTGCAGTAGTCGACACCAGCGCGGCCGGTCCGTGCCGGACTGGCTGGTGGAATCGCCCGCGGCCCGGCGTCCCCGGGGACCCTGGAGGCCGCGGCCGCCGCCCGGCCGCCGGGGCCGGACACCGCCGCGTGCCTATCGGCGCGGCCCCGGGCGCCAGATGACGATGGCGCCGCGGTCCACCGGGACGAGGTCGCGGCGGTGGCTGGCGTGCGCCTCGGCGACCCGCCGGTCGGCCTCGGCGCGGGTCTTGGCCAGCTCCTCGTGCAGCGCGCGGACCTCGGCCTGCAGCGCCAGCACCTGCGCGCCGAGCTGGAGGATCTGCCGGATGCCCTCCAGGTTGACGCCCTCCTCCTGGGACAGCCGTTGGACCTCGCGCAGCAGCGCGACGTCGCGCGCCGAGTAGCGCCGGCCGCGCCCGGCGGTCCGGCCGGGCGTGACCAGGCCGAGCCGGTCGTAGGACCGCAACGTCTGCGGGTGCATGCCGGCGAGCTCGGCGGCGATCGAGATCACGTAGACCGGGGCGTCGACGTCGTGCGCGGGCCCGGGCAGGCCCGGCAGCGGGTAGGCCGGCCGTTCCCCGGTGGCTCCCGGCGGTGGGCCGCCCGGCCCCGCCGCGGCGCCAGGGACGCCGGCGGGCCGCGCCCGGCCGCCGGCCCGCCCGGGCACGCCGGCGTCGTGGACGGCGCTGGCGGGGTCGCCGCCCGAAGGGCCGCCCCTGGCTCCGGTCATCGGTGGGTCGGAGGTACGGTGCGTTCTAGGATTCATCTGCCTGCCTCACTTCCTTGACCGGCCCGGAAGCCGGCTGAAGTGCCCTCCCCGCAGACTGGCGAACAGTAGGCCGTCTTCGGATGTTTCGTTGGCCCACCTCGTGGTCAAGGAGGCGCCGCTCGGGTCTCCGGCGTCCCGCTCCGGATCGGCGAAGCGATCGGGAGGTCCGGAAGCCGAAGGCCCGCCGGCAGGTCTTGCCCCGCCTGTGCCTCCGGTGCTGGTCGGGCGGTGACGCCCGGCATCGAAGGAATGGTCCCCGGCGGTTGTGGACGGCCGGACTACCGGGAAGCCGCGCGAGGCACGGCGAACACGGTGGCCCCCACCTTGGCCGTCAGTGTTCCAAGGTCGTCAGTGTCCCAAGGTCGTCAGTGTCTCAAGGCCGAAACTGTCTCAAGGCCGTTACTGTCCCAACAGTGTCATCAGCGCCTCGCGTGGGTCGCCCGGGTGCGCCTGCGCGAACTCCTGCAGCGCCGTTCGCGCCTTCGGTGACAACTCGTTCGGCTTGGGGACCGCCACCTCGACGGTGACGATCAGGTCGCCGTTCCCGCCGCCCGCCTTCGGGATGCCCCGCCCCTTGGCACGCAGCCGCTTCCCGCTCGAGGTACCCGGCGGCACCTTCACCGTCAGCGGAGCGCCGTCCAGGGTGGGCACCCGTACCGACGCGCCCAGCGTCGCCTCGGAGAAGGTGATCGGCAGCGTGATGGTCAGGTTCGGGCCCTCGCGGCCGAACACCTGGTGTGGCTGGACGTGCACGGTGACCTCCAGGTCGCCGGGGCTGCCACCGCGCTCGCCGGGGCTGCCACGGCCCCGGACCTTGAGCCGCTGGCCGTCCGCCACGCCGGCCGGGATTCGGATCCGCTGTTCCCGTTCCCGTCGCCCGCTGCCGTGGCAGTCCGGGCACGGGTGGTCGATGATCTGGCCCTTGCCCAGGCACTCCCGGCACGGCTCGGACAGGGCGAACCCGCCCTGCGAGCGAGAGATCACGCCGAGCCCGCGGCAGACCGAGCAGGTGCGCGGCACAGTGCCGGGCCGGGCGCCCAGGCCGTGGCAGGTCGCGCAGGTGGCTGCGCCCGGGATCCGGACCGTGGCCTCGAGCCCCGTCAGTGACTTCTCGAACGAGATCGTGACCTCGGCCTCGATGTCGCCGCCGCGCTTGGGGCCACGACCCGGCGAGGACCGCTGGAACAGGTCGCCGAACAGGCCGCCGAACCCGCCCGCGCCGCCGCCGAGCAGGTCGTCGAAGGGGACGTTGCCCTGGCCGCCGAAGCCGCCGCCATAGCCACCGGCGCCGCCGGGGCCCGTACCGCCGGGGAAGCGCCCGGACTGGAACAACGCCCGGGCCTCGTCGTACTCGCGCCGCCGGCGCTCGTCGGAGAGGACGTCGTAGGCCTCGGAGATCTCCTTGAATCGTGCCTCGGCCTTGGCGTCTCCCGGGTTCTTGTCCGGGTGCAGCTCGCGGGCGAGCTTGCGATACGCCTTCTTGATGTCCGCAGCCGGCGCGTCCTTGGGAACGCCGAGAGCGGCGTAGTAGTCCTTCTCGACCATGTCACGAACACTCACGGCGCCCCTCCTCTCTTCATGATGTCCTCAACCGGACCGCCGGTGCGCGGGGCCCCCTGTTAACCAGGGACGCGCACCGGCTGACCAGATGCGCGGGATCACGACTCCACGCTGGGGCCGCCCCCCGGGCCGGGCACGCTGCCCGTGTCGTCGGGAGCTGGCGTGTCCGCCGACGCGCCCCCCGGCTCGGCCGACGCCTCTGGTTCGTCGATCGGCTCGGCCACGGCGACCTGCGCGACCCGCAGGACCCGGCCGCCGTAGGAGTAGCCGGACCGGAAGACCTCGACACAGGTCGGCGCCGTGACGTCCGGCCGGTACGAGTGCATCAACGCCTCGTGGACCAGCGGGTCGAACTCGTCGCCGACCGTGCCGAACCGCGCCAGCCCGATCGACTCCAGCGCGGCCTCGAGCGCCTCGGCGACCGCCTTGAAGGGACCTTCCAGATCCCCGTGGTCCCGGGCGCGCCCGATGTCGTCGAGCGTGGGCAGCATCGCGCCGAGCACCCGCCCGGTCGCCTGCTCGGCGATCATCTGCCGGTCCCGGTCCATGCGGCGCCGGTAGTTGTCGTACTCCGCCTTCAGCCGCTGCAGGTCGGCCGTGCGCTCCTGCACGGCCGAGTTCAGCGACTCGATCAGCTGGAGCAGTTCGGGGCTGTCGGCCGTGGGCCCCGCGGCCCCCCGGGGGGGGCCGGCGGCCCGGCAACGCGCCCGGGGAGACCCCCACGAGGGCGCCGCCGCGAGGGCGGCCGCCCTGCGCGACCTGGCCAGGCTCCGCCCGGCGGACTAGATCCTTCCTGGATCAAGGCGTCCGACTGGTG
>NZ_JADWYU010000220.1:5467-51311 GCF_016786325.1 Frankia nepalensis | reverse complement strand
AGGACGCGGCGCGGAGGTCCCTTGGGAGCGCAGCGAGCAAGGGGCCGGAGCGCCGCGCCCGGACGGAGCGAACCAGACAACTCAGCGCGCGGTCTCGATGGCGCGGGTCTCGCGGACGACGGTGACGCGGATCTGGCCCGGGTAGGTGAGCTCGTCCTCGATCTGGCGGGCGACGTCGCGGGCGAGCAGGTGCGCGGCGGTGTCGTCGACCTCGTCGGGGACGACCATCACCCGGACCTCGCGTCCGGCCTGCATCGCGAACACCCGCTCGACGCCTGGCCGCTCGCCGGCGATCTGCTCGATCCGTTCGAGGCGCCGGACGTAGGACTCGAGGCTGTCGCGGCGGGCACCTGGGCGGCCGCCGGAGATCGCGTCGGCGGCCTGGGTGAGCACCGCCTCGACCGAGCGGGGCTCGACCTCGTTGTGGTGGGCCTCGATGGCGTGGACGACGTCCTCGTGCTCGCCGTAACGGCGGGCGATCTCGGCGCCGACGAGCGCGTGCGAGCCCTCGACCTCGTGGGTGAGCGCCTTGCCCAGGTCGTGCAGCAGGGTGCCGCGTTTGGCGATCGCCCCGGGCAGCCGCAGCTCGGCGGCCATCACGCCGGCCAGGTGCGCCGACTCGACGAGATGCGCGAGCACGTTCTGGCCATAGCTGGTGCGGTAGCGCAACCGGCCGAGCAGCACGACCAGGTCCGGGTGCATCTCACCGATGCCGACCTCGACGAGGGCGTCCTGTCCGGCACGCACGCAGCGGGCCTCGACCTCGCGCTGGGCGCGCTCGTACTCCTCCTCGATGCGCTGCGGATGGATCCGGCCGTCGGCGACCAGCGCGGACAGGGTGATCCGGCCGACCTCCCGGCGGACCGGGTCGAAGCAGCTGAGCAGGACGGCCTCCGGGGTGTCGTCGATGACGACGTTCACCCCGGTGACCGACTCGAAGGCGCGGATGTTGCGGCCCTCCCGGCCGATGATCCGCCCCTTCATCTCGTCGCCTGGCAGGTGCAGCACCGAGACCACCGATTCGGCGGTCTGCTCGGCGGCGACCCGCTGGATCGCGAGGGTGACGATCCGGCGGGCCCGGTCGGTGGCCTCCTCCTCGGCGCGGGCCTCGATCTCGCGGGCGAGCGTGGCGGCTTCCAGGCGGGCCTGCCGCTCGACGACGGCCAACAGCTCGGTACGCGCCTCCGCCGACGTCATGCCGGCCGCCTGCTCGAGCGCGGACACGCGGCGGGCGTCGAGCTCCTCACCCTCCCTGGCGCGCCGGGCCAGCGCGGCGTCACGCTCAGCCAGCTCCCGGTCGCGGGTCTCGATCCGACGGGTCTGGTCCTCCAGGGCGGCGAGCCGTTCCTCGATGCGGGCCTCCCGCTGGCCGAGCCGGTTGTCCCACTCGCGCAGTTCCTCGCGCTGGCCGCGCAGCTCGGCGAGGGTCTTGTCCCGCTCGGCCAGCGCCTCGCGGCGGGCGGCCTCGGCGCGGTCTCGTTCCGCCTCGGCGAGCTTGCGGGCGAGTGCCTCGGCCTGTTCCCGGGTCGTGGCCTCGGCCTTCTCCCGCGCGGCGGCCTCCGCGCGGGCGACGGCCTCGGCCTGGGCGGCCAGCAGCGCGGCGGTCCTCTCGGTTCCGCCCGGATCGGCCTCATCGAGCGGGGAGATCCGCGCGGCGGCCTCGGCCGTGGGAGGTGGGGGGACGGCCGCGGCGCCGGTGGCCCGAGCCCCCGCGCGCATCAGTCTCAGGACGACCACGGTCAGGGCGACGACGGCGACCAGCACCACCGCGACGAGGGCCACGAGCACGCTGACCAAAGCTGCTCCTCCCGCTGCCGCCAATGCCCGTGGAACGGGCCGGAGCGGCGAAGGACCCGCGCAAGACGGCGGCGTCCACCAGGGCGGGGAGAAGACGCGGCCACGCCTTCATGCACCGTCGACAATCGACGTGTGATCCTGAGCCGACAGCGGCGTGAACAACGACACCACGCCGTGGCAGGGCCCTTGAGCACGTTCGCCGAACGCTCGGAGTTGCCCTCGTGTGCAGTTAGCCAACTATCGCGACCGCGTTGTCCGCGGGAGTCCTCGCACTGTTGGCGAGCGTAGGTCGATCGCTTTTCCTGGGTCAAGAAATAGCGATGAGCGGACCGACGGTTCCCGCCCGGTCCAGATGAGCCGACACCCCTGGAGGCGCCCTCAGTGGATCACGGACCGATCGTCGGGTCGTCAGATGTCGTCCGCGAGATCGGCTTCGGCCTCGTCGCCGGCCTCGTCGCCGCCGGGTCCGAGCAGGTCGGTGACCACCCGGACCGCGAGGTCCGTCGAATACCCCTTCCGGCCGAGCATGGCGACCAGTCGACGCAGTTGGACGCGCCGCTCCAGTCCGTCCATGGTTCGCAGCCGGCGGGCGGCGAGCGCGCGGGCAGTCGCCTCCTCGTCGCCGCTGAGGCCGGCGAGCGCGCTCGCCGCCACCTCGTCGTCGACCCCCCGGCGGCGCAGCTCGGCCGCGAGCCCTTGCCTCGCGAGACCCTTGTTCTCGCGGCCCGAGGAGATCACCGCGGCGGCGAAGGCGTCGTCGTCGATCAGCCCGACCGCTGTCAGCCGGTCCAGGGTCTCCTGGGCGACGTCGTCGGCGACCCCACGCCGCCGCAACGTCGCCGCCAGTTCCGCCCGGCTGCGCGCCCGCACCGTCAGCTGCCGCAGACAGATCTCCCGGGCGACGCCCACCGGGTCCCGACCGGCGTCCACCGCCCCACGTCCCGCCGACCCCGACCCCACCATCGATCCTCCTGAACCAGCTCACCGTTGAGATCTAGGGTGGCCCGGCCGTCGGGCGCCGGGGCCGGGCCGCCCCCACGACCACGCGTGCCGCCGACCGTCGGACGAGCCGCGGCACACCCGGCACGGCGGATGTCACGAGGCCGCCTGACCGAGACGTCCAACCGGCGGGGGCCAGGGGCGAGGCCCCCTGCCGCGGAGTCCGCCGCACCCGGCCTCCTCGCGGGCCGGGCCGCCGTGTTCACCGCCATCGGCGGCCTTCCGGCGGCCCGTCGCTCCTCTACAGGTCGACCGGGACGGGGGCGTCGCTCTCGAGGGTGGGGACGATGCCGAGCTTCTCCTTGATGCGCTTCTCGATCTCGTCGGCGAGGTCGGGGTTGTCGCGCAGGAAGTTGCGGGCGTTCTCCTTGCCCTGGCCAAGCTGGTCGCCGTCGTAGGTGTACCAGGCGCCGGACTTGCGAATGATTCCGTGTTCCACACCCATGTCGATGAGCGAGCCTTCACGGCTGATGCCGCCGCCGTAGACGATGTCGAACTCGGCGGTGCGGAACGGCGGAGCAACCTTGTTCTTGACGACCTTCACCCTGGTCCGGTTGCCGACGGCGTCCTGCCCGTCCTTGAGGGTCTCGATCCGGCGGACGTCGAGACGGACCGATGCATAGAACTTCAGCGCCTTGCCACCGGTGGTGGTCTCCGGCGAACCGAACATCACGCCGATCTTTTCGCGAAGCTGGTTGATGAAGATCGCGGTGGTGTTGGAGTTCGACAGCGCACCGGTCATCTTCCGCAGCGCCTGGGACATCAGCCGGGCCTGCAGGCCGACGTGGCTGTCGCCCATCTCGCCCTCGATCTCGGCGCGGGGCACCAGCGCGGCGACCGAGTCGACGACGATGATGTCCAGCGCGCCGGAGCGGACCAGCAGGTCGGCGATCTCCAGTGCCTGCTCACCGGTGTCCGGCTGGGAGACCAGCAGGTTGTCGGTGTCCACGCCGAGCTTGGCGGCGTAGTCCGGGTCGAGCGCGTGCTCGGCGTCGATGAAGGCGGCGAGGCCGCCGGCGGCCTGGGCGTTGGCGACCGCGTGCAGCGCGACCGTCGTCTTGCCGGATGACTCGGGGCCGTAGATCTCGATGATCCGGCCCCGCGGGAGGCCACCGATCCCGAGCGCGACGTCGAGCGCGATCGAACCGGTGGGGATGGCCTGGATCGGCGGGCGTGTGTCGTCCCCCAGGCGCATCACGGAGCCCTTGCCGAACTGCTTGTCGATCTGCGCAAGAGCGTTTTCCAACGCCTTCTCGCGGTCGGGTCCTGCCATGGGAGCTACTCCTGGCTGAGGTCGTCGAGTCTTTGTGGCCACGAGGGCGACGTTAGGACGTGGGTCCGACAGTTTCGAGACCCGGCCCGGAACTGTGGACAACGGCGCGCATGTGGATAACCCTAGCCGAACATCCGTTCGACTTCGAACTCGACACGCCCGGGCTACCCCGGAGCCCACTCCACATGGGCCGCGACGGGCCACGTGCCGGACCGCCGACGGCCCGCGGCACCCCGGCCGACACCTTGGGCGTCCCACCCGAGTTCCCCGACACGAACCCGGCGCCCGTCAGGCCCGCCGGACTCTCAGCGCTCCCTGGCGGGCACGTCGAACTCCTGGCAGACGGCCCGCCAGACGGCCTTCGCGTCGTCGCCGCGGGCGAGCGCGCCCTCGATGGTGGCGCCGCCGAGGCCGGCCAGCACATGATCACGGGCGATGGACTCCGCGTACCCGGAACCGAACTGTCGGTTCATCTGGGCCCAGAACTCGGTAAGTCGCACCCCTTCAGTCTGCCGCGCCCGGCCGGCGGGCCGGCGGGGCGGTCGGGGCGGTCGGGGCGGCTACCGCGACTCGGGCGCGAGCACCGTGGTGGGCAGCCGGCGGGCGATGAGCACGCCGACGAGGCCCACGGCCGAGGCGAGCGCGAACGCGGCCGCCAGCCCAGCCGTGGACGCCGTGGACGTGGACGCCATGGATGTCGTGTGCGCGGCGGTGGCCACCGTGTCCGCGGCCGTCCCGCCGCTCTTCGCGGTGCCGGCGACGATGACGCCCCCAAGCCCCGCGCCGAAGGCGACCCCCAGGTTGTCCGACAACGAGACCGCGCTGCTCGCCGCGCCCTGGCGGTCCGCCGGCGCCGCGTTCAGCGTCACGTTCATGATCGGCGAGTAGGCGACGCCGATGCCGAAGCCGGCGACGCCCCACAGGGCGATCCCGACCGGGAGGGGTACCGCGGGCACGAGCAGCGTCGTCCCCGCGCCCGCCACGCCGAGCACCACCGTGCTCATCCCGAGGGTGACCAGGAACCGGGCGGAACGGCGGGCGGCGAGCCTGGCCTGGGTCCACGAGCCGACGGTCCAGATCACCGCCGCCACCGAGACCGCTATCCCCGCGACCGCGGTCGAGGCGTGCCGCGCCGACGTGATGGCCAGCGGGATGAACGTGTCCGCGCCGAAGAAGGCGAACGTGAGCAGCCCTCGCACGGCGACCGCGGCCGGGGCGCCGGGGCGGGCCCGCAGCGCGCCGACGGGTAACAGGCGGCGCAGCGGCCCGGCCCCGGTCAGCAGACCGGCCGCGACCAGCGGGATGCCGAGGGCGGACCGGCTGGTCAGGCCGGCGAGTACCAGGGCAGCTCCCACCGACACCCGGACCGCCCTCAGCAACGGCCCCTTCCCGCCCTCCACGGCGGGCCAGATGTCCGGACCGCCTTCGTCCCACGCCGCCGGGGCGCTCCCGGCCGCCCGGATGCCGGCGGGCGCCGGCCCCGCGGCCGATGACTCCCGAGGAGACCCCGACCCGCCGTCCACGGCGTCCGCGGGGAGGTCCACGCCCGCGGGAGGATCCACGCCCGCGGGAGGATCCACGCCCGCGGCGGCCGGCGCGGGCCGGGCGGTGGCGCGGCGCAGCGCCCTGGCCGTGACGCCGCCGGCGACGACGACCAGCGGAATCAGGCCGCCGAACACCCACCGCCAGCCGACGTGCTCGGCGAGGAACGCGGCCGCCGCCGGCCCGCCGAGGCTGGGGATCACCCAGGCGCTGGCCAGCACGGCGAACACCTTTGGCCGCAGTTGCTGGGGATATGTCCGGCCGATCGTCGCGAAGCTGACCGCGGCGATCGCGCCGTCCCCGAGCCCCTGCAGCCCTCGGCCGACGATCACCATGGGCATGCTGACGGCGGTCGCGGCGACCGCCAGGCCCCCGCCGAACAGCACCAGGCCGATGACGAACGGGCGGACCGGGCCCGGCCCGGTCCATCGCCGAGCCGGCCAGCACGAGACCGACCACCGTGGTGAGGAAGAACGCCCCGGTGAGCCAGCCGTACAGGGAGAGGCCGCGCAGCTCCGCCGACACCATCGGCGCGACCGTCACGATGGCCAGCGCCTCGAAGGCGACCAGGGTGATCGTCGAGACCAGGCCGACGGTCAGGACCCGCAGCTCGGGGCCCCAGATCCGTGCCGGCGCCGCCGGCGGACGCGGCCGGTCCAGCACCGCCTCCGTCATCGCGGCTGTGCCCGCAGCCGCAGGCCGCCGCGCGGGGTCGGGTGGAAGCCGGCCCCCAGCAGCGCCTCGCCGAGCGCGCCGTCGACGACGGGACGCCCGTCGGCGCGTTCGACGGTGAGCTGACCCAGCCGGCCGTCGCGCACGGCCAGCGCGAGGGCGTCCACCGCGGGCCGCAGCGCCCGCGCCGCCTCAGGCCAGGACAGCAAGGTCTTCCCTCCGCGTTCGACATAGAGCACCAGGTCGCCGTCGACCAGCACCACCAGCGCCCCCGCCTTGCGGCCCGGGCGGTGGGCGGGCCCCTCGTCGCCGTCGAGCCGCGCCGGCCAGGGCAACGCCGCGCCGTAGGGGTTCGCCGGGTCGGTGGCGGCGAGCACGACGGCCCGCCGATCCTCCCGGGGCTGGCTGCCCCGAGGGGGTGGCGCGAATCCGCCGGGAGCTCCAACCGCGCCGAGGGCGCCCGGCATTCCGGCGGGGACCGGTCCGCTCGCTGGCCCGGTGGCCCACTCGGGCTCCTCGTCGGCGGCGCGCAGCTCGCCCGCGACGGCGCGTAGCCGGTCCACGGCGCCGGGCATGGCGAACTGGGCGGCGCCGAGGCCCTCGACGAAGTAGCCCCGCCGCGCCCGCCCGGCGTCCTCGAAGGCCGACAGGACCCGGTAGACGGCGGCGAACCCGCCCGGCGCGTGCTCGGCGGCGACCGCGCCGCGGGTGACGACGCCGTGCCGGTCGAGCAGTGTCTCGGCGAGCGCGTGCGCCCGCCTGGTCGGGTCGGGGTCGCGGTCCGGCAGCAACGACCACCGGCCCGCCACCGTGGGCGGCCCGGAGCGCCTGGGCGTCACCGGGCGGCCCCGGCCCGGGGAGGCGCGAAGATGTTCGTCCTTCGCGCCTCCGGCGGCCGCTTGGGAGAAGCTTCCGGTTCCGTAGCCGGAGGCGAAGCGCAGGCTGGTCCGGCGTGGCCTGGCTGGCGCTCGGTGGGTGACTCCCGAACCGCCGCCAAGGCGCACGCGCAGCGGCGCGAGCGTGTCGTTGGTGATCAGCCCCGCCCAGACCAGGTCCCAGATGGCGTCCGCCAGCGCGGTGTCGTCGGGGCCGCCGACGCGGTCCGACAGCGCGCGGAAGAACAGCGCGGCCCCGTCGGCGAGTGTCTCCAGGACCGCCTGGTGCAGCGGCGTCGCGGCCGCGGCGCCCAGGCTCGCGAGGTCGACCACCTCGTCCCCCGCGGCGCCATCGCCGGTCCCCGAGGCCGCGGACGCGGGCTCCACCGGCGCAAGGAGCACCGGGGCGGCCTCGGCGAGCACCAGCGTCATCCAGCCGTCGTCGCCGGGCAGCCCGCCGGCGCCCGCCCACAGCACCTCGCCGCTCGAGCACAGCTCGTCGAGCATCGACGGCGCGTAGTCGGTGACGCGCGCCGGCAGCACCAGCCGTTCCCAGGCGCTGGCCGGGATCAGCGCGCCCTGCAGCTGCTCGACCGCGCGCGCGACCGCGTCGACGCCGCGCGCGCGACCGGAGCTCACCGACTGCCAGGCCGGCAGGAACGCGCCGAGCGCCCGCGGCGGCACCGCCTCGACCTCGCGGCGCAGCGCGGCGAGGCTGCGGCGGCGCAGCCGGCGCAGTACCTCCGCGTCGCACCACTGCTCCCCGGAGCCGCCGGGCCGCAGCTCGCCGCGCACCAGCCGGCCGGCGCCGACCAGTCGTTCCAGCGCGGCGACCACGACCGAGACCCCGAGGCCGAACCGGGCGGCGAGCTCGTCGGCGTCGAACGGGCCCCGGGTGCGCGCGAAGCGGGAGACCAGGTCGCCCAGCGGGTCGCGCACGGGCTCGGTGAACGCCGCCGGCACGCCCACCGGGAGTGGCACCCCGAGGGCGTCGCGCAGCCGGCCGGCGTCCTCGACGGCGACCCAGCGCGCCTCGCCACCGATCCGGACCCGCAGGGCCCGGCCCGCCGCCGCCAGCGCCTCGAGCCACTGTTCGGTCGCGCCTCTGGCCAGCGCCTCGGCGGTGGTCAGGTCGCCCAGGACCCGCAGCAGGTCCGCGGTCCCCTCGACGTCGCGGGCCTGGCGGTCCGGCGTCAGCCGGGCCAGCTCCGCCTCGACGGCGGCGAGCGCCTCCGGGTCGATCAGCTCCCGCAGGTCCGCCTCGCCGAGCAGCTCCGCCAGCAGGCGGCTGTCCAGCGACAGCACCTGCGCGCGCCGCTCGGCCAGCGGCGCGTCCCCGTCGTAGAGGAAGGTGGCGACGTAGCCGAACAGCAGGGATCGGGCGAACGGCGACGGCGCGGGCGTCTCCACCTCCACCACGCGCAGCCGGCGGGCGTCGACGTCGCGCAGCAGGCCGACGAGGCCCGGGAGGTCGAAGACGTCCTGGAGGCACTCGCGCATCGTCTCCAGCACCACCGGGAAGTTCTCGAACTCGGCCGCCACCGACAGCAGCGCCGCGCTGCGCTGGCGCTGCTGCCACAGCGGGGTGCGCCGGCCGGGCGACCGGCGCGGCAGCAGCAGCGCCCGCCCGGCGCACTCCCGGAACCGGCTGGCGAACAGCGCGCTGCCCCCGACCTCGGCGCGCACGACCGCGGCGATCTCCTCCGGGTCGAAGACGACGTCGGCGGCGGTGGGCGGGGTGTCGGCGTCGGGCACGCGGGCGACGATGCCGTCGTCGGTGTGCATGATCTGGACCTCGACGCCGTGACGCTCGCGCAGCCGGGCGCCGATCGCCAGCGCCCAGGGGGCGTTCACCCGCGCGCCGAACGGGGAGTGCACCGCGAGCCGCCAGTCGCCCAGCTCGTCGCGGAACCGTTCGACGACGAGCGCGCGGTCGTCGGGCAGCCGCCCGGTCGCCTCCCGCTGCTCGGCCAGGTAGGCGAGCAGGTTGCCCGCCGCCCACGCGTCGAGGCCGGCGGCGCGCAGCCGCGCGTCGGCCTCGTCGGGGGCCAGCCGGGCGAGCTCGCGCAGGAAGGCCCCCATCGCCCGGCCGAGCTCGACGGGCCGGCCGGGCGAGTCGCCGTGCCAGAACGGCAGCCTGCCCGGCCGGCCCGGCGCCGGGGTGACGACCACCCGGTTCGGGGTGATCTCCTCGATCCGCCAGCTCGACGAGCCGAGCAGGATGACGTCCCCGGTCCGGGACTCGTAGACCATCTCCTCGTCGAGTTCGCCGACGCGGCTCGCCTTCTCGCCCACCAGGAACACGCCGAACAAACCCCGGTCGGGGATCGTGCCGCCGCTGGTGACCGCGAGCCGCTGCGCCCCGGGCCGGCCGCTCACCGTGCCCGCCGCGCGGTCCCAGACGATCCGGGGGCGCAGCTCGGCGAACGCGTC
Organism: Frankia nepalensis; assembly: GCF_016786325.1. Classification (GTDB taxonomy): domain Bacteria; phylum Actinomycetota; class Actinomycetes; order Frankiales; family Frankiaceae; genus Pseudofrankia; species Pseudofrankia nepalensis. The sequence goes on along the minus strand of NZ_JADWYU010000220.1, from coordinate 41,720 downwards.
CGACGGGTAACGGCCGGCGAGCATGTCCAGGGTGGCGTCGAACGCGGACGCCGGCAGCGTCGCGAACGGGGCGGCCCGGCGGATCAGCGCTCCCAGCTCGTCGACCCCCCAGGTGTCCACCGCCGTCATCGCGACGATCTGCTGGGCGAGGACGTCCAGGGGGTTGCGCGGGTAGTGGGCCTGCTCGATCTCGCCGTCGCGCATCCGCTCGGCGACGACCGCGCACTCCAGCAGGTCGCCGCGGTGGCTGGGCAGCACCACCCCGCGGCTCGACGCCCCGACCTGGTGGCCCGCGCGGCCGACCCGCTGCATCCCGGCGGCGACGCTCGGCGGCGCCGAGATCTGCACGACCAGGTCGACGGCGCCCATGTCGATGCCCAGCTCCAGGCTCGAGGTGGCGACCACGGCCGCCAGCCGGCCCGCCTTGAGGTCCTCCTCGATCAGCAGCCGCTGCTCCCGGCTGACGCTGCCGTGGTGCGCGCGGGCGATCTCGGCGAACGCGGGCGGTGGCTGGGCGAGGCCCGCGGCGCCCATCATCTCGGCCGGCGTGAACCTCGGCGCGCCCGGCGCGAGCAGGTCGTCGAGGTCCACCCTGCCCGCGCCCCGCTCGACCGACGCCGCCTCGGCGGCGAGCAGCCGTTCGGCGCGCAGCTCGTTCAGCCGGGCGCAGAGCCGCTCCGCCAGCCGCCGGGAGTTGGCGAACACGATCGTCGACGTGTGCGCCTCGATCAGGTCGAGGACCCGGGCCTCCACCGCCGGCCAGATCGACGGCCGGGTCGCGACGGCGGCCGGCGGGCCCTCGTCGGGGTCCGCCAGCCCGGCGAGCCCCGCCACGCCGACGGGGTCGCCCGGCTCGGTCATGTCGGGCACCGGCACGACCACGTCCACCCGCAGCGTCTTGTCGGCCGGCGGCCGCACCACGGTCACGGGGCGGGCGCCGCCGAGGAACCGGGCGACCTCCTCGACGGGGCGCACCGTGGCCGACAGGCCGATCCGGCGCGCGGGAGTCTCCAGCAGCGCGTCCAGCCGCTCCAGGCTGAGAGCCAGGTGGGCGCCCCGCTTGGTGCTCGCGACCGCGTGCACCTCGTCCACGATCACCGTCTCGACCCCGCGCAGCGCCTCGCGCGCCTGGCTGGTCAGTACCAGGAACAGCGACTCGGGGGTGGTGATCAGGATGTCCGGCGGGGTACGGCCGAACGCGCGCCGCTCGGCCGCCGGGGTGTCGCCGGTGCGCATCGCGACCTTCACCTCGGGTACCTCGAGGCCCAGGCGGGTCGCGGCCGCCTGGATGCCGGCCAGCGGCGCGCGCAGGTTGCGGGCCACGTCGACGGCGAGCGCCTTCAGCGGGCTGACGTAGAGGACGCGGCAACGCCGTTCCGGTTCCGCCGGCGGGCCGGTGCGCCCCAGCTCGTCCAGCGACCACAGGAACGCCGCCAGCGTCTTGCCCGAGCCCGTCGGCGCGACCACGAGCGCGCTGCCGCCGGCGCGCACGGCCGCCCAGGCGCCGGCCTGGGCCGGGGTCGGCTCGGGGAAGGCGGCCGTGAACCACGCCCTGGTCGGCGCCGAGAAACCGGCGAGTGGGTCGGAGGCTGACACACTGGCCAGTCTGCCTCCCACCTGTGACACGACGCGCCCCCACGACACGCCGCCACGGCGCGTGGGGCGACCGCCGGCTGGGAGCCGGCGCCGTCAGTGCCCGGCTGGCTCGTCCCCCGGCAAAGCGACGCGGCGCGTCGGCGCCAGGCCGGGCGCGGAGACACTGAGGTCGCGCAGGGCGGCGGCGTAGCCGCGCAGGCTCTCGGCCCGCTCGGCGAGCCCCGCCAGGTCGACCGGCGTGACCCCGAGAGCCGCGCCGCCCGCGGCGAGCCCGGCGGAGGCGTCGCCCGCGGTGGCGCGCACTCCGGCGCCGACCACCTCGGCGGTGGCCGCTACCAGGTCGTCGAGCGCGCGTGCCGCGGCGGTCATCTCCTCGACGAGCGCCTTGGCCGTGGCGGTGAGCTGGGCGCGCCCGGCCGGGTCGGCCACGGCCTTGGCCGCCGCCTCGCAGGCCACCACCCTGCCGGCCCGCAGCCGCAGCCCGTCGACCACCTCGGCGGCGGCCGCCATCGCGGAGCGGATCACCTCCGCCGTCGGGCCGGGCGGCACCGGGCGGGAAAGCGCCAGGAACGCGGTGATCGTCCCCTCGCCCCGGCGCAGCGGCCCGGCGGCGGCCGAACCGCTCAGCGCGCGCACGCTCGGCGCCGGCGCCTGAGGGATCGGCGGGCCGGGGTTGCGCCGCTCGGCCCGGGCCGCCTGCCAGGCCCACAACCCTCCGTTGGCCAGCGCGCCGGCGCCGGTGGCCAGCCAGAGCCACCAGTCGGCGCCACCGACCGCCACCCCCACCGGGGTGCTGACCGCGGCGAACGCGGCCCAGCAGCCGGCGGTCCACCGGGCCCGCCTGGAGAACCGGGTGGCCTGCCTGGCCTCCCGCCACGCCGCGCGCCGGTCGAGATCGCCGGCCACCGCGTCCGACACCTTGGGCGTCACGGCCCTGCGCCAGTCCCAGCCCTCCGTCCGGACCCAGGGCCGACGGCCCAGGCCACGTGGACCGCCCGTGGGCGGCGGCGCGGGCGGGTACGGCCACGACGGCGGCGCGCCATAGGGCGGCGGCGCGCCGGGCGGACGCTGGCCCGGGCCCCAGCCGTGGCCCGGGCCTGGTGCCTGGTGGTGTCCCGGCCAGGTCACTCTGCGGCTCCTTCGCCGCGGCTGCGGGTCACTGGTCGGGCCCCGCCGCGTTCACGGAGCCGGCGCCGCGCGCCTGGTGCGCGCCCGGCGAAGGCGGCGGCGCGGTCTTGCCGAGGGCGACGCGGTCGGCGCCGGCGGGCACCTGCCCCGCCGGCTGGCCGGACGCGCCGCCCTCGGCGCCCGCCCCGGCGGTCATGCCAGCCCGCAGCTCGGCGAGGCGGTTGCTCGCCCTGGCGTCGATGCTGGCCCGGCGGACCTCCAGCATCCGCGCCTCCACCCCGGACGACGCCAGCTCGTGGCGGCCCATGGCGACGGCGTAGCGCTGCTCGACCTTCTCCCGGATCTCGGCGAGCGTCGGCGTGTCGCCCGCCGGGGTGAGATCGGACATCGAGTCCATCGCCTTGCTCATCTGCTCGCGCATGGCGGCGTGCTCGATCTGGGTGAGCAGCCGGGCCCGCTCGGCCAGCTGCTGGCGCAGCCGCTCCGTGTTGTCGTCCACGGCGCGGCGCGCGAGCTCGGACGACTCGACCGCCTGCTGGTGCAGGGCCCGCATGTCCTCCAGCGACGACTCGGCGGCGACCAGCTCGCTGGCGAACGCCCGCGCCGTCTGCTCGTACTGGTCGGCCGCCGCCCGTTCGCCGTCCGCGCGGGCGTTGTCGGCGAAGGTGAGCGCCGAGCGGGCGGAGTCGGTCAGCATGGTGACGTTCTCGATCTGGCGCGCCATCCGCATCTCGAGCTGGCGCTGGTTGCCGATCACCCGCGCGGCCTGCTGGCGCAGCACCTCGTGCTGGCGGCGGCTCTCCTCGATGGCCTGGTCGATCTGGACCCGTACGTCGGCCTTCTCGTCGAACTTCCGGTTCGCCGACGCGGACAGGTACCGGTAGACCTTGCGAACGACATTCGCCATGCTTCGATCGTCGCACGTCCACGCCGGACGGAAAGCCCTCCCGGCGGACCGCCGTATGCCAGCGGATGTCTCATCCCGGACAAGTTCAACAGCCATGGCGCCCGTCCGACTTCACGCGTGGGACGGCGATGCCCGGGCCGGCTCACTGGCCGGCCCGGGTGCGTCGCGATCGGCTCACCGCCGCGTCGCGGTCAGCTCATCGCCTGGAACATCCAGTGCTGTTCCTCGACCTCACGGAGCAGACTGATGAACAGGTCCTGCGTCACCGGGTCGGCCTGCTCGGTCGCCGCCATATGGGCCCGCATGTGCCGGCTCACCTCGCTGAGCCGGTCGGTCATCACCCGCACGACCTTCTCGTCGGGGAGGTAGCCGGTCTCGACGCCGTGCAACGGCGACCGGTCGTCCACCGTCGAGGCCTGGCCATCGGGGTTGTACCCGATCGCGACGGCGCGTTCGGCGGTCAGGTCGGTGTACCGGCGGGCCAGGTCGACGACCTGGTCCAGCTGCTTGTGGACGCTACGGAAGCTGTGACCGATGACGTTCCAGTGCAGCTGCTTGGCGAGCAGCGAGAGGTCGATCAGCTCGACCAGCGCGGCCTGCAACGCCTCGCCGGTGGTCGTCCGGGCGTCCTCCGCCAAGGGACTGCGAATGGTGCTCATCGTCGTCCTCTCACCTCGGGATCTGGTCGACGCGACCGTGCCCCGAGGTGGGCGAACTAACCGAGCATCACGCCAGCATGCGCTCCGTCACGCCGATGCCTGACCGCGCGTCAGCGCCTGCCCGTGGGCAGGGCGAGCCGCGGGCATGCCGCGCGGCGCGCACGCCGCGGCCGGCGCACCGGCCGGCCCGGGTGCCCGGCCGGGCCTACGCGGCGCGGTCGACCATCGGGGCGGGCGAGCGGGCCGGGACGACGACCGACGCGCCGACGCGGGCCGCGCCGGCCGCGAGCTCGGCCACCTCGGCCATCTCGACGTCGTCGCTGACCTCACGGAGCAGGTCCGCGAGCCGCACCCCGAGGGCGTCGCAGATCGACGCGAGCAGCTCGGAGCTTGCCTCCTTCTGCCCGCGCTCGACCTCGGACAGGTAGCCGAGCGACACCCGGGCCGCGGACGACACCTCCCGCAGCGTCCGGTGCTGATCCTGGCGGCGACGGCGGAGCGCCTCACCGATCATGCGTCGGAGCAGGACCATCGCGCCTCCTCCTTCGTCCACGGGCTGGGTTTCACCGTATACCCACCGGCGCCGCCACCGGGCGGCCATTGACGGGACCGTAGCTGAGTAACCACCATGCGACCGGCGAACAGTCCCAGGGATGCCCAGGACGCGGCCTCGGAAGCGTCCTGGGAGAACGGGACGGCCGACACCGGCCAGCGGGGCGTGCCGCCGGCCTGGCGCGCCGACGGCCGCGGGGACCCGGGAGGAGGGCACCTGGACGCGTGACCGACCGCCACGAGCATCAGCACGCCTCCTTCCGCCGTCAACTGGCGGGGATCTCTCCCGTTGGCCCGGCGCCGTGCACCGGCAGTCCCGAGAGCGTACGACGTAACACGTCGAGCGCCTGCACGACGGCGAACGTCTGGATGCGTGGACGGTCACCGGGCAGCCGCAGCGAGCGAGTGGTCGTGCCGTCCGGACCGGCCAGTCCCAGGTGCAGGGTGCCGACCGGCTTGCCCTCCTGCTCGTCCGGCCCGGCGACACCTGTGGTGGCCAGCCCCCAGGTCGCGCCGAACAGATCGCGCGCGCCGGCGGCGAGCGCCGCGGCCGCCCGCGCCGACACCGCCCCGTCGGTCGCCAGGATCTCCGCGTCGACGCCCAGCACCGACGCCTTGGTGTCTGTCGCGTACACGACCGCGCCGCCCCGGAAGTAGGTGGAGGCGCCGGGCGTCTCGGTGAGGGCCGCGGCCAGCCGGCCGCCGGTGAGCGACTCGGCCACCGCGACCGTGGCGCCCAGGGTGGCGAGCCACGCCCCCACCACCCCCGCCAGGGTCTCGTCGTCTACGCCGTAGACCGCCGGCCCGAGCGCCGCGCGCGCCGCGGTCTCGACCGGCGCGATCAGCCGCAGCGCCTCGGCCCGGTCGCCGGCCCTGGCGGTGACGCGCACCCGGGTCTGGCCCTCGCTGGCGAGGAACGCGATCGTCGGGTTGCCGACGTCGCGCAGCCTGTCGACCTCGCCGGACAGCGCCTCGGCGACCGACGACTCCCAGATGCCCGCCGTGCGCAGCACCCGGTGCACCACCACCGACGGCTGGCCGGCCCGGCGCAGCAGGTCGGGCAGCACGCTCGCGGTGAACATCGCGTACAGCTCGTGGGGCACGCCGGGCAGCGCGTAGAGCGCGGCGCGGCCGATCTCGATCCGGATCCCTGGCGCGGTTCCCGGCCCGTTGGGCAGCGGCTCGGCGCCCTCGGGCAGGTCGGCCTGCCGGTAGTTCATGGCCGGGACGTCGCGGCGCAGCTCGGTGAACCGGCGCCGCAGCAGCGACTCCAGGAACTCGTCGCGGCGCAGCGCCACCCCGGCGGCCGCGGCGATCCCTTCCCTGGTGAGATCGTCCTGGGTGGGTCCGAGCCCGCCGCTGACGATGACGACGTCGGCGCGCCCGGCGGCGGCCCGCAACGCCCGCTCGATCATCTCGACGTCGTCGCCGACCACCACCGAGGTGGCGACCCGTATCCCGACGTCGGCGAGCTGACGGCCGAGCCACGCGGCGTTGCCGTTGATGATGTCGCCGTAGAGCAGCTCGTCGCCGACCGCGACGATCTCAGCCAGCATCGATGTCCCGTCCGCCCCCATCGGCGACCTCCCCTGACCCGGCCCCGGCCGCGGGGGCGTCTCTCACGGCGGAGACGCGCCGCAGCCGCAGCGCCCGGGCGACGTAGTCGACGCCGGTGACGACCGCGACCAGCACGCCGGCGGCGAGCACCGCCGAGCTCACCGCGGCCGCCGGACCGGTGAGCGGCAGCACGGCCAGCCCGAGCGAGATGTTGAGCAGCAACGTCTTGAGCTTGCCACCACGGCTCGCCGCGATCACGCCGAACCGGATCACCCACAGCCGCAGGAGGGTTACTCCCAGTTCACGGACGACGATGACGGCCGTGACCGCCCACGGGACCTCGTCGAGGATCGACAGCGACACCAGCGCGGCGCCGGTCAGCGCCTTGTCGGCCACCGGGTCGACGAACGCGCCGAAGTCGGTGACGAGTCCCCGGCTACGGGCGACGGCGCCGTCGATCTGGTCGGTGATCGCGGCGACCGCGTACGCGGCGAACGCGGCGATCCGCCAGACGGCGTCATCCGGGCCGACGAACAGGAAGGCGACGAAGACCGGCACGAGCACCAGCCGCATGATCGTCAATATGTTGGCGATGTTGAGCAGCCGTGCCTGAGTCGCGGGGGGTGCCGGAGGACCCGGGAGGTCGGCGACCGGAGGGGGCATCGCGGCGGGCATGGCCTCGTCGTCCGGAGCCGGCACGCCGGAGGTGACCGCGGAGCCGCTCACGGTGTCCCCACCCGGACGCCGGTCACCGTCACGCGCGCGCCCCGGCCAGCGGGACGTCCCGGCCTGGCATGGCCGTCCCCTCGCGGACCCCGGGGGGCGTGCCGGGAACGCGGGCCCGATCGAGCACCGAGACGAAGTCGGCCACGAGGTCGACCCCCTCCGCGCCGATCACCCGGGCCGCCACCAGGTCGCCGACCGCCACCGGCGGACCGTCCGCCCCGCCCGGCCCGCCGGGCGCGCCCGGCAGCCGCACGGCGCAGGCGCCGTCGGTCTCGGGCTGCTGGTGCGCCGCGCAGCCGTAGGCGTGGCCGCCGTCGGAGATCTCCTCGACGAGCACCTCGACGGTCTCGCCGACGCGCCGTTCGGCGCGCGCCGCCGTCAGCTGCTCCACCAGGTCGGCGACCTGGGCGCGGCGATCCTCGATCTCGTCCGGGTCGAGCTTGCCGGGCAGCCCGACGGCCTCGGTGCCTTCCTCGTCCGAGTAGCCGAACACGCCCACCGCGTCCAGATCCGCCTCCTCGAGGAAGGCGGTCAGGATGTCGAAGTCCGCCGCGGTCTCGCCGGGGAAACCGACGATCACGTTCGAGCGGGCGCCGAGCGCGGGCGCGAGGGCGCGGCCCCGGCGCAGGAGATCGAGGAAGTCGACCGAGCCGCCGAAACGGCGCATCCGGCGCAACACCGTGGGACTCGCGTGCTGGAACGACAGGTCCAGGTAGGGCGCGACGCCGGGCGTCGTCAGCAGCACCTCGAGCAGCGAGGGGCGCAGCTCGGCCGGCTGCAGGTAGACGGGCCGGACCCGGACGATCCCGGCGGTCGCGGCGAGCTGGGGCAGCAGCTTCTCCAGCGCGCGCAGGTCGCCGAGGTCCTTGCCGTAGGAGGTGGAGTTCTCGCTGACCAGCACCAGCTCACGGGCGCCCTGCCCGGCGAGCCACTCCGCCTCGGCGAGGATGTCCTCGGGCGGCCGGGAGACGTGCGAGCCTCGAAACGAAGGGATCGCGCAGAAGGCGCATCGCCGGTCGCAGCCGCTGGAGATCTTCAGGGCGGCCACCGGGCCGTCGTCGAGCCGGCGCCGGACCACCGGAGCCGCCACCGCGCGCGCCGTCTCGGACGCCAGGGTGCCGTGCCCCGGCACCACCACGCCGGCCACGGCCGCCCGGCCCCGGTCGACCGGCGTGATCGGCAGCAGGCTCCGGCGGTCGCGGGGGGTGTGCGCGGCCGGCCGCTCGCCGTCGAGCACCGCGCGTAGCTTCGCGGCGATGTCCGGGTAGGCGTCGAAGCCCAGCACGGCGTCCGCCTCGGGCAGGCTCTCGGCGAGCTCCGCTCCGTAGCGCTCGGCGAGGCAGCCGACGGCGACGACGGCTCGCGGCCCCGCGCCCGGGCTTCCCGCCGGATCGCCGACGGGAGCGACCCCGTCGCCGGTCCGGGAGGTCTGGGCGCCGGGCGCCGCGCGCAGGCCGTCGGCGGCGAGCAGCGCGTCGATCGAGTCCTTCTTGGCGACGTCGACGAAGCCGCAGGTGTTCACCACCACGGCATCGGCGGTGGTGGCGTCGTCCACCACCTGCCAGCCGCCCGCGGCGAGGCGGGCGGCGAGTTCCTCCGAGTCGACCTCGTTGCGCGAACAACCCAGCGTGACGAGCGCGACGCGACGGGTTTGACCAGCGGACACCAGGTCAGGCTACCGGGCAACCGCGAGCGGACGCCGCCGCTCCTGCCGCCCACGCCGAGCAAAACGCGCTACCCGGGGGCTCGGCGGCCTTTCTCACGCCGTTTCGCGGCTAGTTGGGCCCACCCGCCGCCGGAGGGGCGCCGTTGACCGCGCAGTTCCCCGAGGGGGTAAGCGCGACCTGCACGGTGACCACCTGGCCCGGCCCGCCCAGCTTGCCCAGGCTCTGGCCGTTGCAGGACAGGTCCATCGCGCCCGCGTTGCCCATCTTGACCCGCAGCGACTTGGCGGTCAGCGTCCTGCTGTCGCCCTGGGCGAGGATCTGGCGCAGCACCACCTGGTCGCTGTCGTCGCTGACCTCCAGCCAGCTCTGGGCGTCGACGGCCGCGAGGCGCAGGCTGACCTGCGTCGGCGGCGCGGTCGCGGTGCTGGGAGGCGCCGCGACCGCCGGCGCGGCGCTGGCCGTCGGCGTGGGCGTGGCCACGGCCGGGGTCTCGCCGTCGTCGCCCGACGAGCCAGGAATCACCAGCGCGATCAGCGCGAGCAGGCAGAGCACGGCCGCCGACACGACCATGGCGGTGCCCCAGCGCCGCCCGCCGCGGCGGCTCTCACCGTGCCGCAACGGGTCGAAGGAGCTCGTGGGCGCGAACGACGGGGTGGGCGCCCGTTCGTGGGTGGAGTCGTAGGCGGCGAGCAGCGGCTCCGGGTCGATCTCGAGGGCGCGGGCGATCCCCCGGATGTGGCCGCGGGCGTAGACGACGCCGCCGACCATGGAGAAGTCGTCCTGCTCCATCTGGCGGATCAGCGTCGCCCTGATCCGGGTACGAGCGCTGACCTCGTCGACCGACATCCCGGTGGCGGCCCGCGCCCTCGCCAGGCGGCCGCCAACCGTGGCGGGCTCGTCGGCGCCGGCCCGGGCGTCGGGCACGACGGCTTCCTGCTTCTTCACTAGCCGCCCCTCGACGAGCCGCCCCTCGACGGGCCCGTCGTCGGAGTCATGGTGCTGGTCGCGCGGTTCGACAGCCACCACGAGCGAACCTCCGCACGCGTCCGGCGCTGATCCGCGCCGTCGCGGCGCCGATGACTCGACATCGACACGGCGGCGACGAGCGCCGGCGGCCAAGGACGATCAACGGGCAACGGGTGGGAGCGGTCAACGACGATGAACAGACGTTGCCTGAGTTTACGATTCACCGCCGGGAATCGAAACCCGCCACAAGTCCCCGGCAGAGCAACTGACCGACGTCAGCCACTCCGGAGCGTGGTGAGAAGTCCTTCCAACTCATCGGGCATCACCAGGACATCACGGGCCTTCGAGCCCTCGCTGGGCCCGACGATCCCTCGGCTCTCCATGAGGTCCATCAGCCGCCCGGCCTTCGCGAAACCGACCCGCAGCTTGCGCTGCAACATCGAGGTCGACCCGAACTGGGTGCTCACGACGAGCTCAACGGCCTGCAGGAACAGCTGCATGTCGTCGCCGATCTCCTCGTCGATCTCCTTGCGCGGCCCGGACTCCTCCTCGAACACGTCCTCGCGGAACGCGGGGGGCGCCTGTTCCTTGGTGTGGTCGACGATCGCCGCGATCTCGTCCTCGGAGACGTAGGCGCCCTGGATGCGGGCCGGCTTGCTCGCCCCCATCGGCAGGAACAGCGCGTCGCCCAGGCCGACGAGCTTCTCGGCCCCGGCCTGGTCGAGGATCGTGCGGCTGTCGGCGAGCGACGCGGTCGCGAACGCCAGCCGGGAGGGCACGTTGGCCTTGATCAGACCGGTGACGACGTCGACGGACGGCCGCTGGGTCGCCAACACGAGGTGGATGCCGACGGCACGGGCCATCGCGGTGATCCGGCAGATGGCGTCCTCGACGTCGCGCGGGGCGACCATCATCAGGTCGGCCAGCTCGTCGACGATCGTCAGGATGTACGGGTAGGGCGTGTAGACGCGCTCCGAGCCGGGCGGCGCGACGATCTCACCATTGCGGACCTTGCGGTTGAAGTCGTCCACATGGCGCACGCCGCAGGCCGCGAGATCCTCATACCGGTTTTCCATCTCCTTCACGACCCACTGCAGCGCGTCCGCAGCTTTCTTGGGATTCGTGATGATGGGCGTGATGAGGTGCGGAATTCCTTGATAGCTGGTCAGCTCGACGCGTTTGGGGTCGACGAGCACCATCCGTACCTGATCGGGGGTCGCCCGCGCGAGGACGCTTGTGATGAGCGTGTTGATGCACGTCGACTTACCGGCGCCAGTCGCGCCGGCGATGAGGATGTGCGGCATCTTCGCCAGGTTCGCGAGGACGTATCCGCCTTCGATGTCCTTGCCGAGCCCGACGAGCAGGGGGTGCGGGTTGCCTGTGGCGTCGGAGCTTCGCAGCACGTCGCCGAGCGAGACCAGCTCCCGGTCGGTGTTCGGGATCTCGACGCCGACCGCGCTCTTACCCGGGATCGGGCTGATGATACGGACATCTGGACTTTTCACCGCATAGGCGATGTTCTTCGCCAGTTGGGTGATCCGCTCGACCTTGACGGCCGAGCCGAGCTCGACCTCGTACCGGGTGACCGTCGGGCCGCGGGTGAAGCCGGTGACCCGGGCATCCACCTTGAACTGGGCAAACACGTCGGTGAGCGAAGCGATCACCGTGTCGGTCGCGGCGGAACGCAGCTTCGGAGGGGTGCCGGATTTCAGCAGCGTCGGCGACGGGAGCGTGTAGTCGCCCTCGACCGGGACCGGCACGAGCCGCTCGATCTCGTCGTCCGCCCCGGCCGCTCCCCCGCCAGCCCCGCCGTCCGCCCCGGACCGGGCCGATCGCTGGCCCTGCCGCCGGTCGGACGCCGGCCCCGGCTGACGTGCCGCGCGGCGGGGGGCGGCGGGCTCGGCCACCTCGGCCTCCGGATCGAGCCCGAGGTCGAGGCCCAGATCGAGATCGAGGATGTCGCCGACCTCGACGCCTGGGCCGTGGCTGTCCGGCGGCGGAACCCTCCGGCCGGCCGGGCCGGCGAACTCGGCGTCGGCGTCGTACACCTCGGCGCCGGCCTTGCCGACCCGGCGCCGAGCCCGGGAGCGGCCCCGTCCGCCTGCCGGCGCGGCACCGTCGAGCAGCTCGTCGACGAGCCCCGCCCGGCCGGGTGGGACGACCGGTTCGTCGTCGAGCTCGTCCAGGCCGTCGCCCGGGAGCCGGGACCCGCGCGGGGCCCGGCCGCCGGAGTTCGGGGAGTCCCGGTCGTCCCGCAGCCCGGTGGCGAGCTTGTCGACGACCCCGGCGAACAGGGCCGGGACCTGGCGCAGCGGCGTCCGAGTGATCACAAGGGCGCCGAACAGCGCCAGCAGGATGAGCAACGGCGCGGCGACGTACGGCGTGACAGCGGCCCCGAGCGGCGAGGCGCCGGCGAACCCGACCACGCCGCCGGCCGCGCGCAGGGACCTGGAGCCGCCCGAGAAGTCCGGGGTGCCGCGCACCACGTGGTAGAAGCCGAGCGCGCCCAGCGTCGTGGCGAACCAGCCGATGACCACCCGGCCGCGGCTGTCCGGGTCCGCCGGCGCCCGCACCAGCCGCCAGGCCGCGCACAGCCCGATCACGGGGAGCAGCAGGGCGCCGGCGCCGAACAGGAACCGCAGCGAGACGTCGAGCACCGAGCCGACCGGGCCGGCCGCGTGGAACCACACGGCGGCCATCGTCAGGATCGCGCCGCCGAGCGTGGCGAGCCCGACACCGTCGCGCCGGTGCTCCGGCTCGATCCGCAGCTCGCGCCCGCCACGGTTGAGGTGCCGCAGCGTCGAGCCGAACATGGCCGCGAGCGCGCGCCACAGCCGCGCCACGCCGCGCAGGAGCAGCAGCGTCAGCGCGAGCGCCCACGGCGTGCCGGGGTCGCGGCGCGCGGCGCCGCCTGACGACGAACGGGTCGTGCCCGCGCCACGGCCACGGGAGGCCGGCCGGCTGGTGCCGCTGGCGCTCCGGGACGAGGCCGCTCCTCCCCGGACGCGTGCACTCGTACCGGTCGTGCGTGTGGCCACGTCAGAACGTTACAAGCCCCGCCGCACCACTCCCGGCAACCCCGACCTTCCGGGCGCGCCGCGGACCCATCGGGGCGTCATACCTCGACGACGACGGGGACGATCATGGGGCGGCGGCGGTAGGTGTCGCTGACCCAACGACCCACGATCCGGCGGACGAGCTGCTGGAGGGCGTTGACGTCGGTCATGCCGTTGCGCATGCCATCGGCGAGCCCGTCGGCCACCATCTTGCGGACCTTGTCGAAGGCGCCCCTGTCGTCGGAGAACCCACGGGCGACCAGGTCGGGCCCGGCGACGACCTTGCCGGCGGCGGCGTCCACCACGGCGGTGATCGTGATGAAGCCCTCCTCGCCGAGGATGCGCCGGTCCTTCAGGCTCGACTCGCCGACGTCGCCGACCGCCATCCCGTCGACGTAGACGTAGCCGCAGGGCACGGACCCGGTGATGTTCGCCTGGCCCTCGACGAGGTCGACGACCATGCCGTCCTCGGCGAGCACGATCCGGTCGGCGGGCACGCCGGTCAGCTCGGCGAGCGCCGCGTGTGCCCGCAGGTGCCGCCACTCGCCGTGGATCGGCATCATGTTCGACGGCCGCGTCGCGTTCAGGACGTAGAGCAGCTCGCCGGCGGGCGCGTGCCCGGAGGTGTGCACCTTGGCGACGCCCTTGTGGACCACCTTGGCGCCCCACCGGGTCAGCCCGTTGATGACCCGGTAGACCGACTCCTCGTTGCCGGGGATCAGGCTGGAGGCGAGCACGACCGTGTCGCCGGCCTCGATCCGGATCGCGTGGTCCCGGTTGGCCATCCGCGACAGCGCCGAGAGCGGCTCGCCCTGCGAGCCGGTCGAGACCAGGCAGATGTTGCGGTCGGGCAGCGACTCGACGTCGCGGGCGTCGACGATCAGGCCCGGCGGCACCCGCAGCAGGCCGAGATCACGGGCGACACCCATGTTGCGGACCATCGAGCGGCCGATGAAGGCGACGGAACGGCCGTGCGCCTCGGCCGCGTCCAGGACCTGCTGCACCCGGTGCACGTGGCTGGCGAAGCAGGCGACGATGATCCGCTTGCCTGCGTCGCGGAACACCCCGTCGAGCACCGGGGCGATCTCCCGCTCGGGGGTGACGAAGCCGGGGACCTCGGCGTTCGTCGAGTCCGACATCAGCAGGTCGATGCCCTCGAGGCCGAGCCGGGCGAACCCGCCGAGGTCGGTGAGCCGGCCGTCGAGCGGCAGCTGGTCCATCTTGAAGTCGCCGGTGTGCAGCACCAGCCCGGCCGCCGTGCGGATCGCGACCGCGACCGCGTCGGGGATCGAGTGGTTGACGGCGAGGAACTCGCAGTCGAACGGGCCGAAGGTGTGGTGCTGCTCCTCGGCGATCTGCAGCGTCACCGGCTTGATCCGGTGCTCCTGGAGCTTGGCGACCATCAGCGCCAGCGTCAGCCGGGAGCCGATCAGCGGGATGTCCGCCCGTTCGCGCAACAGGTAAGGAACCGCGCCGATGTGGTCCTCGTGCGCGTGGGTGAGGATGATCGCCTCGACGTCGTTCAGCCGGTCCCGGATCGCGCTGAAGTCCGGCAGGATCAGGTCGATGCCGGGCTGGTCCGACTCCGGGAACAGCACGCCGCAGTCGACGATGAGCAGCCGGCCGTCGAACTCGAAGACGGTCATGTTCCGACCGATCTCGCCGAGTCCACCGAGCGGGATGATCCGCAGGCCCTCGGGAGGCAGCGGCGGCGGGGCACCGAGCCCCGGGTGCGGATGGCTCATGAAGCCACGCCAGCCGCGACCGGCGCGGTGGCCCGCGCCTCGCTTCCCGGCGGTTCCAGAACCGCGGCGGCCAGGTCGAGGCGCAGCTGCGCGATCTCCGCCTCGGTCGCGTCCGCCAGCGGCGGGCGGACCGGGCCGGCGGGCAGCCCTCGCAGGGTCAAAGCGGCCTTCGTGGTAATCACTCCCTGAGTTCGGAAAATGCCCTTGAAAATGGGCAGCAGGTCCTGGTGCAGCCGCCGGGCCGCCACCGGGTCGCCGGCGTCGAACGCCGCGATCATGGCGGCCAGCGCCGGCGCCGCGACGTGCGCGGCCACGCTGACGAGACCGACGGCACCGACCGCGAGGAACGGAAGGGTCAGCACGTCGTCGCCGGAGTAGTAGGCAAGATCGGTCCTGGCCATGACCCAGGAGGACTCCTCCAGGTCGGCCTTGGCGTCCTTCACCGCGACGATGCGCGGGTGCTCGGCGAGCGCCACCATGGTTTCGGTGAGCACCGGCACCCCGGTCCGCCCCGGAATGTCGTAGATCATCACCGGCAGTCCGGTGGCGTCGGCGACCGCGCGGAAGTGCGCGGCGAGGCCGGCCTGCGGCGGCTTGCTGTAGTACGGCGTCACCACCAGCAGGCCGTGCGCGCCTGCCCGCTCGGCCGACCTGGCGAGCTCGATGGTGTGGCGCGTGTCGTTGGTGCCCACGCCCGCGAGGACGGCCGCGCGGTCGCCGACCGCCTCGAGCACGGCGCGCAGCAGCAGGTCCTTCTCCGCGTCGGAGGTGGTCGGCGACTCACCGGTGGTCCCACTGATCACCAGGCCGTCGTTGCCCGCGTCCACCAGGTGGCTCGCCAGGGCGGCCGCGCCGTCGAGGTCGAGGCCGCCGTCCGGGAGGAACGGCGTCACCATGGCGGTGATCAGGCGCCCGAACGGCGCCACGGGCAACACTGACATACCGGCCACGTTAGCTGGCACCTCCGACATCACGATCGGCTCGAACTCCCGGCGGCCTCGGCCCGCCCGGCCTCGGGTCCACGGACCCGGGCTCCCATTCTCCCGCCGGACCCGACCGCGCGCCGACCCGCCGACGTTCACCACCGGACGAGAGCCCAGCCACACCGACGATACGGCGCGAGATCCCACCACCCCGGCCACACCGCGCCCAAGGCGCCGCCATCCCTAGATCCGCCCCCGCGAAAATCCCCGCGTCACCACGGGCATCCCCGCGCCACCGCGAAGGCCCTCAGCGACCACGAAGGCCCCACGCCACCGCGAACATTCCACGTCCCCGCGAAGACCCAACGTCCCCGCGAACGCCCTCACGCGACCGCTGAGACCCTCACGCCACCGCGAACATCAACCACCCGGTCGGGCAACCACCCGGTCGGGCGAAGCCCGACACCGGGGGTCCGGGGGTCGCCCCCCGGGGCAGACATGGCTGAGTGGGCCTCCGGGAAGCCGCCCGAAGGGCGGCGACCACGTTCACCCAGCCCGCTCAGCCCTCCGCTTTGGGCGACGTGGGGTCGACGGCACGGCCCCGGAAGGTCATGCTCCGGTCGAGTCGCTGCCAGAGGTCCCGGCGGGCGAGCCGGACGAGGGAGCGGCCGGCGCCACGCGGGTGCGTGCGCACCGAGACACCGAGACCGAAGTTCTTCGGCATGATGATCCGTCCGTCCGGCGGCGAGACTTCCTCCGGTCAGGCTAGCGCGCCGCGACGCACCCGTCAGCGGCACGAGCGCATCCGTCGGTCGATATGCCCTAGTCTGCACCGGTGACCACGGGCAGTGACCACCTTCTGGCTACTCGAGCGGGCGGATAGGCACGATGACAGCCGCGGATGACCCCGCGCGCAGGTGGCGGCGGCGGGACGACGCGTCGGAGGCGCCGGTCCTCGACCTGACCGACGTCGACGAGGTGACCACGACGCTGCTCGCGCCGCCGGAGGAGTTCCGCGGCCTGCGCCGGCGGGTCGTCGACCAGTTCACCCTGCTGTCGGCGAACCGCGCGCGGCTGGCCCGGTCGGTCAACTGGGGGCCGCTGGACGGCCTGCTCGCCGCCGTCGTCCCGCCGACCGGCCGGGTCGACACCCGCGGCCATCTGCCGGCCGAGGTGTCCGTCCTGCTTCCGCTGTCCACGCTGCCGAAGCGGGCGCTGGTCGCCTTCGACCTCGCCGGCCCTGGCGGTGACGCCGCCCACCTGGTGCCCTACCCCACCTCGGTGGCCCTGCAGGGCAACGTCGTCACGCGGCTCGCCGAGGAGATCGGCCTGCCGGCGGCGCCGACCGTGCGCCGGGTCGTGGACGCCATCTCCCGGTTCCGGCCAGGGAAGCTTTCCGGCAACCACCTCGGGCTCGTCTCGCCGAGCCGGCGCCGTCCGCTGGCCGTCGGCGAGCTGCGCACCTACCTGGAGCAGTCGGCGGACCTGGCGGTGCCCGAGCCGAGGCTGCGTCGCTGGGCGGCGCTCGCCGCGCCCGCGCAGCGCGAGCTGGTCGCGGCCCTCGACGAGCCGTTCGACCCGCTGTCCAGCGCGGACACGCTGCTGATCGCCGTCGGCGAGCTGTGGCGCGACCCGGACGTGCCCACCCCGCTGGGCCTCGACGACATCGAGGGCTACCTGGCCGCGTTCGTCGACTGGGTCGGCGACCTCGCCACGGCCGGGCCCGCCGCCGTGCCGGTGCTCTCGACGGTCGCCGAGTACGGCCGGCGCTGGGAGGCCCTGGCCGCGGTCACCCTGGACCCGTACCGGCCCAGCCTCATCAAGATGACCGAGGAACGCCGGGCGGCCCTGAGCCGCCGTCCCCCCGCGCCGGTGCTCGCGAGCCGCGGCTGGCGGTGGCGGCGCGTGGCCGGCGCGGTCGCGCTGGCGCCGGTCGCGCTGCTCGACCTCGACCCTGGCAGCTTCGGCAGCTATCACGTCAGCATCGGCACCGACGACTCGAGCATCGAGATCAGCCACCCGGTCGTCCTCGACCTGCTCGGCCGCCCGGTCGAGCGGACCTACGTCGAGGACGTGCAGCACAACCGGGAGGTCTACGCGTACTACACGACAGACGTGCGCCGTCCGAGCCGGGCCCAGCTCGCCGTCGGCCTGTCGATCTCACCCGACGTCTCCCGGGTGACCGTCGCCATCCTCGTGCTGATGGCGCTGGCCGTGGCCCTGGCGGCGCTGCCGTTCGAGCTCGGCCCCGACGCCGTGGCGGTCATCGCCGTTCCGTCGTCGTTCGCCGCGACGATCCTGCTCACCCGGGAGCGCAGCAGTCTCGCCGCCTGGGTCCTCGGCCCGGCCAAGGTCGCCATGCTGGCCCTCCTGGTCGCGCTCGCCGTCCTGTCCGGCCTGCGCGCCCTCGGCTGGCACCAGTCGGGCGACTCCGCGCCGGCGCCGTCGCCCGCCTCCGCGAGGAACGCGCCCGACCACGACCGGCCCCGGTGAGCTGGTCGAGATCAACCGGTCGCCGCGCGCGGGGCTCGGCACCCTGGGCGGGCCCGGTGTCACCCGGCGGCCAGCACGGAACGGACGCCGCGGGCTATCTCCAGGTCCTCGCGAGCGGCGACCACGAGGACGCGGGTGGAAGCGCCCTCGCCCGTGAGGTCCGTGTCTCCGGCCGAGGCGGCGTGACCGGCATTGCGGGCGGGGTCTATCCCGACGCCGAGGAAGGCCAGGCCGTCCGCCGCGGCGGCCCGGATCTGGGGGGAACGCTCGCCGACGCCGCCGGTGAAGACCAGGGCATCCAGACCGCCGAGGGAAGCCGTCATCGCGGCGATGCCGGCGCGTAGGCGACGCAGGTAGACGTCCAGCGCGAGGACGGCGGCCTCGTCGCGCCCGGCGGCACGGTCGACGACGGCGCGCATGTCGGCGGTGCCCGCGAGCGCGAGCAGCCCGGACGCGTGGAACAGCGCGTCCTGGAGCTCGCCGGCGCCGAGGCCGGCCGAGGTCTGCAGCCACAGCAGCAGCCCCGGGTCGACGTCGCCGGACCGGGTCGACATCACCAGCCCTTCGAGCGGGGTGAAGCCCATCGTGGTGTCGACGCTCGCCCCGTCCAGGACGGCCGCGAGCGACGCGCCCGAACCGAGGTGGCAGGTGACGACCCGGCGGGCGCCGGTCAGCTCCGCGGCCCGGCGGGAGGCGTAGGCATGGGACAGGCCGTGGAAGCCGTAGCGCCGGACTCCGTACCGCTCCCGCCAGGACGCCGGAACCGCGTACGTGGCGGCGGCTGGCGGCAGGGTGGCATGGAAGGCGGTGTCGAAGCAGGCGACCTGGACGGCACCGGGAAGCACCTCGCGGACCTCGTCGAGCGCCGCGAGCGCCGCCGGCTGGTGCAGCGGCGCGAGCGCCGTGAGCTCGGCCAGGCGCGCGGCCACCGCCGCGTCGATCCGGACGGGCGCCGCGAAGTCCCTGCCGCCGTGCACCACCCGGTGGCCCACGGCCACCCGGGCGCCGCCGTCCGCGCGCCGGTCGAGACCAGCCTCGGCGAGCAGTTCGTCGACCGCGGCGCGGACCTCGGCGAGGTCGGCCCGGCCGCCCGGCGCGGCCAGCTCGCGCGCGCCGCGCAGCTCGTCGTCAGGCGCGACCAGCGCCAGCTTCAGCGTCGCCGAGCCCGCGTTCACCACCAGCACGTCCGGGCCGGTCGCCACCGCAGGGCCGGCTGGCGCGGCCGGTCGCGCCGCGGCGTGCCCGTCGGCGGGTGGAGATCTCCTGATCACGCGTCATCAGCTCCAGCGAGTTGCCGGGATTGCCGTACGACTCATCCCCCGTGGTCGTGGTTCACGCCCGACCCGCGACCAGGAGGTATGCAAGGACGTCCGGCAGCGGCTCAGTACGGCCAGACCCAGTCGCGGATCTCGGGCGGGTCCTCGCCGTGCTCGCGGGTGTAGGCACGCGCCCGCAGCCGCTCGTCGACCATCGCCTGCCGGACGTGCGCGGCCCGGGCACCGAGGGCCGGAACCCGGTCGATCACGTCCGCGACCAGATGGAACCGATCCAGCCGGTTCATCATCACCATGTCGAACGGCGTGGTCGTGGTGCCTTCCTCGACGTAGCCACGGACGTGCATGTTGTGGTGGTTCGTCCGCCGATAGGTCAGCCGGTGAATGAGCCACGGATAGCCGTGGTACGCGAAGATGACCGGCCGGTCAGGGGTGAACAGCGCGTCGAACCGGGCGTCGGAGATGCCGTGCGGGTGTTCCGACTCGCTCTGCAGCGCCATCAGGTCGACGACGTTGACCACCCGGACCCGCAGCTTCGGGAGGTGGCGGCGCAGCAGGTCGACGGCGGCGAGCGTCTCCAGCGTCGGAACGTCGCCCGCGCAGGCCATGACCACGTCCGGCAGCCCGTCCCCGCCGGCGTCCGCGCCGTCCTGGTCGTTGCTGGCGAAGTCCCAGATCCCCAGGCCCCGGGTGCAGTGGGCGATCGCCTCCTCCATGGTCAGGTAGTTCAGCGCCGGCTGCTTGCCAGCCACGATCACGTTGATGTAGTCCCGGCTGCGCAGGCAGTGGTCGGCGACCGAGAGCAGCGTGTTCGTGTCCGGCGGCAGGTAGACGCGGACGACCTCGGCCTTCTTGTTGACGACGTGGTCGATGAAGCCGGGGTCCTGATGGGAGAAGCCGTTGTGGTCCTGGCGCCAGACGTGACTGGTGAGCAGGTAGTTCAGCGACGCGATCGGGCGGCGCCAGGGGATCTCGCGGGTGGTCTTCAGCCACTTGGCGTGCTGGTTGACCATCGAGTCGACGATGTGGATGAACGCCTCGTAGCAGGAGAAGAGGCCGTGCCGGCCGGTGAGCAGGTAGCCCTCCAGCCAGCCCTGGCACAGGTGCTCGGAGAGCACCTCCATGACACGTCCCGCGCGGGCGAGGTGCTCGTCCGTCGGCAGGATCTCCCCCTCCCAGACCCGGTCGGTGACCTCGAAGGCCGCGCCGAGCCGGTTCGAGGCGGTCTCGTCCGGGCCCATCAGCCGGAAGGTCGTCGGGTTGGCTCGGATGACGTCACGCAGCAGCGCGCCGAGCACCGTCGTCGCCGACGTGGACGAACGGCCGGGAGCGGCCACCTCGACGGCGTAGCCGCGGAAGTCGGGCAGCGTGAGCGCGCGCAGCAGCTCGCCGCCGTTGGCGTGCGGGTTCGCGCTCATCCGCCGCTGCCCCGCCGGGGGGAGCGCGGCCAGTTCCGGGCGCAGCCGCCCGGTGGCGTCGAAAAGCTCCTCGGGACGGTAGCTACGCATCCAGTCCGCGAGCTCGGCGACCCGGTCCGGGTGCGCCCGCGCATCGGTGATCGGTACCTGGTGCGAGCGCCAGGTGCCCTCGACCGGCTTGCCGTCGACCTCGCGCGGCCCCGTCCAGCCCTTGGGGGTCCGCAGCACGATCATCGGCCAGGCCTGCCGGGGAACCTCTGTGCCCGCGGCCGTGGCGGCCCTGGCCTCGCGCTGGATCCGGGCGATCTCGTCGAGCGCCTCGTCCAGCACGGCGGCGAGCCGGCGGTGGGTGTCGGCCGGGTCCTCGCCCACCTCGGCGGTGACATGCAGCGGGGCGTAGCCATAGCCACGCATCAGCGCGTCCAGCTCGGCCTCGGGGATGCGGGCGAGCACGGTGGCCTGGGCGATCTTGTAGCCGTTGAGGTGCAGGATCGGCAGCACGGCGCCGTCGTGCGTGGGGTCGAGGAACTTGTTCGAATGCCAGCTGGCCGCCAGCGGACCGGTCTCGGCCTCGCCGTCGCCGACGACGCAGGCGACGACCAGGTCGGGGTTGTCGAACGCGGCGCCGTAGGCGTGCGCCAGCGCGTAGCCCAGCTCACCGCCCTCGTGGATCGAGCCGGGTGTCTCCGGGGCCACGTGGCTCGGGATCCCACCGGGAAACGAGAACTGTCGGAACAGCCGGCGCATCCCGGCCTCGTCCTGGCCGATCGTCGGATAGACCTCGGAGTAGGTGCCCTCGAGATACGCGTTCGCGACGATGCCAGGACCGCCGTGCCCCGGGCCGATGATGTACATCATGTCCAGGTCACGTGCCCTGATCACCCTGTTGAGGTGCGCGTAGACCAGGTTGAGCCCTGGGGTGGTCCCCCAGTGGCCGAGCAGGCGTGGCTTGACGTGCGCCGGTTCGAGCGGCTCGCGCAGCAGCGGGTTGTCCAGCAGGTAGATCTGCCCGACGGACAGGTAGTTCGCCGCCCGCCAGTAGGCGTCGAGCAGCGCCACCTCCTCGTCGGAGATCGGCCCGCCGGCGTTCGCGGCCGCGGGCGACGGCCCGGCGGGGAGGTCGGCGGTGAACTCGGCGAGCTGCGTGGCGGGGGCGTCCGCGGCACCGGTCATCGACTGGCCCTTTCCTGTGGAGGCCGGCTGGTCAGGCTGAGGGGGACATCTGGCCTGAGCGCGCCCAGGGCCCCGCAGCACTGCTGGTTCGGCGGGTCACGGGTCGCGTAGGTCCATTCGACCATCCTCCCGCCGCCCCGATGTCCTGCCCCGCGGCCCTGGCACTCATGACCTCCTTCCTGAGAAATGTGGCCCGCCAGACCTGACGCGACGCCCGCTCGTAACGCTTTCGGCCCTCGCCTCGGGCTCCCGCTGGCGTCGGCTCCACGGCACGCGGCCGTCGGGCGGGTCGACGCGGCCGGCTCAGCCCGTCGGGCTCGCCGGCTGCCCGCTCTCGGGAGCCTTGGTCGGTACCGGGTCACGGATCTCCGGGCCGTCCGGGGTGGAGTCAACCACCTCGGTGGTCACGGCCGTGTAGGAGATCGCGGTACCCGCCGGCACGCCGGACATCCAGCCGTCGCGCAGGACGACCTCCCGCTCGCCGATGTACTCGCCGGTCGCCGGATCGAAGATGATCTCCTGACGGGTGTCGCCGCCCTCGTCCCGGCCGATCGCGACGCCGGCCCGGCCGGCCAGGTTCGCGGCATGGTCGGTCACCTCCACCCCGGGAATGCCTGTCGCCGCGCGGAACAGGGCGGCCCGCAGGTCCACCGGCACGAACCCGCCCCGCAGCAGGTCGGCGATGAACACCAGCGCCTCGCCGTGCCTCGACCTTCCCTGGCCCTTCGAGTCGCGGTAGATCCGGTCGAGGAGCTGACCCGGGTCGCGTGGCAGGCTGGCGACGAAGTCGGGCGTCGGGTTCTGCCAGCCGGGGGCAGCCGGGCCGTAGAACGCGCCGCCGGCCGCGCGGATCAGCGTCGGCTGGGGTGGCGTCATGAATCCCATTCCCCGGACGGCGGCCTCGTCGGCCGGGTCGAACCAGTGCACCGGCTGACGGCCGCTCCTGCGCAGGACCCATGGCCTCGCCGGGTCGGCGGGGATCCAGGTCTCGATGATCTCCTCGTCCAGCCAGGTGACCTCGTCGCCGTGCTCGTCGTTCACGGTGGACGACCACACCGCCCTTACCGTGATCTTCCGGTACTGGGCGGGGCCGACCGGCGGGTCGGCCGTCCCCGCCGAGTTGACGGCCGCCTGCTCCAGCAGCGTCGCCGCCTCCGCCGTGGCCCCGGCCGAGCCGCCCACGCGCAGGGTGTCGACCGCGAAGAGGCCGGCGGCCGCGACCACCGCGGCGACCGCGACCGCCACCGCCCGGCGCGCCGTGACGAACCGGCGCCGCCGGCCGCGCCGCCGCGCCGTGGCGCCGGTGACCGTGGCGCCCGGCTCCGGGGACTCGTCCACGGCCGCCACGCGGTCCAGGAGGCGTCGGCGGGCCTGGGCGAGCTGGGCGGGGGCTGGCTCCGCCACGTCCGTCCACAGCGACGCCAGCGGCGCGAGCTCGGCGCGGGCGGCCGACTCGTCCGCCGGGGTCCCCGGCAGGCTGTCATCCATGGTGGCTCTCCTTGATCAGGCGCGGGGCCGTGGCGGGGCCGTCGGCGCCGAGGGCGGCGCGCAGGCGGCGGCGCGCGCGGTTCAGTCGTGAGCGCACGGTCCCGAGCGGGATGCCGACCGCCTCGGCGATCTCGGCGTAGGAGAGGGCGGCCCAGGCGAACAGCAGCAGCACGTCCCGGTCCTCGGGGGACAGCTCGGCCACCGCCGCCGCGACGGCTCGCTTCGACGCCTGAGCGTCCGCCCGTTCCAGGGCGCGCTCGATCCCGTCCTCGGCCAGCCCGTCGACGCCGGCGCGGGCGTAGGCCCGCAACCTGCGCTCCTCGTCCCGGTGGAACCGGCCGAGGAGGTTGGAGGCGATGCCGTACAGCCAGGGGCGCGCGTCGGCCCTGGCGCCGTCGTAACTGGCCCGCCGCTCGAAGGCGACCAGGAAGGTCGAGGCCACCAGGTCGTCGGCGACCTGGGGGCCGGCCCGGCGGGCCAGGTAGCGATGGATCGCCGGCGCGTGCCGGTCGAACAGCGCCGCGAAGTCCGCGGGCGCGCCGACCGAGCGGGCTACGACCTGCGCGTCGGTCGGCCCGGACCGGGCCGGTGGCCGGTCCGGTTCCGCGACGCCAGCCGGGCCGGCGGGGCGCGCGGGCGCCGAGCCCGCCGAGCCCTCGGCATCCGCGGGGACACCGGTCTCTGTGCTCACACCCTTATTTGCCCGATGTGGCCACCGGGGTTCACGCGCCCGCGCGCGACGGCCCGCTACAGGCGGTCGCGGGCGGGCAGGTAGCGGCGGGCCGGCGCGGCGGCGAGGGAGGCGACGACGAGGCGGCCGGCCGGATCGCGCAGGCAGCCGAAGACGGCGACGTGCAACGGGCGCGCGGCGGGCAGGGCGAAGCCGTCGTCGAGCTCGTAGCGAGTGTTGGTGACCTTGCGGGACTGCGCGGCCGGGTCGTTCGCCGCGATCGGCGGCGCGTCGGGCCGCCAGACGACGAAGACCTCGGTGCAGCCGTCGGGCCAGACCCAGCGAAGCCTGCCGGCGACGACGGCCAGGTCACGGGCCGGCTCGAGGGCGTCGGCGGGGGTGCGGGTGAGCAGCCGGGTGCGCTCGTCGTCGTCCGCGCCGGCGTCCGGGTCCGTCGCCGTGGCGGGGCTGACGGGCGGCTCGGCCAGCGCGCCCGCCGCCGGCCGTTCGGCGGGGTCCGCCGCGGGCTCGGCCACCGGGACGGCCGGCGGCTCGGGCTCGGGCTCGACCACCTGGGGCCACACGGCGGGCCGCGACCAGATGTCGCCGACGCCGGCGCGGACCTCGTAGCCGGGCAGGTCGGCGCCGGCCCGCACTCCGCCGTCCTCGATGTAGGTCGCCTCGGTCGAGCCGACGGTGCGGGCCGAGCCGTCGGCTCCGATCCTCGTGACCCGGTAACGGACCCCGGGGGTGGGGGACGGAGCCCAGCGCACCTCGACGGCGCCCGAGCCACGCGTGACCGCCAGCGCCGAGGGCGGAGCGAGGCTCTCGGCGAGCAGGGCGCGCGCCGCGACCGAGTCGGTCACCAGCTCGAGCGCCGCGAGCGCCACGGCGGCGCGCTCGGACGGCCCCCCGGCGGGCGCGGACGCGACCAGTTCGGCGGCCTGGCGCAGCCGCTCCTCGATCCGCGCGGTCACCTCGGCGAGCTCGGCGCCCTCCGGGCCGGGCACGTCGCGGCCAGTCCTGGCGAGGCTCTCGGCCAGCCGGCTGGCCTGCTCGAGGCGGCCGTCGGCGACGGCCCTGACGAGCTGGGCCCACCACTCGATGGACCGTCGGACGGCGGCCTCGATCTCCTCGCCGAGCTGGCGGATCGGGGGCAGCGCGCCGCCCGCGAGCTCCTGCGCCAACGCGCGCCCGTCGCTGGCGGCGATCGGCGTCCCGGCCTCCAGCGCGGCCCTGGCCTGGGCGAGCACCTCCTGCCAGCCCGGATGGCCCGGCCGCGCGCCGGTCGTGCCCGGACCGGGCCGGGCCGGTGGGCGGGGCTCGACCCGCGGCGTCGGCGCCGGCAGCGGACGAGGCTCCGTCCGGGGCGTCGGCGCCGGTGTCGGAGTCGAAGTGACCGGGGCCGCCGGGCGAGGCTGGGTCCGCGGCTCGGCGGCGCCACCGAGCGCGGCGGCCACGGCGGCCTCGTCGAGGCCTTCCTCCCTGGCCAGGGAGCGGACCAGGGCGGTGGCCCTGGCCGGGTCGAGCCCTTCGTCGCGCGCCAGTTTGACCAGGGTCCTGGCGTCGTCCGGGGTGAGCCGGTCCTCGACGAGCAGCGCCGCCTTGAGCCGGGGGCGCAGCACCTGGGCCGCCGCCGCGGCGAGCGCGTCGAGGTAGGCCTCCGGGTCGCCGTCGACGAGCAGGGTGGTCACGGCGGCGAGCAGGTCGTCGATCAGCGCGCGGCGCCGGTCGGGCCGGCGGGCGCGGTTGCGGGCCGCCGTCTCCTCGCGGACCGCGCGGATCGTCTCCCGGTCGGCGCCAGGCGAGATCCCGAGCAGCTCGAACAGGCTGCGGGGCGCGTCCTCGCCGACGATCCGGCCCAGCTCCTCCAGGTCGGCGCGGACCTGGCGGAACACCTCCGCCGGCACCTGGCGGCGCCCGGTGCTGGCCGGCGCGCCCGCGCCGAGCCGCTTGTGGTGGGCGATCCGGGCCTCGAACTCGGCGTCGCTCACGCCGGCCGCCGCGGCGATCGCCCGCAGTCCGGCGATCTTGTCCTCGGGCAGCCCGCCGAACCGTTCGACGAGCCGGGCCGCGGCCGCGTCCAGGGTCTTGAAGCGCTCTCCTTCGCGCTCGGACCGGGCGAGGCGCACCCGCTCGGCGAGCTCGGTCCGCGAGGCGCGCGTACGCAGCGCCTCGGAGAGCTCGTCGTGGTGGGTCAGCAGGCCGAGGATGACGCCGCGGTAGCGGGGATGGTCGCGGCTGCGCTGCCAGAACGCCCAGACCGCGTCGATCTGGGCCGCGACAGCGGTGTCCGCGAGGGTTGCCGCCTCGTCGAGCGGGATGTCGTACACCTCGAACGGGTCGCTGTACTCCACACCGCCGCGGGCGTGGATCGGCCCAAGTACCCGGCTTCGGTAGTCATTGGCGTCGAACGGCCGCATTGGTGATTCCGCCCTCCGTCGCCCTTCCCGCATCCGCCAGGAACGTTCTCGTCGGCCGCCGGGTGCGCGGGAAAGGCTCGGGCGCGCACCTCCTGGCCGTCGGTCAGGTCCAGCCGGTCGGCGGGCCGCCTAGCCCGCCGCGCCGGAACCCGGGCCCTGGGCCCTTTCCCGGGCCGCTGTCGCCGGGCTTGCTGAACCGGCTCGCGTCCCTGGACCGCCGGGCCCGCGCGACCTGCTCGCGCTCGCGCGCGACGTCGGCCTGGCTGAGCGCGGCGGACGTCTCCACCCGCACCGTCAGCGCCCGGTCCGCGAGCCCCTCGTGCCGGGCGGTGACCTCGAGGATCCCGTCGAAGCCCATCCGGAACGTGATCTCGATCTCCGTGCCGGCCGGGTAGCCGGGCGGGATGTCGGTGATCTCGGCGGAGGCGATGATCTTGTTGTCCTCGATCCGGCGGGACTCGGTGCCGCCGGCCTGCTCGACGACGTAGACCGTCACCGTGTCCTGGTCATCGCGGACCGTGCCGAACGGGCGCTTGACGATCACGGGCAGCCGGTCGTTGCGATGCACCAGGAAGACCGCGCCGTGCTCGCCGAAGCGGTCGAGCGCGAGCACGCCGAAGCCACGAGAGATGACGTTGACGACCTGCACCTCGACGGTGCGGCGCACGCGGGCGGGCGGCAGGCCGAGCGCCTCGGCGAGCCGCCGGCAGGCCGCGTCCAGGTCGGCCGGGTCGGCGGCGTCGACGCCGGCGCCGTCGGCCAGCTGGCCGCGGGTCACCAGGTCGTTGACGACGAGGCGCTCGAGGGCCTTCTTCTCGCCGTAGAGCGCGGCGCCCCGGGCCACGGCCAGGTCCGGGTCGTTGAGCTCGACCGGGACGTTGAACTCCTCCGCGAGCCGCTGGGCGACCGCCGGCATCCGGGACGCGCCGCCGACGAGCAGCACCCGGTCGACGCCGCGCACCCCCCGGGCCCTGGCGGCGTCGATGGCCGCGTGGGTGAGGATGACCGTGCGGTCCAGCAGGCCACTGGTCAGCCGCTCCAGCTCGGCCCTGGTCACCTCGACGTCCAGCTCGGCGCCCGCGTGCTCGACGCGCACCGTCGTCGTGGCCGCGTCGGTCAGCTCGCGGCGGCCCTGCTCGGCCGCCAGGGCCAGCGCCTGCGCGGACGCGCCGTCGTCGAGCAGGTCGGGCAGCTCGGGGTGCGCGGCGGCGAACGCGTCCGCCAGGTGCAGCACCAGCTTCTCGTCCCAGTCGGCCCCGCCGAGCTGGTGGTCGCCGTCGATCGCCACCACCGAGACCCGCCGGTCGGCCAGCTCCACGATCGTCACGTCGAACGTGCCGCCGCCCAGGTCGTAGACGAGGGCGACCTCCTCGTCGGCGGCGCTCGGGCCGGCCAGCGTGCGCCGGTTACCCACCTCGAACCGCGCGAAGCCGTAGGACAGCGCCGCCGCCGTCGGCTCGTTGATGACGTCGATGACGTTGAGCCCGGCGTACTCGCCGGCGAGCACCGTCGCGCGGCGCTCCTCGTCGCCGAAGTAGGCCGGCACGGTGATGACGACGTCGCGGACCGGCTCGCCACCGGTGAGCTCGGCGTCCGAGACCAGCGCCGACAGGATCAGGCCGCTGACCGCCGGCGCGGACCAGGCCGTCCCCGGCGAGGTCCCGCCGGGCGCGAACCGCCAGTCGCCGTCGCCCATCCGCCGCTTGACCAGCGAGCAGACGTCGTCCGGCCGGGAGCGGGCGAGCTGGCGGGCGGTCTCGCCGGTGATGTAGTCGTCGGTGCCGACGAACAACACGACACTCGGAAGCGTCAACGAACCGTCCAGCAGCGGCACGATCTCCGCCTCGCCGGCCGGGGAGACGCGGGCCAGGCAGCTGAAGGTGGTCCCGAGGTCGATGCCGAAGACAGTTCCGTCGCCGGCCAGCCCGGATGAACCACCACGTCGTGCGCGCACAGGCAGAAACCTATCCGCTTCGGGACCACTTCGGGCTTCGGACTCCCCGTGGAGGCCGCCGGGTAGAGTAGCCGGCCGTGCACCTCTCTCGACATCGGTAGCCGCCCGAGCTGGCCGCTCAGGCTGGTCAGTGCCGCGCACGAGCGCCCGTCGGCCTCCCCCGCGCCGCGATGTCTGTCTGGGAGATGACACCCAGAGCCTCCAGGCCGCGCCACGCGGCCCGCGGCCGGGACGACAGCCAGCGCGAATGCCGGGCGACCCGCGTCCCCTACCCAAGTCCATGTGAGAGGTCAGGTTTCTCGCGATGAGTGACGCCCCGATCGTCCGGCCCGTCGCGATCAGCGGCTTTCCCGAATGGCTTCCCGGGGTACGGGCCGTCGAGCTGGACTGGCTCGACCGGATCCGCGCCACCTTCGAGCGCTACGGCTTCTGCTCGGTGGAGACCCCGTCGGTCGAGTCGCTCGACGTTCTCGCCGCGAAGGGCGAGACCTCGCAGGAGGTCTATGCGCTGCGCCGGCTGCAGGCCGAGGCCGGGGACGACAGCGGCCGGCTCGGCCTGCACTTCGACCTGACGGTGCCGTTCGCCCGCTACGTCGCGGCGCACTTCAACGACCTGACGTTCCCGTTCCGCCGCTACCAGATCCAGCGGGTCTGGCGGGGCGAACGGCCGCAGGAGGGCCGGTTCCGCGAGTTCACCCAGTGCGACATCGACGTCATCAACGTCGACCAGGTCCCGCTGTACTTCGACGCCGAGCTGCCGCGCATCGTGCACGAGGTGCTCACCGACCTCGGCATCCCCGCCTGGACGCTGAACGTCAACAACCGCAAGCTCTTGCAGGGCTTCTACGAGGGCCTCGGCATCGAGGACCCGGTGGCGGTCATCCGGGTGGCCGACAAGCTCGACAAGATCGGGGCGGACGGCGTCGCGAAACTGCTCGTCGACCAGGTCGGGCTCTCGTCCGCGCAGGCGCGCGCCGTGCTCGACCTCGCCGCGGTGAAGGCCGACGGGTCGGCCGCGGTTGTCAAGGCCGTCGGCGGGCTGGGCGTGAAGTCCGACCTGCTCGCCGAGGGACTCGACGAGCTCACGTTCGTGCTCGACGAGCTCGCCGACCTGCCGCCGGGCAGCGTCGTCGCCGACCTGTCGATCGCCCGTGGGCTGGATTACTACACCGGCACCGTCTACGAGGCGAAGTTCGTCGACTGGCCCGGCTTCGGCAGCATCTGCTCCGGTGGCCGCTACGACGACCTGGCCGGCTCGTTCATCCGGCGCAACCTGCCGGGCGTCGGCATCTCGATCGGCCTGACCCGGATCTTCGCCAAGCTGGTCGCCGAGGAGCTCATCACCCCCGGCCCGGCGAGCCCGGCGGACGTCCTGGTGGTCATCCCGAGCGCCGAGCGCCGCCGCGCCGCGGTCACCACCGCCGCGGCGCTGCGCGCCCGCGGCCTGAAGGTCGAGACCTACCACCAGGCCGACAAGCTCGCGAAGCAGATCCGCTACGCCTCCCGCAAGGGCATCGGCGCCATCTGGTTCCCGCCGTTCGAGGACGGCCGCCCGCACGAGGTCAAGGACATGGCCACCGGAGACCAGGCCCCCGCCGACCCTGAGACGTGGACTCCCTGAGACGTGGGCTCCCGGAGCCGCCCGGCCCCGGTCGGTTGACGGCCCACCGGAAGCTGGCGGGGACCAGCGATCGGTGGGCCGCTCGACCGGGCGGTGACGGGGGCGGAGCCTCCCGGCCGTTCGACGCGGCGGGCACGCGGCCTCCGGCTCCGCCGGAGGCGAGTACCGGTCGCCGCGCCGGTGACGACCGCCGGGTAGGCCTTGGGAGCGGTCGCCTTCTCCGGTGTACCACGGTCTCGGGCCCGCGCCGCCGTCCTCATCCGGCCGGGTGACCGGACGGGCGGGTGGGTGCGGACACCGCCTGATCGTGCGGACTCGCCCGGGGAGTCCGGATCTGTGCCGGTCGTCGTGCTTCGACGGGAAATCGGCGACGGACATGTCGATGGAGCCTCGGCCAGGCTGTGGTCAGGCGGTGGCCAGGCGGTCGGCGTCACCAGGGCCAGTAGTCGGAGCGGTGGCTCCCTGGCCGGCGAGGCCGGCCGGGCGGTTACGGTGGATCGGCCGCTTCGTCGGGCGGCGGAATGATCGTGGAGGTGGCAGTGCGAGTTCAGGTGATCGCGCGGACGGAGTTCCTGCCGCCGGCAGACGTGCCGTGGGAGACCGACGCCGACGGCGGGCAGGCGCTGGCCGAGTTCGCCGGCCGGGCCTGCTACCAGAGCTGGAACAAGCCGAACCCGGCCACGGCCACCAACGCCGGCTACCTGCGCCACATCCTCGACGTCGGCCACCTGTCGGTGCTGGAGCACGGCACCGTCACGGTCTACATCACCGGCGTGTCCCGCAGCCTCACCCATGAGCTGGTCCGCCACCGGCACTTCTCCTACAGCCAGCTCTCGCAGCGCTACGTGCCCGAGCGCGACGCCGAGATGGTCGAGCCGGACGTCATTGCCGCCGACCCGGAGCTGCACGCGCTCTTCGAGGAGGCGACGGCCGCCTCCCTCACGGCCTACTCGAAGCTGCTGGAGGGCCTGGAGAAGCGTTTCGCCGAGGTCGCCGCGCCCACGTCACGGCGCAAGCAGGCCCGCCAGGCCGCCCGCTCGGTGCTGCCGAACGCGACCGAGACCAGGATCGTCGTCACCGGCAACTACCGCGCCTGGCGCCACTTCATCGCGATGCGAGCCAGCGAGTCGGCCGACGTCGAGATCCGTCAGCTCGCGGTCATGGTCCTGCGTGAGCTCCAGAAGGTCGCCCCGAACGTGTTCGCCGACTTCCGGCTCTCCACCCTCGACGACGGCACCGAGGTCGCCTCCAGCCCGCTCGTCAGCGAGGGGTAGGAAACACCCAGCGTCGAGGCGCGAGGGCGGCCCGGAGACGCCTCAGAGGTCCAGCAGGGGGTCCAGACCGACGGTGAGCCCGGGGCGGGACCCGATCTGGCGGACGGCCAGCAGGACGCCGGGCATGAAGGAGACGCGGTCGAGCGAGTCGTGGCGGATGGTGAGGGTCTCGCCCGAGCCGCCGAGCAGGACCTCCTGGTGGGCCACCAGGCCGGCGAGGCGGATCGCGTGGACGGGGACGCCGTCGACCGAGGCGCCGCGGGCGCCGTCCAGCGCCGTCGTGGTGGCGTCCGGGCCACCCGGGGTGAGTCCGGCCTCGCGGCGGGCGGCGGCGACCAGCTCGGCGGTGCGCCTCGCGGTGCCGCTCGGCGCGTCGGCCTTGTTCGGGTGGTGCAGCTCGACGATCTCGACGGACTCGAAGAACCGGGCGGCCTGAGCCGCGAAGCGCATCATGAGCACCGCGGCGATGCCGAAGTTGGGCGCGACGAGCACGCCGACGCCCGGCGCGGACGCGAGCCAGCCGCGCACCGTCGCCAGCCGCGCGTCGTCGAACCCGGTGGTGCCGACGACGGCGTGCAGGCCGTTCTCGACGCACCAGCGCAGGTTGTCCATCACCGCGCCGGGGTGGGTGAAGTCGACGACCACCTCGGCCTTGGTCAGCGTCGCCAGGTCGTCACCGGCGTCGACGGCGGCGACCAGCGCCAGGTCGTCGGCGGCCTCGACGGCCGCGCAGACGGTCGCGCCCATCCGGCCGCGCGCCCCGAGCACACCCACATTGATCATCACTGAGCCACCCATCACCCCTGCGCGAGCACGCCCACGGGCCCGCGGCGCTCAGCCAGCCTAGCGACGGGGCGGCACGCGCCGGCGCCGGTCAGGAGAGCAGCGTGGCGAAGTCGTTGTCGTTCTTGAACGGGCCGATGACGCCGAGGCCCCACGGCTGGGCGACGAGTTCGCCCGCGATCGCCCGGACGTCGTCGAGGGTCACCGCGTCCACCCGCTCGAGGACCTGGTCGACGGAGAGCAGCTCGCCGTGGACCAGCTCACCCTTGCCGAGCCGGCTCATCCGCGAGCCGGTGTCCTCCAGCCCGAGGACGAGCGAGCCGCGGGTCTGGCCGCGGGCGCGGTCGAGCTCGCCGGGGGTGATGCCGTGCTCGGCGATCCGCCTGACCTCGTCCCGGCAGATCTCCAGCACCTCGCGGGCCCGCTTGGGCGCGCATCCGGCGTACAGGCCGAACAGGCCCGCGTCGGCGAAGTGGGTCGCGAACGAGTAGACCGAGTAGGCGAGCCCGCGCTTCTCCCGCACCTCCTGGAACAGCCGCGAGCTCATCCCGCCGCCGAGCGCCGTCGACAGCAGCCCGAGGGCGAAGCGGCGCGGGTCGCGCCGGGACATCCCGGCGGTCCCGAGCACCACGTTCGCCTGCTCGGTCGGCCGGCGCGACACCAGCAGGCCCGGCTTGCCCGGGTAGCCGTAGGCGCCGGAGCGCGGCCCGTCCGCGTCCGCCGGGCCGGTGAGCCGGTCGGCGAACGCGTCGGCGACCATGGCGAGCGTCCGGTCGTGGTCGATGTTGCCGGCGACCGCGACGACGAGCGCGGGCGGCGTGTAGCGGCCCCGGTAGTAGTCGGCGATCGTGTCCTTGTTGAGCGACTCGATCGAGTCGGTGGTGCCGAGCACGGGCCGCCCGAGCGCGGACGCGCCCAGGACGGCCTCGGCGAACACGTCGTGGACGACGTCACCGGGGTCGTCCTCGTGCATGGCGATCTCCTCCAGGATCACGCCACGCTCCGCCTCGACGTCGTCCGCCGTGATCAGCGAGTTCGCGACCATGTCGCAGACGACGTCGACGGCCATCGGCAGGTCCTCGTCGAGAACCCGCGCGTAGTAGCAGGTGTACTCCTTGGCGGTGAAGGCGTTCAGGTCGCCGCCGACCGCCTCGACGGACGCGCTGATCGTCAGCGCGTCCCGGCTCGGGGTGCCCTTGAACAGCAGGTGCTCCAGGAAGTGCGAGCAGCCAGCCGTCGCCGGGTCCTCGTCGCGCGAGCCGACGCCGACCCAGACGCCGATGGCCGCCGAGCGCACGCCTGGCACCTGCTCGGTGAGCACCCGCAGGCCGCCGGGCAGCACGGTGCGCCGCACCGTCCCGGCGAGCAGTTCCTCGGTCGGCCGCCCGGCGAGCAGCGCCTCGGCCCGCGTCGAAGGGGCCTGGGTCGGGTGGATCTGCGTCACTACGCCTCTACCTCGGTCACTCCGCTGGGTTGCCGGGGCCGCCCACGCCCGTCGGCGTACTGCATCCTCGTCGAGATCCTCGTCGAGCGAAGCCCGACAGGAGGTGAAAGTGGCCGCATTGAGCAGACATTCCCCCTCCGCTCCCCCGCCCTGAGCTCACCGGACGGGGCGTGCGGATGTTCGTCGAGCGAGACTCGAAATCAGGGCTTCGAGCGTGCTTCGGGAACCAGGTCCCCGAAGCGGACATCGCGGGCGGGCCCGCCGGAAGCCGCCCTCGGGAACTCCCCGGGGCCGCCCCGGGGGACCCACCCCCCGCCGGGGGCCCGGGGCCCCCCCCCGGCCCCGGGGGGCCCCCCCGGGGCCCCCGCCCCCGGCCGCGGGGGGCCACACCCCCGGGGCGGAGGCCCGGGGCCCCCGCGCGGACCCGGTGGGCCCGCCCGTGTCACGCGTCCGCGGTGGCCGCGGCCTCCTCGGTCGCCGGGGAAAGGCTGATCTTGCCCCGGCTGTCGATCTCGGTGATCTCGACCTGCAGCTTCTGGCCGACGGAGAGCACGTCCTCGACCTTCTCCACCCGCTTGCCGCCAGAGAGCTGCTTGAGCTTGCTGACGTGCAGCAGGCCGTCCTTGCCCGGGGTCAGGGACACGAACGCGCCAAAGTTGGTGATCTTCACGATCGTGCCGAGGTAGCGCTCGCCGACCTCGGGCATCTGCGGGTTCGCGATCGCGTTGATCGCCGAGCGGGCGGTCTCGGCGGACGGGCCGTCGGCCGCGCCGATGTAGATCGTGCCGTCGTCCTCGACCGTGATCTCGGCGCCGCTGTCCGCCTGGATCTGGTTGATCATCTTGCCCTTCGGGCCGATGACCTCGCCGATCTTGTCGACCGGGATCTTGACGGAGATGACCCGCGGGGCGTGCTCGGACATCTCGTCCGGGCCCTCGATGGCCTCGGCCATGACG
Organism: Frankia nepalensis; assembly: GCF_016786325.1. Classification (GTDB taxonomy): domain Bacteria; phylum Actinomycetota; class Actinomycetes; order Frankiales; family Frankiaceae; genus Pseudofrankia; species Pseudofrankia nepalensis. The sequence continues at coordinate 7,267 of NZ_JADWYU010000220.1, read as the reverse complement.
TCGAGGATCGCGAGCCGCGCGGCGCGCGCCTGCTGCAGCGCGGCGGCGAGAACGCCGGCGGGGATGCCGTCGAGCTTGGTGTCCAGCTGCAGCGCGGTCACGAAGTCCCGGGTGCCGGCGACCTTGAAGTCCATGTCGCCGTAGGCGTCCTCGGCACCGAGGATGTCGGTCAGCGTGACGTAGGCGTCACCCTCGCGGATGAGGCCCATCGCGATGCCCGCGACCGGGGCCTTGAGCGGCACGCCCGCGTTGAGCAGCGACAGCGTGCTCGCGCAGACGGAGCCCATCGACGTCGAGCCGTTCGAGCCCAGCGCCTCGGAGACCTGGCGGATCGCGTAGGGGAACTCCTCGCGGCTCGGCAGCACCGGCAGCAGCGCCCGCTCGGCGAGCGCGCCGTGACCGATCTCGCGGCGCTTCGGCGAGCCGACCCGGCCGGTCTCACCCGTCGAGTACGGCGGGAAGTTGTAGTTGTGCATGTAGCGCTTGGTGCGATCCGGGTTGAGCGTGTCGACGGTCTGCTCCATCCGGAGCATCGCGAGCGTCGTCACGCCCATGATCTGCGTCTCGCCCCGCTCGAACAGCGCCGAGCCGTGCACCCGCGGCACGTAGTCCACCTCGGCGGACAGCGCGCGGATCTCGGTGGTGCTGCGGCCGTCGATGCGCAGGCCGTCCGCGACGACACGCTGGCGGACCAGCTTCTTGGTCAGCGCGCGGTAGGCGGCGGCGATCTCCTTGTCCCGGCCGTCGAACTGCGGGCCGACCTTCTCGACCGCGAGCGCCTTGACCCGGTCGAGCTCGGCCTCGCGCTCCTGCTTGCCGGCGATCCGCAGCGCGGCGGCCAGCTCGTCGCCGACGGCGGCGGAGAGCACGTCGAGCACGTCGTCGGTGTAGTCCAGGAAGACCGGGTACTCGCGGGTCGGCTTGGCCGCGGCGGCGGCCAGCTCCCGCTGGGCCCGGCACAGCTCACGGATCGCGGGCTTGGCCGCCTCGAGGCCCGCCGCGACGACCTCCTCGGTCGGCGCGGGCGCGCCGCCCTCGAGCAGCGTCACGGTGCCCGGCGTCGCCTCCGCCTCGACCATCATGATCGCGACGTCGGAGTCGTCCTCCAGCACCCGACCGGCGACGACCATGTCGAAGGTCGCCCGGGCCAGCTCGGAGTGCGTCGGGAAGGCCACCCACTGGCCGTCGACGTAGCCGACCCGGGTCGCGCCGATCGGGCCGGTGAACGGCAGGCCGGCGAGCGTCGTCGACGCGCTGGCCGCGTTGATCGCGACCACGTCGTAGAGCGTGTCCGGGTCGAGCGCCAGCACGGTCTCCACGACCTGGATCTCGTTGCGCAGGCCCTTGGCGAACGACGGGCGCAGCGGCCGGTCGATGAGCCGGCAGGTCAGGATCGCGTCCTCGCTGGGCCGGCCCTCCCGGCGGAAGAACGAGCCGGGGATCCGCCCGGCGGCGTACATCCGCTCCTCGACGTCGACCGTCAGCGGGAAGAAGTCCAGGTTCTCCTTGGGCTGCTTGCTGACCGTCGTCGCGGACAGCACCATCGTGTCGCCGAGGTAGGCGACCACGGCGCCGGCGGCCTGCTTGGCCAGCCGGCCGGTCTCGAACCGGATCGTCCGGGTACCGAGGGGGGTGGTGACGACCGCCTCGGTCGCCGTCGTCGAGTCATCCACGCGTTGCTCCTCCATCCTCTTCGCCTGCCCGGTTCGAGGCGAAGGGATGCCGGTGCTCAGTCGTGGGCCCCCCGGGGCCCCCCCCCGCGGCGGCCGCGGGGGCCGGGGGGCCCGGCTGGTAAACACC
>NZ_JADWYU010000220.1:0-5457 GCF_016786325.1 Frankia nepalensis | reverse complement strand
CGGGGGCGCCGGGGGGCCCCCGGGGGGGCGCCCGGGGGGGGCGGCGGGGGGGCCGGGGGGCCACGACCGAGGACCGGCGGCTCGCGCCGCCACGGACCCGGTCAGGTCCTCCGCCGTGCCTGGGGCTTCCTCGCTCCCGGCACGGAGTACTTCCCGGCCTCCGGTCGCGCGAGGCTTCGTCTGCTCGCGCGGCCTTCGGCCGCCGCCGGGAGTCCGGGGGGTGTCCCCCGGGCCGGCGTCACGGGCCCGCCTCGGGAGGCCGCCCGAAGGGCGGCGGCCGGGCCGGGCCCGCCTCGGGCGTGTCCGGACACGCCCGAATGCGGCAGAGGGAGCGGCCCCGTGGACCGCTCCCTCTGGCCTCCTACCGGCGCAGACCCAGTCTCTCGATCAGGGTCCGGTACCGGTTGATGTCCGTCTTCTGCAGGTAGTTCAGCAGTCGCCGGCGCCGGCCGACCAGGAGCAGCAGGCCGCGGCGGCTGTGGTGGTCGTGCTTGTGCACCTTCAGGTGCTCGGTCAGGTCGCTGATCCGCCGGGTCAGCATCGCCACCTGCACCTCGGGGGAGCCGGTGTCCTGCTCGACTGTGGCGTACTCAGTCATGATCTTCTGCTTCACGTCGCTGGAAAGCGGCACGATCCACCTCATCTTCTCGCGCGGGGCGGCGGGCCCGAGGTCTTTGTCACCCGGGCAACACAGAACGCACCGTTCCCGTCTCGCCTCCGAAGCCTACCAACTCCGGGGAGAGGACCGGCTACCGCACTCGGCAGCCCGCGGCAAGGGCCTTCCGACCACCAGAAATACGGACACCTGTGCCGAATGGGCTTTCGGCCGGCAGAACGACCGGAAAGGCGGGATCAGACCGAGGTCGTCGCGGTACGGGTGGCCTCGACGTCCAAGGCCATCTGGCTGACCAGCGCCTCGACCGAGTCGAACTTCAGTGTCGGGCGCAGCTGGGCGACGAACTCGAAGGCCATGTACTCGCCATACAGATCGCCGTCGAAATCCAGCAGGTAAGCCTCCACACGCCGTTCCCGGCCGGCGAACGTCGGGTTCGTGCCGATCGAGATCGCGGCCGGCTGGCGCCTGCCCCGCCAGCAGGCGAAACCGGCGTACACCCCGTCCGCCGGGACCGCCGCCCATGGCGTCTCCTGCAGGTTCGCCGTCGGGTAACCGATCGTGCGGCCACGGGCGTCGCCGTGCACGACGACGCCTTCCACCCGATGCAGCCGGCCGAGCCCGTGGGCGGCGCCGGCCACGTCGCCTTCGACGACCTGCGCGCGGATGTGGGTCGACGACAGCACCGGCGTCTCCGGCTCGTCCTCATGCAGCAGCGACACGCCCTCGACCTTGAAGCCCAGCTCCGCTCCGGAACGCACCAGCGTGTCGATCTTGCCGGCGGCACGGTGCCCGTAGGTGAAGTTCTCGCCGATGACGACCACCTGGGCCCGCAACGTCTCCGCGAGGATCTTGGCGGCGAACTCGTCCGCGGTGACCTCGCTGAACTCGAGGGTGAACGGCTGCACGCACAGTGCGTCGACGCCGATCGCCTCCAGCAGCTCGGCCTTGAACTCCAGCGTGGTCAGCAGCGCGGGATGGCTGCCGGGACGCACCACCTCGGCCGGATGCGGGTCGAACGTGAGCACCAGCGACGGCACCCCGAGCTCCTTCGCCCGCTCGACGGCAAGCCCGATGATCTTTCGATGGCCCAGGTGTACGCCGTCGAAGAAGCCGATCGTGACGACGCCACCACGCCAATCGTCTGGAGTGTTGTCCAGCCCTCGCCACCAGCGCACGTCCGAAGCCTAGGGCATGGCAGACGCGGTACTCCCAGGGTGCGACCAACAACATGATCCCCAGCGCGGACGAGCCACGTCAGCTCGTGGACCGCGTGTCGGCCGACGCAGCGGTCAGGCGGAACCGCCGTGGTCGGGTGGGAGACCGGGTGGGCGAGGCGCGACCGGGTGGGAGACGCGTCAGCCGGCGGGGGTGAAGACGACGAGGTAGCGGGACTCCCCGCCCCGGTCCTCGGCCAGGGCGAGGGCGGTGCCGTCGGGCGCGAACACGCCGTAGGGGCCGGGCAGGCCGGCGGCCGGCAGGCGGCGGCCATGGGAGACCGCGCCGGCCTGCCCGGCGTCCACGCGCCGGGACGGGAACGCGCTGGCCAGGGCGGCGGCCAGCGGCGTCACCGCGTCGGCGGCGCGTTCGGCGAAGGCCTCCATCGAGCGGGCGTCGGCGACCGTGAAAGGACCCACCCGGGTGCGGCGCAGATAGCTCAGATGGCCGCCGCAGCCGAGGGCCGCGCCGAGGTCTCTGGCCAGCGCGCGTACATAGGTGCCACTGGAGCAGGCGACCCGGACCGCGAGGTCGGTGCCGGCCGGGTCGGGCGCCCCGGTCGCCCGGTCACGCCGCTCGCGCAGCTCGAAGGCGCCGACCGTGACGCGCCGCGCGGCGAGCACGACGTCCTCGCCGGAGCGGACCCGGGCGTACGCCCGCCTCCCGTCGATCTTCACGGCGCTGACGCTCGCCGGGACCTGGTCGATCTCGCCGGTGAGCGCGGCCATCGCGGCGGCGAGGCGCCCGGCGGCCAGGTCTCCTACCGGGCGCTCCTCGACGGTCTCGCCCTCCGCGTCGTCGGTGACGGTCGTGACGCCGAGGCGGATGACCGCCTCGTACTCCTTGTCGGTGAGCGCGAGGTGGCCGAGAAGCTTGGTCGCGCGCCCGACGCCGAGCAGCAGCACGCCCGTCGCCATCGGGTCGAGCGTGCCGGCGTGACCGATCTTGCGGGTACGCAGGATCCGGCGGGCCTTGGCGACGACGTCGTGCGAGGTCCAGCCAGCCGGCTTGTCGACGACGACCAGCCCGTCCGGCGCGGCCGGCGGGGCGGCGGCCCGCGCCGCGGCGTGAGCCGGCTCGGCGGACGCGGGCTGGGCGGACGCCGGCTCGTCAGTCGCCGCGCTCGCGGCGGTCGGCGTCGTAGGCAAGGTCACTGGAGCTCCGTTCACGACCGGCGGCGGCCGCGGTCAGGTCACCCGCCCGTGGTCGGGACCTCCGCGGCCGGGGCACCCGCGTCACAGCGGTGGCGGTTCGGACGATGGTGGCCGTTCGGACGACGGCGGCGGTTCGGACAGCGGTTCGGACGACGGTGGCGGTTCGGACAGCGGCGACGAGCCGCGCACCGGCGGCAGGTCGGACAGCCGGGTGACGCGGACCGTGCCCCAGTCCAGCGGGCCCGCGCCGCTGTGGCCGGAGGCCAGCCGGACCTGGTCGAGGACCCCGGCGACGATCTCGCGGACCCGGCTTTCCCCGTCGGGCCACGCACCGCCGGGCTCGCCGTCGACCGGCTCGCGCCGGCGGGCCAGGAAGCCGGCCTTCTCGCGGTGGCCGCCGCCGCCGAGGCCCATGGCCACGGCGCCGACGTCAATGGGGCCTCGGGAGCGCAACGAGACGGTCCAGCGGCCGTCGGGCAACTCCTTGGCCACGGCCGCGAGATCTGCCTCCAGCACGCCCCACAGGACGTCGACGACGCCCTCGACGTGCTCCAGCCGCAGCCCACGCCGGGCGAGGTCCGCATGGGTGATGTAGGTCCACGCCAGCCGATGCCCCCCGGCGTCGGGGCTTTCCGCCAGGCCCGCGCGGCCGAGCACCTCGGCGAGCAGGCCGAGGTAGGCGAACCGGTGGATCCCCCACACCGACCAGCCGATCACGGTCGGGTCGGCACCCGCCTCGACCAGCCTGGCGGCGGCGCGGTGCGCGGCGGGGCTGGTCGTCGCCTGCCGGAACGAGCCGGTGTCGGTGGCGAGCCCGGCGTAGAGGGCGGTCGCGACGGCGGCGTCGAGCGGAAGGCCGAGCCGGTCGAGCAGTTCGAGGACGACCGTCGACGTCGACGGCGCGTCCGGGTCGACGAGCCGCAGCTCGCCGAACCCGACGCTTGCGCGGTGGTGGTCGACGACGAGCGTGTGCGCGGCGGCGGCCATCCGCTCGGCGAGCACGCCGAGCATGTGCGGCGCCGCCGCGTCGAGCGTGACGACGAGGTCGAGCGTCTCCGGCAGGTCGCCGGGCGCCGCGAGCAGCTCCTGGCCGGGCAGGAAGGCCAGCCCGTCGGGCAGGCGGAACGGGTCGGCGTCGAACGAGACGACGGCGTTCGCGCCGGCCCCGCGCAGGGCCAGGCCCAGCGCGAGCGCCGACCCGAGCGTGTCCGAGTCCGGGTTGACGTGGGCGAACAGGCCGACCGGCCGGCCGTCCTCGACCGCCGCCCGCAGCAGCTCGACCGCGTCCGGCCACCGCGCGTCACGGCCGGCCGCGGCGCGGCCCGCCGCGTCCGGCGTCATATCCCCGGGCCGCCCACGGGTCGACGGGCGGCGTCGTCCGCCTCGTCCTCCTCGAAGTCGTCGAAGTCGTCGAAGTGCTCGAGATCCCCGTCCTCGACGACCCGCGGCTGCCGGTACGGGTCGGCCTCGCCGGCGGGGCTCGCGCCCTCGCGGGTGGCGGCTACCTGAGCGTCCCTGGCCCTGGCGACCGCCAGCAGGTCGTCCAGGTGGCGCGCGTCGTCCGGCAGCCGGTCGTGCACGAACGTCAGCGTCGGCGTCGACTTCACGCCCAGGGCCCGGCCGACCTGGGAACGCAGCATCCCCTTGGCGGACTCGAGGGCGCGCGCCGAGGCCGCCCTGGCCTCGTCGTCGCCGTACACGGTGTAGAAGACAGTCGCCTCGAGCAGATCTGGAGTCACCCGGGCGTCCGTGATGGTCACCATCCCCAGCCGGGGATCCTTGACGCCGCGTTCGAGCGCGGCGGCGACGACCTCCCGGATGCGCACCGCCAGCCGGCGGGCGCGGGCCGGATCAGCCACCGTTCACCTCCATGCCACTCAGCCACCTGCACTGACCCTGGACAAGGCCGGCCATGGGCTGCATACACCGACCTCGCGCCAGGGTTTCGGGCGAGCGCGGAGCGTCCGCCCGGGCCGGGGCGCGCGGCGCCCCAGCTACACCTCCATGCCCGTTCAGGTGCCCAGGCCCCTTCAGGCGTCCAGGATTGTTCAGGCCTTGTCCAAGGCCTCCCGGGGCGCCTCGTCGACGTCGTCCTCGGCGAGCAGACGACGCCGCGCCTCGAGCAGTTCCAGCTCCGGGCGCTCGGCGACCAGCCGCTCGCAGCCGTCGAGGACGTCCACGCAGAAGCCGCGGTCGGCGGCGACGACCGAGATCCCGATCTTCACGCGCCGGTGCAGCGAGTGATGGGCGACCTCGGCCGCGCTGACCGGGTACCGCTTGCGCAGCTCGGCCACCACGGGCCGCACCAGTGATCGCTTCTCTTTCAGCGAATGGACGTCGCCAAGCAGCGCGTCCACGCTGAGCAGCCCAACCCACAACGTGCGAACCTCGTGATTTCTAGTTCGTTGAGGTAGCGATCCCCGTGGCGACGACCCCGGACCCCAGGTCGCGCGCAGAACGCGCGACCTGGGG
>NZ_JADWYU010000219.1 GCF_016786325.1 Frankia nepalensis | reverse complement strand
GCCAAGAAGCTCCAGAAGCTCCCCTCGGAGTACTTCCGCGACAACTGGTACGCGACCTTCTGGTTCGAGACCGGCCGTGGGCACCTGCAGCACCTCGTCGACCAGGTCGGCGAGGACAACATCATGTTCGAGACGGACTTCCCGCACCCGACCAGCCTGCACCCGGACCCCATCGGGATGGTGAGCGAGAAGATCTCCACCCTGCGTCCCGAGACCCAGCGCAAGGTCATGGGCGAGAACGCGGCGAAGCTCTACCGGATCTGATCCGGTCGACGGCGCCTGGTCGCCTTTCCTGAACCGCGACAACCGCGACAACCGCTATAGCCGCTGTCCGGACCGGTGCCGTCCCACGGTCCGGATCGCGGTGTCGGCGCGCCGGTCAAGGCCGCGGGTGCCCAACGGGCCGGCGGCCAGCCGCCGGCTGTCCGGAGGCGCCGGCCGGATCCGGCGCGCGGCCGGCCGCGCGCCGGCTCAGAGCGTGATCTCCCAGATCTGGCCGACGAGGTCGTGGCCGAAGGACCGGTGGGGTTCCGAGGCGGTGAGGGTGAATCCGGCGCGTTCGTAGAGGCGACGGGCGTCGGTGAGGACGCTGTTCGTCCACAGGCGCATCCGGCGGTAGCCGGCCTGGCGGGCGAAGCGGAGGCATTCGTCGACCAGGCGCGCGCCGATGCCGAGGCCGCGGGCGGCCGGGTCCACCAGGAGAAGGCGTAGCTGGGCGGTGTCCTCGGCGTGCCGGACGCAGAAGACACAGCCGGCCGGCTCGCCGTCGAGCTCGGCGATCCAGGCGGCCTCGCGCCGGGGGTCGGCCCCGGCGGCGTAGTCGCTCACGATTCTGGCGACGAGCGCCTCGTAGCTGGCGTCCCAGCCGAACTCCTCGGCGTAGATCTCGGCGTTGGCGCGGATCACCCAGCCCAGGTCGCCGGGGCGCGGTGCCCGGATCACGACGAGGTCGGTCCGGCGGCGGCCGCCCAGGACGTCCTGGACGGTCCGCATGGCGCCCAGCAGGCGAAGCTGGTCGGCCTCGCCGAGCGCGTCCAGGAAACCATGGGCGCGCTGTTCGGAACGCCGGTCCAGCTCGGCGAACGCCGCCCGGCCGCGCGCGCTCAGCCGGATGTCGCGACGTCGGCCGTCCCGCGCCGAGGGTGCCGTCTCGGTGAGGCCGTCGGCGGCGAACCGGCGCAGGATGCGGCTGAGGTAGCTGGCGTCCACGTCCAGCTCGCGGCGCAGCTCGGCGGCCGAGCCGCCGTCGCGCTGGGCCAGCTCGTAGAGGACGCGCGCCTCGGTCAGGTTGTACGGGGTGTCGAGCAGCCCGCCGCGCAGCACACCCACGGCGTCCGTGTAGAAGCGGTCGAACCGGCGTAACGCGGCGACGCGCTCGGCCGCGCCACCGGGCCGGTCGGCACCGGGTTCGGTGATCGTCGTCATGGACTGAGGCTAACAAATAGTGGACTGGGTCCACTATCGGGATGCCCGTCGCGTGAGCCGCGGAGTCTCAGGGCAGCAGGAGGCAGCTGTCGCCGAACTCGTGCCAGAGGTAGCGCTCGCGCACGGCCTCGCGGTAGGCGGTGGCGACGAGGTCCTGGCCGGCGACGGCCTCGAGAAGGTCGAGGTGGGAGGCGCCGGGGGCATGCCAACCGGTGATGAGCCCGGTGACGACGCGGGCGGGGCGGTCCGGGCCGAGGACGAGGTCGGTCCAGCCCGAGACGGGCCACACCGTCCCGTCCGGGCCGGCGGCCGACTCCAGGGCGCGGGTGACGGTCGTGCCGACCGCGACCACCCGGCCGCCCCAGCGGCGGGTCGCGTTCACCAGCCGCGCGGTGGCGGCGCCCACGTGGAAGCGTTCCGCCTGCGGCGGCTCGCCCGGCTCCTGCGACGAGACGCCGGTGTGCAGCAGAACCGGCGCGACGAGGACGCCGCGCGTGACCAGGTCGGTCACCAGGTCCGTGGAGAACGGCCGCCCGGCGCTGGGCATCTCCGCGCTGCCGGGGTCGCGGCCGAACACGGTGCGGTACGCCTCGATCGGCTGTGACTCGGGCACGTACGCGTAGCGGATCGGCCTTCCCACGTGCCACAGATACGGCACGACCCCGCCGTCGACCGGCACGCTCGCCCGCCACAGCCGGCGCTGCCCGGCGGGAAACGGCTCGCGGACCGTCAGCCGGACGCCATGCGGCAGCCAGATCCGTTCGCCCGGCCGCAGGTTGGCGACGGGGCCCGTGGCGGTCGCGCCCGCGGCCCGGACCTCCACGACCCAGTCGCCGTCGTCGAGGGCGGTCGCGAAGTGGACGACCACCGCCGGGTCGCCGTCGTCGCCGCCGGGCCCGTCGGACCCGCCAGGCCCGTCGGCGGGGAGGCTCCCATCGGCACGCGTGCCGTCCACGGCCGCCGGGAGCGCGCCGGAGGTGTTGACGACCACCAGGTCGCCGGGCGCCAGGTGCTTGCCGAGGTCGGTGAACCGGGCGTGCCGGACGCCGTCCGGGCGCGCCACGAGCAGGCGTACGCCATCGCGGCGCTCCGGCGGCGCCGAGGCTGACAGGTCGGCCGGCAGTTCGAACGCGACGGCGCTCATCGCGCGGTCCCCGCGGTCTCCTGGGCCGCCGCCGTCGCGAGGTCGGCGGCGCGGTGGCGGCCCCCGTCGAGGCGCAGGTCGAGCAGCCGCAGGATCGCCGGCACGACCTGCTCGGGCGGAGGCCGGTCGGAGATGTCCTCGCCGGGGAACGCTCGCTGGTGCATCTCGGTCCGCATGTCACCGGGATCGAGGGCGTACGCGCGCACACTGGGCTCCTCGGTGGCGAGAACGGCCGTGAGATGGTCGAGCGCGGCCTTCGACGGCCCATACACGCCCCAGCCGGCGTAGGCCTCGACCGCGGCGTCCGAGCTGATCGTGAGCACCGTGCCGCCGCTCGCGCGCAGCGGCGGGAGCAGGAGTTGGAGCAGCGCCAGCGGCGCGATCACGTTCGTCTCGTACACGGCGCGCACCGCGTCGAGTGGCGCGTCGGCCAGCCGGGGCAGCGGGCTCGGGCCGAGTTCGCTGGCATTGGCGACGAACAGGTCCAGACGGCCGAGGTCCGCCGCCGCGTCGGCGAGTGCCCGCCGGTGGTCCGGGTCGGTGACGTCCCCGGCGACCGGGAGAAGGGATGGGGTCGCCGCGGCCGCGGCGGCCAGCCGCGCCGCGTCCCGGCCGTCGACGACGACCCGCCAGCCGCGTTCGGCCAGCGCGCGGGCCAACGCGAGGCCCAGCCCGCGCGAGCCGCCAGTGATCAGTGCTACGGGGTGTGAGGTCATGCGGCGATCGTCATAGCTGAAGCTCGCTTGAGGTCAAGAACTCAGCGTCAAGAATGAGGCCGAGAAGTGGATCATCGTGCGGGCCGGATGCCCCGCGACACCGAGTGCCGCCTTTGAGGGATGGGTGGCGAGGCTGGTGCTGACCAGCCCGGTTGTCGACGCAACATCGATCGCACTCGCCGTGGCAGGTTCTCGGGATTGGCTACTCGCGGTCAGGCTCGTGACGATCGGGGCGATGGGCGGATCGGATCGATGACCGTTACGCGGTAACTGATTGCTATCGTGCTGGATGATCTGTTCGGGCATAATTTGTCTTTTTAGCTCGTTCCGTGCTACCTATTGCCTGCCGGTGAGTCCTGAGATGGGAGAATGGTGATCACAGCGGAGATGGCGCATGAACACGCGCATCACGACGTCCTGTTCGTGGCCCTCTCCCTGGGGCTTGCGCTCGTCGGCTCGTTCGCGGCGTTGGTCAGCGCCATCCGAATTCCGCGCGCCAGCGGCGGGAGCCGCCGGCTCTGGGTTGCCGCGTCGGCCGTCTCCCTCGGCGGCGGCGCCATCTGGGCCATGCACTTCATGGGGATGCTCGGCTACCACGTCGCCGACCGGAAAATCGCCTACGACCTCCCGCTGACCGCCTTCTCGCTGCTGCTCGCCATCGGCGTCTCGGCTGTCGGTATGAAGATCGTCGGAAATGACCCGGGCAGCCGGCCGCGGCTTGTCTTCAGCGGCGCCCTGGCCGGTCTCGGGGTCGGCGCGATGCACTACACCGGCATGGCGGCGATGCGGGTGGGCAGCACCGTCCGCTACGACCCGCTGCTGGTCGGCGCGTCGATCGCGATCGCCGTCGTGGCCGCGACCGCCGCGTTCTGGATCCTTTTTCGGGTGCGCACCGGCGCGCATGTCGTCGTGGCGTCGGTCGTGATGGCCGCCGCGGTGTGCGGAATGCACTACACCGGGATGGCCGCGACCACGGTCCCGGTCACCGAGAACGTGTCGCCAGTCAGCGGCGCCGATCCGATCGCGCTCACCTTCTTCGTGTGCGTGCTCGCCTTCTCCGTGCTGGCGCTCATCATCTTCGCCGCTTTCGGCGGCCTGGCCGACTCCGGCGGCGCGTTCGCGCCTTCGGCGCGTCCGGACGCGGACCAGCGGCCGGACACGCCGAAGGCGGGCTCCGTGTTCACCTCGGCCAACACGAACTCGCACCGCGCCGCGCGTCGCTCCTCGCCCATCCTCTGAACTGGGATCTCTCCGGCTCCGGTTTGTTTCCGTTCCTGTCGGCGCGCATTACCGCGGCCGGCGGGCTCAGCCGGGCGGCGCGGCCGTGGAGGGCGCCAGGGCCGGCTCGGAACCGGCGGGAACAGCGACGGGACCGGCGAGAACAGCGGCGGAACCCGGAGGAGCGGTGGCGGGCTCGGCGGGGACAGCGGGAGCCTCGGCCGCCTCGCGCGCCGCGTTTTCCAGGTTCTTGGCGACGTTGGGGAGCAGATTCTCGCGCGCGGAGGCGATCCGCTCGAGAACCCAGTAGATCCCGGTGGCGGCGACCACGGCGAGCGTCACATGCAGCAGCAGTGCCACGGCGACCCCGGTGATCGCCGCGATCCGCCAGCGTCGTCCCCAGCCGGCCGCCAGCGCGGCCGGGACCCCGACCGCGCACGCCGCGCCCAGCCCGAGCTCGGCCCACCACGGCCGGTCGCCCATCCAGGGCAGGACGTCCCAGACGTCGAGCAGGTCCAGCGTGGCGAGGCCACCCAGCCCGACCACCACCGTGCCGGTGAGCACCATCAGCGCCCGCCACCACGCGCGCCGCCGCGGCGCGACCCACATGGTCGCCAGCGCGACCGCCGTCCAGATCAGCCAGCGGCGGACGAACGGCGTCCCCAGATGCTTCATGGCGTCCCGGAAGATCCGGTCCGCCTCCTCCCGGGTGACCGACGGGCCGTCGTGGGTCGCCGCCTCGCCGTCGGTCACGATGAGCCCGTCGTGCAGCAGCACCGCCGGCAGGTGCGAGCCGAGGCCGGGCACGAGCCAGGCGAACATCGGCGGGATCGACGCCAGGTCGGTGCGGAACGCCGCCGGATCCCTGGGCACGATGAACGGCTTGTCGTATGCCGGATCCCAGTAGCCGAACCGGCGCGCGATCTGGAACTCGTTCCCGACCTGCCGCAGCACCAGCACGATCTCGCCGGTGGGCGTCGCGGCGGCCGTCGCGCCGTGCACGTCGCGCGCCGCCGCGTCCACTTCCGCGTCGGCGTCGAAGAAGCCAATCCACCCGTCCATGGATGCTCCCCGTAGCAGACCTGCGCCAGCCGCCCACCGGATGCCGATCATGCCATGGCGGTGGGGCCCCGCGGGAACGGTGTCGGCCACCGGCCAGCGCGTGGCCCGGGGCGCCGACGCTTACCGCGATCCGTGTCACACCGCGTATCCGCGCTCGTGGCTCACGACCACGGAGCGGACACCTGCCGCGGGCCCGGAGCGGGCCCGGAGGAGGAACCGCCAACTCGTGATCCAAAGACCGCGCCTCGGCCGTCAGGCCGCCCGGCGAGACGGCGACGAGGCCTCCCCGGGAATCCGGGGAGGCCTCGCGGTTCTGTCAGTCGCCGGTCGGCGTGGGTCAGCCGCCGACGGCGTGGCCGCGGCTGAGGAACTTCTTGTAGGCGCCGTTGGTGTAGGTCGACCAGGCCTTCGGGCCCTGCATCTGGCAGACCTTCTTGGCGGCCCAGGCGTTGGTGCTGATGTCGTACAGGTTGCGCTTGCCGACCCAGTCGCCGTGGGCCCAGAGGTTGACCTGCCACAGGCCGCGCGAGTCCTCGATGCCGGTGGCCCGGGCATGGGTGTTGCCGTTCGACTCGGCGAGCGCGATGGCGACCCAGGTCGCGGTGGAGACGCCGCGGCAGCCGGACAGACCGGCGTTCTTCGCCGCGTTGGCGATGGTCCGGTCGGAGACCGTGGCGGCGCTAGCCGGAGAGGCAGCCATCAGACCACCGGTGGTGGCGAGGGCGCCCGCGGTCGCGATCGCGGCGACCCGGCGGCGGAGGCTGCTCTTGCGGTTGCGTCGGATGGACAAGAAGAAACTTTCCCGCTGTGCCTACGGAATGGCGCTCGGTGATGGGGCGTGAACCTCCGGTGATGCGGCTGCCGTGCCTTGCCGCGCCACCTCGGCGAATGAGCGCGCATGACCCAGGCCGGCTGGCCTGGGTTACCCGGGGAACGCCGGCAGGCATTCGCCCGGCGGAACCCGGATGGGTTCCTCCGCTTCTGCCTCGCGATGGTGAGAGGACATGGACCGGGGACGTGGGCAGAACTCGGCGTCGTCCCCGGCGATTCACCCGGCCGGCTTCTTTCGTCCGACCGAGGTGGCATCAACCTAGGTCGGGCTCCGGCTCGCTGGCAAGCACTCTCCGTATCGAAAGATGAAGCAGAGCGTTCACCTTGCGCATCTTCTGCTGCCCCACAGTGGCTCAGTCGCTCACCCTATGTCCGACGTCACGTTTGAGAGGGCGAGTTAGTGGCCATGCGAGTGGCCAGCCGGATGCGCAAAGTGCTGAAGAGGGCGAGATCGTGAATCTCCTGGAGCCTGGCTGGGCCTCAGGAGACGCGCGGGCCGGACCGGACTGGACCAGGCCAGAGCCGTGCTGGCGGCGGCGCCGTCGATCTCCGTCCGAGGGGGCGGTCAGCCCGGTCCGTATCGCCTGCGGCGGGAGAGCGGCTGTGATTCGCTGGCGGGCGGTGAGCGTGGCCCGGCCGGCGCCGGGTGTCCGGCCGCGTGTGACGGAGGGTGGCCGAATGTCCGCAGACCCCCAGCCGCTGACGATCGGCGGGCTGCTGCTGCGCGCGGCGCGGGAGCGCGCAGAGCACGAGTACGTGGTGACGCCGACCGACCGGCTCACCTATGCCGAGGCCGAGCGCCGCTCGGCGGTCGCCGCCCGGCGGCTGCTGGGCGCCGGGGTGGGCAAGGGCGCGCGGGTCGGCCTGTTCTTCACGAACGACACCGAGTGGATCACCTGGTGGCTGGCCGTCTCCCGGATCGGCGCGCTGGCCGTGCCGCTGTCCACGCTCTACGCCCCGGCCGAGATCGGCAAGGTGCTCAGGCTCGCGGACGTCGGCCTGCTGGTCGCCCCCACCAGGGTGCTCAGGATCGACGTCGCCGAGCGGCTCGAAGCCGCTCTCGGCGGCCTCGCGGGCCAGCGGGCCGGCCGGCTCGCGCTGCCGGCGGCGCCCTACCTGCGTCGCGTCGCGCTCACTGGCCCATCCGACCGCCCCTGGGCGACCAGCTGGGACGTGCCCGGCGAGGACGACGTGCCCGGCCAGGACGGGGAAGGCGCCGGCCTGGTGCCCCCGGAGGTGCTCGCCGCCGTCGAGAACGAGGTCACGCCGGCCGATCTGGCCATCATGATCCACACTTCCGGCTCGACGGCCGACCCGAAGGGTGTGCTGCACACCCACGGCACCATCGTCCGCCAGACGTCGACCTGGCCGGCGGCCGTCCGCTCGATCGCGGGCACCGGTATGGCGCCCCGGATCCTGTGCGCCATGCCGTTCTTCTGGATCGGCGGCATCCTCGCCGCGACGGGCGCCCTGCACGAGCCGGCCACGCTGCTCGTCCTCCCCCGGCTGGAGGCCGGCGGCGGGCTGGACCTGGCCGAGCGCGAACGGGCGAACGGCGTCGTCGGCTGGCCGGCCTTCACCCAGCAGCTGCGCGAGCACCCGACGTTCCCGAGCCGGGACCTGTCCAGCGCCCCGATGCTCACCGACGGCCCGCTCGACCTCGCGATGAAGGACGTTCCCGACAGCTTCCCCATCCACCGCAGCCTCACCGAGAGCGGCGGCGGCTTCGCCTTCACCGACATCGCCATCGTCGACGAGGCCGGTAACCCGGTGCCGGCCGGGGAGACCGGCGAGCTGCTCATCCGCGGGGTGGGCGCGATGGCCGGCTACAACAAGCGCGAGCGCGCCGACGTCTTCGACGCCGATGGCTGGTACCACACCGGCGACCGCGTCTACCGCCTGGCCGGCGACCCGCGGCTGTTCTACGTGGGCCGCGCCACCGAACTGATCAAGGCCGCCGGCGCCAACGTGTCCCCGCTCGAGGTCCAGGCCGTCGTCGAGTCGTTCGACGACGTCGCCCAGTGCGTCGTCCTCGGCCTCGAGCATCCCTCCCGCGGCGAGGAGGTCTGCGCCGTCGTCGTCGCCGCCGGCGGCCTCGACCTGGAGTCCCTGGCCTCCCGCGCCCGCGAGCAGCTCTCCAGCTACAAGGTCCCCACCCGCTGGATCCTCGCCACCAGCGCCCAGATCCCCACCCTCCCCTCCGGCAAGCTCAACCGCCGCCTCCTCCAGTCCTTGATCACCGACGGCACCCTGAAGTGACGTCGTGTTAAGGAATTCCCGCCTCTCCTCGTCCAACGAGACGCTCGGAGCGGATCCAACAGCCGGCGACTTCGGAGTTCGAGTCCTCGTTGCCACACTGGTGCCGTCAGGCGATCTGGCTGATTACTCGAAGTGACAGGTTGCTGGCTACCGAAGTGACGACTGGTGGCGTCGCGAGGCCGGGCCCTACCGAAGGTGTCGATGTACCTCGGCGGCGAAGCGGGGAAGGCCGGTGCGTTCGAGGAGAGGGAGCAGGCCGGCGATGGTGGTGGGCTCGCGGCGGTACGAGGCTGCCTGGTCTTCGAGGACCTCGACGGTGAGAGCGGGGTGGAGGTCCAGTTGGTCGAGGAGGAAGTCGTCGGGATGGATGGCGACGACGTCGTACGGCTTGAGCGCGGGCTCAGGGAAGTCTCGGAGGTTGAAGGTGACGATGATCTCTGCTTTGGCGCGGACGGCGGCGGCCAGGACGTGGCGGTCCTTGGGATCGTTGGTCATCCCGTCGACGAGGTGCTCATAACCGGTCACAGCCGCGTCGGGAAAGTAGCGGCGCATGTTGCCGATGCGCCGGTCGACACGCTCAGCGGGGAGCCCGGCGTCGATGACGTTGCGCCGCAGCTCGTCGAGGATGTCGGCCGACCACAGGGGCCGGTAGGCGTCGGCCTCGGCGAGGCGGAGCAGGGTGTCGCAGAGGTAGGCCGGGTAGAGCACGCAGGTGTCGAGTAGTGCTGGCAGGGTCACGGCCGTCTTCTCTCACCGGGTGTGTTTTGGTGTGGCGGTCAGGTTGTAGAGATCATCCTCCTCGGCGTCGGTGGCCATCTGGTTGAGGGCCTGACGGCGTTCGCGGCGGGTGCGATCGCGGTAGTCGAGGATGTCGCGGAGCATGACGCGGCGGTGGCGACCGCGCATCGTGTAGGAGATCTCGCCGTCGGTTAGCAGCCGGACGAGGGTAGGCCTGGAGATGTTGAGCAGGTCGGCGGCTTCCTGGGTGGTGAGCATGGTGTTGTGCGGGGCAATCGTGATCGCCAGCCCCTGCGACAACGCCGTCACGACGTCGCGCAGCACGCCGTAGAGCTCATCGGGGATGTCCATGTCCGAGCCGTCCGGGCCGACGAGCCGTGCCCGCGCGGGCTCCTCCACGCGGGCCAGCCGGCGGGCGAACCGGGCAAGATCGGAATCATCCGTGGGCGGCAGCACGGTTCTCTCGCGAATCATGGCGACCATGACCTCAGGTTACGTCTAATCGAAAAAATCGCAAGCCGATGGTAGGGGGCGGTTGGGGATCCGCCGTCCTACCCGACCGAGGCCGACGCCTGGCGGCGGGTGCGGGGCTATCTCCTCGACGGATCGCGGACGCGACCAGACCGTTGGCGGGATCTCGCCGGGTTGGCGCAGGTCTCACGCGACTCGCGATCAAGGCGGGAGGGTGGGAGGGCGCGCTGGGTAGGATGGTCGGCCGCGGGCCGTCCGCGACGCCGCGGGCGGCATACCGGATAACAGGCGCACCGGGCGACCCCGGCGCCGGGCGACAACCCTGGCGCTGGGCAACCCTGACACCGGGCAACCCTGCGACGAACGGCGGACATTGAAGACCTACGGAGACATAGCCGCGCTCACCGGTCCGGGCCGTCGGCGGCTGCTGGCCCGGCTGCGGGCGGTGGAGCCGAGCGTCACGGACGTGGCCGCCGAGTACATCCACTTCGTCGACCTCGACGGCGAGCTCGCCCAGGACGACGAGGACCGCCTGCGTGGCCTGCTCACCTACGGCGAGCCGTTCGACGGCGAGCG
The DNA here is from genome assembly GCF_016786325.1 of Frankia nepalensis. Lineage (GTDB taxonomy): Bacteria > Actinomycetota > Actinomycetes > Frankiales > Frankiaceae > Pseudofrankia > Pseudofrankia nepalensis. The sequence goes on along the minus strand of NZ_JADWYU010000219.1, from coordinate 41,479 downwards.
GTCCGGTTGGACGCTGGTCGTGCTGCCCCGGCCGGGCACGATCTCACCCTGGTCGTCGAAGGCGTCCGACATCGCCGCCTCCGCGGGACTCACGACCGTCCGCCGGATCGAGCGGGGCACCATTTACTATCTGACCGCCACCGGCCCGATCGACGAGAAGACGGTCGCCGCGCCGCTGCACGACCGGATGACCGAGATCGTCGCCGGCTCGGTCGCCGCCGCGGACGCGCTGTTCGCCGCGGGGCAGGCCCGGCCGCAGGCCGACGTGGACCTGCTCGGCGCGGGCGTCGACGCGCTGGCGGAGGCCAACCGCGCGCTCGGCCTCGCGCTCAGTCCTGCGGACATGACCTACCTGGCGGAGCAGTATGGCCGGCTCGGGCGCAACCCGACCGACGTCGAGCTGATGATGTTCGCGCAGGTCAACAGCGAGCACTGCCGGCACAAGGTCTTCAACGCCGACTGGGTGATCGACGGGGAGCCGCGCGAGCGGAGCCTCTTCTCGATGATCAAGAACACGTGCGCGAGGTCCGGCGAGAACGTCCTGTCGGCCTACTCCGACAACTCCGCCGTGCTGCGCGGCGACGTGGCGTCGTGGTTCTTCCCGGACCCGCGCACCCGCGAGTACCGGCGCCACAGCGAGCCGGCCCACATCCTGGTGAAGGTCGAGACCCACAACCACCCGACCGCGATCGCCCCCGGCCCGGGCTCCGCGACCGGCGTGGGCGGCGAGATCCGCGACGAGGGCGCCACCGGCCGCGGCGCGACGCCCAAGATGGGCCTTTCCGGCTACACGGTCTCGCACCTGCGCATCCCCGGCGACGAGGGTTCCCCGTGGGAAGGCCCGGAGCACCGCCCGAACCGGATCTCCTCCCCGCTGGACATCATGATCGAGGCGCCGCTCGGTGCCTCCGGCTACAACAACGAGTTCGGCCGGCCGAACCTCGTCGGCTACTTCCGCGCCTACGAGGCCGACGGCGGCCCGGCCGATGGGCGCTGGGGCTACCACAAGCCGATCATGATCGCGGGCGGTGCCGGCAACGTCCGCGCGGCGCTGGTGAGCAAGCGGCGGCTGGAACCGGGTGACCTGGTCGTCGTCCTGGGTGGCCCGGCGATGCTGATCGGCCTGGGCGGCGGCGCGGCGTCGAGCATGCAGACCGGCGCCGGCGACGAGGACCTCGACTTCGCCTCCGTGCAGCGCGGCAACGCCGAGATGCAGCGGCGCGCGCAGGAGGTCATCAACGCCTGCTGGGCGCGGGACGACGCCAACCCGATCATCTCGATCCACGACGTCGGCGCCGGCGGCTGGTCGAACGCGCTGCCCGAGCTGGTGCACGACGCCGGCCGGGGCGCCGTCTTCGAGCTGCGGGACCTGCCGAACGCCGACACCGGCATGTCGAGCCTGGAGATCTGGTGCAACGAGGCGCAGGAGCGCTACGTGCTCGGCATCGCCGCCGCGGACCTGGACCTGTTCCGCGAGCTCTGTGAACGGGAGCGCTGCCCGTTCGCCGTCGTCGGGACGGTCACCGAGGAAGCGCGGCTCGTCGTGCGCGACCGGCTGTTCGACCGTGCGCTCGGCCGCGCGCCGGTCGACGTCCCGATGTCGCTGCTGTTCGGCGAGGCCTCCCGGCAGACCCGCCACGCCCGGCGCGGCGCGGTGCCGGTCGCCGGCTTCGACGAGTCCGGCATCGAGCTCGCCGAGGCCGCCACGCGGGTGCTGCGGATGCCGGCCGTCGGCAGCAAGAAGTTCCTGATCACGATCGGTGACCGGACCGTCGGCGGCCACACGGTGCGCGACCAGCTGGTCGGGCCGTGGCAGGTCCCCGTCAGCGACGTCGCCGTCACCGCGTCGGCCTACGGCAGCCGTACCGGCGAGGCACTGGCGATGGGTGAGCGCACCCCGCTGGCCACGGTCAGCGCGCCGGCGGCGGCGCGGATGGCGGTCGGCGAGGCCGTCACGAACCTGGCCTGCGCGGCCGTCGCCGACCTGTCGAAGGTGGCGCTGTCGGCCAACTGGATGGCGGCCGTCCAGGTCGACGGCGAGCAGGCCGCGCTGTTCGACGCGGTCCAGGCGCTGGGGGAGGAGTTCTGCCCGGCGCTCGGCGTGCCGATCCCGGTCGGCAAGGACTCGACCAGCATGCGCACCGTCTGGTCGGACGACGCGGGCGACCACGCGGTCACCTCGCCGGTGTCGCTGATCGTCACGGCGGCGGCGCCGGTCGCCGACGTGTCCCGGGTGCTCACGCCGCGGCTCGCCCGCGACGAGGCGAGCACGCTGATCCTCGTCGACCTGTCCGGCGGCCAGGCCAGGCTGGGTGGCTCCGCGCTGGCCCAGGCGTACGGGCGGCCGGGAGCGGCCGTCCCCGACGCCGACGCGGCGACGCTCGCGGCGTTCTTCGCCGCGACGCGCCCGCTGGTCGCCGACCCCGACGTGCTCGCCTACCACGACCGCTCCGACGGCGGCCTGTTCGCGACGCTGGCGGAGATGGCGTTCGCCGGCCGGGCCGGCGTCGACGTCGACCTCACCGGACTGCCCGGGACGCTGCTCGGCAAGCTGTTCACCGAGGAGCTGGGCGCCGTCCTGCAGGTCGCCGACGCCGCCGTCACCCGGGTGACCGCGGCCCTCGCGGCGGCGGTCGGCGAGGAGAACGTCCACGTGCTCGGCCGGCCGACCACGCGGCAGCGGGTCGTGCTGCGCCACGGCGGCGAGGTCGTCCACGAGGCCGGCCGCGCCGACCTGGAGCGGACCTGGGCGACGACGAGCTACCTCATCCAGCGGCTGCGCGACAATCCCGACACGGCCGACGCGGAGTTCGCCGCGATCCTCGACGACGAGGACCCGGGGATCGGCGAACGGGTCACGTTCACGCTCGACCGGCGGTCGTACCCGCGCCGGCCGCGGGTCGCGGTGCTGCGCGACGAGGGGGTCAACGGCCAGGTCGAGATGGCGGCCGCGTTCGACGCGGCCGGCTTCGACGCCGTCGACGTCCACATGACGGACCTGCTCGCGGGCAGGGTCTCGCTGGACGCGTTCAACCTGCTCGCCGCCTGCGGGGGCTTCTCCTACGGAGACGTGCTCGGCGCCGGCGCCGGCTGGGCGAAGTCGATCCTGGCGCACCCGGATCTCGCCGCCGCGTTCAGGGCGTTCTTCCACCGGCCGGACACGCTGACACTCGGGATCTGCAACGGCTGCCAGCTGGTCGCGGGCCTCGGCTCGCTGATCGAAGGCGCGACCGGGTGGCCCACGCTGCTGCCGAACCTGTCCGAGCGGTTCGAGGCGCGGGTGTCGAGCGTGCTCATCGAGGCGTCGCCGTCGGTCCTGCTCGCCGGGATGGAGGGCTCGGTGCTCGCCGTGCCGGTCGCGCACGCCGAGGGCCGGATGGAGTTCGGCCAGGGCCCCGGCGCGGTGGCGGCCCGCTACGTCGACAACCACGGCAAGCCGACGCAGGACTACCCGGCGAACCCGAACGGTACCCAGGGCGCGGTCGCCGCCGTCACGTCCGACGACGGCCGCGTCACGATCATGATGCCGCACCCTGAGCGGGCCTTCCTCACCCAGCAGCGTTCCTGGCTCCCGGTGGGCGCCGGCGCCGCCGGCGGGGACGGCGAGCTCGGCCCCTGGTCGCGCCTCTTCCAGAACGCCCGCGCCTGGCTCGGCTGACATCGGCCCGCATCTGGCCTGGCTGACATCGCCCCGCGCCGCCGCCCGACGCGGCCGGGCGGCGGCTGGCGGCTCCTCGGCCCACGGATCCAGCCGCGCGGTGCCGGGTGCCGTACCGGGGCGTCCTAGCCGGCGTCGGCGGTCGTCACGTGCCGGCTGGAACGGTCGGCCGGTCTGACGGCGCCTGGCCAGGCGATGGCCACCGCCACCGCGGCGGCCAGTGCTCCCAGGGCGAAGGGCGCGCGCACTCCCGCGGCCGCGGCGAGGGCCGAGGCGATCGGCCCGCCGAGGGCGGTGCCGCCTAGCAGGACGAGCGCGAACAGCGACATGACCCGGCCCATCATCGCGGGCTCGGCGGTCTGCAGCAGGGCGATCACGGACATGAGGAGGAACGACCACGCGACGCCGGCGACCGTGAGGCTGATGAGCGCGACCAGCACCGTCGGAGCCGCCGCCGTCACGATCATCGCGGTCGCCATGACCAGGTTCGCCCGCGCCACGGTGTGCCGGCCGGGCAGGCCCCGGGCGGCGGCGACCAGGGTGCCGACGAGGCTGCCCGCCATCGACACCGTGAAGGCGGTGCCGATGAGGGAGGCCCCGCCGTCGAAGGAAGCCCGCATGAAGATCGGCACGCTGACCTGGAAGGTGAAGGCGAAGGTGGCGACCACGGACAGGGCGAGCAACGGCGTGCGGAGGCGAGGCGTGTGCCACAGATAGCGGAAGCCGTCGCGGATCTGCCGAGGCGCCCTCGCCAGCCGGGGTGAGGGTCCGACCCGGATCGTGGCGAGCAGCGCGACGTCGGCCAGGAAGGACGCCGCGTTCAGCGTGAACGTGGCGGTGACGCCGACCTGGGTCACCATCAGCGCGCCGAGTCCGGACCCGGCCGTCATGCCGATCAACATGACGGTTCCGCTCAGCGCCGCCGCGCCCGGTGCCTGGGCCGGCGGCACCAGCATCGGCACCAGGGCCCGCCGGGCCGGCGTGTCCAGCGCGTTGATCACACCCCAGAGCGCGCTGAGCAGACAGACGACCGGCAGCGTCAGGCCGCCCGTGAGGGAGACGGCGGCGTACGCCAGCGCCGTCAGGCCGAGCCCGGCCTCGGCGGCCATCAGCAGCCAGCGGCGGTCGTACCGGTCGGCGATCGCTCCGAACCACGGTCCGAGCAGCAGGCTGGGCAGGAACTGCAGGGCCACCACCCAGCCCATGGCCGCCGGGGCGAGCTCCACCACCACCCAGGCGAGCGCGACCACCTGTGCCCAGGAACAGGGCACCGACACCAGCTGGCCGAGCAGGTAGCGCCGGAATGGGGACGAGCGCAGCGGGAGCAGCACGGACGGTCCGGCCATCAGAGGGTGAAAAGAGCCGCGACGGCGAGGGCGACGCCGAAGACATAGGTACCGATCGCGGAGAACAGATGAATCGGTGTGGGGCGCCCGTGGCCCTTGTGGGTGAGCATGTTGTAGGCGTGCAGCACCCGCACGACCGTGGCGCCGACGATCAGTGGAATGGCCACGGCGGCCGGGCCGCGGGCGCCGACGAGCAGGAACAGGACGATCAGGGTCGGCACGTACTCGGCCTGGTTGGCGTGCGACCGGACCGCGATGAAAAGCGGGCTCGTCGGGTCGGTTGGCAACTGTGAGCCGCCGGCTTTCGCGGTCGCGCCCCGCAGCCGGGAGACGTTGAACCCGAGGGCGAACACCATCGCGCCCAGGATCGCCGTGCAGATGATCGCGGTGGTCATGCGACTCCCCTTTGTTCGCGCGTGCCCAGCACGCTGTCGACGAGGTCGGCGCAGAGGGTCCAGCCGAGCAGGGCGTCGGCCTTTCGCAGCGCGCCAACGCTGGTGACGTTCACCTCGATGAGGTGGGGTCCGATCACGTCCAGCCCGGCGAGATGGATGCCGTGGAGGCGAAGGTCCGGCGCGAGCCGTGAGCAGATCTCACGGTCGCGGCCGGTGATCGGCGCCTGCGCGGCCGGGGCGCCGATCCGGAAGTCGCCGGCCTCCGGGTAGCGGTAGACCGCGCCCACCGGTTCCCCCGCCACCACGAAGATCCGCTTGTTGCCGGCCGAGACCTCGGGCAGATACCGCTGCGCTACGACGGCCTGGCGGCCGTCATGAGTGGACATCTCCAGCAGGGACGCGAGGTTGGGGTCGTCGCGGCGCAGCCGCAGGACGCCCCGGCCGCCGAAGCCGTCCACCGGCTTGACCACGATCGCGGCGTGCTCGGCGAGGAACGACCGGATGGCGCGCGGGTCGGCGGTGACGATGGTCGGCGGGACCAGGTCGGGGAAGTGCAGCGGCAGGACGTGCTCGCCGCAGGCCCGCAGGCCGCGCGGGTCGTTGACCATGACGGTCCCGGCCGGGTCGACCAGATCCAGGATCATGGTCGCGGTGAGGAACGTCGCGTCGAGCGGCGGCTCGGTGCGCATGAAGACGGCGGCCGCGTCGTCGAGCCAGAGGTGCCGCGACTCGCGGGCGGTGTACCAGGCCTCGGCGACCGTCCACCGGTGACCGCCGCCTGGCCGGGACGGGGCGAGCAATAGCCGGCGGGCCAGTGCGCGGGCCCGGCCGTCCACGGCTTCGAGCAGGCGCGCTTCGGTGACCCACACCTGCGCGCCCCGGTCCTGCGCCGCGTGCATGAGGCCGACGCTGGTGTCGGTCGACGGGTCGAGAGCCTCGAGTGGATCGGCGACGAACACGATCTTCATGACGCCGCTCCGGTGAGCGAGGCCGCTTCGGTGAGCGTGGCCGCCGCGCCCCCGAGCGCCGGCTCGGCCGCGTGGGCGATCGAGAGGAGGTCGGCGGACTCGGGCGAGTGGCCGGCCGCCGCCTCGTCCCACGCCCGCGCCTGATCTCCGATGCGCGGCAGGAGCAGGTCGAGCGCGTCTCGCCGGGCCCGCGGGTCATGGAGCAGCGCCGCGATGGTCGCGATCGCCACACCCGCCCGTTCGATCGGCTGCGCGTCGAGATAGCGCACCTCGAGATAGCCGCCTCGCGGGCGTACCGGCGGGAAGAGCGTCGACAGGTGACAGGCCGGGTCGGCCGTCTCCCGGATCGGCAGCCGCGCCGCCGCGCTGGCGAAAGCGCCATACGCGCCCACCGGGTCCACGGGGTCCAGGTGGCGGCCGTCGTAACCGGTCCGCGTGAGGTCGACGCCCTGCCAGATCCGGGTGCGCGCGCCCCTGATACCGGCGGGCCGGCCGTCCAGCGTCGGCGAGTTGGCGAAGGCGGCGGCAAGTGGCGGGCCCGCGAGATTGGCGACGAGCCACTGCTCGCGTCCGGCCTGGCCCGCGCGCAGGTCGACGGTGACCTGCAGCGAGGCGGTGAGGCGCATCATGCGACGGCCATCAGGCCCGGTCGCGTCGAACAGCCGCTGCATGGCGAGGTAACGCGGCGACGCCACGCGAAGCGGCACCTCGTGGCAACAGTGGTACGGGTTGGTGCCGGCGGCGACGAGGCGGATTCCGTTACGCGCCGCGATGGCCTCGGCCCGCGCCACCAGCCGCCGGACGTCGTGGACGAGCGCGCCGACCGTCGGCCGGGGCGCCGGGCTCAGCTCCAGCTGCCCGCCCGGCTCGAATGTCGGGACGGCCTCGCGCACGAAGGACGGGTCGAACGCGGCCGCCAGAACGGCGGGATCCACCGGCCGTGGCCGCGCGCCGTCCGTCACCGGAATCAGCTCGATTTCGGCGCCGACCCGTCCGGGGTGACGCGCCGGGGCGAACATCGCCTGGACGGCTGCCTTCAGCTCCATGCGGTCACCCTCGCGTGACCTGGCGGTCTCGACCTCAGTACGAGTACGGAACCGAGCACTGCATGTCCGCCGGGCGGCCGCGACGCGACGCCGTACCCGTGGCGACGGGCCGCCTCGCCGGCGAACTCGCCGCCGGCGCGCACCGCGGTCCGGCTGTTCGTCATGCCCTGATCGACCGGTCCGGCGACCTCGGCTCTCGGGAAAGCGCGCGGGCGGCAGACTTGGAGCGGAGGCGGACCCGACGAGCCGCGCTGTCGGCCGCATTCTCGGCCGGAATGCTCGTGACGTCCTGGAGAGGAGCGAGGGTGGGGGAACCGGGGCTGGTGGGCCGCCGGCGCGAGCGGGTCGCCATGTCCGGCTGGCTTGACGCGGCCTTCGGTGGGGCTCCCGCGCTGGTGCTGTGCGGGGGTGAGCCGGGCATCGGCAAGACCCGGCTGGCCACGGAGGCGGCCGACCTGGCGGCGGCGGCCGGCGCGCTCACCCGATGGGCGCGGGCGCACGAAGGCGTCGGTACCCCTCCTTTCTGGTTGTGGAGGCAGTTGTTGCGTTCCGACTTGGCGGGGGAGGGGAGCGGCCCGCCCGATCTGCCGACGATGATCGAGGCGTACTCGGAGGCGGATCGGTTCGCGCTGTTCGACGCCGTCGTCCGCCGGGTGTTCGCGCTCGCCGAGCGTCGCGGCCTGCTGCTGGTGGTCGAGGACGCGCAGTGGGCGGACGAACCCTCGCTCCTGCTGTTGCGCTACCTGGCCCGCGAGCTGCGGGGCGCCCGGCTGCTCGTCCTGGTCACCTACCGGACCGTGGGCGCCGGTGACGCGGCGGCGTGGCGCGGCGTTCTCCCGGACCTGGGCCGGGAGCCGGTGACCATGCAGGTGCCGCTGGCCGGGCTGGACGAGGCCGAGACCGCCCACCTGGTCCGGGCCGTCACCGGCGCGGCCGTGGCCGACGACGTGGCGAGTGACGTGCACCGGCGGACCAGTGGCAACCCGTTCTTCGTCCGGGAACTGGCCCGGATGCTGACGACGGACGTGACCCTGTCCGGCCGGCGGCTGCCGGCCTCACTCGTCGACGTGGTGGGGCAGCGCGCGGCCGGCCTGTCCGAGCCGGCCCGCCGGATGCTGGGGGCGGCCGCGGTGCTGGGAGAGCAGTTCTCCGTGGCGACGATCGCGGCGATGGTCGCGACGTCACCGCTGGGCTGCCTGCCTCCGCTGGAGGAGGCCGCGGGCGCGGGCCTGGTGGTCGCCGCTGACACTCCAGGGGACTGGCGATTCGCCCACGCGCTGGTGTGCGAGGCGATCGAGGCCGACACGCCCGCCCAGGAGCGGGTGCGGCTGCACCGGTCCGCGGCCGAGGCGCTCGAGCGCGTCTACGCCGAGCAGATCGACGACCGGCTGGCGGACATCGCGCGGCACTGGGCCGCGGCCGCGCTCGATGACCCGGCGCCGGCGGTGGCCTGGGCGCGGCGGGCGGCGGCCGCGGCCCTGCGCTCGCTCGCGTACGAGGAGAGCGCCCGGCTCTACCAGGTCGCGCTTGACGCGGGTGGGCCGACGATCGACCAGCGGCTGCGGTGCGACCTGCTGATCGGCCTAGCCGGCGCCCGCTGGCGGGCCAGGGACATGGAGCTGTGCCGGGCGACGACCACGGAGGCCATCGCGCTGGCCCGCCGGATCGGCCGCGCGGACCTGATCGCCGAGGCCGCCCTCGGTGTCGAGCCCGTCGGCACGATGACCTGGGACCTGGAGGTGCGCCGGTGGTGTGACGAGGCGCTCGCCGGGCTCGACCCGGCTGACCTCGCCCGCAGGGCGCGCCTGCTCGCCAGGTCGGCCGAGGCCTCCGTGTACCTGAACGACAGCGCCGCGGCGGAGGAGGCCAGCCGCGAGGCGCTGGCCCTCGCCGACGGCGTCGACGATCCCATCGTGGTGATCGCGGCGCTGAGGTCGCGCCAGCTGTGCCGCAGCGGCCCGGAACATGTGGACGAGCGCGGCGGGATCGCCGACCGGATGACCGAGATCGGGCGCGCGCTGCGCCGCCCCCGGGAGGAGATGTGGGGCCGGCTGTGGCGGATCGACACCTTCTGGGAGCGCGGCGACCTGGCGGCCGTCACGGCCGAGCTGCCCCGGCTCGGCTGGTGCGTTGACCAGGTCGGCGGGCCGATCGCCCGCTGGCACCTGCTCGTCACGCGCGCGGCGCTCGCTGGCGCGTTGGGCCGTTACGACGAGGCACTCGAGGTCAGCCGCGTAGCGTACGAAACGCTCCCGGCAGCCAACCACCCGACCGCGTTCGGCGTGTACTCCGCGCTGCTGGTTGTGGTCGCCGCGCACGTTGGCCACGAACGGGTGGCCGCCAGCCAGCCGCCGGACCTACCGACCTATCTGACCCCTGCCCGGGGCGAGGCCCGAAATGCGCCCTTTCGCGGTCACCTCGGGACGGCGTACCAGCTCGTCCTCGCCGGCCGGCGGGAGGACGCCCTCGCCGTCTACCTGCGCGCCGGGCCAGTGGACAGCTGGCCGCCGCCGGCGCCCTACTGGCGGGTGCCGATCCGGGTCCTTGGTTCGCGGGTCGCGGTCGCGCTCGGCCGGCGGCCCGACGTCGAACGCCTCTACGACCCGCTGCTCGCCGAGCGCGGGCGGTTCGCCGTCGGGGGCGCTGGGACGGCCAACTACCTGGGTCCTGTGGAGCTGCACCTGGGCCAGTCCGCCGCCTTCCTCGGCCGGCTCGACGACGCCGTCGTGGACCTCGACGCCGCTCTCGCCTACTGCCGCGCCGCGGGCGCGGCCGGCTTCGCCGTCGAGACCGCGTGCGAGCTCGCCGCCGCCCTGACCCGCCGGGCCCATCCTGGCGACCTCGACCGAGCCCGCCAGCTCCTCGACGAGGCAGAGCAGGCCGCCGGCCAGCTCGGCATGGACCCCTGGGCAAGCCGGGCCCGCGACCTGCTCGCCGCCATGCCCAGGGCGGCGGACGCCCGGCCGCCGGCCGCCAGCCCGCTGTCGCCCCGGGAGGCCGAGGTCGCCGAGCTGGTCGCAGGGGGCCTGACGAACCGGCAGATCGCCGCGAAGCTGTTCATCTCCGAGCGCACGGCGCAGACCCACGTCCAGCACATCCTGACCAGGCTCGGCTTCTCCTCGCGAACCCAGATCGCGACCTGGGTCTCCACCCGGCACCAGCCTCCGGGGCCCTGAGGCCCACGTCGACCGCCGCGCCGCCGGGACCCAAGCCGACATCACGACGACGGCCCGACCCCGGCCCGGGTGGTGACGCCTTCCGCGTCGGCTCAGCCATCGACGAGGCCATCGGCGAGGTCATCGTCGTCGGAACAAGCCTCGGCCCGGGCTCGTGTTCGCGACGGAGCGAGCTCACGGCTGATAGCCGGACGCCGGTGTGCCGGGAGGGTTGTGGACGCCCGGCCGGCCCGCCGGGTTCGGGACGCAGACCTCGGCCTCGAGCCCGTCGGGGTCACGGAAGAACAGGCTGAGGGTCGGACCGAAGTCGGTGACGAAGCCGTCGGAGGCTCCACGGGCGACGAGCCGTTCCCGGATGACGCCGAACGCCTGGGGCGAGGCGGCCCGCAGGCCCAGATGATCGAGACGGCCGCGGCCGAACATCGGTGTCTGACGCCCAGCCTCCGTGTTGCCGGGTATCTCGTAGATGTTAAGTCCGGTGGTCGGGCCGACCTGGAGGAAGGAGATCCGGCCTCCGCCAGGCCCGGGGACCTCATAGCGGACGGTGGCGTCGAACACCTCGCGATAGAAGGCGTGCAGCCGCTCGGTGTCCCGCGTGAGGACCGCCACGTGGTCCACACCGTTCAGCAAAGCCCCTGGGTTTCCCTCGGATTCTTCCTGAAGCTGTTCCGGCGCCATGTCGCGCCTCCTTCGAGTTTGGTGAGAAACGACACCCGGTGACGCGGATCGCTTTCCCGGGGTTTACCTGGACCAGGCGTGAAAGCCCGCCCCGTCGCCGGGTCCGGCTTCTTGTGGCCGGGGCGCACCCGTCTGCCGGCCGGGGCTAGCCGCTGACGGACGCGCCGAGGGAAGCCGTGCTGGCGGCGGGTTGCGCGCCCGGCGTCGCCGTGGGCGCGGTCGGGTCGGGGAGGCCGGCGCGCAGGATGCGCGCGGCGCAGGCGCCGAAGCCGACGAGGAGCAGGACGGTGGAGATGACGCCGGTGACGGGTGCCCCGAACGGTCCGCCCACGAGGTAGCCGACGGGGAGCGCGACCGCGAACGGCCAGGCGACGACCTTCGCGCGGATCAGCGCGATCGCGAGCAGGACGAAGGCCGCCAGGCCGCCCGCCAGACCGACGACCAGGTAGACGATCATGACTGGCGGCTCGAAGAAGGCGTCCAGAAGGTCGACGGCGGCCTGGCGGTCGGCGGCGCGCGCGGCGGCGGCGTACACGGCGTCGGTGGCCACCACCATGCCGGTCGCCGCGCCGACCATCGTTCCCAGCCAGCCGGCCCAGGTGGACAGCGCCCGGGCGCCGGGCCGGGCCAGCAAGGCGATGAGGACGATCGCGACGGGGAAGAGCAGGGCGCCGAGGTTGAGGACGAGCAGGGCGTCCGTCCGTCCGGGGTGGGCGGCGAACTTCTCGACGGCGTCGAGGTCGGAGTCACCGCCGGCAGGCGCCGGGTGGACCGCTATCGACATTCCATAGCAGACGGCGACGATGACCAGGCAGGCCACGGCGAGGTAGCGGCCCGTGGTGCGGGTAGGCATGGGGTCTCCTTCGGGTGGGATCGGTGGTGACGGCGTCGGCTCAGCGGACGTCGAACTCGACGGCGGCGAAGCCTCCGGCGAAGTCCGGCGGGCTGCCGAGCGGGCTGACGACGAGGTAGCGCCCGGCGGGCAGGTCCGCCAGGCCATAGCCGGGCGAGCGACCCTGTGGCTGAACCGCGGAGATGATGTCGGTGCTCGACTCCAGGTCGGTGGTCCCGTCCGCGAGGCCGGCCGCGGTCGCGGTGGCCCCGTCCTTGACCTTGGCGAACAGCAGGACGAAGCCAGCCTTCGCGGGCTCACCCTGGTTGGCGAACGTGATGGAGACTGGCCCGGCGGGAACGGACGCCGGCAGGCCGGTGAGTGTCCCGGCGTCGTTGGTCACGGCGAGCGTGGGGTAGCCGCAGTTGTCGGCCATCCAGGCGTCGACGACCTGGCCCGCGGCGAAGAGCCCACTGCCTTCGTAGTCGATGGGTTGACCCCGCCTGGCGGTGGCCAGCACGGAGTCCAGGACATCGACCTCGTTGATCAGCTCGGCGGGGACGTTCGCGCGCAGCGTGGCGGCCAGCGGCTCGGCGTCCGCCGCGAAGTCCTGGAGCTTGCGGGCGGTCGGGGCCGGGGCCCCGGGGTCGGACCCCGGGAACTCGAGGGCGTTGAGCGCGATTTCCGCGGTGCAGGCGGCCTGCACGTCGCCTCCGGCCGCGGTCGTGGCGGCCGGGCTGGCGGTCGTGGCGGTGTCCGGCTCGCCGGAGGCCGAGGAGCAGGCGGTGGCCGCGGCGAGGGCCACGGCGCTGAGCACGGCGGTGAGCACGGCGGTCGCGCCGCGGCGGCGGGCGATGGGAGACATCAGGGGTGCGCTCCTGAACTGGTGGGGCAGCGGGGCGTCGGATCTGGATTTCTTCGGAGCTTCGGTCTTTCCTGCCGCCGCCCATGACCTCGCGAGGGTCACACGGGGACGGGGCGCGGCGTTCGGGAGGATCATGGCCGTCGCCGTGTGGAGCGGGCATCCGCCGAACTACGTATCGGGCCTACGTATTGCCGGCGTCCGCGGTGTTCGTCACCGGAATCAGCCCGATCTCGGCGCCAACCCATCCGGCCGCCGTGCCGGGGCAAAGATTGGCGGGACAGCCGCCGTCAGGTTCATACCGCCACATTGGTGCGACCTCGGCGCGCCGGCCTCAGTATGAGTACGCAATCGAGCACTGAATCCGGGTCGCGGCGCGGGGCGCCGTCATCGTGGCCGTGAACGGACCGTCAGGCGGACTCGTATCCTCAGGCAGGAATCTGAGGCAGCCACGCGTCCGACCGGCTGACCGAGGCACACGCTGGCGGAGACACACGCTGGCGGGGCACACGGCGGCCGAGGCACACGGCGGCGCCGCCCGGTCTGGTGTCAGCCCGCCCTGGCGTCATGAACGGTCCGGGCCGGAACGGCAGGCCGTCCCCGGTGGAAGAGCCTGCTCCCGCGAGGCTGGTGTCAGGGCCGCCAACGCGCGACGAGCTCGGTCCGGTTGACGCAGCCGAGCTTGGCGAGGATGGAGCGGACGTGGCTCTCGACGGTGCGTTCGCTGAGGACCAGCCGCGCCGCGATCTCCCGGTTGGGCAGGGCCTGGACGACGAGGGCGGCCACCTCGTGCTCCCGCGGGGTCAGCGGGTCGGTGGCTCGGCGGGCGGCCGCCAGGTCCGCGAGCAGCCGGTCGGCGCGGGCCAGCGGGCCGGGCATGTCCAGCCGGCGCGCCTCGGCCGCCGCCGCGACCGCCAGCGTCGCCGCGGCCTCGGGCTCCTCGAGACGGCGCAGCACGTCGGCGAGGGCCAGCCGGCCCAGCACGACGTGGGGGCGCGCGCCGAGCGCGGTGTCCCGCGCGATCGCCTCCCGCAGGGCCGACTCGGCCTCGCGCGGCTGCCCCGCGTGGCTCAGCGCGCGTCCGTACAGGCCCTGCACGGAGCCGGTGAAGAAGACCGTGGGCATTCCGATCGCCCCGGGGTAGGCGGCGTAAGGCTTCAGGTGGGTGGCGAGGGCCTCGGCGGCCGGAGGGTCCCCGAAGGCCTCGACCAGGTCGATCAGCAGCACCAGGACGCCGCCCCAGCGGACATCGACCACCGGGTCGTCGAGCAGCCAGCGCAGGCGCTCATACCAGGCCATGGCTTCCTCGCGGCGTCCGTCGAGCAGGAGGAGGTTGGCCCGGAAGGCCGTCATCAGCGGGGAGGGCGGGACTGCCTCCAACGCCGGCCAGAAGTCGTCCGCCAGCTCGGAGGTGTCCGCGCGCAGCATGGCCAGATAGGCGGCGAAGGCGTGGCTCAGGCCGGCCGCCTGGGCGTCTCCGGCCCGCGAGCCCAGCCGGTGCGCCTCGAGGTTGGCCGATCTCGCGGTGGCGAACCTTCCCTCGAGCACGGCTCGGGCCGCCACGCCGCGCAGCCGGTGCCAGCTCGCCAGCGGGAGGCCGCTGCGGTCCGCCAGCGCCGCGACGGCGGCCATCGACTCGTCCACGAGGTCGAGGCGGCCGAGCTGGTAGGCGGCCCGGATCCGCCACTGCTGCCCGAACAGGGCGGACAGCGGCTGGCCGAGCCGCTCGGCCTGCTCGATGGCGGTCGCGGCCAGCCGCAGCCGCTCCTGGGCGTCGTCCGGACCGGTCAGCAGCATCTCGCGGGCGCGGGCCGCGTCCAGCAGCGCCTGGGCGTCGCCGCTCGCCCGCGCGAGCTCCAACGCGTCGTCGACGTGCTGGCGGGCCGCCTCTCCCGACGCGGTCTCGCTCAGGATCGCCGCGAGCTGGGACAGCAACTGGGCCCGTACCGCCGGCGGCTGCGGCGTGGCGAGCGCCATCCGGCACAGCCGGGGAACCGCCTCGGTGACCAGCGGGAAGTTCACCCAACGCACCACCAGCGCCGCCGCGGCCATCAGGTCGCCCCGGCCCGCCCGCTGGGCCGCCTCGGCGGCCTGTTCGCAATGCCGGAGCGCCTCGGCCAACGCTCCGGCCAGGTAGTAGGCGCGGGCCAGCTCCAGCGTCGTCTCCGCGAGTTCCGGGTCGCCGGCGCCGGCCTGTCGCGCCGCCTCCACCGCGGCGAGCAGGTGCGTCGCCGCGTCGTCGTAGGCCAATGCCCTGACCGACTCGGCGGCGGCCCGCCTGGCCCACTGGGCCGCGCGCCGCCGCGCCTCCTCGTCGCGGCCGGCCCGGCGCCAGTGGCCGGCGACCTCGGCGGCGAGCCCGGGAACCGTTGACGGCCGCGCCTGCAACGCGACGGCGGCCCGCCGGTGGATCTCGCGCCGCTCCGCCGCGCCGAGGAGGTCCGCCAGCCCGTCGGCCAGCAGCCCGTGGGCAAACTCGAATCCCCGCGCCTCGGCGCCGGCCGGCGAGGCCGTCCGGGTCAGCAGGCCGGCCCGGTACGCGGCGTCCAGTGCCCGGGCGGCCGTCGACCCGTCGACACCGGCGACCTGGCCGACGAGTTCGGCGTCCGTCGCCTCGCGCAGCAGCGCGGCGACCTGGGCGACGCGCCGGGCGGGCTCCGGTAGCTGAGCCAGCAGCGCCTCGACGAGATCACGTATCGCGACCGTCCCAGGGGCACCGGCGTCGCGGGCCGCGGCGTCGAGCAGGAGGGGCAGCCCGCCGCTGCGGCGCGCGACCTCCTCGGCCCGCGCGGTGGAGGAGGCCAGAGGGCCGAGCGAGGCGAGGTAGTCGCGGACCGCGGCGGTTGTCAGCGGACGCAACGGCACGGGCTGGACACTGTCCAGCCTGGACAGCTCACGCGCGGCGTCGCCCGCCTCATCCGGCAGGGCGCGTAGCGTCGTGATCAGCAGGAGGCGGCTGTCGACGATTCCGCCGGCGACCTGCCGCAGCAGCTCGACGCTGTTCGTGTCGGCCCAGTGCAGGTCCTCCAGCACGATCACCAGCGGTTCGGCGGCGGCGCTCAGCACCGCGTCGGCGGCCCCGGCGAGGGCGGCGAACCGCATCGCGGCGGCGCTCGCCGCGTCGTCGGGCGCGTGGCGAGTGCCGGCGCTCTCGAGCAGATCCAGCGCGGCGGTGAATCCCGCGGGCCGGCCGCTGTGGCGGGCGAGGGCGCGCAGCGCCTGCTGCCAGGGCCACAGCGCGGGCGCGGCATGGTCGGCCGGGCAGTAGCCACGGCCGACCGGCACCCGCGCCGGCGCGCCCGCCGGACCGGCCTGTGCCCGGGCGTCCGGCGGCGCGTCCGGCCGCAACGCCTCCTCGACCAGCCGGGTCTTGCCGATACCGGCGGGGCCGGTCACCAGCACGACTTGGCCCCGGCCCTCCGCCGCCGTCCGGGAACATGAACGCAGCAGCGTCAGCTCGTCCTGCCGCCCGACGAACGGGCGGTCCTGATTCCGCACATCCCAAGAATGAGGCAATGCCGGCCGGTTCAGCGCCACGATCCCACGCTGGGCACCGTGGACGAGGGGCACCCTAGCGAACGTTCCACAGGCGCACGGTCCTGTCGTTGCCGCCGCTGGCGAGTATGCGCCCGTCGGGGGAGAAGGCCAGGGTCTTCACCCAGGTGGTGTGGCCGGTGAGCGGGGGCCCCGCCGGGCGGCTCGCGGCCGGGTCGGTGACGTCCCACACGCGGACGGTCTTGTCGACGCCCGCGCTGGCCAGCCGCCGGCCGTCCGGGGAGAACGCCAGGGCGGACACGCTGCCGCTGTGGCCGACCAGCCGTGGCTCGACCAGCTGGGGGCGCGGCGTGACCGCGCCGCGCGCCGGCCCGGCCAGCCGGAACCGGCGGTTCGCGCCCAGCTCCCACAGGCACACCGTCCGGTCGACACCGCCGGTCGCGGCCAGCAGGCAGTTCGGCGCGAACGCGACCGACCAGACAGCGCCGTCGTGCGCGTCCAGCGTCGGCTCCAGCGGGCGCGGCCGGCTGGTGGAGACGTCCCACAGCCGCACGGCCTTGCTGGCGACGCCCCCGGCGGTCCGCCCGGCGTCGTCGCACGCCGCGATGATCTGCCCGTTCGGCAGGAAGCCGACCGCCCGCGCCTGCCCGAGCCCGCCACCGAGCGCCGGGCGGAACTCCTTCGGCGCGGCCCGGCCGTCGACCTCCCACAGCCGGATGACGCCGTCCTCGCCGCTGCTGGTCAGGATCCGCCCGTCGGGGGAGAAGTCGAGTGTCCACACCCGACCGGTGGAGCCGTGCAGCGGCGGGCACAGCGGCCGTGGCTTCGCGGCGGCGAGATTCCACAGGCAGATGGTCCGGTCCGCGCCGGCGCTGGCCAGGACCGTGCCGTCCGGGGAGAACGCCACCGCCTCGACGCGGTCCGCGTGGCCGGAGAGCGGTCTGCCGAGCGGCTGGACTTTGGCGGGGTCGGATGTGTCCCACAGCCGGACCCGCTGGTCCGTGCCGCCGCTGGCCAGGACCCGTCCGTCCCGGGAGAAGGCCACGGCGACCACCCATCCGGTGTGACCGCGCAGTGGCTGGCCGAGAGCCGCGCCGCCCCGCGCCGGTTGCGCCTGGCCAGGGGGCTGCTTCGCCGGTGTCGCCTTCGCGTCCGGCGGCCTGGCGGCTTGTGGCTTGTCCTGGGGCGCGGCGGGTGTGGCCGGCGTGATCGGTGTGACTGGCGTGATCGGCTGTCTGGGCGGCGCGGCGTCGGCGGGCCGCGGCTGCCCCCCGGCCGGCGGCTTCGCGTCCGCCACCACTCGTGGCCGGGCCGGCGCGGCGTGTGGCGTCGGCCCGGCCGCCGGCGCGTCCCGGACGCAGGCCCACAGGCGGACGAGGTGATCGTTGCCGGCGGTGGCCAGCAGGGAGCCGTCCAGGGAGAAGGCGACCTGGAAGACGAAGCTGGTGTGCGCCTCCACCGGAGGGCCGGACCGCGGCGCCGCCGGGTCGGTGAGGTCCCAGAGCCACACCGCGTGGTCGTCGCCGCAGGCCAGCACCGACCCGTCAGGGGAGAAGGCGACCGTGCGGGCGCCGCCGTCGTGGCCGACCAGGGGCGGGCACGCCGGTCGCGGCGCGGCCGGGTAGGCGACGTCCCACAGCATGACGAGCCCGTCTTCCGCGGCCGTGGCCAGCAGGGTCCCATCCGGGGAGAAGGCCAACGCGTGCACCCGCCTGCCATGGGCCGTGAAGGGCAGCCCGAGCCGGCGCGTGGCCGGCTGGTTCGTCGGGCCGAACAGGCAGACGGTCCCGGCCTTGCTGGCGCAGGCGACCATGCGGCCGTCGGCGCTGACCGCGACGGCCGTCAGCTGGCCGATGGCACTGGAGTCGATCGGCACGGCGACGGGGGCCGCGGGCAGCGTGACGTCCCACAGTTCGAGCTGGCTTCCCTTGCCTGCCACCAGGCGGCGCCCGTCCGGGCAGAAGACGAGGGACGCGACCTTGCCGGTGGTGCGCGGCGGCGTGCCGACCGGGCGCGGCCTGCTCCGGTCGGTCAGGTCCCACAGCCGCGTCGTCCGGTCGTCGCCACCGCTGGCGAGCAACCGGCCGTTGGCGGTGACGGCGAGCGAGCGGATCGCCCCGGTGTGGCCGGTGAGCGGCGGGCCCAGCGGGGCCGGGGCGGCCGGGTTGCCGAGGTCCCACAGCCGCACGACCTGGTCGTGGCCGGCGGCGGCCAGCGTCCGCCCGTCGGGGGTGAACACCACCGTGTGCGGATTGGTCAGCCCCTTCAACGGCTGGCCGAGCGGGCGCAGCGTGGGCGCTCCGGGCCGCGTCGCGGCCGTGGGGCGAGGGGGCGAGGGCTGGGTGGGCTGGTCGGCGGCGCGCCGGCCGTCCTGGTCGGCGGCCGGCGGACGTGGGGACGCGTGCGCGGGCGGGATGGTGGGCGCCAGGGCGCCGGCCGGCACGGCGGCGGTCTCGCCCGCCGGGCCCGCCTTCGACGAGGGCCCTGCCTTGGCCGCGGCCGGAGCCGCCGGTGTGGCGGTGGCCGCCGGTGTCGGCGCTGGCTTCGCCGCCGGCTCCGGCCGCGGGCCTGGGCCAGGTGGCTCGGGCTGGCTCGGCTGGCGCGCGGCCGTGGGGCTCGTCGCGGCGTCCCTGACGGGGTCGGACAGGCGCAGGCCGATGCCGGAGCGGGCCAGCCATCGAGGGCCGTACACCCGGCCCGAGGCGGCGGCGAGCTCGAGGGCGAAGGCGCGGGCGGACGGCTGGCGCGCGGCGGGGTCCTTGGCCAGCGCGCGCAGGATGACCTCGGCGACCGGCACCGCCACGCCCGGCGGCGCGGTGGGCGCCGTGTGGATGTGGTGGTACTGGTAGGCGTACGTCGGCAGCGCCCCGAACAGCCGCGCGCCGGACAGCAGCTCGTACAGCATGCCGCCGAGGGCGTACAGGTCGGTCGCGGGGCTCAGCCGGCCCTGGATGATCTGTTCCGGCGCCATGTACGGCACCGTTCCGACGAGCGCGCTCGCGGTCGCTGCGGAGCCGTCGAGGATCTTCGCGATGCCGAAGTCGGCGACCTTCACCACACCGTCGCCGTCGAAGAGGACGTTGGCCGGCTTGATGTCGCGGTGCAGCACGCCCTTGGTGTGCGCGTGGTGGAGCGCCTCGGCCACCGCGAGGCCGACCGCGCACGCGGCCTCGCCGGACAGGCCGGCGCGCCGGCTGGTCAGCGTCCCGCCGGCGAGCATCTCCAGGATGATCAGGCACAGGTCGTTCTTCTCGAAGGCCTCGTACACGCGGACGACGTGCGGATGGTCGAGGCCCGCGAGCAGCCGCCCCTCGGCCAGGAAGGCCGTCTTGGCCTCCGCGCTCGTCTCGGAGCGGACCTTGATCGCCACGGGGCGTTCCAGGACGCGTTGCCGCCCGGCTATGACCACTCCGAACCCGCCGGCGCCAAGCTGCTCGCCGAGCTCGTAGTTCGGCAGTGCCTCCGCCAGGAGGGCGCGGTCGACCAGGACGGACTGCACGATCACGCCCGGATGGTCGCCGCGCGCGCGTCGACCGGTGACTCGCCGCGCTTCGGCGACGCGTGCGCCCAGGCGTCGGCGGTCTCGTTCGGGAAGATCTGACCGCTGCGGGTGAGCACGACGCCATCGGTGAGCTCGACCTCGTCGCCGGGGTGGAACCGGTAGTCGACGCCCGGGACGAGGGCGGTCCAGTCGCCGAGCCGGAAGTCGCGGCGCGCCAGGCGCATCCGGGTGCCGAACGAGCTGACGTCGCGCACCAGCACGGTCTCGGTCCGCAGCGACACCACCACGTGCGCGCGGCTGACCCGCGCGGCGACGTCCGGGTCCAGCAGCCCGTAGAGCCCGATGCCGGGCTCGGGGTGGCGGCCTATGGCCGTCTCGGAACCCTCCGACAGGGTGTGGCGCTCCACGACGCGGCCGGCGACGACGACCTTGAGCTGCGCGGCGCCGGGGCGGGGCCCGTCGTCGAGCAGCGGCGCGCGGTGCAGGTCACAGGTGGGCACACCCCGGCGCATCCGGGGCAGCAGCACCCGCCCACCCGCCTCGCGAAGGTCGTAGAGCGTGCACCGCTGGTCAGGGCAGCGCCAGGCGCGGCTGAGCACGTCGAGCCGCGGCCGTCGCCGGTGATCCAGCAGGCCGCGCGCCTTGAACGCGTCCTGCTCCTTGCGCGCGGAGATGTCGTGCGCCGGGCGTACGCCCATGTCCCGCGCCTCCAGCCGCACCGCGGTGCCCTCCGGGTCGCCAGGGTCGACAGGCACGGGCTTGAGGAACCGCGAGGTGTCGCCCTGGATCCAGCCGTGCTCGTCGCGGTAGCCGACGTAGAAGTCGCCGGTGATCACCGGGATGCCGGTGATGGCCGCGAGTTCGAGGATCCGCTCGTCGGCGTCGCCGACCTCCTCGACGAGGCTGCCGCTCACCCAGCCGCGCAGTCGCCGGGCGTCGGCCCTGCCGGTGAACTTCCGCTCCTCGCCCAGCAGGCTGCGGTCGGCGACGAGGTAGACGCGCACAGCCGGGTCGCCTGTCAGATCCGCGAGGGCGTCGAGGACCAGGCGCAGCCGGCGCAGGTTCCGGTCACCCGGGCCGCCGAATGACT
Organism: Frankia nepalensis; assembly: GCF_016786325.1. GTDB lineage: Bacteria > Actinomycetota > Actinomycetes > Frankiales > Frankiaceae > Pseudofrankia > Pseudofrankia nepalensis. Next base: position 20,431 of record NZ_JADWYU010000219.1, on the reverse strand, counting down.
TCTCCCGCGCGACGTTGGACAGGTCGACGATGTAGTCGGCGTCCTTGGCCGACCGGACCAGCTGCGCTTCCATCCCCACGGAGTCCGGCGTCTCCCCCCGCCCTGCATACCTACGCGGCCGCGATACCTACGCGGTCGCGGCCCGCGATGCCGAAGACCCTATCCGACAGCGCTTGTCACCTTCGTGGCCGGGTCTGCCACCCCACGCGCCGGCGCTGTCCGCTCCCGCGCGGCCGGGCCAGGCCGGGAGCTGGCCAGGGGGCCGCCTACCGTGGTCGGTCGGAGTCGCCGAGACGGTCGACCGTGCGTTGGGAGCAGGCATGAACACGAGGCCGCGCGGGCTGGTGCTGGTGGTGATGGGGGTTTCGGGATCCGGGAAGTCGACTGTCGCCGAGCTGGTGGCCGGCCGGCTGGGGTGGGTGGTCGCGGAGGGCGACGCGATGCACCCGCGGGCGAACGTCGAGAAGATGGCGGCCGGACGGCCGCTGGATGACGCCGACCGCTGGCCGTGGCTCGCCGCGGTCCGCGCGTGGATCCGCGGCCAGCTCGAGGCCGGAGAGCCGGGCGTCGTCACCTGCTCGGCGCTGCGCCGGTCCTACCGCGACGCGCTGCGCGGTGAGACCGTCGCCGGGTCGGGGCTGGCCGCGGACCCGGCGCTCGCGGCGAGGGCGCGCGAGGGCGCGGTGATGTTCGTCCACCTGCACGGGGCACCGGAGGTCCTCGCCGGTCGGCTCGCGGGCCGTCGTGGGCACTTCATGCCGGCGGGCCTGCTCGCCTCGCAACTGGCGGCCCTGGAGGAGCCGGGGCCGGACGAGCGGGCGCTCACCGTCGACATCGGCCCGGCGCCGGCGGCCGTCGCCCAGACGATCGTCGACAGGCTCGGCCTCGCCGCCGCCGGTTCGTAGACCCGCCCGCCAGGATCTGCTCGCGCCCGTGGCGGGCGGCGGCTACCGGCCGCTTGCGTGGCGATGCGCCGGGTACAGGGGCAGTCGATGGACGAGGGGCCGGACAGGCGGGCGTTCCGGGCGGGCCAGGGCACCGTCGACAGGGACAACGTTGACCTGGACGCCAACGGTCTGTACCGGGCGTTCTCGGGCGTCGGGATCGGGCTGTGGGACTGGGATGTCGCCAGCGGGCGGGTGCTCACGGACCGCGCGGCCGCCAGGCTGCTCGGGCTCGGGGATGACCCGGGGCCGGTGGCGATGGACGACGTCCTGGCGAGGGTGCACCCGGACGAGCGGGAAATGGTCCAGCGGGCCAGGGACAGGGCGCTGCGTACCCAGAGCACCTTCCTGGAGGAGTACCGGGTGCTGCGCCCGGACGGCTCGGTCGGCTGGGTCCAGACCCGGGCGGGCGTGCTCGTCGACGCCGCGGACGGCACGCTGCGTGTCATCGGCTTCAGCTCCGACCGGACCTCGGTTCGCACGGTCCGGGAGCGGGTCGCCCGGGCGCTCGACCACGTGGGCGACATCGTGCTCGTGCTCGACGAGGCCGACACGATCGTGTACGCCAACATCGAGGCGGTGCGGCAGTTCGGCCTGGCGCCCCAGGAGATCATCGGCCGGCCCGCCGCCGAGGTGCTGCTCGCTCCGGTCCGGGAGCGGGTGGCGGAGCTGCGCCGCCGCCGGGCCGAACCGGCGGCTCCGGGGAAGCCAGGCGCGGCCACGGTGCTCGAGATCGAGGAGACCGACCGGGACGGTGTGTGGTGGGCCGTCCGCATGTTCACCATCCCCGACGGCCTGGTCGTCACGATGCGCAACGCCGACGCGCGCCACCACGCCGACACGGAGCGTGCGGAGCTGATCGGGTCGCTGTCGTCGGCCCTGCGCCGGTCCCGGCAGCTGCTGGATGTCACCGTCGAGCTCGACCAGGCGCTGACGGTGGACGAGCTGTGCGACGCCGCCGCCCGGTCGGCCGCGGCCGACCTGGGCGTGCTGTTCACCGGCGTCACGCTGATGGAGGACGACGGCCCGCCGCGGGTCATCACCCGGCCGCACTCGGCGTTCCTCACCCGGGCCTGGGCGCGGATGCCCGATTTCGGCCCGGCCGTCACCGCCGAGCTGCTGCGTACCGGCCAGCCCCGGTTCGACCAGAACCGGGCGAGCTACCTGCGCGACTTCCCGGAGCGGGCGCCCAATCTCGACGCGATGAGCATCGACGCGATCGCCAGCCTGCCGCTGGTCGTGTCCGGGCGCCCGATCGGCGTGCTGCTGCTGGGCTGGCCGGGCCCGCACACCTTCACCGAGGAGGAGCGCCGTTTCCTGCGCACCCTCGTCGGCCCGTTCGCCCAGGCGCTCGAACGGGCCCGGCTCTACGAGCGGCAGATGTCCAACGTCGAGATGCTGCAGCGCGCCGTCCTGCCGCGCACCCTGCCCGACGTCGACGGCGTCCGCCTGTCGGCGCGTTACCTGCCGGCCGGCCGGGACATCGGGATCGGCGGCGACTGGTACGACGCGACCGTGCTCGCCGACGGGACGCTGAGCCTCGTGGTCGGCGACGTCGGTGGCCACGGCCTGCCGGCGGTGTCGACGATGGCCGAGCTGCGCCATGCCGCCAGGGCCTACGCGCTGCAGCTGCAGGCGCCGGCGGACATCACCACCCAGCTGTCGGCCAACCTCGGCGACCAGGGCGACGAGCTGCTCGCGACCGCCGTGGTCGCGCACCTGGACCCCACCACGGGCCGGCTGATCTGGTCGTGCGCCGGGCACCCGCCACCACTCCTGCTCGCCGCCCCACCGGGGGTGGGCGAGCCGGCGGACGGCGCCGGGCCGCGCTACCTGGAGGAGGTGCACGGCCCGATCCTCGGCGTCGACACGGCGGCCGCCTACGGCCAGAGCAGCGTGCGGCTCGCGCCGGGGGCGCGGCTGCTGCTCTACAGCGACGGCCTGGTCGAACGCCGGGGGCGCTCGCTGACGGACCGGCTCGTGGCGCTCGCCGAGGCGGCGATGGCGCCGACGCCCCACGCAGACCCCGCCGACCCCGCCGACCCGGATTTGCTCTGTGACCACATCCTGCGCGCGGTCGCGCCGTCGGAACGGGAGGACGACCTCTGCCTTCTCGCGGTCGCCACCGGCTGACCGGCGACGGCCGGCCCAGCCCGGGCCAGCGCCGCCCGCCGACGGGTTCAGACCACGAGAAGCGCGCGTGCGTCGGCGGGTCGAACGACCCCACCACGGTCGTTCATGGGAAGGACCTCAGAGCTGGCCGGATCAGCTGGCCGAATGCCCGACCTGTCCCCGGACTGATCGCTGGGACTACGCTTGGTGGCGAGTTCGATGCCCTGGCCACCATGTCGCGACCTTGCGGGGGGACTCGTGACCGCCCTCAGCCCAGCCGGGCCGATGACAGCCTGCCTCGGATCGAGCGGCTGGAGCCGTCCCGCCGCCTGGCGGGCCTGGGTCAAGAGCGGATGGACGTAGCGTGTCGGCGTCACCTTCCGATGACGAGTGGGACGACTCGAACGAGATTTCACTGGGCCGGCAGGAACGCCTCGAGCTACTGGACGTGGTCTCGACGCTGTACGTCGACAGCGTGGCGGCCAACGTCGTGTTGCGGACGATCCACTACCCCGGAAACCAGTCACCGAGCTGGTACGGGCTGACCGCGCACCAGTGGTGGACGCTGGTCTTCAACGAGTTCGAGAAAGGCATACTCGCCAGTCCCTATAGCCGTCTTCTGGCCGCTGCCCTGAATGACTATCCACACAATCTCCGCCTGCGACGGCTCGCCGAGCCGAACCCCTCCATCCAGGACCCCGACGCATCGTCGGCTGGCGCCGACGGCAGCACATCCATGGCGTTTTACCTCCCGGTGCTGGCCGATCAGGCGCTGCCGCTCGAGACGCTGGGGCTGATGGCCCGTTCCCGCGACTGTCTCCGGCAGGCGGGTATCCACACGGTCGGCGACCTGGTCTCGCGCAGCGAGGCGGATCTTCTCAGTATCCAGGGCTTTGGCGAGGACTCGCTGGACGAGGTGACGGAAAGGTTGCAAAACCTGGCGCTGCCGATCGAGGAGCTGGACCCGACCATCCGCACCTACAACCTTCTCAAGCGGGAGGGCATCCACACGACCGGCGACCTGGTGGCGCGCACCGAGGGTGCCCTGCTCGGCATCCGCAACCTCGGCCCGAAGTCGGTTGACGAGGTACGGAGCAAGCTGGGTGGCCTTGGCCTGCGGCTGAAGGTCGCCCAACGGGCGGAAAGGATCGTTCCGTCCCGTGATCTTCTCCCGTCGCTACCCGCGACGTATGTCTCGGTGGACCCTGAGCTGGAGGCGATCCGCGCCCTGCTGACGCCCGAGGAGGGCGCTGCCGTCGTCGGGCTGACCGGAATAGCGGGCGTCGGAAAGAGCGCGCTCGCCCGCGCGTTGGTCCATGACGCGGCGGTGGCGGCGGCATTTCTGGACGGGATCGTGTGGGTGACCGCCGGCCAGACCCGGGATCCGCGGGAACTGCTCGCGGAGGTGTTGGCCGCGTTCGGGGACACGGAGACTGTCGCCAGCGTGGCCGAGGGAGCCCGCCGGCTGCTGGATCTGCTCGAGGGGACCAGATGTCTCCTGGTACTCGATGATGTCTGGTCCGCCGATGCTCTCCATGCGGTGGTGACGGGCGGCAGCGCTCTGACAGTGCTTTTCACAACACGCGTCAAGACGCTGGCGTTAGACGCCGGCTATACCTACTTCGGTATGGGGCGGCTACCGGCCGAACCGGCGAGGGTGGTGCTTTCCAGCCACGCCGGTTGTCTTGCCGCGGACCTGCCGCCCGAGGCGGACAGGTTGCTCGCTCGCTGTTCCGGCTGGCCGCTTGCGCTCGCGGCGGCCGGGGCGGCGGTTCGTCGCGGGCACCGATGGGCGGACGTCGCGCAGGAGTTCGAGGAGGAGAACCCCCTCGTGCCGACGGTCTTCGACGACTACTCGTACACGAGCCTGTGGGAGGCGCTCGCGCCGAGCCTGGCGTGGCTGTCCGAAGACCAGGCGCGACGGTTCGGCGAGCTGGCGACCTTCGAGGGGTGCACGCAGGTACCGGCGGAAGTCGTCGTGCGCCTGTGGGGTCTGACATCCGGTATGGATCTGAGTAGCGCTCGCGACCTGTTGGCGACGTTTGAACAGATGTCGCTGCTGTGGCACCGCGGGATGGGGGAGCAGGTCGGCTTTCACTCCCTGGTCCTGTCGCTGATCGGCGGTCCTCCCGGCGAGTCCGGCCGCAGCTATGAGAACCACCGGAAGGCCCGGGTCGAAACCCTGAACGGTCGGCTGGCGGCCGACTTCCTGGACCGCTGGGGTGGGCTGCCGGAGCTGCCGCACCTGCCCGCCCCGGCCGAGGACGCGCCGGACCCGGCTGACCGGTACCGCCTCGAGGAGGTGGTACGCCATCTCGGAAAGGCGCGCCGGCCGCACGAGGCGATGCAGGTTCTCACGGCATATCGCGCCCGCTTCGGAGAGGAGAACCCACTTACCCGCCGGGCGGCGGCGCAGTTCAGTGCCGCGGCCGGCGGGACGGCGGCGCGGGACGCCTTCGACCCGGATGCACGGGTGGTGGCGATCCGGCGGCGGCTGCTGGCGGCGGACTGGGAGCGGGACGCCGCGGCGGTTCGAGACGATCTCGCGCAGGTCGTCGCCGGACTTGAGGGTGACCGGCGCGACCGCCTGGTGGCGGAGTTCGGGTTCCTGCTGGACGACGAGCTCCGGGACGTGGTGTGGGCCGAGCCCCAGCGACGACGGTGGATCCTGGGTGTCTGGGCAGCGCTTGCGACGGGTAACGACTTCTCGCTGGATTCCACCGCCATCCCCGTCGCGGCCACGGGTGTGTCGTCACCGCCCGGCGAGCGGGTGGCGCCCGAGCGAACGCCGTCGGTAGGTGATTCGGAGCCGCGGGACGGCCGCGAGGGCGACTCCGTCGAGGAGCGGCTGCTGGCTCTGCTGCAACTGGTCTTCACGATGGTGCCGGCGGAGGGAGAGGCCGTCCTCAACCTGCTGCGGCGGCAGGACGCGGGAACGCCGCAGTGGCACGACGCCCGGTTCGACAGCGTGGCCGCGGGGCGATTGCACCGGAGATGGGCGACCTGCCATGCGGAGATCAGCGATGTTCCGGGTCCGCTGACGCTGCGCGACGTCGCCGGACGGCTGGCCGAGAGCGAGGAAGGCGCGGCCGGCGCCGGAGTCGACCAGTTTGTCATCCTCGCGCCGCGGGCGGACCCGACCGACGAGCTGCGAGCCCGGGTGCGTCGCTGGAACGAGGGCCACAGCTATCCGTTCGAGGTCCAGATCTGGAGCCCGGAGAACGGCCTGCGGGAGCTCTTCGCCCTGGACCCCGCCGTCTACGAGGCCATCTACGGCGAGCCATACCCCGGGCCGACGCCCTCGCGTGCCGAGGTCGTCGGCCGGTGGCGCGCGCTGCTGAGGAAGCCGGTCAGATTCCCGGCGGCCTGGCGCGGCTATCTCGTCGACGACGCCCTGCACTGCATCTCCGGTGAGGACCGTGCCCGGTTCCGGGAACTGCTGGGTGACTTCGTCGAGCCCGAGGCGGCCGACGAGAACGGGATCCGGCTCGGGTGCCCCCTGGAGACCGAGGTCCGGGCCTGGCTGCGCGACGGGAGCAGGGAGGCCGGCTCGCTGCTGCTGCTCGCCGAGTTCGGCGAGGGCAAGAGCTTCTTCACCTACCTGCTGAGCAGGCGGCTCTCCGCCGAGGCGCTGCGTGAGCCTGACATCGGCTGGATCCCGCTGCGGCTCGCGCTGAAGGATCTGCGCAACGTCCGGGACGGCCGCGAGCTGTTGGAACGACGCCTCGCGGAGATCGGCGCCACTGTCGCCGAGTGGTGGGCGCTGTGCGACAGGTACCGGACCCTGGTGATCCTCGACGGATTCGACGAGATGTCGGTGCGACTGGATCCCGCCTCGCTCCGCGACAACATCAACAAGCTCGCGGACTGTCATGAGCTGTTCTCGCGTTCCAAGCTGCTCATCACGTCGCGGACCCAGTTCTTCGAGCGTCAACGCGACCAGCAGCGGTTCCTCGACCGGGTGGGTGGCCCGCGGATTCTCCGGCTGGCGCACGCCGCGCGTGGTCAGGTGCTGGAGCACCTCTCGTCATACGCGCGGAAGGTCGACGCGGAGAAGAAGCTCAGCCGGCTCGCGAACCTCTACGACCCGATCGGGCTCGCGCGGAAGCCGCTGTTCCTGGACATGATCAAGGAGGCTCTGCCCGAGCTGCCGGACGACCACTTCGACGAGCTGGTGCTCTACCGGACATATGTGGAACGCAGCATTCGCCGCAAGATCGAGTTTCTCGCGGACGACCAGGCGGAGGTGACGCGCACAGAGACCATCGACAACCTGCAGGCGATCCTCGAGGAGATCGCGACCCATCTCTATCTCGAGGAGAGGACCTATATCGAGCTCAGATCGCTGCGGCTGCCGGACGGCGGGCTTGCCGAGAAGCTGTGGCGGATGAGCGACGGAACCGTCGCCCCGGTCGACACCGACGCCGCGGACGACGCGCGGGCGCGGATCGGGATCAGGTCGTTGCTCAAGCCGGTGCACGGCGTCGACCAGGACTGCTGGCCGGTCGACTTCTTCCACCGGTCGATGCGTGAGTACTTCTTCGCCCGCGCGGTCCTGCGCGCGTTGCGGCAGGGCGACGCCCGGCGGATGCTCGCGCTCGCGCCGCTGCAGCCGGAGGTCACGGATTTTCTCAAGCTCATGATCGGGGACCTTCCCGAGCCGGACCGGGATCGGGTCCTCGCGCATCTGCTGGGGCTGGCCCGTGGGGCGGTTCGAGGTGGCAACCCGGGCAGCCTTGGCGGTAACGCGATCTCGCTCCTGCACGCCGTTCGGCTCGATCTCCCACGCGCGGACTGGTCGGGCCTCGACCTTGACTATGCCTACCTCGCCGGCGCCAACCTGCGCGGGATGGACTTCCGCGGCTCGTCATTGCGCTATGCCAACCTCGACAACGCGGACCTGCGGGACGTGGACCTGCGCGACGCCGACCTGACAGGCGTGCGGCTCGAGGAGACCGCCCGGGTACTGACGCTGTCGCGGACAGCCGAGGGCGAGACCGATGGCAGCGGCGCGGTCTACGCGTTCTACAGCGACAACAAGCTCCGCAGGTGGCGGCTTGTCCTCAAGAGCCGGCTGGACGTCGACTCGTTCGCCCGGGAGCTGCCGAACGACATCCAGGGCGTAGCGGTCGGCCCGACCGGCGAGCTGGTCGTGCTCGCCGCCGCTGGTCTGGAGATCCATCTGCCCGTCCACGACAGGCTGCTCCTGGCGTCACGCTTCCGTCCGCGTATGGACCTGCGCAGCCTGCGCGACGCCGGTGCGGACCTGCTGCTCAGCCTGGAACGGCCAGCCGGGCCCCACGTGCTGCGGTATGACCCGGTCGGCAGGTCGATCGTGCTCGCGCTGGCGAGCAAGGGGGTGGGCTGTGGCGCACTTGTCGACGGTGACACGACGGCCGTGGTGCCCTGGGGGGACGGCCGTCTCGCGCTCGTCCGCCGGGTGAATGGTGGTTCGGCGCAGCACGTCACCCTGCTGCCGACCGAGCGGGTCACCAGCTTCGACGTGCTGCCCGTCCAGGGAACCAGGCCGAGTTTGATCACCACCGGTCACGCCGACGGCACGGTCGCGCTGTGGAGGATCAGTACCCAGCCGGGCGGTGACCTCCTGGAAGCGGTCTGGTCCGAACGGCCGCACCAGGCCGCGGTGACGGCTGTGCTGTTCTGCGGTGACCGCTACCTGGTCACCGCGGGTGCCGACCGCACCATGACACTGTTCGGGCTGTCCGGCCGTGCCGCGCTCGTCGGCAGCCGTCCTCTCGCCCTCACACTCCAGTGTGCCGGCGCCAGGATCGACGGCGTCACCGGCGAGCGCGAGCGCAGGATCCTCGCCGCGGCCCTCGCCAAGACCGTCTCCTGACCGGTGGGCGCGCGGTGTCGGGCGTCGCCGCGCGCCGGCTACCGGCGGCGGGCGACCCGGGGGTCGAGGCGGCGCAGCAGCAGGCCGGTGGCGACGATGCTGACCACGCTGATGCCGACGAGGCCGCCGAGGTCGAGCAGATAGGCCGAGGTGGTGGGCTCGAAGAACGGGTCGGCGACGGTGCCGGGATTCAGTCGTTCGTTGCCGAGCATCTGGATGCGGATGATGTCGGTGACCGAGGCGCAGGCGGCATAGCCCCAGCGCGCGGGGAAGATGAAGCTCAGCTGGTTGAGACCGACCTTGTCGGCCAGCGGCATGAAGGCGCCGGTGAACAGCAGCTGCGACATCGCGAGCAGCACCAGCATCGGCATCGTCTTGTCCGCGTTGTCGACCAGCGCCGAGATGACCAGGCCCATCATCGCCGACGCGACGGTCGCCAGCGCGACGACGATCATGATCTCCAGCAGGGGGACGCCGGTCAGCACGCCATCCGGTGGGGTGCGCCCGGCGACGCCGACCATCGTGAAGATCACGGCCTGCGCCGTGACGATCAGCGTCAGCACCGCCACCTTGGAGCCGAGGTAGGCGGTGATGGACAGGCCGATCCCACGTTCTCGGCGATAGATCTCCCGTTCCTTGACGATCTCGCGGACGGAGCTGGATGCCCCCAGGAAGATCCCGCAGAGCACGAGTACCAGCAGTACCAGCGCCGCGTTCCGGTTCGGCTGACCGTCGGCCATCGCGGTCAGCTTCATCGATGGGTCGATGATTCGGGGGATCACACCGAGGACGAACGGATAGGCGATCAGCAGCCGCAGGTAGGACCGGTCGGAAGCGATCACCCGCAGGTAGCGGCGGGAGAGCGTGAGCATCTGCGACAGCACCGACTGCTGGCGCAGGCCGGGCATCTCCGGGGGAACCGCCTGCGGCACCCGGGCCGAGCTGTGGACGTAGTAGGGCGAGGCCCGGTAGCGGCGGGCGAACGCCGCGGCGCCGCGGACCGTCCCGAGGGCGCGGAACGCCTGCGACCAGGTGGACGCGCCGAGGAACGGCAGGGCGTGCTGGGGCGGCCCGAAGTAGGCGACGCGCCCGCCCTTGGCGAGCACGAGCACGTAGTCGCACAGGTCGAGCTGGGCGACGCTGTGCGTGGTGACGACGACCGTCCGGCCGCCGTCGGCGAGCCGGCGCAGCGACTCCATGACCTCGAGGTCCAGACCCGGGTCGAGGCCGGAGGTGGGCTCGTCGAGGTAGAGCAGCGTCGGCTGGGTCAGCAGCTCCAGGGCGACGCTGGTGCGCTTGCGCTGCCCGCCGGACAGCGTCTTGACCTGCCGGTCGGCGAGGTCGACGACCGGGCCGCCCTGGCCGTCCGGCGCGGCCGGCGGCCCTTCCGGCGGCCCCAGCTCGGCGTCGGTGAACCCGTCGCCGGCCAGGCCGGCGAGCAGGTCGAGGCCGAGGTCGCCGCTCCCGGTGAGGCCGAGCTCGGCGAGCACCGCCTCGATCCGGGTGCGCCGTTCGTCCTTGGTGGTCTCGGCGGGGAAACGCAGCTGGGCACCGTACTCGAGGGCCTGGCGGACGGTCAGGGTGGTGTGCAGGATGTCGTCCTGCGGGACGTAGCCGATCCGGCGGCGCAGCTCGTCGTACTGGGCGTACAGGTCGCGTCCCGCGTAGCGCACGGTGCCCTCGGTCGCGGGCCGGAAGCCGGTGAGCGCGTTCAGCAACGTCGACTTGCCGGCGCCGCTGGGGCCGATGACCGCGAGCAGGGCGCTGCCGGGCAGCCGGAACGAGATGTCGTGCAGCAGCCGGGTCCCGCCGATGTCGACGCACAGGCCGTCGACCTCGAACTTGACGTCGCCGGTGTCGAGGTACTCGACGAGCCGGTCCAGCTCGACGGAGAAGATGTGGTGCCCGATGGCGATCAGGTCGCCGGGCCGCAACGGAGTCCGGTCGACGCGCCGGCCGTTGACGAACGTGCCGTTCGCCGAGCCGAGGTCGACGATCTCCAGGCCGCTGCGGCCGAAGAACAGCTCGGCGTGCTCGCGCGAGGCCAGCAGGTCGCCGACGATGATGTCGTTCGACAGCGCCCGCCCGATCAGCATGCGCCCCGGGCGCAGCGCGTGGGTCCGGCCGGCCTCCGGCCCCGTGGGCGGCAGGCCCGGCCCACTGGCCGGCTGGTGAGGCGGCATCATCGGCCCGGTCTTCGGCCGGTGGTCGCCCACCCGCAGCGTCATCTGGTCGTGGTGCTCGCTCGCGTCCGCCGGGTCCGGCGGCGGCTGGGCCTGGGGCTGGTCCCAGCCGGGAGGCCCGACCGGCGCCGGCGCCATCGGGGGGCCGGGCGCCACCGGGGGGCCGGGCACCATCGGAGGCACCGAGACGACGGTGGACGCCGGGGGGCCGACGGGAGGCCGGATGGCGGGAGGAACCGGGGGGACCGACGGCGCCGGTGAGGCCTGAGGGGCGGCCACCGGGACGGGCGGGTTGGCGGCCGGGACGGGCAGGGGCGTCGGGTTCGCCTGGCCGGGGAGAAGGGTGATCTGCGGGCCGTTCGCCGCGCCGAGGCTGAGCAGGACCGTCCGGTTCAGGGCGACCCGCTGCACCCGCCGGCCCTCGGCCCACGTCCCGTTGGCGCTGATGTCCACCGCCGCCCAGCCGTCCTCCGTCGGCTCGAGCATCAGATGGCGCCGGGACACCCGCGGGTCACCCAGCCGCAGGTCGGCGCCGGTGCCGCGGCCGACGACGAACGGCCGGTCCGGTGGCACGATGACCACCTCTATGCCGTTGCTGATCCTCAGCTCCGCCCGCATCGCGTCCCTGGCTCCGCCCGCATCGCGCTCCGATCCTGCCGTCGCGATTAGGAAGGCTATTAGGCGGCGGGATCAGATGCGGCGGTTTATCGGTAAATCCGAAAGTCTCCTTCTGTCACAAATCCGACTAACGTCACACGGCCCGGACGGGGGCCGCCGGCCGGGGTGCGCGGGCCGGCGACCCTACCTGTCCTGCGTCTCGGACGCGTCAGCGCTCCCAGGACGGGACGGCATACCGGGGCTTGAAACCGAACCTCGCGGCCCTGTTCAGGAAGTCCGGGGAGTACGACAGGCTGGTGGTCGCCAGCCGGTCGATGTGCCGCTGGACCGTGCGGTCCTGCACATCGGCATACATGTCGATGGTCAGCTTGGCGACACCGAGGACCTCGGCCGGGATGGTCGTCAGCTCGCGGCAGAACGCGTAGACGTCGTCCATGAAGGTTTCAGCCGGAAAGACCTCATGCACAAGCCCGATCTGCTTGGCCTGCTCGGCTCCGACCCGCTTGCCAGCCATTGCCATCCACTTGCCCCACGCCGGCCCAACCAGCCTGGTCAGCCGGCTGGTGCCGCCGCTGCCGGCGATGATCCCGATGTGGACCTCGGGGACGCCGAACTCGGCCTGGGGCGTACAGAAGCGAAAGTCGCAGGACACCGCCATCTCCACCCCGGCGCCGAGGCAGGTCCCGTTCGCGGCGATGATGATCGGCTTCTCGACCGACTCCAACTCGTCGTAGAGCAGGTGGTGGCTGCGGTAGTCGCGCCGCAGGTTCCAGCCGGGGTGCACATGCTGGGTCTCCGGATTTCCCGGCCGGTTGCCCACCGGCTGGGACAGGTCCATGCCGGCGGTGAAGTACGGCCCGACCCCGGTGATCACCAGGCAGCGCAGGTCGTCGCGGTCGGCGAGCAGGTCGACCGCCTTCCAGAGCAGCTCGGTGACCTGCGCGCTGATCGCGTTGCGCTTGTGCTGCCGGTCGATCGTGAGGGTGAGGATGCCGTCCTGCTCGGTCAGCCGGGCGTCCTCCTCGCCGGTCGCGGGCGTCGGCTGAGGCTGGCTGTCCTGGGGCTGGCTGTCCTGAGGGCTCACGGCTCTCCTTGGCGCATTCGGTGTTCCTGGACCGGAGGCGCGCTACCTGTCGAGCGCCTCCGGGGGCACGGGGCTTCGCTGCTGTCCTGCCGCCGCCGGCCTGGGGTGTTCGTAACGCGTCACCGCAGGTCGGATCAAGTATTTCGTATACAGAACGGCTAGCCGACGGCCGGCGGCGGGTTCGTCAGCGTGGTCAGCGTTCCCCGCGCCAGGTCCGCGAGCGCCCTCGGCGCGGCGGCGCTCTGGGCGTCGGCGACCTCGAGCGTGATCCGCACGTCCTTCTCGAGCAGGGCCGCGGCCCCGCGCAGCCCGGTGGTGTCGAAGCCGGACGCCGCCAGGATCGCGGCCGCCCGCGAGCCGCCGCTGCCACCCGCCAGCACCGCGGCCGCCGCCGCCCGGTCGATGCCGAGCCGGTCGGCGAACGCGAACGTGTCGAGCGCGAGTCCCACCTGCGCGGTGAACACGAAGTTGTTCAGCAGCTTGGCCAGCTGCCCGCTGCCGAGCGGGCCCAGATGCAGCAGCGGATTGGCGAAGGTCTCCAGCACCGGGCGGGCGCGCTCGACGTCCTCGGCGGCGCCGCCGGCCATGACGAGCAGCCCACGCGCGGCCGCCGCGCCGCCCCCGCCGCTGACCGGCGCGTCGATGACCGCCACCCCACGCTCGCCGGCCGCTTCGGCGAGCCGCCGGCAGGTGTCCGGGTGGATCGTCGAATGGATCGCGACCAGCCCGCCCGGCGCCATCCCGGCGAGCACCCCGTCCGGGCGCAGCAGCACGTCCTCGACGTCGGCGTCCGCGACGACACAGATCCCGACCACGTCGCTGGCCTCGCCGAGCTCGGCGGGCGTCCGGGCGACCTTGGCCGCGGTGTCCGCGAACGGCTCCGCGGAGGCGGCGCGGCGAGCCCAGATCGTCAGCGGGTAGCCCTCGTCCACGATGCGGCGGGCCATCGGACCACCCTGACTGCCCAACCCGATGAACCCGACTCTCGTCACCGGTCACGTCCCTTCAGCTCGCGTGACGGCGCGCGGGGGCGGCGCCGGACTTCTATGCCTGCCTACCGCTCCGGCCCCGGCCGCGCATCCGAACGGCCCGGCGCGACCGGTGCCAGCCGGCCAGGGCCGTCGCCGCCGGCCCCGCGGCGGGGTCAGCCGGTGCTGAGGGTCGCGCGGACGGTCGCGAGCAACACGCGCTCGGAGAACGGCTTCTCCAGCAGGACGACGCCCGGGTCCAGCCGGCCCTGGGTGGTCAGCACCGGGTGGGCGTAGCCGGACATGTAGGCGACCCGGATGCCCGGGAGCAGCGCGCGGATGTGGTTCGCCAGCTCCCGGCCCTGCATCCCAGGCATGATCACGTCGGTGACCAGCAGGTCGACCGGCTCCCTGGCCCGCTGCCGGCTGGCGACCAGCGCGATCGCCTCGGCCGCGCCCGGCGCGGTCAGCACCCGGTAGCCGTTGCGGACCAGGATGCGCCTGGTCACCTCACGCATCGCGTCCTCGTCCTCGACGAGCAGGATCGTCTCGCCGCCCCGGCCGCCACCGTCCTCCACCGGAACCGGCGTGTCGACCCGCGCCGCCTTCTCGTCGGTGGCGGGCAGCAGGCAGGTGACAGTGGTGCCGACCCCCTGCTCGGAGGCGATCTCGGTGTGCCCGCCGGCCTGGATGATGATGCCGTACACGGTCGCGAGCCCGAGGCCCGAGCCCTCGCCCTTCGGCTTGGTGGTGAAGAACGGCTCGAAGACCCGGCCGATCAGGTCCTCCGGGATGCCGACCCCGCTGTCGCCCACCCGCAGCCGCACATGCGGGCCCGGCGTGAGCCCCACCCGGGTCGCCGCGGCCTCCTCGTCGACATCGACGTTGGTGGTGTCGATGGTCAGGACGCCGCCGCGCGGCATCGCGTCGCGCGCGTTGACCGCCAGGTTCACCAGCACCTGCTCCAGCTGACCGCGGTCGGCGAGCACCGGGGCCAGGTCGGGCGCCAGGCGGATCCGCAGCCGCACGTGCTCGCCGACCGCGCGCAGCAGCAGCTGCTCCAGGTCGACGACCACCTCGTTGAGACCGAGCACCGTGGGCTGCACGGTCTCCCGCTGGCCGAAGGCGAGCAGTTGGTGGGTGAGCGCGGTCGCCCGGTCGGCCGCGCGCTGGATCTGCTCGACGTCGGCCAGCACGGCCTTCCACCGGGCGCCGTCGTACTCCGCCGCGGCCGCCGCGACCTCCTCGGCGACGAACGAGGCGTAGTTGATGACAACAGCCAGCAGGTTGTTGAAGTCGTGCGCGACGCCACCGGCGAGCTGGCCAAGGCTTTCCAGCCGGCGCGCCTCGTGTAACTGCTCCTCGAACCGGCGCCGCTGGGCGTGGGCGCGCCACCGTTCGCCTTCGGCCTGTTCCTTGAGCCGTTCGGCGACGTCGCGGATCGCCGCGGAGACGACCGGGCTCTCGCCGGCCCGCGGCGGGCCCGGGGTGATCCCGGCCGGAAACCCGCCGTCGTCGTCAGCTGACTGGGCGATCGCGGCGAGTAAGTCCTGCGTCTCCGCCGTTGGTCTTCGCTTTGCCGCGCGCCGCATTCCTACCCCGTGTCGCCGCATTCTGACGCGTCCCGCGAACGGCCGCCGGGAACCAGGCGACCTCCGGTGTCACCGAGCTCCCGCGGGGTCCGACGCGAGTCATCCGGAATCTTAGTAGGGCCTTTTTTCCGGCCACACCGGCTCCGGTTGCCCGGGCGTCGCCGCGGGCGGGGCGCCGGCGGACGGCCGGCCCGTGCCGGTTTGTTGCCGGTTCGTGGCCGATTCGGCATTCCCAGGGCGACGCGGGCGGTCAATGATGGTGTGGTCCAGACGTCGATCGACAGGTGTGCCGTGTCCGAGCCCAGCTGGCCCAAGCCCGAGCAGCGGTTCCCGTCCGAGGGGACGCCGTCGTCGCCTCCTCTCGCGGACGTCGACGACTTCGACGACGCCGACCAGACGGTGCTGCTCCCGCCCCCGGCGGTCTCGCAACCGGCGTCCCCGCCGTCGGTGGAGTCGTTCACCGGCCCGCACCGCGTGGTGCCGTCCCCAGGCCCCGCGCCATCCCCGAGCCCAGCGGCTCCTGGCCCGCCGCCGCGGCCCGGACCGCCCCCGTCGCCGTCGCCCTCGCCGACCCCGTGGCCTGCGCCGCCGGGGCCGCCCGCGGCGGCGCCGCCGGCCCATCCCGGCGCCGCCGCGCAACCGTCACCGGGCTATCCCGGTTCCGCGGCGCGGCCGCCGGCGCCGCCGACCTTCCCCGGTTCGACCGCGCAGCCGTCACCGCCGCCGGGCTACCAGGTTTCAGCCGCGCAGCCCACGCCGGCGCCCGGCTACCCCGGTTTCGCCGCGCAGCCGCCGGTGCCACCGGGCGTCTCGGGTTATGCCACGCAGCCGTCGCTGCCGCCGGGCCTTTCCGGTCCCGCGGCGCAGCCGTCGCCGCCACGCGGCTATCCCGGTACCGCGCCCCAGTTCCCCGCCCTGACGCCGGCGCCGACTCCCTCCCAGCCCTGGGCGCAGCCGCCCACCGGCCCCATACCCCTGACGGGACCGGTTCCCCCACCGCCGCCCCGCCGCGGGTGGGGGGAGCTGCCCCTCGTCGACCAGGTCGTCGCCGCGCTGGCCGCGGCGCTGGTGCTCGCGGCGGTGATCCTCACCGCGCTCGCCCCGGTCTACCCCCCTCGGGGACAGACGGCCAAGGACTTCGCGACCGGCAACCCACCGCCCGCCGCCGCCGTGCCCTCCGCGGCGCCGCCGGCCGGGCCCACCGCCGTCCCCTGGCGGGGGCCGGGGGCGGGCCCCACGTCGTCGGCCGGCGCCGCCGCGCTGCCGAGCGGCATGGTGGGCACCTGGTCGGGCACCCTGACCCAGTCCGCCACCGCCGACCGGGCCGAGGAGAAGTACAACGTCACGCTTACCCTGCGGGGCGGCGAGGTCGGTGACGTGGTCGGCACGTCGAACTACCCGACGATTCCCTGCGGCGGTGACCTGGTTCTGGAACAGACAGGCACCAGGGTCCAGGTGACCGAGCAGATCACCACCGGAACGGAGAACTGCGCGGACGAGGTGACGGTCTTCCTCGAGCTCGAATCCACCGGCACCCTGCTCTACCACTTCGACGACGCCGGCTTCGGCGCGGGCGACGCCGTGCTGACCAAGCAGCGGTAGCGCCGTTCCCGCGGTGGCCGCCCACGGTGGCGGGCCCACCGTGGGCGCAGGCCCGCTGTGGCCAGCGGGTGGCGTCAGCCCCGCGCGGTGAGGCCGCCGTCGACCGGGATCACGGCGCCGTTGACGTAGGAGGCTTCGGGGGCGGTGAGCGCGACGATCAGGTGGGCGACCTCGTCGGGCCGGCCGTAGCGGCCGACCGGGACATGCCGGCGCGCGTACGCCGCGCGGTCCGGTTCGGGGATGCGTTCGGTCATCCCGGTGAGGATCGGCCCCGGGCAGACCGCGTTCGCGGTGACGCCGAGGCGGCCGTAGTCGACGGCCAGCGAGCGGGTGAACCCGATGACCGCGTGCTTGGTGACGCTGTACGGGCCGAGCCCGCGGCTGGCGGCGAGCCCCTCGACGGAGGCGATGTTCACGATCCGGCCGGCGCCGCCGGCGACGAGGTCGTCGAGGCAGGCGCGCACGACGAGCATCGTGCCGGTCAGGTTGACGTCCAGCGCCCGCCGCCAGGTCCGCACGTACTCGTCGTCGGTCGGCAGCCCGCGGGCCGAGACGCCCGCCGCGTTGATGACGACGTCGACGCGGCCGAGGGCCGCCCGCGCCCGCGCGACGGCGGATCGCACCGCGGCCTCGTCGGTGACGTCGACCGGGCCCAGGTCGGCCTCGCCGACGCCCTCGGCGCCCGCGCGGTCGATCGCGGCGACCCGCGCGCCCTGGGCCGCCAGCAGTTCGGCGGTGGCCCGGCCGATTCCGCTGGCCGCGCCGGTGACGATCGCGACGCGCGTCACGCCGCCACCCCGTGACCGGCCCCGCCGACGAGCGCCACAACCATCCTGGCCGTACTCACCGCGCCTCCGCCCGGGGGTCCTGGCCGCGGCCGGTCGTCGCCCGCGTCGCTCGCGCCCGAACCGCGGATGCTCTCGGGCACGCGCCTTTCGTCTGGATGAAGCGTCTGGACGAAGGTAGTGGGCCGGCCCGGACGGCACCACTGATGCCGATGCCCCGCGTCGAGGCCGGCGCTCAGCCGTCGGTGGGCTCCTGGCGGCTGGCGCGGGCCTTCTCGAGCCCGGCCTGGATGCCCGCGACGAAGATGTCGGTCACGACGCGGTGCTGTTCGTCGAGGTCGTAGACCCTCATCAGGGCGGACGCCGGGTCGGCATCCGAGGTCGCCTGGTGGGCGGCGTCCGTGCCGGGCGGGTCGGGCTTGACCCGGTAGACCAGGCCGGTCGCGCCCGGGACCGGCTCCATCCGGTTGACCGTGCGGATCGTGGCCTCGGCGCGGGCGTAGCCAAGGATGTGGAACAGGGTGGCCTTCGTGTAGGCGGCGGCGTCGGCGTCGGCGAACCCTGCCTGCCGCATGATGGCGAGCGCCTCTCTCGTCCAGCGGCTGACGGCGCGCGACGGAATCGGGGAGATCAGGTCCAGCACGTGCGGATGCGCGAGGAGCTGCTCGCGCGCGGCCGTCATGAACAGCCGCAGCCGACGCTCCCAGGTCTCGCCCTCGTCGGTGTCGATCATCATGCTCGACAGCACCCGGTCGACGACGCCGGCGAACAGCGCCGCCTTCGACCCGACGTGCCAGTAGATGGTCGGCGCGCTCACGCCAAGCTGCTCCCCGAGCCTGCGGATGGTGAAGCCGGAGACACCGTGCTCGTCGATGAGGGCCAGCGCCGCGGTCAGGACCGCCTCCGCGTCCAGGCCGACGGGCAGGCGGGAGACCGGCTGGCGCTCCCCGGCGGCTTGACGATGTGACACACGCCGCACTATAACGTCCGTAGACCTATAGCGTTAATAGAGAGCTCGCCGCGTCTCGAGCCGTCCGCCCTCGTTCCACCGGCCGGCACGTTGACTGACGCGCCGGCCGGGCGATCGCACGCGTTCACGGACAGTCAACGACACCTGCTCCCGCCCGGCCTCGCGCGGCCTCCCGGTCCCGCCCGGTCCGGCCGAGGCAGGCTCTCAGGGAGGCACACATGCGACGCGCCAGCCGCGTTGTCACGGTCTTAGGAATGGCCGCCGTGCTCGGGATCGCCGCCTGTAGCAGCGGTGATGACGGAAGTACCGGCGCCGGCGGCGCCGGCGTGGTCTCGGCCGACCCCGCCCTCTCCAAGGAGGGCCCGGACCACGGCTGGAGCCAGACGAACGTCGAACTCGACCCAGCGTCGCTCAAGTGCCAGGGGGCGGCGAAGAACCCCACCCGCGGCGTGACCGACACCTCGGTCAAGATCGGCGGGCTGGCGTCGCTGACCAGCCCGGCGGGCACAGCGTTCGGCGACGTCGACAAGGGCGCGAAGGCCCGCTTCGACCGGGCCAACGCCGAGGGTGGCGTCGCCGGACGGAAGATCGACTTCATCGGCGCCCGGGACGACGGCACCGACTCCGCCCGCACCCTCGCCCAGGCCAAGGCCCTCGTCGAGCAGGACGAGGTGTTCGCGGTGGTCCCGGTCTCGACCACGGGCGGGAACTACCTCGACGTCTTCTGCGCCGACGTGGTCCCCTTCTTCGGCTGGGGCACCACTCCCGCGTACTGCGGCAACGTCATCGGCTTCGGGATCACCGGCTGCCAGGCTCCGCCGCAGGGCGGGCAGCGCACGGTGAACACCGGTACGGCGGCCTCGGTCGCCAAGCTGCTCCCCGCGGGGGCCGCGAAGACGCTCGCGCTGGTCGGCACCGACAACGAGGCCGCCCGCCAGGGCAACATCACCGTCGGTCAGGGCTTCGAGTCCGGGGGCTTCAAGGTCGTCTACCAGGAGTCGCCGATCCCGGTCTCCGGCCTGACCGACGCGACCGCGATCGTGAACGGGATCATGACCGCCGACGCCGGGAAGCCACCGGCCGTGGTCTTCGCCGTCGCCCAGTTCGCCGACGACGTGAAGCTCCTCTCCGCGCTCAAGGCGGCCGGCTACGAGGGCGTCCTCATCACGCCGATCTACGACCCGCGCCTCTCCGGACTGCCTGACATGGACGACACCTACGCTCTCGCGCAGTTCGAGCCGGGCATCGACACGAAGGTCCCGGCTGTCGCGCAGATGGCCAAGGACTTCGAGACCTACGCTTCCGGCACCGCGATGAGCCTGCCCGCCACGTCCGGCTACTGGGCCGCCGACATGTTCATCAAGGCGCTGGAGAAGACCGGCCGCGACCTCACCGTCGACAGCCTGTTGAAGACGCTCAACGGCGGCGACTACGTCAACTACGTCGAAGGCGCGGTGGCCGAGACCCGCTGGCCGCTCAACCACATCGCCTCCGCCCCCTGCGGGACGCTGGCGCATCTGAAGGACAAGACCTGGACGGCGCCGCCCCTGAGCTGCGGCGTCATCACCAAGGCGCCCTGACCAGGCCGAACCTGGTCGAGGCGCTCCGCCCCGCGCCCGTGAAGCCGCCGTCGGCCCTGTGCCTGTCACTTATACACATCACCGAGCCCACCAGACAGGCAGAAATAACCAAAGCCCACTTCTGCATGCAAAAAAA
>NZ_JADWYU010000252.1:6896-52182 GCF_016786325.1 Frankia nepalensis | reverse complement strand
AGGCCGTCGGCCGCTTCTTCGCCGACCACGACCTGCTCGTGACCCCGACGCTCGCGGGGCTCCCCCCGCCGCACGGCGCGCTGCGCCGCCGGGCCGCCGTGGCCACGGCGACCACCCCGGGGCGGCTGTGGGTGCTCGCCGCGCTGGTGACCACGCTCACCCTCGCCGTGGCGGCGACCGCCGCCGCGACGCTCGTCTCGACGCGGGACACGGCGCGCACCGTGGCCGAGCGGACCTCGCCCGCCGTGGTCGACGCGGCCAGGGCCGGGGCGCTGCTGGCCGACGCCGACCTGGTCGCCGCGCGCAGCCTGCTCCCGCCGAACTCCTGGGGCGGGCCCGGCGACCAGTACCTGAAGGACATCAAGACGGCGATCCAGGCGCTGGAGAGCGCGGCCGAGAACGGCACCACGGGCACGGCCGCGCGGGCCCAGCTCCTGGCCGTCACCAGCCTGCTCGTCGCCTACCAGGACAACGTCGCCCAGGCATACCGGTACGGCGCGACCGACACCGGCGCGACCGGCACCGGCGCCGCGGGTGTGCCCCCCGCGGGCCCGGTCGCCGACCTCGAGCTGGTCTACCTCATCTACGCCGCGGACCTGATGCGCGAGGGGACCAACATCCTGCCGACGGTGGCCGCGTTCGAGGCGGCCAACAGCGCGGCGCTGCCGGACCGCGGGTCCTGGCCCTGGCTCCCGCTCGGCCTGCACCTGGGCCTCGCCCTCGTCCTGCTGGGCCTGCTCGTCGTCGCCCAGGTGTACCTGCGCCGCCGGTTCCGCCGCCGGCTCAGCCTCGGGCCGCTGGGCGCGGCCGTGCTGCTGGTCCTCCTGGCCGCCGGGACGACGCTGCTGGCCGCGCGGACCTCCCACGACGTCGACACGACCGGGCGGGAGACCACCGTGACCGAGTGCCTGTGGCAGGCGCGCGCCACCGCGGTGACCCTCGAGCGGGAACGGGTCGTGGGTGAGTACGCCGGCGCCGGCCAGGACACCGCGCGCCCGCCGGCGGACGGCGCCCAGCGCGGCGGGACAGGCGCCCAGGACGGCGGAACCAGGGCCGACTGCCCCGCGCCGGCTGCCGCGTCCGCCGCGTCGGTGCCGGAGCTCGACCGGCTCCTCGACGACCAGGCGGCGAGGCTGGAGGACGCCCGCGCCGCGACGGTTCCCGCGGCCGGGTGGTTCGGGGTGCTGGCGGTGGGAACCGTCGCGCTCCTCGCCCTCACCGCCAGCGGCGTCTCACCGCGCCTGGTCGAGTACCGGAAGTAGCGAGTACCGGAGACGGACGGGCGGCCGAGCACCGGAAGTGGGCGGGTAGCGGACATGACGATGCGTGGGGGCCCCCGGCTGGCCGCGTTCCTGGCGGCTCTCACCGTGCTCGCCGCCGGCGTCGGGCTCTGCGGGTGCGGCGCGGTCACGCCGCGCGCGACCGTCACCGTGCTCGGCACCTGGACCGGCGAGGAGCAGGAACGTTTCGAGAACGTCCTGGCGGCGTTCGAGGAACGCACCGGAACGCGCGTCGAGTACGAGGGCACCCGGGACTTCGAGGCGGTGCTCGCCGGCCGGATCGACGGCGGCGACCCGCCGGACCTGGCGCTGATGCCGAGCCTCGGCGACCTGGAGCAGTACGCGCGCGACGGCGAGCTGGTCGCCCTCGACGGCCCTTCCCCGTCCGTCGACCTCGGCCGCGTCCGGCGCGAGTACCAGCCGACGTGGCTGCAGGCCGGCGTGACGGCCGGCCCGGACGGCCGCGCGCGGCAGTACGGCCTCCTCGTGAAGGGCGCCCGCAAGAGCCTGCTCTGGTACTCGGCCGACGCGTTCTCCTGGCCGCTGCCGGCCACCCTGGACGAGCTGGTCGCCACCGGCGAGACCATCGCCGCGACCGGCACCCCGCCCTGGTGCCTGGGGCTGCGGTCCAGCTCCGACTCGGGCTGGCCCGGCACCGACTGGGTCGAGGACATCCTGCTCCACCAGTCGGGCGCCGAGGCCTACCGGGCGTGGGCGCAGGGCCGGCTGCCCTGGACCAGCGACACCGTCCGGACCGCGTGGACGACCTGGGGCCGGCTGCTCGCCCCGGGCATGGTGCGCGGCGACGCGACCGGCGCCCTGCTCACCCGTTTCGGGGACGCCGCCACGCCCATGTTCGACGAGCGGCCCGGCTGCTACCTGAACCTGTCCGGCTCCTTCGCCTCCTACCAGGACTCGGCCGGGTCGCCCGCGACGGCCGCCCACGTCGAGTTCCCGTCGGCCGGCGGCGAGCGGCGGATCATCATCGCGGGGGACATCCTGGCGATGTTCGACCACACGTCCGCCGCGGCGGAGCTCGCGGAGTACCTGACCGGCGCCGAGGCCCAGACGGCCTGGGCGCGGGCGGGCGGCACGATCGCGCCGAACAGCGCCGTGACGGACTACCCGGACGAGGCCACCCGGCAGCTCGTCCGTTCCGTCCAGGAGGCGGACTGCGCGGGCGTGGTCTTCGACGCCTCCGACACCATGCCCGCGCCGATGCGCACCGCCTTCTACCGGGCGGTCCTGGAGTTCGTCGCCAACCCCGCGGCGCTGGGCACCATCCTCACCGGCCTCGACGAGATCAGGAAACGGTCCTATCCGGCCGCGGCCGAGGCCGGCGCCGCGACGCCCGGCACCGCGCCGTCCTGCTGACGTCAGGCCGGCGCCGTCAGCGGCTTCTCGAAGAAGTGGGTGGCGAACGGGTTGTCACCGTAGCGGGCGATGGGCCGGTAGCCGAAGCGTTCGTACAGCGCGATCGCCTCGGTGAGGGTCTCGTTGGTGTCCAGGCGCGCGGTGTGGTGCCCGAGGGCGCGGGCGGCGTCCTCGAGGAGCCGCAGCAGGCGGGAGCCGAGGCCGGCTCCCCGCCAGGCCTCGTGGACCCACATGCGTTTCACCTCGCCGACGCCGTCGTCGATGGTCCGCACCCCGCCACCGGCGACCGGCTCGCCGTCGCTGACCGCGACCAGGAAGACGCCGCGCGGCGGGGCCAGCAGGACGGCGTCCTTCTCCGGTTCGCCCGCGGGGTCGAAGTCGAACCTCCGGGCGATGTCGGCGAAGTAGCGGTCGACGGCCTCGCGGGCGGGCGGCGAGCCCGGGTCCACCGGCTCGAACGTCACGGTCGCGGCCCGCACGAGGAGGTCGGCCTCGGCCAGGGCCGCGACGAGCCGCTCC
This sequence comes from Frankia nepalensis, assembly GCF_016786325.1. Lineage (GTDB taxonomy): Bacteria > Actinomycetota > Actinomycetes > Frankiales > Frankiaceae > Pseudofrankia > Pseudofrankia nepalensis. The sequence goes on along the minus strand of NZ_JADWYU010000252.1, from coordinate 49,009 downwards.
CGGTGCCGTTCGGAGAGGGGCTCGAGCAGCTGGCGCGCCCGCGCGCCCGCCCGTTCCTCCAGCTCGGCCCACCGCCCGCGGCCCGCGCCGGTCAGGTCGACCCGCCGGCGACGCCGGTCGTCCGCGTCCGGCTCGAGCGCCACCAGGCCGTCGTCCTCCAGCCGCCGCAACAGCCGGCTGAGATAGCCGGAGTCCAGGCCGAGCCGCGCCCGCAACGCCTGGACGGTCGCCGGTTCGGCGCCGATCTCGAACAGCAGCCGCGCCGTGCCCAGAGGCAGGCCCACGCCGAGGAACGAGTCCTCCAGCGCGCCGATCCGCTGGGTGTAGGCCCGGTTGAAGCGCCGCACGACGGTGGTGGCGGTGATCTCGTCCATAGCCGCTGACTTTAGTCAGAAGTAGCTGACTTTAGTCAGACAACTGGCCGGCGTCCCGGCTCCGGTGAGATCGCGCCCACCGGGGGGACGCCTTTGTCGCGTCGGCCAAACCGGCGGGCTGTCGCCGGGTAGCGTGCGAGCGTGCCCGCCGCGAGTGACGACACCCCGACGGCCCGGCCGGAGCCCGGCGCGGGCGCCGCCCCGGCCGCCGCCGGGGACAAGCCACGCCTGGAGATCGAGTACTGCACCCGCTGCCGCTGGCTGCCGCGCGCGGCCTGGCTGGCCCAGGAGCTGCTCGTCACCTTCGAGTCCGACGTCGGCGCCGTGGCCCTCGTCCCCGGCACCGGCGGGGTCTTCACCGTGCGGGTCGACGACGCCGTCGTCTGGGACCGGCGCGCCCAGGGGTTCCCCGAGCCCACCGCCGTGAAGCGCGCCGTCCGTGACCTCGTCGCCCCCGGCCGCGGCCTGGGCCACACGGACGGCCAGCCACCCGCCGTGACCTGACGGGGATCCGTCTGGGTCACCGCGGCGGCCGGCCGGGGCGGACGACGCGGGCGGTGCCCGGGCTCGGATGGGAACGGGCGAGCCAGGCGGAGGCCCGGGCCGAGTCGGCGGAGTGGACCGGTCGCGGGCCGGTGGCCGGGGCCGGGCTGGGCCGGGGCGGGGCACCGCGGTCCGGATCCGGGTCCGGCGCGTGGCCGTGGCGCAGCTCCCACACGTTCGCCGAGGGCTCGCCGACGAGGCGGACCGCGTGCGGGAACGCGACGAAGCCGCCCTCTGGCCGTGGGCGGACGGCGCTGGTCACGACGGCGCGGCGCTGGCCGGTCCCGGCCCGGGTGTCGCGCAGCCAGCCGGCGACCGCCACCGCGAGCGCCGTGGCGCGGGCTGGTACGTCGCGCCAGTGCAGCACCACCGCGACGTCGTTCGCCTCCGCGAAGCGGAGGGCCACCCGTACCAGGGCCCGCTCGTACACCCCGATGAACTCGCCGTCGCCCCAGAGCAGCTGGGCGCCGCCGAGCCGCGCCGGCCGGCTGCGCGCCCGCAGCACGATCAGGCCGTCCTCGTCCGGGACGTCGAAGCCCTCGGGCAGCAGAGCGAAGTCCGCCCAGCCGCTCCGTGTCCTCAGCTGGGCATGCAGGCCGGGCAGGCCGTCGGTCACGACCATGGCCGGCTCAGCCGGGACGAGGCGAGGCGCGTCGCCACCAGACGCGATGAAGCGGGTCTCGAGGGCTCGATCCAGAAAGGCCCCGGTCTCGGCCGAGCCACCCGGGCCGTGTTTCGAAATCCGGTCGGCCGGAGTTTCGACAAGCAGTCGAACATGTTTGTGGGCGCGGCCCATGGGCCGCGCCAAGAAGCCGGCGATCCGATTCTGGCCGGATTGCCACGGCCATCCCGGTCCGCGCAACGCGCCGGAACGTCCACAGGAGGTGCCCCCTCACGGTTGAGCGTCGCGAGCGGCGCGGGCTGTTCTCCGCGTTGGTCGCCCGCTCGCGCGCTGGCGCGCGTGTCGTCACCCGTCGGCGCGGTCGCCGACCGGCCCGGAGCCGGCGGGGCCACGTGGGCCCCGCCGGACCCGCGGGCCGGCCGGGAGGGGCGACCGGCACCCCGGCCTCCTTGGGGGAAGGCCGCCGGGATCAGGGTGGATGCGGCGCGAGGACCTGGCGAAGCACGGTCCGTGCCCCGCGGCGCCCGACGACCTCGTCGGCGCGCCGCCACCGTGCCCCGCTCGGTCCCGGGGCCGGGACCGAGCGGGGCCGGCGCACCTAGCTTCGACTCCGCAGGGCAGTATCTCCAGCACGTTGAGCTAATCACCTGGGGCGGCGGAAGCAGTCGACCTAACTAGGGGATAGCGCCAAGGCGGACCTCGAATTAGTCGTTTTGCTAGCCGACTTCTGGCCCATAGGTGTCCGTGCCAATCGTCCCGTCCATGGGTGCCGTTATGCTCTGGTCGGGGATGGAAGGAGTGCTGGAGCCGATGCCATCGAGCGTGCGACAAGGCTGGGATCCGGATCGGCTCCGTCGGCACCGGGAACGGCACGGCCTGACCCTGGACCAGGTGGCCGACGCGGTGCGCAATCTGGCCCTGGATGGTTTCACTCCGCCAAACGCGACGTTTCAGACAGTTGGCCGGCATGAACGCGGGGAGTCGTATCCCGGACCGCGTTACCAGCGCGCCTACCGCGAACTGTTCGGCGTCTCCGACGTCGAGCTGGGCTTTCGCGCTCCGCTGCCCGCGGAGGTGGCCGCCACGCGGGCCGGCCGCTCCGGCGCCCCCGGCCAGCGGCCGCGCCGGCCGGGAGGGCTCTCGGACCCGGCCGAGCTCGCGGAGCTGGCGGGCCTGGCCGAGCTGGCCACGATCGACCCCGCGACGGACCCGGCCGGGCTCGCGCGGCTAGAGGCGGCCGCGCGCGGGCGGGCCGCGTTCGCGCGGGCCGTCTCCACCCAGGCCGTCTCCACCCAGGTCATCTCGGCCCAGGCGGTCTCGGACCAGACGGCGCGCGGCGGCGCCGACCTGACGGTGACGGCCCGCATGGCGAGGCCGGCGGTGCTCCGCCCGGCGCCGCACGGGCACGCCCCGGACCAGGAGCGCGACCGGCCTGGCGCGGACGACTGGTCCGACCCGTACGGCGCGCTGGCGGCGGCGGAGGCGGCCGCGGACGTCGATGCCGACGCGGGCCGGCCGATGGGCGCCCAGGAGGCGGCGGCGCGGGCACTGGCCTCCGACCGGCTGCGGGCCGCGGCCAGCCGGTCCGCGCGGACGGCGGACGTCCCGCTCGCCGAGGCGCTGGCGGTGATCCTCGCCGCGCAGCGGGACGTCGAGGACACGGTCGGCTCGGCGCCGCTGCTCGGCCCGGTCACCGCGCAGTTGGCCGCGCTGATGCCGCTGGTGTTCGAGGCGCGCGGCGCGGCGCGGCGCGCGATGGTCGACGTCGCGGCCCAGTGGGCCCAGTTCGCCGGCTGGCTGTACGCCAACACCGGCTCGACCGCCCAGGCCCGGGTGTGGCTCGACCGGGGGGCCGAGTGGGCCGCCGAGTCCGGCAACCCGAGCCTCACGGCGAACATCCTGAGCTACAAGGGCCACCTCGCCTGGGAGTCGGGCGCCGTCGGGCCGCTGATCGGACTGTCCCAGGCGGCGCAGCGGGTCGCGGGCGTCTACCCGGGGCAGCGGGCCTACGACGCCGGTCAGGAGGCCCGCGGCCACGCGATGACCGGCGACGCCGAGGCGACCGACCGCGGGCTCGCCCGGGCGCGCGAGCTGTGGCAGCTGGCCCGTGACCATCCCGACGGGCCGCCGCCGTGGAGCTACTACTTCTCACCCGCGTTCGCCCAGCTCCAGGAGGGGCTCGCCCACCGCTACCTGGCTCGCCAGAACGCGCGCCGGGCTCGCAGGGCGGCGGAGGACCTCTCGGCGGGGCTCGCCGGCCTGCCCGAACCGATGCGCCGCGCCGAGTGGGCGGCCGAGTACGTCTACCACCTGGCGGTCGCCCACATCCACACCGCCGAGCCGGAGGCGGCCTGCGCGGACACGTTGACCGCGGCCGCGATCGCCCAGGCGACCGGCTCACGCCGGGTGATGGGGCAGGTGCGCAGGCTGCACAACCGGGTCGCCCAGCAGTGGCCGACGCTCCCGGCCGTCACCGAGCTCACCGACCGGCTGCACGACCCCGAGCCGCCCGGCCACCAGTAGCCCCGCGCCGGCGGCCAGGCACCGGCGGCCGGGCGCCCGGCCCATTTCCGCGGCCGTGGCGATATCGCGCCGAACAATGATCGCGCCGTCCTCCGGCCTGCTTGTATTTCGGCATTGTTGCCTCCTGGAACGGCCCCGGGTCGGCCAGTTCACACGGCATCCCAACGTGATGTGAGGCGCTTCTGAGATCGTTTTCGGCGGTGAGTGTTGTTACGCACGCGACGTCGTGACGAAATTGACAGGACACGGCGTTCGGCCATGCTGGCCGAGTAAGGTCGGGCAGGCGGCGCGCCTGGCCGGCCAGTATCACGACGACATCAGCTCCACCGCACCAGCTCCACGAAGACATCGGCTCCATGACGTCGTCTCCAGGCGGCACCAGCCCGGAATCGACCGTCCACCAGAGCACGCGGGCAGGCCCCGCGGGGCGCGCTGACAGATCACGACGACAGACCCCGGTCGGATCCTCGACCGGCCGAGCCATCGGCGACCTAGCCAGCGAGGGAGGCGGCATGCCGGAAGCGGACGTCGGCCCGGTGCCCCCGCTGCTCGGGTTCACCATCGGTCTGACCGCCGCGCGCCGGCGCGACGAGCTGGCGAGCCTGCTGGAGCGGCGCGGCGCCCGGGTCGTGCAGGCTCCGGCGCTGCGGATCGTGCCGCTGGAGGACGACGGCCGGCTGCTCGACGCGACGAAGGCCTGCCTCGCGGCGCCGCTGGACGCCGTCGTCGCCACCACCGGGATCGGCTTTCGCGGCTGGATGGAGGCCGCGCACGGCTGGGGGCTGGGCGACGACCTGGCCGACGCGCTGGCCGCCGCCCGGCTGTTCACCCGCGGCCCGAAGGTCACCGGCGCGGTGCGGGCCGCAGGCCTGTCCGAGTGCTGGTCGCCGGTCTCCGAGTCCGGCGCGGAGCTTCTCGACCACCTGCTCGGCCAGGACCTGCGCGGGAAGCGGATCGCGGTGCAGCTGCACGGCGAGCCGCTGCCCGGGATGGTCGACGGGCTGCGCGCGGCCGGCGCCGACGTCGTGGAGGTCCCGGTCTACCGCTGGGAGCAGCCGGAGGACGTCCGGCCGGTGCGCCGGCTCGTCGAGCAGACGGTTGCCGGCGGCGTCGACGCGCTCGCGTTCACCAGCGCCCCGGCGGTGCTGAGCCTGCTGTCCACCGCGGCCGACCTGGGCCAGCGCGAGGCGCTGGTCGAGGCGCTGCGCGGCCCCGTGCTGGCCGCCTGCGTCGGCCCGGTGTGCGCCGCGCCGCTGCGGCGGCTCGACATCCCGATCGTGAACCCGGAGCGGTTCCGGCTGGGCGCGCTGGTCCGCACGATCTGCGACGAGCTGCCCGCGCGGCGCGCCCGCGAGGTCGACGCCGGCGGGCACCGGCTGCGGGTGCAGGGCTGCGCGGTCGTCGTGGACGGCGGGCGCACGGTGATGCTCGCGCCGAAGGCGGCGGCGGTGCTGGTCGCGCTCGCCGAGCGGCCCGGCCGGGTGCTCTCCCGCGCCGAGCTGCTGACCCGCACCGGCGCGGGCGCGGGCGCCGACGAGCACGCGATGGAGATGACGGTCGCCCGCCTGCGCACCGCGCTCGGCCCCGCCGGCCGCGCGATCGAGACCGTCCTCAAGCGCGGCTACCGCCTGGCCGCCAGCTGACGCTGCCCGCCGCCGGACGTCTCGCCCGTTGGCTACGGTGGCGGCCCGCTTCAGGTCCCCGCGGATCGCTACCCGCGCACCGGGCGATGGGGTGCCCGGGTGGGGTTTGCGCTTGACGAACAGATCATCGTCGTAGCGATCCGCGGGAAGCATTCGGCCCTAGGCCACCGCTTGCTGGTCAGCATGGAGCAGGTCGAGGAGGCGCTGTTGGACCTGCCGGTAGGCAGGGTCGTCGATGACCGTTACCCGGTCCCGCGGGCGGGGAAGTTCGACCGGGATGATGTCGACGATGGACGGCTGAGGCGGATTGCCCATCACCACGATCCGGTCCGCGAGCAGAATCGCCTCGTCGATGCCGTGGGTGACCATCAGAACGGTCTCAGTCGTGGACTCGTTCGCCCACAGCTCGAGCAACTGCTCCTGCAGCCGCGCCCGGGTAAGCGCGTCAAGGGCGCCGAACGGCTCGTCCAACAGAAGGATCCGGGGTCCGACCGCGAACGCGCGAGCCACCGCGGTCCGTTGCTGCATGCCACCGGACACCTGACGGGGCCGCTTGTTGCGGTGCTCCCACAACCCAACCGCCGAGAGGTAGCGCTCGACCGTCTCGTCGATCCGCTCCCGGGGTGCCTGCGGGTTCGCCGAACGAGCCGCCTCCCGCACGTTTGCCAGCAGGCTCAGCCGAGGCAGCAGGGAGTAGTTCTGGAACACCATCGCCCGGTCGGGCCCCGGCGCGGTGACCGGCTGACCCCCCACGAGCACCCGCCCGGAGTTCGGCCGAAGCAGACCCGCCACGACGTTCAGCAGCGTTGACTTGCCACAACCCGAATGTCCGATGAGCGAGACGAACTCACCCTGACCGACCTGCAGATCGACGCCTCGCAGGACGTGCTGCGGGGCGATGCCACGGCGACCAGGGAAGGACATGTGCAGTCCGTCGATCTCCAGCTGGCTCACTGTCCCGACTCCTTCGCGCCAACCAGCCGGGAAAGCCACAGGAAAAGGCAGTCCAGGACGACACCGATACAACCGATCAGCAAGATCGCACTGATGACCGCGGACAGGTTGGACGCATTGTACGAATCCCATACAAAGAATCCGATCCCGGTGCCGCCAGAGAGCATCTCAACCGCGACGATAACCATCCAGGCGATACCCATGGACAGCCGCAGGCCGGTGACGACCGATGGCAGCGCGTGCGGGATCACGATGTTCCGGACGTAGGAGAACCGGGAGAAACGGAATACTCGGGCCACGTTGTGCTGGTCCTCCGGCACCGAGGCCGCCCCGGCTGCCGTGTTCAGTACGGTCGGCCAGAGCGCGGTGACGAAGATGACAAAGACAGCCGCGTTGGGGGCGTCCTTAAACACTACGAGGCCGAGCGGGAACCAGGCGAGCGGGGAGACCGGACGCAGAATTTGGACGACGGGGTTCACCGCCTGCCAGGCCCGCCGGCTGCCGCCGATGAGCAGTCCCAGCGGCACCCCGACCAAAGCGGCCAGGGCAAACCCGCTGAACACCCGCCCCAGCGAGATCGCGAGCTGCAGGCCGATGCCCTTGTCGGTCTCGCCACCGTCGCGGAACGGATCGGCCAGCAGGTCGATAAGGGTAGAAAACGCGCTTGACGGAGACGGCAGATCACCTGAGCGGTACGCCACGACAGCCCACAGCCCGACGAACAGCAAGCCGCCAAGGAGGCCCCAACCGACGGCGGCGGCGGTCCGCTGGACCGGAGCCAGCCACGTCGGCCTCGCCGCGTCGGGACTCGGCGCGGCCGCCGCCCCCGGCTCCGGGGCGGCGGCCGATTCCACGGCGGCTTCCGATTCGGGTGCGACCGGCGACTCGGGCGCTGGCTGGGGCGGCATGGCGACGGCGGTATTCTCCACCTTCGTCACGTGGCCGGTGACGCTCATACCCTGGCCACCTCCTTAGCGAACTCCTTCGGGTCGAAGCTGGCACCGTCGAGCTTCACCGTGAACGAGGCAAGGTCGTCATCGGGGACGTCGATCTTCTCCGCGGCGGCGACCTCTTCATAGAGGCCCCTGAGCACGATCTTGTTGACGAGGCCCTCCGGGTCGGCGACGCTGTCGACGAGGCCGAGGCGCTGGTACTGGGCCAGCGCCCACAGCGCGTGCCCCCGACGCGGTGCGCTGACGAAGCCATCACCGAAGAAGCGCATGTTCTCCGCGGCGGGATAGGTACGTCCCGGGATGCCAGCGCCGAAGTCGTACTCGCCCAGCAGCCGACCTCTGATCCCGGCGGCGGGTGTGTTCAGGTACTTCTGTTGGGCGAGCACGTCCACGGCCTTCGCTCGGTTGGCCGGATCGTCAAGCCACCGGGCGGCCTTCAGGATCGCGCCCATGGTGTCGCGCAGGGCGTCCTCCTGCTCGGTGGCGAACTTCTCTCCCACCACCAGCGCCTTCTCCGGGTGCCCGGTCCAGAGATCCTGTGTGGTGAGGTGGGTGAAACCGACGTTCTGGCTCACGGCGACGGCGTTCCAGGGCTCACCCACACAGTAGCCCGTCATCGTGCCGACCTTCATGTTCGCAACCATCTGGGGCGGCGGGATCGGGATTACCTTGACCGCCGACATGTCCACCTTGGCGGCGCGCAGCCAGTACCGTATCCAGAGGTCATGCGTACCGCCGGGGAAGGTCATCGCCAACGTCGGCTGCTTGGACTCGAGCGCGGCCTTCGCCTTGTCCAGGTCGGCATAGCCGACACTGGAGAACTCCTTGGCCAGCGTGATCGCCTGGCCGTTGTTGTTCAATATCATCGCGACTTTCAGCGCGGTCGACCCGCTGCCGCCGATTTTCGTGGCGACCGAGAGCGGCATGCTGTAGAGGCAGTGCGCGCCGTCGATCTGGTTGTTGAGCAGCGCGTCCCGGGTAGCCGGCCACGAGGCCTGCTTAACGACCGACACGTCGAGGCCTCGCTCAGCGAAGTAGCCGAGCTCGCTCGCCATCAGGATGGGCGCACAGTCCGTCAGCGCGATAAACCCGAGGCGAACCTTCCGGTTGCCGCTCGTTCCCGACGTCGAGGATGAACTGCTGTCCGAGCCGCAGGCCGCCAGGGCGGTGGCACCGAGGGCGGCTACGCCGGCCGATTTGAAGAAGGTTCGTCTGTCCACCCTGGAAGCGTCCCGCGACGGGAGGATCGAGGAGTTTCATGCCCGTCAAACTTCAGTCACGTCGCGCTAACTTGCCTCGCCTGGTGCACCGTGACCCTCCCGACATATATTGGAAACGTCGTCATACTCCGTTAACGCGGGCGCCGTTGGCCAGCCGGGACGGGGGCATGACGCCAAGGACCACCGGATTGTCACCGGCGTCGGGGCCCGCCGGGCCGTCGAACTCGCTGTCCGCCTGCCCGCCAGCAGCTGGCAGTCCCTGCCCGCCGGGTCGGCTCCGCGGGCCACCGCTACCACGACTGTGCCCTGATCGACATCATCGACGGCGACCTGCCCGGCCGGCGCTGGCTGCTCGTCCGCCGCAACCAGGCCACCGGCGAGTACGCCTTCTACCGCACCCTCGCTCTACCGCACCCTCGCTCTACCGCACCCTCGCTCCCGGCCCCGTCCCCGGCGGGCGCTGGCCCGTGTCGCCGGTCAGCGCTGACCGTCGAAGTCGACCACGCGCAGTGCATCTGAAAGTGGCCGCTCTGCGGCGGGCGGACCGATCATCAGCGGGTATGCGTTGCCGTGGCTGGCGGCTTTGGTTGACTGGTTGCGGTCGGTGACAGGCGCGCCGGACGTGGTGCCGTGTGTTCGACGAACGCGGGAAGCCCCAGCGGGTGTGGTCGAGGCTCCCGGTCGAGCGGCGGGGGATGGCGGTGGGCGCAGTTGCGTTGGCTGGGTACGGTGCCGGCCCGGTCAGGCATGATCGAGTGGGGTGTCGTCGTGTCCGTCCCGCGGCTGCGGCCTCCGAGCCCGCGGGAGTTCCGTTCCCGCCGAAGTGATCGTGCTGGCGGTGCGCTGGTACTTGCGCTGTCCACTGTCCTACCGGGCGGTGAGGAACTGCTCGCCGAACGCGGCGTCATCGTCGGCCATGTAGTAACGCTGTTCCGATGGGTGCGGCGGTTCATCCCGCTCCTGACGAACGCCGCCCGGCCGTGTCGCCACCTGCCTGGATCGAGGGTTCGCCGATGAGACGTACCTCAAGGTCGCTGGCCGGTGGGCCTGTCGCTACGGAGCGGTCGACCAGTTCCGCCAGGTCATCGACGTGCTTGCCCGCGAGCATCGGGACCTGGCCGCGACCCGCCGCCTCTTGACCCGGGCGCCGCGCGCCGCGAGCGAGACGACGCCATCCGAGAACTACGGGCAGCCGGAGGACACACCGTCCCCGAGATCGCCGAAGTGGCCGGACTCCCCGTTGCAAGCATCAAGATCGTCCTGTGCGGCGCATTCGGACCTCACGCTCCCAGGTCGAGCAGGATACACAAACAAAGAGTGACTCTGCTCACGTATTTGCTCACCCATGCCTGATTTCGCATCGGCTGGTTCCTCACGTCGGCCGCGCGGACGTCGTGAGCGAAAGGATCAAGAATCGTCACCGCCGGAGGCTGCTGCCGTAACGGCGGCTTCCTATGTTCGTGTCGAGACCCGGTACCGACGTCGGGCTGGCGGCGGCGTGGAAAATCTCTTCCCGCGTACCCTCGCGGCCCCAGGCGCAGTGGAGGGAATGACATGAGTACGACGGCGGAAGGCGTACGGCCGGTCGGCCGGGTCGGCGCGCCGGCCAGCGGCGGCCGGTGGATCGACGACTGGCGACCCGAGGACCCGGTGTTTTGGGAGAACGGCGGGGCGCGCGTCGCCCGCCGCAACCTGGTTTTCTCGATTTTCTCCGAGCACATCGGCTTCTCGATCTGGAGCCTGTGGTCGGTCATGGTGCTGTTCCTCGGCCCCCAGTACGGGATCGACGCGGCCGGGAAGTTCCTGCTCACCACCGTCCCGACCCTGGTCGGCGCGGTGCTGCGGCTGCCGTACACGTTCGCCGTCGCGAAGTTCGGCGGCCGGAACTGGACGATCTTCTCCGCGGTGATGCTGCTGGTGCCGCTGGTGGTCACCGCCGTCATCCTCGAACCGGGCGTGAGCTACACGACCCTGCTGGTCACGGCCACGCTGGCTGGCGTCGGCGGTGGCAACTTCGCCTCGTCCATGGCCAACATCAACACGTTCTACCCGGACCGGCTCAAGGGCCGCGCCCTCGGCCTGAACGCCGGCGGCGGCAACCTCGGCGTCGCCGCGGTGCAGCTCATCGGGCTGCTGGTGCTCGCGACCGCCGGCAAGGAGCACCCGCGACTGATCCTGGCGATCTACCTGCCGCTGATCGTGGTCTCGGCGCTCGGCGCGGCGCTGTTCATGGACAACATCACCTCGGCCCGCAACGACACCCACGCGATGCGCGACGTTGCCCGCGACGGCCACACGTGGGTGATGTCGCTGCTCTACATCGGCACCTTCGGCTCGTTCATCGGCTTCGGCTTCGCCTTCGGCCAGGTGCTGCAGGTGCAGTTCAAGGCCGACTTCTCCACCCCGATCAAGGCCGCCTACCTGACGTTCCTCGGCCCGCTGATCGGGTCGCTGATCCGTCCGGTCGGTGGCATGCTCGCGGACCGATACGGCGGCGCGAAGATCACCTTCGTCAACTTCGTGGCGATGGCCCTCAGCGCGACGCTGGTGCTGGTGGCGTCGCTGGAGAAGTCGCTGCCCCTGTTCATCACCGGGTTCCTGCTGCTGTTCACCTTCGCCGGCATCGGCAACGGCTCCACCTACAAGATGATCCCGGCGATCTTCCGGGCGAAGGCCGTCCTGGCCGCGGACTCGGACACCGCGGCCGCGGACCGGGAGGCGCGCCGCCTGTCGGGCGCGCTCATCGGCTTGGCCGGCGCCATCGGCGCCTTCGGTGGTGTGCTGGTCAACCTGGCCTTCCGTCAGTCGTTCCTGACCTACCACACCGGCAACGGCGCTTATGTCGCCTTCCTGGCCTTCTACGCGCTCTGCTTCGTCGTCACCTGGGCCGTCTACCTGCGTCCGTCCCCCCGCCGCCTCCCCGGCGTCTGACCCCGCCAGCTGATGACCTCCTGACCCGCTTTTCCGTGACATGGGCGCCCTGCGGGCCCGGGAGCGATCCTCCCGGCCCACAGGGCGTTTCGGCGTGACACGCGGCCACACGGCTCGCCGGCGGCGCACGGGTCACGCCGCCCGTCCCGTGAAATGCGCCATTGACGGGCGTTGTGGCCCTTCGTAGCGTCAACGTCGCTGTGGCGCAGCGCACACCCGGGGAGGAGCCGCTCGTGCCCGACGTGACGCCGTCCCGGGCCGCGCCGCCGTCCGGCCGTGACCTGGAGTCGCTGGAGACGGCGTCATGATCTACCGTAGCCCGGCGGCGGACGTCGAGATCCCGGACGTCACGCTCACCGAGCACCTGTTCGCGGGCGCCCGCGCGCGGGGCGCGAAGCCGGCCCTCGTCGACGCGACCTCGGGCGAGGTGCTCACCTATGCCGAGCTCGCCGACGGCGTCGCGGCCGTCGCGGCGGCCCTCACCGAGCTGGGGGTGGGGCCCGGCGGGGTGGTCGCGCTGGTGAGCCACAACCAGCCGCGGTTCGCGCTCGCGCTGCACGGCGCGATCGCCGCCGGCGCCGCGGTCACCCCGGCGGGCGCGCTGCTGACGGCGGGGGAGCTGACCGGGCAGCTGGTCGCCTCCCGCGCGACGGTGGTCGTCGCCTCCGAGGCCGCCGCGGCGAAGGTCGCCGAGGCGGCGGACGCGGCGGGCCTGGAACCGTCCCTGCGGTTCGTGCTCGGCGAGGCGCCGGGATTTCGTCCCTTCGCCGAGCTGGTGGCCCGCGGCGCCGCCGCCGCGGGCGCGGGCGTGCCGCGGCCGGACGTCGACCCCCGCGCGGCGGTGTCGATGCTGCCGTACTCCAGCGGGACGACCGGTGCCGCCAAGGGCGTCATGCTCACCCACCGAAACCAGGTGGCGAACGTCGAGCAGAACGCCGTCGGCTGGCCGCTCGGCGAGGACGACGTGCTGCCGGCCACGCTGCCGTTCACGCACTGCTACGCGTTCACGCTGGTGCTCAACGCCGGGCTGCGCGCGGGGGCCACGATCGTCACGCTCGCCCCGTACACCTTCGACGGCTTCCTGCGGATGGCGGCCGACCACAGGATCACCCGCGCCTTCTTCGCCCCGCCGATGGTGCTCGCGATCGCCACCGCCCCGCCCGGCGCGGTCGAGCGCCACGACCTCTCCGCGCTGCGCGTCGGGATCTGCGGCGCCGCCCCGCTCGACCTCGACGTGGTCCGCCGCGCCGAGGCCCGGCTCGGGTGCTCGATCCGGCAGGGCTTCGGCCTGACCGAGGCCGGTCCTGGCACCCACCAGACGCCGGACGCCGAGTTCGCGACGACCCCGGCCGGCTCCGTCGGCCGCCTCCTGGCGAACACGCAGGCCCGGGTCGTCGACCCGGAGACCCTCCAGGACGTGCCGGCGGGCGAACGAGGCGAGCTGTGGGTGCGCGGGCCGCAGATCATGGCCGGCTATCTCGGCGACCCGGCGGCGACCGCCGCGGTCCTGCTCGACGACGGCTGGCTGCGCACCGGCGACCTCGTCCGTGTCGACGAGTCCGGCTGCTTCTGGGTCGTCGACCGGCTCAAGGAGATGATCAAGTACAAGGGCTACCAGGTGGCACCCGCGGAGCTGGAGGCGCTGCTGCTCACCCACCCCCAGGTCCGGGACGCCGCCGTCGTCGGCGTTCCCGACCCCGAGGGCGGCGAGGCGCCCAAGGCCTTCGTCGTCCCCGAGGACGCCGCCGCGGCGCCCACGGCCGATGCCGTGGCGGCCTGGGTCCGTGAGCGGGTCGCGCCCTACAAGAAGATCCGCGCCGTCGAGTTCACCGACGAGATCCCCAGATCTCCCAGCGGCAAGATCCTGCGCCGCCTGCTCCGCTGAGCCGGCGTCCGCCCGGCCCGTCTGGCTCGTCCGGCCCCCGGCCCCCGGCCCACCCGGCTCGTCTGGCCCACCCGGCTCGTCTGGCCCGTCTGGCTCGTCCGGCCGGGCCGGCCCTCGGCGCGCCCGGGCTCGCCACGAGCCCGGCGGGCTCCTGGACCGGCGCGCTCATGGAGGCATCCACGAGTTTTGGCGCGGTCTTCACGTCCGAGGACGGTAGGTCCAACCGTTTGTTCCGCCCAGGCTGATAGGTGAGTTATGTCAGGTCTGGGGATGAGCGAGAGCGGTTCGACGCGGTGGCGCCGGCCGATGGGCCGCCGGGTGGCGGGCGGGTCGCCTGGGCGGGAGAAGGGCGGCAGGACCGATGGACACGACGCCGACGAGGGCGACGGAACCGGCCGCGGCGACCCCGGCGGCACCCGCGCGGCCGGCGCCGCCGGCGAAGGCGGCCAGGGCGCCGGCGGCCAAGGTCGCCCGGGCGGCACTCCCGTCGGCGTCGGCCGCCCCGTTGGCCCGGGATACCGGGACGATGATGGCCCTGCGCGCGCACAGCCGCGGCGGGCCGGAGAAGCTGGTCTACGAGCGGGCGCCGCGGCCCGTCCCGGCGGCGGGGGAGGTGCTCGTCGAGGTGCGCGCCGCCGCGATCACGTTCGCCGAGCTGGGCTGGGACCTGTCCTGGACGCGGCTCGACGGCTCCGACCGCACCCCGGTCATCCCCGCGCGCGAGGTGTCCGGTGTCGTCGCCGAGCTGGGCCCGGGGGTGCGCGGCCTCGCGGCCGGTGACCAGGTCTACGGGCTGATCGACTTCGACCGGGACGGCGCCGCCGCCGAGTACGCGACCGTCTGGGCGGGCGACCTCGCGCCCAGGCCGCGCACCGTCGACGACGCGCGGGCCGCCGCCCTGCCGCTCGCCGCGCTGACCGCGTTCCAGGCGCTCGTCGAGCACGCGGTGCTCGCGCCGGGGGAGCGGGTGCTCGTGCTCGGCGGCGCGGGCGGCGTCGGCGTGTACGGCGTGCAGATCGCCGCCTGCCTCGGGGCGCGCGTGACCGCGACGGACGCGGCGGGGCACGCCGCGCTCGTGCGCTCCCTGGGCGCCGAGGACTTCTTCGACCACACCACCGCCGACCTGGAGCGCTCCGGCGCCGCGTTCGACGTCGTGCTCGACACGGTCGGCGGCGCGGCCCTCGAGCGGGCCTACCCGCTCGTCCGCCCCGGCGGCCGGCTGGTGACGCTGTCCGCCCAGCCGCCGGCCGAGGTCACCGACCGGTACGGCATCGTCGCCATCTTCTTCGTCGCCCGCCCCGACCGCGACCAGCTCGCCTACCTGGCGCGGCTCGTCGACGAGGGCGGGCTGCGCCCCGTGGTGGCCCGCGCGTTCCCGCTCGCCGAGGGCCGGGCGGCCTTCGAGAGCGGACGCCTGCCCCGTCGCCCGGGCAAGACCGTGCTGCTGGTCTCGTAGGCGCCGCCGGTCTCGTGGGCGCCGCCGGTCTCGTGGGCGGCGCCGGGCGGCGAGCGCGGCCCGTCAGTCCATGCCGCGGCGGCCCGGGGTCCAGAACGGGTGGGTGACGACGGCGCGACGCGGCCAGCCACGGTCGTCGACGAGGTGACGGCGGATGGCCTGGATGGCCCGCGCCTCGCCGGCGACGTAGGCGACCCCGGGCTCGGCGGGCAGCGTGAGCGCGGCGAGGGTGGCGGGCAGCCGGGGCGAGTCGGCGGCCGGCGCGCCCTGGCGGTAGACGAGGGTCAGCTCGTCGCGGCGGGCGAGCGGGAGCGCGTCGTCGGGACGGTCGTGCTCGATCGCGCCGAACACCGGCGCCGTCGCCGGCAGGGAGCGCAGGATCGCGCCGAACGCGACCGCGGCGGTGTCGTCGCCGGCGAACACGTGGTAGGGGGCGTCCGGCTGGGCCACGAGGTGGCCCTCTGGCCCCTTGACCAGCACGCCGCGCCCCGCCGCGGCGGCGCGCGCCCAGCGGGCGCCGGGCGCGTCGCCGCCGTGGTCGTAGACGGCCAGGTCGAGCCGGCCGTCGGGCTGGTAGTCCCACACGGAGTAGGTGCGTTTGAGATCCCGCGGGTCACGCAGCCACGTGCCGGGAGCGGACGGGTCCGCGAGCACGACGCTGACGTGCTGGCCCGGTGTCCAGGCCAGCCCGGCGAGGGCCTCACCGGCGAGCGTGACCCGCCGGGTGCGGGCGGCCAGCTGCTCGACCCCGACGACCTCGGCCCGGCGCAGCAGCCGGCCCAGCGGGTTGCGGGACCGCCCGGCGCGGGGCGCCGGCGCGGGGGTTGCCGTGTCCATTGCTCCTCCGGATCTGTGGAGTGGTCGCGGCCGTCCCGGTCGGCGTCACGGCGCCGGGCGCGTTCCGCGGAACGTCGGTCGTGCGCGCTACGCGGGCTGGCCGGCGGCCGGGCTCTCGCCGCCCAGCCAGGCCAGGACCGCGGCGCGGGTGAGGCGCCAGGTCTCGCCGATCCTGCGGGCGGGGATCTCGCCGGACTCGACGAGGGCGCGGACGTCGTCCTCGGGAACGCGCAGCAGCTCGGCGGCCTCGGCCAGCGTCAGGACCTCGCTGACCGGGGCGTCGGCCTTGGCCTGGCGTGTTCCCGTGCCCGGGGTGTCGGTGGTGGGGCGCTTGCGCCAGAAGTCGGCCGGGCGCTCGCCCGCGCCGTGCTCGCCGCGCCTGTGCCCGCCCGCGGCACGGCCTTGCGGGCGGATGACGAACTCGTCGCCCTCGATGTCGAGATGATCGGAGACGAGGGTGGCGATCAGGTCGCGCTTGCTCACGCCGAGGCGTTCGGCGGCGCGGTCGAGCTTCTGCGCGATCTTGTCTGGCATCCGGACGTAGACCGCCCTGGTCGGCTCGGAGGGTGTCATCGGGCCTCCTCTGCATGGCGCTGAGCGACCTGCCCACCGCCGGCGTATGTCGCTAGCTAGCGTATAGCTAGCTAGCGCGCTGTTCGACCAAGACCGCGAATTTCGGCAGAAGTCATGGAGCCGGCACGAGCCGTCCATGCCGGGCCCGGCGCGGGTGCCAGCGACGAAGGCGTCAGGAGAGGCGACGAAGGCGTCAGGAGAACAGGATCGCGGCGAGGCCGACGAGGCAGAGAACGGTCGTCAGGGCGGCCGTGACGGCGACGGCGCGCTGGTCGGTCGGGGAGCGGCCCGCGCGGACGGCGGCCACCGTCGCGCGGTAGCGCCGCTGGGCCCGGGCCGTCAGCAGGAGGCCGGCGAGCGCGGTCAGCAGGCCGCCGGCGAGCAGCGGCCGGTGACGGCCGAGCGCGTCATGCGCGAGGAGCGCGCCGATGCCGGCGAGGCTGAGGCCGGTGCGCTGCCAGGACAGGTAGGTGCGCTCGCTCTGCAGGCCAGGGTCGACGGCGTCGGCGCAGGGCTCGGGGGCCCGCGCACGGCGGTCGTCCGTCATGCCCGGCCGGTCGCCACGTCGATCAGGATGAACGCCAGCGCGAAGACCATGATGACGGCGATCCCGACGGTGAGGAGCCGGGGGAACAGCGAGGCGGGCAGCGGCGCGCCGAGCCGGATCGCGCGTTCCCGGCGCTGCCAGCGGCTGTAGCTGGTCGCCGAGATCATGGTCGCCACCGCGACCAGGGATATCCCGAGCAGGTGGCGGGCCCAGCCGATGCCGAAGCTCGGGACGAACTGCACCACCGCGATGCCACCCGCGAGCAGCGCGAGCGCGGTCCTGATCCAGGCCAGGAAGGTGCGCTCGTTCGCCAGGCTGAACCGGTAGTCGGGTTCCTCGCCCACGGCGCGCCTCGGCGAGCCCACGCCCCCGCGCGCCCGCGCGCGCGGCCCGGCCAGCCACCCCATGGCGCCAACCTAATCCGGGCCGCGCGCGGCCAGGAATGAAGGACGTTGTTCGTCGAGAATGTGCGCCAATCGGTAGATCGTGCGCTGATTGTCCCGCGTCACCGCCGCGACGGGTTCACAGCCAGGCCGGGTCGGTGTCGAGAGTGGTGCGGTCGAGGCTGGCCAGCAGGTCGAGCGCTGGGCCGGTCTTCGGGAGCTCGAAGCGGTAGAAGTATCGCGTGGCTGCCCGCTTGCCCTCGTAGAAGGCGCCCTGCCCGCCAGCGGCGGCCAGCGCCTGCTCCAGCCACAGCCAGGCGACCACCGCGTGCCCGACGGCCTCCAGGTAGACGGTGGCGTTCGCGAGCGTGACGTCCGGGTCGCCGGCGCCGTGCAGGACGGCGGTGACCTCGATGATCCGGTCGACGGTGGCCGCGAGCTGGCCGCCGAGCGCCGCCAGCTCGCCGCCCGCCGCCGTGGCCGCCGCGACCGTCGCCCGCATGACCTCGCCGAGCGCGGCGAGACCCGCGCCCCCGTGGATCGCGACCTTGCGGCCGAGCAGGTCCATGGCCTGGATCCCGTGCGTGCCCTCGTGGATCGGGTTCAGCCGGTTGTCGCGGAAATGCAGCTCGACGTCGTACTCGCGGGTGTAGCCGTAGCCGCCGTGGACCTGGATGGCGAGGTCGTTCGCCTCCAGGCACCACTGCGACGGCCAGCTCTTCACGATCGGGGTGAGCGTGTCGAGCAGCAGGTGCGCGCGCTCGCGCTCCGCCGGCGTCGGCGCGGTGCGCTCCTCGTCGAGCAGCCTGCCGGCGTAGAGGACCAGCGCGAGGGCGCCCTCGACGTAGGACTTCTGCGCGAGCAGCATCCGCCGGACGTCCGAGTGCTCGATGATCGGGACCTGCGGGGCGCGCGGGTCCTTGCCGGCCGGCGGGCGGCCCTGCGGGCGCTCCTTCGCGTATTTCAGCGACTTCAGGTAACCGGTGTAGCCGAGCGCCATCGCGCCCGCGCCGACATGGACCCGGGCCGAGTTCATCATCGTGAACATGTAGGAAAGGCCTTTGTGGGCCTCGCCGACGAGAAAGCCGATGGCGCCCGGCTCGCCTCCCGGAAGGTGACGGCCCTCGCCGAAGTTCAGCAGGGTGTTCGTGGTGCCGCGGTAGCCCATCTTGTGGTTGAGCCCGGCGAGCGTGACGTCGTTGCGCTCGCCGAGCGAGCCGTCGTCGTTCACCAGGAACTTCGGGACGATGAACAGGCTGATGCCCTTCACCCCGGCCGGGCCGCCGGGAATCCTCGCCAGCACCAGGTGGACGATGTTCTCGGACAGCTCGTGCTCGCCGCCCGAGATCCACATCTTGTTGCCGAACAGCCGGTAGGTGCCGTCGGCCCGCGGCTCGGCCCGGGTGGTGATGTCCGACAGCGACGAGCCGGCCTGCGGCTCGGACAGGCACATCGTGCCGAAGAAGCGCCCCGCGAGCTCGGGGCGGACGTAGCGGTCGATCTGCTCGGGCGTGCCGTGCTGAACCAGCAGGTTCGCGTTGCCCATCGACAGGAACGGGTAGGCGAACGCGGAGATGTTCGCCGCCTGGAACCAGGCGAAGCAGGCGCCCGCGACCACCTCGGGCAGCTGCGCCCCGCCGAGGTCCGTGTCGAACGCGGCCGCGGTCAGCCCGGTCTTCGCGAGCACCTCCAGCGCCGCGCCGACCTGCGGGATCAGGTGGACCCGCTCGCCGTCGAACGTGGGCTCATGCGTGTCCGTCGCCCGCAGGTGCGGGTAGAAATGCTCGGTCGCGACCTGCTCGGCGAGGTCGAGCACCGCGTCGAACGTCTCCCGGCCGTGCTCGGCGAACCGCTCGCGCGCCGTCAGCGCCACCACGTCCAGCCACTTGTACAGCAGGAAGTCCAGGTCCCGACGTGACAGCAACACGGATTCGGACACGGGCGTCTCCTCGCGGGCCGACGGCGCTGGGTCGGCACGACGGTAGTCACGGGCGAATCCGACATTCAATTTCTGCGATGAGTTCGCCGCCGCGCGGCGGTCTGCATTGTCGGGGCGCCGGCACGGGGTGCCGGGGCTCGGTCTGATCGTGGAGCTCCGGGAGGTCTGATGGCGGCGACGGTGCTGCTGGTGATCGGCACGCGCAAGGGGCTGTGGCTGGCACGCAGCCGGGATGGGCGGGCGACCTGGGAGGTCACCGGCCCGCACCACCCGATGGTCGAGGTGTACTCGGCGGCGATCGACACCCGCGGCCCGGTGCCGCGGGTGTTCGTGGGGCTGTCGAGCGAGTGGTTCGGGCCCACCGTCGTGACCAGCGACGACCTGGGGGCGAGCTGGCGGGAGCCGGCGACGGCGCCCATCGCGTTCCCCGAGGGCACCGACGCGGCGCTGCGGCGCGTCTGGCAGATCACCCCGGGGCCCGCCGACGAGCCCGACGTCGTGTACGCGGGCGTGGAGCCGTCCGCGCTGTTCCGGTCGACCGACGGCGGGCAGAGCTTCGAGCTGGTCCGCGCGCTGTGGGACCATCCGCACCGGCCGGACTGGGCCCCCGGCTACGGCGGGCAGGCGATCCACACCGTGCTGCCCGACCGGGTCGACCACAAGCGGATCACCGTCGCGATGTCGTCCGGCGGCGTCTACCGCACCCTTGACGGCGGCGAGAGCTGGGCCGCGGCGAACAGGGGGATCAAGGCGGGCTACCTGCCCGACCCGTACCCGGAGTTCGGCCAGTGCGTGCACAAGGTCGCCCCCTGCCCGGCGCGGCCCGGGCGGCTGTACGCGCAGAACCACGGCGGCGTCTACCGCAGCGACGACGGCGCCGACAGCTGGGTCTCGATCGCGGACGGCCTGCCCAGTGACTTCGGCTTCGCGATGGTCGCCCACCCCCGCCGGCCGGACGTCATCTACAACTTCCCGCTGAAGGCCGACGCCGAGCGGTTCCCGCCGGACGGCGCCTGCCGCGTGTACCGCAGCGAGGACGCCGGCGCCTCCTGGGAGGCGTGCGCCGCCGGCCTGCCCACGGAGGGCTTCTGGACCGCGGTGCTGCGCGACTCGATGTGCGCCGACGACGCCGACCCGGCCGGGGTCTACTTCGGCTCCCGCACCGGGGAGGTCTACGCCAGCCGCGACGAGGGGGACAGCTGGGCCCTCGTCGCCGCGCACCTGCCGGACGTGACCTGCGTGCGCGCGGCCGTGGTCTGAGGCGGGCGGCGATGCGGGTCACGATGCTGCTGCCGGGCGTGCTGCGCGAGCACGCCGCCGGCGCCGGCCAACTGGAGCTGGACCTGCCGGGCCAGGCGGCGACGCTCGCCGCCGCCCTCGACGTCGTCGCCGGCCGCCATCCCGGGCTGGAACGGCGGCTGCGCGACGAGCGCGGCGCGCTGCGCCGCTACGTCAACCTGTTCGTCGACGGCGAGGAGTGCCGCCGCCTCGCGGGAGCCGACACCCCGCTGCGCGACGGCGCCGAGATCCAGGTGATCCCGTCGATCGCCGGCGGGTAGCGGGGCCGGGTAGCGAGGCCGGGCGCGCGCCGCCGGTCAGGCGCCGTCGAGGACGGCCCCGACCCGGCGGCGCGTCTCGGCCTCGCCGAGCGCGTTCGCGACGAGATGCAGGCCCGGGCTGCGGGTGGATCCGGTGAGCAGTACCCGGATGACCTGGGACGCCTCGCGGATCGAGCCGGGGTACGCGTCCTTGTTGGCCTTGTACTCCTTCGGGCTCGACGCGAAGCCGTTCGCGGCCGCCGCCGCGCGGATCTGGCCGAACCAGGCGTCGCCGTCGGTCAGATCCTGGTAGCCGGCCAGGAAGTCGGCGCACAGCGCGCGCGTCACCTCCGGCGCGAGCCCGCCGAGCCGGCCGTCCGCGGGGTCGGTGACGGCCTCGAACAGCGCCGTGAAGAAGTAGCCGTAGACCGGGCGGAAGTCCGACCACTTGCGCAGGTCCTTGCGCGGGTTGTCCACTCCGGCCCGCTCGATGTCGAGCGCCCGCACGGCCAGCTCCGGCTCGGCGCGCGCCGCGGCCGCCAGCTCCGTGTCGTGCGTGTCGGCCCAGGCCAGCACCTCGTCGAGCACGGCGGGGCTCGCCATGGTCGCGATGTGGTCGGCGGAGATGTCCTCCAGCTTGACCAGGTCGACCAGCGCGCCGGACACGCCCGCCTCGGACAGCCGCAGCGGCTCGCGCAGCGCCTGCTCGAGCGGCAGCTCCGCGAGCCGCCCGTTGATCAGCCCGCGTAGGTAGTACAGCATCGCCGGCGCCGGGTAGCCCGCCGCGATGAAGAACTCGACCGACGCCTCGGGATCCTTGCGCTTGGACAGCTTCCGCTTCGCCGAGCCGTCCTGCTTGAGCAGCGGCGCGATGTGCGCGTACGCCACGGGCTCGAAGCCCGCCGCGGCGAACAGCTGCAGATGCACCGGGACCGAGGACAGCCACTCGTCGCCGCGGATCACGTGGGTGACCCGCATCAGGTGGTCGTCCACCACGTGCGCGAAGTGGTAGGTCGGCAGCCGCGTCGGGTTGTCGGAGCTCTTCAGGATGACGACGTCGTTGCGGTTCGCGTCCGCTGACAGCTCGCCGCGCACCAGGTCGGTGAAGGTGACCCGGCCGGCCTCCTCACCGGGGGAGCGGAACCGGACCACGTACGGCCGGCCCGCCGCCAGCGCCGCGCGGACCCGCTCGGCCGGCGCGTCGCGCCACAGCGCCCACCGGCCGTGGTAGCCGGTGGGCACCTTCGCCGCGCGCTGCTCGTCGGCGGCGGCCGCGAGCTCCTCCTTCGTCGCGAAGCACAGGTAGGCCCGGCCGTCACGGAGGAACTCCCGGGCGTAGCTCAGGTAGATCCGCTCCCGCGCCGACTGGGTGTACGGGCCGTAGGCCCCGTTCTGCTCGGTCTCGTCCGCCGTCACCCCGAAATAGCTGAAGGCCGCGTCGAACTGGGCGGTGGCGCCCTCGACGGTCCTGGCGGTGTCGGTGTCCTCGACCCGGACGAAGTAGACGCCTCCGGTCTGCCGGGCGAGGTCCTTGTCCAGCATCGCGACGTACACCCCGCCGAGGTGGGCGAAGCCGGTCGGGCTCGGGCCGAGGCGGGTCACCATCGCGCCGGCGGGCAGGTCCCGGGGCGGGTACTGCCCCTCCCAGGACGCCGGCTCCGGCAGATCGGACGGGAACAGGGCGTCGATCTCGTCCCGGTCGAGCATGGCGGGTACCTCCACTGTCGCTGTCGACAGCAGCCTACCGATGATCGTCGAAGGCGAGATGACCGCATGATCGATCCGGGTCGCCCCGGTCGCTCGTAAAATGCCCGGTTGTGACGTCGCCGCGCCGGACGACCGGGTCGGACCAGCTGCCCGCGCACCCCTCCATGGGGCGGCCGGTCCTGCGCGCCGTGCCCGGCAATCCCGAGGTCGACCTGCCACGGTCCCAGGAGGGGCAGCAGCCGCAGCGGCTGCTGACCGTCCTGCTCGGTGACTTCTGGCACGGCCGGCGCGAGCACCTGCCGTCGGCGGCCCTGGTCGCGCTGCTCGCCGACTTCGACGTGACGACGGTCGGGGCGCGGGCCGCGCTGTCCCGGCTGTCCCGGCGCGGGGTGCTGGAGTCCAGCCGGGTCGGGCGCAACACCTACTACGGGCTGACCGCGCAGGCCGCCGTCGTCGTGCTGGAGAACGTGCACCGGCTGCGCGCGTTCGGCGCGCGGCACGACCCGTGGGACGGCCGCTGGACCGTCGCCGCGTTCTCGCTGCCCGAGGACCAGCGCGACGTGCGGCACAGCGTGCGCAGCCGGCTGCGCTGGCTGGGCTTCGCCCCCCTCTACGACGGCATGTGGGTGAGCCCGCGCCCGGTCGCCGAGCCGGCCCGGCGGGTGTTCGCCGAGCTCGGCGTGCTCGCCTCCACCGTGCTGACCACGACCGTCGACGCCCGCCGCAGCGACCCGCGCCCGCCGATGGCCGCCTGGGACCTCACCGAGCTGCGCGCCGACTACGAGGAGTTCATCGCCACCAACGCCGGGCTGCGTGACCGGGCCCTGGCCGGTGAGATCAGCGGCGCCGAGGCGATGGTCGCCCGGGTCGGCCTGCTCAACGCCTGGTGGCGTTTCCCGAGCTCGGACCCCGACCTGCCGCTGGAGCTGCTGCCCGAGCGCTGGCCGCGCCGGGGGGCCCGCGAGCTGTTCGCCGAGACCTACGGCAGCCTCGGCCCGCCCGCCGCCGAGCACTTCCGGGCACGCCTCGCCCAGACCGCCCCCGACCTCGCCCCGCTGGCCAGCTACCAGCGCGCCGACGGCTCCTCCGGAACGACGGCCGGTCCCGCCCCGCGGTGACGATCGCCGTACGGTTGGTGGGTGAGCCTGTTCGACACGGTTGCTCCCACCGCTGACGCCGCTCCCACCGCCGACGCCCCGTCTCCCGCCGGCGGGCCCGGCGCGCCGACGGGGCCGCTGGCGGAGCGGCTGCGTCCCCGCGGCCTCGACGAGCTCGTCGGGCAGCGCCACCTGCTCGGGCCGGGCAGCCCGCTGCGCCGTCTCGTCGAGGGCGGTGGGACGACGTCCGTCGTCCTGTGGGGCCCTCCCGGCACCGGCAAGACGACGCTCGCGCACATCGTGTCGCGCGCGACCGGCCGGCGCTTTCGCGAGCTGTCCGCCGTCACGGCGGGGGTGAAGGACGTCCGGGCGGTGATCGACGAGGCGCGCGAGGCGCTGTCGAGCAGCCGGTCCAGCCAGTCCCGGCGGCTGGTGCGTGAGGCCGGCCTGTTCGGGCCGGCCGAGGGTGAACGCGCGCCGGGTGGCGCGCTCGCCGCCGACCTGCGCACGGTGCTGTTCATCGACGAGGTGCACCGCTTCACCAAGACCCAGCAGGACGCCCTGCTGCCCGCGGTGGAACGCGGCTGGATCACCCTGGTCGCCGCGACGACCGAGAACCCGTCGTTCTCGGTCGTGGCGCCGCTGCTGTCCCGCTCGCTGCTGTTCACGCTCACCCCGCTGACCGACGACGACATCCGTTTCCTGGTGCGCCGGGCGCTGGTCGACCCGCGCGGCTACGGCGGCCGGGTGCGCATCGCGGACGACGCGCTCGAGCACCTCGTCCGGCTCGCCGGCGGCGACGCCCGCCGGGCGCTCACCGCGCTCGAGGCCAGCGCCGAGGCGGCCCTGGCCGCGACGAGGGCCGAACCCCCGCCGGCGGCCCCCGGCGTGCCGGCGGCCCCGGGCGCCGAGGCGGCCCGCGCCGACGCCACCGCCGCGGGCGGTTCCGGCGACCGGCCGGCGGGCGGCGCCTCGTCCGGGGCCGCGGCCGGGACGACGGCCGGGGCGACGGCCGGGGAGCCCGCCGAGGAGGCGGCGCCGGCGGCCGCCGTGGACCTGGAGCTGCTGGAGCGGGCCGTCGACCGCGCGGCGGTGCGCTATGACCGGGACGGCGACCAGCACTACGACGTGGTCAGCGCGTTCATCAAGTCGATGCGCGGCGGCGACGCCGACGCGGCGCTGCACTACCTGGCCCGGATGATCGAGGCCGGCGAGGACCCGCGCTTCATCGCCCGCCGGATCATCATCCTGGCCAGCGAGGACGTCGGGATGGCCGACCCGGGCGCGCTCGGTGTCGCGGTGTCCGCCGCGCAGGCCCTGGACCTGGTCGGGCTGCCCGAGGCCCGGCTCGCGCTCGCGCAGGCGGTCATCCACCTGGCGCTCGCCCCCAAGTCGAACGCGGTGATCCGCGCGATCGACGCGGCGACCGCCGACGTGCGGGCGGGCAGGGGCGGCCCGGTGCCGGCTCACCTGCGTGACGCGCATTACCAGGGCGCGCGCCGGCTCGGGCACGGCGACGGCTACCGCTACCCGCACGACCACCCGGGCGGGGTCGTCCGCCAGCAGTACGCGCCGGACGAACTGGCCGGCGTCGACTACTACCGCCCCGGCGACGCCGGGTTCGAGCGGCGCGCGGCTGCGCGGGTCGACGAGCTGCGCGCGGCCCTGCGCGACCAGCGGCGCGAGGCGCCCGAGCGTCTGTCGGACGGAGCGCGGCCAGCAGACTGACCCGTGGCCGGTGCTGGCCAGGGATTTCACATCGACCTCGTGTCGGGTGTGGCCGGGCGCGCCGGCGCCCGGCGGCGGTGCGTCCGGCGGGCGCGCTAGCGCCCTTCCGGACGATCGCCCCATCCGGTCGGTAAGGTCCTCTCACGACCGGTGTTGCGTTCCGGCCAGCTCGGGCCGGTGACGGGGTGCCGGCCGACCGCATTGGAGGCGCGAAGATGTCCGGTGGCGCGATGGCGGGCCTGATCGCCTCGGGCGCCTTCGCCGTGCTCGTCCTCTTCGGCTGCTACGCGCTGTACAAGCTCGGGAAGATCTTCGACGAGACCGCGGCGCGGGTGCGCCAGACCGGTATCGCGATCGACGAGGGCACGGCGCGGGTCCGCCAGGCGGGCGCGACCGTCGACGAGGTGAACGTCGCGCTCGCGCATGTGAACAAGGAGCTGGACCGGATCGACGCGATCACGGCCAACGTGCAGACGATCAGCACCAACGTGTCATCGATGACCTCGCTGTTCGCGGCGACCGTCGGTGGCCCGATCGTGCGGGTCGCCGCGTTCTCCTACGGGGTGCGCCAGGCCGCGGCCAAGCGGGCCCGCGCCGAGGTCAGTTCCCGGGTCGCCGCCGAGATAAAGGCGGAGAAGAAGGCCGAACGGCCGGGGCGGCGCGCCGCGCCGGCCCAGCCCACGGCGGCCGATTTCGACGAGCCGGTGCGGGGCCGTTAGATGCCGCGCCGGTTGTTCTATGTCACCTTCGGCGCGGTCGCCGGGGTGCTGGTGGTCCGTCAGGCGGCCAAGGCCGCGGCGGCGCTTTCGCCGGGAAGCGTGGCGGGCTCGCTGGTGGCGTCGTTGTCGGACTTCATGGCCGACGTCCGCGAGTTCATGGCCGAGCGCGAGGACGAGCTGCGCGACGCGCTCGGTCTCTACGACGACCCGGACGAGGACGAACTGCCCCCGGCCGACCCCGACGCCACCGTCCACCTGCCGCGGGTGCGCCGCCCGTAGACCTCGACGCGCCCACTCGATCCGAAACGTCGTGGAGACGCCGGGACGGCCAGCGGTACGGTGGCCTGGGCACGCGGCGTCGGCCATACGGAAGTGAACGACGGCGCTCGGCCCAACAGCCCAAGCCGGACAACGTACCCAGTCCCAGCCCCACCCTGGACCTGGACCGACCCGCTACCGCCTCGACTCTGGACGACGTGAATCCGATGGAAACGGCCGAGATCCGCCGACGCTTTCTCTCCCACTTCGAGCAGCGCGGCCACCTTGTTGTCCCCAGCGCGTCGCTGATCGCTGAGGACCCGACGCTGCTGCTGGTCAACGCCGGCATGGTGCCGTTCAAGCCGTACTTCCTCGGTGACCTCACCCCGCCCGCTCCCCGGGCGACCAGCGTGCAGAAATGCGTCCGCACGGTCGACATCGACAACGTCGGCCAGACCGCCCGGCACGCGTCGTTCTTCCAGATGTGCGGGAACTTCTCGTTCGGCGACTACTTCAAGGCCGAAGTGATCCCGTGGGCCTTCGAGCTGCTCACGGAGGGTTTCGGCTTCAAGCCCGACGACCTGTGGGCGACGGTCTACCTCGACGACGACGAGGCCGAGGAGATCTGGAAGGGACTCCTTCCCGCGGAGCGCATCCAGCGCCGGGGCAAGGAGGACAACTACTGGTCGATGGGCGTCCCGGGCCCGTGCGGCCCGTGCAGTGAGATCTACTTCGACCGCGGCCCGGCCTACGGCCGCGACGGCGGCCCCGTCGCCGACGAGAACCGCTACCTCGAGGTCTGGAACCTCGTCTTCATGCAGTACGAGCGGGGCGAGGGCGCCGGCTACGACTACCCGATCCTGGGCGACCTGCCGGCGAAGAGCATCGACACCGGCATGGGCCTCGAGCGGATGGCGACCCTGCTGCAGGGCGTCGAGAACCTCTACGAGATCGACATCTCCCGCCCGGTGCTCGACCGCGCCGGCGAGCTGACCGGCCACCGCTACGGCGCCGAGGCGGCCGACGACGTCCGGCTGCGGGTCATCGCGGACCACACCCGCACCGCCGCCATGCTGATCGCCGACGGCGTCGTCCCCTCCAACGAGGGCCGCGGCTACGTGCTGCGCCGGATGCTGCGCCGCGCGGTGCGCAACGTGCGCCTGCTCGGCGGGCGCGCGCCGGTGATGGAGGACCTGTTCGGTGTCGTCCGCGCCGCGATGGGCTCGATCTACCCGGACCTGGTCGACCGGGGCGCGGCGATCACCAGCGTCGCCGTCGCCGAGGAGCAGGCGTTCCTGGAGACCCTGCGCACCGGTACCACGATCTTCGACACCGCGGTCGGCAGGGCGCGCGCCGCCGGCGCCACCGAGCTCGGCGGCGACGAGGCGTTCCAGCTGCACGACACCTACGGCTTCCCGATCGACCTGACGCTGGAGATGGCGGCCGAGGCGGGCCTGACGGTCGACGAGACGGGTTTCCGCCGGCTCATGGACCGCCAGCGGGAGCTGGCCAAGGCCGACCGCGCGGCGCGGCGGATCGGCAACGTCGACCTGTCGGTGTTCCGGCCGATCCTGTCCCGCTCCGGGCCGACGACCTTCACCGGCTACGCCGAGCTGGCCCGCACGGCGTCCGTCGTCGGCCTCATCTCGGCGGCCACCGGGCAGGGCGTGCCGGCGGCCGGCGAGGGCGAGGACGTCGGCATCGTCATCGACACCACGCCGTTCTACGCGGAGTCCGGCGGCCAGGAGGCCGACCTCGGCAGGTTCGTCTTCGACGGCGGCGAGGTGGAGATCCTCGACGTGCAGAAGCCGATCCCGGACCTGGTGCTGCACCGCGGCAGGGTGCTGCGCGGCGAGCTGCGGCTCGGCGCCGAGGTCGAGGTGACGGTCGACGCCGACCGGCGCCGGGCGGTCTCGCGCTCGCACACCGCCACCCACCTGGTGCACACGGCGTTCCGCCGCGCGCTCGGCGAGTCCGCCACCCAGGCCGGCTCGCTGAACTCGCCCGGCCGCCTGCGGTTCGACTTCCACGCGATGGGCGCCGTGCCGGCGTCGGTGCTCGCCGACGTCGAGGACGAGGTCAACGAGGTCGCGCTGCGCGACCTCGAGGTGACCGCGTTCGTGACCACCCAGGACGAGGCCCGCCGGCTCGGCGCGATGGCGCTGTTCGGCGAGAAGTACGGCGAGCGGGTGCGCGTCGTCGACGTCGGCGACTACGCGCGCGAGCTGTGCGGCGGCACGCACGTGGCCCGCTCCGCCCAGCTCGGCGCGGTCAAGCTGCTCTCCGAGTCGTCGATCTCCGCCGGCACCCGCCGGGTCGAGGGCCTGGTCGGGCTGGACGCGTTCCGTTACCTGGCCCGCGAGCACCTGCTGGTCTCGCGGCTGTCCGGGCTTCTCAAGGTCCGCGCCGACGAGCTGCCCGACCGGGTGTCCGACGTGGTCAGCCGGCTCCGTGACGCGGAGAAGGAGCTGGAGCGGCTGCGCGGCGAGGCCGTGCTCGCGGGGGCGGCGGGGCTCGCGGGCGGCGCGGTCGACGTGAACGGGATCGCGCTCGTCGCCGCCGAGGCGCCGAACGGCACCTCCGCGGACGACCTGCGCAAGCTGGCGCTCGACGTGCGCGGCCGGCTCATGGACCGTCCCGCGGTGGTGGCGGCCGCGGCCGCGGCCGGCGACCGGGCGTTCCTCGTCGTCGTCACCACCGAGGGCGCGCGCGGCCGCGGCCTGAAGGCGGGCGACCTGGTCAAGGTGGCCACCGCCGAGCTCGGTGGCCGCGGCGGCGGCAAGCCGGACGTCGCCCAGGGCGGCGGCGGCGACGCGAGCGGCGTCGGGCGCGCGCTTGGCAAGGTCCGCGAGCTCGTCGCGGCGACCGCCTCCTCGTAGCGATGCGCAAGCCGCGTCACCGGGCCGCCCGCCGGCCGCTTCCGCGCGGCGTGTGGCTCGGCGTCGACGTCGGCACGGTGCGGGTGGGGGTGGCCGCGAGCGACCCGGATGGGGTGCTCGCGCTACCGGTCGGTACTCTTCGTCGCGACGTGTCTGACAACAGAGATCTCGCCCAGCTAGCCGAGCTTGTCACGGAACGGCATGCTGTGGCGGTGGTGGTCGGTCTGCCAAGGACCCTCTCCGGTGAGGAGGGTCCAGCGGCTCAGCAGGCGCGGCAGTACGCGCGGCAGCTGGCCGCTCGCGTCGCGCCCGTGCCCGTCCGGCTCGTCGACGAGCGGCTGACTACGGCGGTGGCGCACCGCAGAATGGCCGAGAGTGGGCTCAGTGAGCGCGCCCGCCGCGATCTCGTCGACCAGGAGGCAGCCGTGCAGATTCTGCAACACGCCCTGGACGCCCGCGGCGGCGCGCAGGGCGCGCCCCCCGCTGGCTGCTCGCCGGAAGATCGGTGAACGAGCGCTGGGACCTCGACAACGGCGTCGGGGGCGGGTACGGACAGGATCCCTGGTCGAACCCGCCATCGGACAGCACCCGGCCAGTAGACCCATTCGCGGTGGGTGGCCCCCGCGACGACGCGGCTGACATCATCATCGGCGGCGGACCCGCGGCTGGCCCCACCGGCGGATATCCGGCCGCCTCGCCGGATTACCACGGCTCTGATTACGGCACGTCTGACTACGGCGCACCCAGTTACGGCGCATCCACTTACGACGCGTCCAATTACGGTTCACCTGATTACGGTGCGTCCGGCTACGGTAATTCTAATTACGGCACGTCCGGGGGCGATGCTCCTGGGTATTCCGATTCCGGCTATGGCGCCGACGGATTCACTGTCGGTCACGAGCCTGCTCGCTCGGCGGGCTACGACACCAACTACCAGACGCCGACGGTGTCGGGCCAGGCGGTCGCCGGGCCGTCGGCCGCCTCGGTCTACGGGCCGCCGGAGGTCGCCGGCCCTGGCGTCCCCGACCCCTACGCGGCCGGGCCGACAGTCACCGGCCCGCTCGTCCCGGGCCCGCTTACCCCAGGACCGCTGGTCTCGGGCACCGTCGCCGGCTCGGCCGGCGGCTCCGGCGCGCCGGGCCACGGCGATCCCGGCTACGCCGAACCCGGGTACGCCGAACCCGCGTACGCCGAACCCGCGTACGGCGAACCCGGTTACGGCATCGCGGCGTCCGTCCACGAGGCGTTCGGCTACCAGAGCGGCGGCTACCCGGCCGCCGGCGCGTCTACCGGTGGCCAGCAGCCGTCGGGGTACCCGGCCGGTTACCAGGACGCCTCCCAGGTCGACACGGGTCAGGCCGACGCCGCCTACCAGCGGGCGGCCTACCAGGCCGCCGGCTACCCCGCCGGCGCGGGCGCCTACGGCGACACGGGCTATCCGCCGGCCGCCGGTTATCAGGAAGATTCCGGTTACCAGCAGGCCGCGCCGGCCGACGGATATGGCTACGGGGGCCTCGCGGGGGGAACCGGTCCGTCCGTGACCGGCCACGAGCAGGCCCCGTTCCTCGCCGATCCGTACCCCAGGACCGGCGACCAGCCCCGGCGTTCCGGCGACCCCGGACGTTCCGGTGACCCCGGCTATCCCAGCGCCCCCGGCTATCCCGGCGATCCCGGACCTCTCGGCGGTACCGGGCCCGGCGGGTACCAGGAGGCGGGCGTCGGCTACCCGCCCGCCGGTGGTCACGGCGGCTACGGGGGCCCGCCGACCGGCCCCGAGCACGGCGAGCCCTTCGACTACCCGGGCGGCCCGTCCCAGCCCGGCACCGGGGCGCTCCCCGCCCCGCCCCCGCCCCCGCCGCCACCGCCACCGCCGCCGCCTCCGCCAGGGGAAGGCGGGACGCGCGGTGGCGCGCGCCGGACGGGCGGCGGCCACGGCGGGACGGAGCGGCGTACCGAGGCGCTGCGCTTCCGGATCGCCCCGCCCGAGGACCTGTACGGCTCCGGCGACCAGGGCTACCCGGACGAGCGGCGTGACCGGGCCGGCGCGGGCGGCTATCCGGACCACGAGGACGACTTCGAGCCTGACGATGAGTACGAGCATGACGACGTGGACGAGGACCTCGACGATGAGCCACCCATCCGTGGTCGCGCGCGTGACGGCGCCCATCCGTTGGGCACGATGAGCCGCGTACACGGCACGGATGCCGGCCGCCGCCGCCGGGCGCTGCCGAAGCTCGTCGCCATGCTGGTGGTGGTCGCGGTGCTGCTCGGCGGTGTCATCCTCGTGGGCGGCAAGATGCTGGGCAAGATCACCGGTGACGACGAGATCCCGGACTTCCCAGGACCCGGCAGCGGCGAGGTAACGGTCACGGTGGCCGGTGGCGCGACCGCGACCGACATCGCGAAGGTGCTCTTCGACGCCGGGGTGGTCAAGAGCCAGAAGGCGTTCATCACGGCCGCGGCCAACGATCCGAACTCGGTGAAGATCCAGCCCGGGACCTATGTCCTGCAGAAGGAGATGAGCGCCTCGGGCGCGCTCGGCGCGCTGCTCGACCCGGCGGCGTCGAAGTACCGGCTCACGATTCCTGAGGGCAGGACCGTCGACTGGATCATCACCGAGCTGTCCAAGCGCCTCGGTGTGCCAAAGGAGGCATACGAGGCGATCGTGAAGAACCCGGCCGGCAAGCTGACCCTGCCGAGCTTTGCGACCAACCCTGGCGACAGCGCGAAGAACCAGGTCGAGGGGTACCTCTTCCCGACGACCTACAACCTGGACCCGAAGGCGACGCCCGAGCAGACGCTGCAGATGATGATCGACGAGTTCAACCGCCAGACCACCGAGCTCCAGTTGGAGAGCAAGGCGGCGCAGCTCGGCAAGACCCCGAGCGAGATCGTGACCATCGCGTCGATCATCGAGATGGAAGTCAACGGCCATGACGAGGGCGCGAAGGTCGCCCGGGTGATCTACAACCGGCTGAGCGACCAGACTGGCGCGTTCACGAGGCTCGACATGGACTCGACGACGAGGTACGCCTTCGACCGGCCCACGGGGGCCATCGACGACGTCATCAATACGTCCCATCCCTACAACACCCGTAAGGTGAGGGGACTGCCGCCGGGCGCGATCGCGAACCCCGGGCGATGGGCTTTGGAGTCGGCGCTGAACCCCTACCAGGGCGCGGACGGAACCTGGTTCTACTTCGCCTACCTCCCGCAGTCGAAGCGGACGGAGTTCGCCACCACCCAGGCGGAGTGGGACACGCTGTATGCCCGGTACCTGGCCGAGGGAGGGAGCACCGGTGGCTGAGATGAATGGTCCCCGGCAGGCAGCCGTGCTCGGCTCGCCGATCGGGCACTCGCTCTCGCCCGTCCTGCACCGCGCCGCGTATCAGGCGCTCGGCCTGAGCGACTGGACGTACACGGCCATCAACACCGACGAGGCGGCCCTGCCGAGCCTGCTGACCTGGCTCCGGTCGGAGCCGAGCTGGGCCGGCCTCTCGCTGACGATGCCGTTGAAGACGGCCGCCGTCGGTCTCGTCGACCGCCTTGACGACACCGCCGCGCTGGTCGGGGCGGTCAACACGGTCGTCGTCGAGCCGGATGGGACGCTCGCCGGCCACAACACGGACATCGCCGGCATCCGGTACGCCGTCCTCCAGGCCCTCGGCGCCATCCCGGCGCTCGCCCACCCCGAGGCGGCGCCGCTCGCCCCCGGTTCGTCGTCGGCGGCCGGCTTGTCGGCGGCCGGCTCGTCGGGGGCCGGCTGGCAGCCGAGCCATTGGGACGGGTCGTCGACGTGGCCGGCGCTGGCCTCGCCGCCGGTGCGCGCGCTGGTGCTCGGCGCCGGGGGAACGGCCCGCGCCGCCGTCGCCGCGCTCGCCAGCGTCGGGGTCCGCCGCGTCGGTGTGGTCGCCCGCCGCGCGGCGGCCGTCGCCCCGCTCGCCCAGATCGGCGAGCGCGTCGGCCTCGCCGTCACCGCGCTGCCCTGGGAGATCGTCGCCGGCGGCCTGCGCTCCGGCCCGGACCTGGTGATCGCGACGACCCCCGAGGGCGTCACCGACCAGATCGCCGAGTGGACCTGGCCCGCGGGCTGCCCCCTGGTCGAGCTGCTCTACCACCCCTGGCCGACCGCGCTCGCCGTGACGGCCTACCGCTCCGGTGCCCGGGTGTCCGGCGGATTGGTGGTCCTCGCGGCCCAGGCGGTCGAGCAGGTCCGGCTTTTCACCGGTCGAACCGTTGACGTCGCCACCCTGCTCACCGCCGGTACCCAGACCCTCACCCGCCGCGCCACCGCGGCCTCCCTGACCATCCCCACCCACGCCCGCTGACCATCCCCACCCACGGCGGCGGACACCCGTTCCTGGCGTGCCGCCGGCGTCCGTTCCTGGCGTGATGTCGTGCCCGTCCCTGGCGTGATGTCATGGTTCGCCGGGCCTTCGGACGGAAGCGGGGAAGCGGATGGCCGTCGACGTCCAGGTGAGCCCGCTGGCGCTGACGGCCAGCATGGTCCTCGCGGTGGCCGCCCTCGCGTCGGTGCGGGTGATGCCACGGCTCGTCGGGGCGTTCGCCCCCTTCGAGGGCGAGGCGGCGCGCCGGCCCGTCCCGTCCACGAGGACGTTCGCGGCGGTGACGGTCCTCGCCGTCGGCGCGGTCGCGCTGGCCCTGCACCACCGTCCTAGCTGGCTGCCCGCCTACCTGTACCTGACCGTGGTCGGCGTGGTGCTGGCCGCCGTCGACCTGCGGGTCCACCGCCTACCGGACGCGCTCGTGCTCCCGTCCTATCCGATCCTCGCCGCGTTGTTCGGCCTGGCGGCCGTCCTCGACGGCCTCACCGCCGACACCTGGGACGGTGGGCACGCGGCCGGCGCCGCCATGGGCGCCGGCCTTCTCCTGGCCGCCTTTGGCCTGCTGTACCTGATTCCTGGTGGCGGCCTGGGCCTGGGCGACGTGAAGCTGGTCGGCCTGCTCGGCGCCTCTCTTGGCTGGCTCGGCTCGCTGGAACTCGTTCTGCTCGGCCTGCTCGCCGGTCTGCTGTCCGCCGGCGCCTACGCCGGCTTCCTACTCGCCACGCGGCGGGCTGGTCGAAGCGATCCCATCGCGTACGGCCCCCATCTCCTCTTGGGCGCCTTCCTCGCGATCCTCGTCGGCGCTGTCGGCGTCTGACGCGCCTCTCGGCGTCGCCGTTCCGGAGAACACTCCGCCGGCCCTCCAGGGCGCTTCCCGTGGATGTTGGCCGGCGGTCCCGGACCGCCGATCCGCGTACGCAAGCAGCGATCGTCACCCCGTCCCGGCCCGGTCTCCTTGGTAGATCACCAGATCTGTGCGCGATTAAGGGATAAAACGGACAGAAAGCGCCGAATGACGCACACATCTGGCGATCGAGGAGGCCGGTGGGCTCCCCACCGGCTAGTGATCCTCGGATGTGTGCGCTGTTCGGCGGTCGAGCCGCCCCGGCAGGATCCGTCCCGGGAAGGACCCCAGGCGCTCCGCGGATTCGTTGACCGATGAACGCTGGTTCGCTGGCCGGTCGACGCCAGCGCATTGGCCGGTCGGCGTTGGTTCGCTGGCCGGTTGACGGCGGCCTGCCTGCACCGCGCGTCCGGCCTGGCCCGGCGCGCCGCGGAACGCGGAGATCGGCTCGCCATCTCCCACGGCGGGCCAGGTCCGACCGGGCGCGTGGCCACCGTGTGTCGCTGACAAGCGTGTTTGCCCCGCCGCCCGCCTTCCAGCCGACGCGCGTTCCACGCCGGCCGCGGAACGGAACGGAACCGCCCGCCGTCGCTCGCGACGAGTCCTGCCCTTCCCCTCGTCGGGTCAGGCCTCCCGGTCGCCGGCAGGGGCATGGCCTGACGGTGCGAGGGCCCGGCGAGGGCCGGCCGATGCCGGTGCTCACTCACTGGCAACTCACCGGCGGCTGCCGGAACGGCGCCCGCGCCGACCGAACCGGCCCGCGCTCCCAGGGCGGGATGGACGGGGCTCCGGTCGCCTCGTCGTCAGCCCGGAGGCGGAGAGCTGACCCGTGCGTCCAGCGGAACGCGGAGATCGTCTCCGCCGCGCACTGGTGGCGCGGAGCCGGAGCGGGCCTTGGCGGGAGGAGCCCAGTAGGCAGGCGGTCCGTCGGCGCGGTGACCTCGCCAGGTCGGGTTCCAGGGCCCAGGTCGGGTCCCATGGCCGAGCGGGGCGAGCGGGTGGGCGGCCGACCAGGAGCCCGGGCGCGAAAATTGTCGGAGGAGGGTGGGAGCATTGTGGCGTTGTCGATCTGTCCCCTGACCTGGGAGATCGTGATGCCTGACGGGATGACCGGTTCCGCGCTGGACCTGGAGACCGCCGAGTTGGCGGATCTGGAGCGCGAGATCTGCGGTTGGGCGGGTCGCATCGCCGCCGCGACCTGCCGGATGCTGCTGGCGCTGGCGGCGTTCGACCGCCGGAAGGGCTGGTCGGGGCTGGGGATGGCAACCTGCGCGCACTGGCTGTCGTGGCGCTGCGGTCTGTCGGTCCGTACCGCCCAGGAGCACATGGCGGTGGCGCGCGCGTTGGAGGAACTGTCCGGCGTGCGCGCGGCGTTCGCGGCGGGGCGGCTGTCGTACTCCAAGGTCCGGGCCGTCGCGCGGGTGGCCGGCCCCGAGACCGAACAGACCTGGCTGAAGCACGCGTTGCACTGCACGGCAGGACAGTTGGAGCGGCTGGCGTCGCGTTACCACCAGCTGACCGCCGACCCGAGCCAGCAGCGCGCGGCACGGAGAGTGTCCTGGAGTACCCGCTCGGACGGCCTGTTCCGGCTGTCCGCGGTGCTGACGGCCGAGGAGGGCGCGCGACTGGCGGCGGCGATCGACGCCGCCCGGGCCAGCCTGGACGACTCGAGCCCGCCGCCGACGGCCGAGGAGCCAGGCGCGGCGCCGGCCGACGGGGAGATCGCGGCCGCGCCGCGGGACCGGCGGGCGGACGCGGACGCGCTGGTCACCCTGGCGGAGGGGTTCCTGAGCCGGCCGGCACCTGGGTTGTCGCCGTCCGCGCACACGCTGACCGTGCACATCGACGCCGAGACCCTGCTGGGCCGAACCCGGCCGGCCGGGCCGCGTGGCGACGCGGACTCGACGCGCGAAGCGGCCAGGGGCGGCACGGCCAGCGACCGTGACGACGACGGCCGGGACACCGGGGTGCCGTCGGCGGGGACCTCCGCGACGGGCGTGGAGCCCGAGGACGTGGCGGGGGCCCGCGCGGCGGCGGTCGGGACCGACCCGGTCAGCAGGCTGGCTCATGGGTCGGCGCGGTGCGACGCGGAGCCGGGGATCGGGCTGCCGCGGGCGGTGCTGAGGCGGTTGGGCTGCGACGCGCTGGTCCGCGCGTTGCTGTCCGACGAGGCGGGCAACCCACTTGCGCTGGGGCGGCGCCGGCGGGTCCCGACGCGGCGGTTGCGGGAGGCGGTCTACTCCCGTGACCAGGGGGCCTGTCAGTACCCGGGTTGCGCCCGCACCCGCTGGCTGCAGGTTCACCATCTGCGCGAGTGGCTCGCTGGTGAGGGCGAGACTGACCTGGAGAATCTGGCGTTGGTGTGCAGCCGCCACCACGGTCTGATCCATGACGAGGGCATCACGCTGCGCCGTGGCGATGGCCGTGGAATCGAGGCGGTCCTGGCTGACGGATCCGTCCTGGGCGCGGCACCCGGCATCGACGCCGGCGAACGGCCCGCCGAGAGCCTCGCCCGGGCCGCCGGCCACGTGACGGCCGACGCGATCCACACCCGCGGCGGCGGCCGGCTCAGCTGGGACGACTCGCTCTACGTCCTGCTCCAGCACCGGCACCAGCCCGGCCCGGGTCCCACCGCGCCGACCCATGAGCCAGCGTGCCGGCCGACCGTGCCCGAACCCCGCCGGGGGCGGTCCGGCGAGGAACGGGTCGACGGCCTGATCGACTATCCGCCCTCGGCCGGCGGGCGGCCAAGGGCGGGCTGCCCAGGACAGGTCGCCAGCACCGCGCGCATCGAGGAGGCCTCCGTCGGCGTCACCCACAGCCCGTAACGCTCCTTGACGCCGACCTGGCGAGCGACGAACGGGCAGCGAAGCCCGGGGGCCGGCGGCAGCCACGAGGCCGCGTCCTGATCGCTCTTCTCACGGTTCGTCGCGCGCTCGACGGCGAGCAGGTTCGCCGGGTCGTTCGCGAAGCCGACCCGGCGCTCGTGGGGCCACGCGAACGCGCCGGTCCGCCAGGCGTTCGCGAGCGACACGACATGGTCGATCTCGACCTCGCCCGAGGTGTCCCGGCCGCTGGCGAACCGCTTGGTGTTGCCGGTGTAGGGGTCGGACAACTCGCCGGCGGTGACGCGGCAACCGTCGTCGTGGCGCGTGACGGAGCGCAGATCACGGAACAGAACGTCGTTGCGGGTGTCGCAGCCGTTGCGGTCGACGTCCGGCCAGCGGTCGCGCGGGTCCTCGAACAGGTCTCGGTGGTACCCCGGTGCCGTCTCGCCCCGCACTGGCAGGGCATCCAGGACCGTCAGCGCCGGTGCCCGCGCCGCCATGCTGCCGGCACCGGCGGGAGCCTCGGCACCCGGTGCCATCGCCTGGCAGGGCCCAGCCGCCAGCGCCAGGGCGCTGACGGCGACGCCCATCCGCGCGCTGGTGGCACCACCCATCCGTACTTTCCGCACCGGCCGCCTCCCACGGCCGTCGGCGATGACGGCCATCGGCCAACGACTCTCGCGGATCGACGTCAGGTCTGGTTGAACGAGGCGGGCGGTCGATTTCGGTGTGTCGTGGGGTGCCGCGGGATTAGGGACCGGTTCGACTGTCCGGCTGGCAGGTCGAGGTATTGATCATGCCTCGACGTGCACTGCTCCGCGCGTGAAAGACTGGGCGGCATGGTGCGTTGGTTGACGGCAGGGGAGTCGCACGGGCCCGCGCTGGTGGCGACCGTGGAGGGCCTGCCGGCGGGGATCCGGGTGACCAGCTCGGACATCGGGGACGATCTGGCGCGTCGGCGGCTCGGCTACGGCCGGGGTGCCCGGATGAAGTTCGAGCGCGACGAGGTCGAGCTGCTCGGCGGGCTGCGGCATGGCTCCAGCCTCGGCGGGCCGGTGAGCATCGTGGTGCGCAACACCGAGTGGCCGAAGTGGCGGAAGGTGATGTCGCCGGACCCGGTGGATCCGGAGGAGCTGGCGGGGCTGAGCAGGAACGCGCCGCTGACCCGGCCGCGGCCAGGGCACGCCGACCTGTCCGGAATGCAGAAGTACGGCTTCGACGATGCCCGGCCGGTGCTGGAGCGGGCGAGTGCCCGGGAGACGGCCGCCCGGGTCGCCCTCGGCACGGTCGCCAGGGCGTTCCTGCGGCAGGCATATGGGATCGAGGTCATCTCCCACGTGCTGTCGATCGGCGCGGTCGCGGTCCCGGCGGACACGCCGCTGCCCGGGCCGGGCGCGCTGGCCGGGATCGACGCGGACCCGTGCCGCTGCGCGGACCCGGCCACGAGCGCCCGGATGGTCGCCGAGATCGACGCGGCGCACAAGGACGCCGACACCCTCGGTGGCGTCGTGGAGGTGCTCGTCTTCGGCTGCCCGCCGGGGCTCGGCAGCTACGTGCACGGCGACCGTCGGCTCGACGCCCGCCTGGCGGGCGAGCTGATGGGGATCCAGGCGGTCAAGGGGGTCGAGTTCGGCGACGGGTTCGAAACGGCTCGACGCCGCGGCTCCGCGGCGCACGACGAGATCGAGGTCCTCGCGCCGGACGGCGGCGTCCAGCGGGTCCGGCGGGCGACCGACCGGGCCGGGGGCGTCGAGGGCGGCATGACCAACGGTGAGGTCCTGCGGGTCCGGGCCGCGATGAAGCCGATCTCGACGCTGTCGCGGCCGCTGTCGACCGTCGACGTCGCGACCGGCGAGACCGCGGTGGCGATCGCGCAGCGCTCCGACGTGTGCGCGGTGCCGGCGGCCGGGGTGGTCGCCGAGGCCATGGTCGCATTGGTGCTCGCCGACGCCGCGCTGGAGAAGTTCGGCGGCGACTCGGTCGAGGAGACCCGGCGCAACTACGAGGCGTACCTGAAGTCGCTGGCGGTGCGGTCGTGACGGCGAACGACCCGGCGGCACCGGCGGCAGCGGCGGCGCCCGTCGTCGCCGTCCGGCCGGTGGCGGTGCTGGTCGGGGCGCCGGGGGCGGGCAAGACGACCATCGGCCAGCTGGTCGCCGACCGGCTCGGGGTGACGCTGCGCGACACCGACACCGACGTCGAGGCGACGTTCGGGATGAGCGTCTCCGACATCTTCATCGAGAAGGGCGAGGAGGCGTTCCGGGCCGCCGAGCGGGCGGCGGTCGCCGCCGCGCTCGCCGAGCACCCGGGGATCCTCGCCCTCGGCGGCGGCGCGGTGCTCGCCGACGAGACCAGGGCCGCGCTCGCCGGGCACACCGTCGTCTACCTGGAGGTCGACGTCTCCGACGCGGCCCACCGGGTCGGACTCGCCCGCGACCGCCCGTTGCTCATCGAGGCCCCCCGGGCCCGGCTGGCCGCGCTGCTGCGCGAGCGCCGCCCGCTCTACGCCGAGGTCGCGACGGTGGTGGTCGACACGGCCGGCCGTGGCCCACAGGAGGTCGCGGACGACGTGCTCGCCGCGCTGCCGCCCGTCATCGGTCTTCGCGACCGGTCGTCGGCCGGCGGCTGATCGTCCCAGGGATATCGATCCCTGCCGTCGCGTCGGCGGAGGCCGGAAGGCGGCGCGTGGCCATGGCAAGAGCACAGGGCGGGCAGCAGAACCGGTCCGGCGCGGCCGGACGACGAGAGGGGGATGCCAGGTGACGGGAACGCGGGGCGCCACGTCCGGGCTGGTGCGGGTACCGGTGCGGCCGGCCGGGGACCGGGCCTACGAGGTGCTCGTCGGAGACGGGCTGGTCGGCGAGCTGCCCGGTGTCGTCGCCGGGCGGACCAGGGCCGCCGTCATCCACTCGGCGGCGACGGCCGAGGCCGCCCGCGCCGCGGTCGCCGCGCTGCGGGCCGCGGGTGTCGAGGCGCACCCGCTCGAGGTGCCCGACGGCGAGTCGGCCAAGGAGCTGGCGGTCGCCGGGCGCTGCTGGGATGAGCTGGGCCGGCTTGGCTTCACCCGCGACGACGTGGTCGTCGGCCTCGGCGGTGGCACCGTCACCGACCTCGCGGGCTTCGTCGCCGCCTGCTGGCTGCGGGGGGTGGACGTCGTTCAGGTGCCGACGACCGTCCTGGCGATGGTCGACGCGGCGGTGGGCGGCAAGACCGGCATCGACACCGCCGCCGGCAAGAACCTGGTCGGCGCGTTCCACCAGCCGCTGGCGGTGCTCTGCGACACCGCGCTGCTGGCGACCCTGCCGGCCGTGGAGACCCGGGCGGGGCTCGCCGAGGTGGTCAAGGCCGGCTTCATCGCCGACCCGGCGATCCTCGACCTGCTCGACGCCGACCCGACCGGCGCGGCCCACCTGCCCGAGCTGATCGAACGCGCGATCCGGGTGAAGGCGGACGTGGTGTCCGGGGACCCGAAGGAGGCCGGCCGGCGCGAGATCCTCAACTACGGGCACACGCTGGGGCACGCGATCGAGAAGGTCGAGCACTACTCCTGGCGGCACGGCGCGGCGATCTCCGTCGGGATGGTGTTCGCCGCCGAGCTGTCCCGGCTCGCCGCGGGCCTCGACGCCGCCGTCGCCGAGCGCCACCGCGAACTGCTCACCCGGGTCGGGCTCCCGGTCAGCTATCCCGCGGCGGCCTGGCCGGAACTGCTGGCCGCGATGCGGGTGGACAAGAAGTCGCGTGGGCGGGTGCTGCGCTTCGTCGTCCTCGACGGGCTCGGGTCGGCCCGTATCCTCGCCGACCCGGACCCCGCCCTCGTGCGGGCCGCGTTCGACGCGGTGGCCGTGGGGGACAGCGAGGCGTGAGGAGCGGTGACCCCGTGAGAACGGCTTGGTGGGGGACCCTCGGCGTGGAAAAGCCGCGTGATGGGTGATCGTGGCTCCGTGAGGGTTCGTGGCACCGCGAGGGAGGGAGCGCGCCGATGACACCGATCCTGGTGCTGTCCGGGGTGAACCTGGGCAGGCTTGGCAAGCGGGAGCCGGCGGTCTACGGGCGGGCGACCTACGCCGACCTGGTCGCCGAGGTCGAGAAGACCGCGGCGGAGCTCGGGGTCGCCGTCGCCTGCCGGCAGACCGACGACGAGGCAACGATGATCGGCTGGCTGCACGAGGCCGCCGACACCGGCGCGGCGGTGATCCTCAATCCGGGTGCCTGGACGCACTACTCGTACGCGCTGCGGGACGCCGCCGCGGCGCTGGCCGGACCGCTGATCGAGGTACATCTGTCCCAGGTGGCCGCGCGAGAGCCGTTCCGGCACGTCAGCGTCATCGGACCGGTGGCGACGGGCACCATCACGGGACTCGGTATCCAGGGATACCTGCTCGCGCTGCGCGCGCTCGCGACCATGGGTGGGCCGGGCGTGGTTGAGCAGCCCGACTCATGAGGCCCAGGCTCCGGCGGGCGCGTCACCTGCCCGGAAACTCAGGATCCAGCAACCAAGAGGACGCGCCGCCCGGGCGGAGCACACCAGAACCAGTCATGACAGAAAGTAGTTGATCCGTAACGCCAAAGTGGCGCGCAACCGAGCTGGCGCGCAGGCGCGCCTCCGCGGAGGCCCTCCTTGCGAGCGAAGCGAAGCGGGAGCCGCCCAGGTGGAGTACGCCAGAACCGGTCATGACAGAAAGTGGTTGATCCGTAACGTCGAAGCGGTACGCAACCGAGCTGGCGCGCAGGCGCGCCTCCGCGGAGGCCCTCCTTGCGAGCGAAGCGAAGCGGGAGCCGCCCAGGT
>NZ_JADWYU010000252.1:0-6796 GCF_016786325.1 Frankia nepalensis | reverse complement strand
GGAGTACGCCAGAACCGGTCATGGCAGAGAGTGGTTGATCCGTAACGTCGAAGCGGTACGCAACCGAGCTGGCGCGCAGGCGCGCCTCCGCGGAGGCCCGTCCACGAGCGAAGCGAAGTGGTCGGGCCGCAGCGGAGGTCGCCGGAGCGCACGTGAGCGGAGGAGGACGGCGCGCGGAGGTCCCTTGGGAGCGAAGCGAGCAAGGGGCCGGAGCGTGCCGCCCGGACGGAGCGAACCAGAGACTCAGTAAACTCGTCCGCGACCTCGACGACGCGGATCGCACAGAGAGACTTGCATAGTGGCCACCTCGAACGACCTGAAGAACGGCATGACGCTCGACCTCGACGGCGTCCTGTGGAACGTCGTCGGCTTCCAGCACGTCAAGCCGGGCAAGGGCGGGGCGTTCGTCCGCACCACCCTGAAGAACGTGCTCACCGGCAAGGTGGTCGACAAGACGTTCAACGCGGGTGTCAAGGTGGAGGTCGCGACCGTCGACAAGCGGGAGATGACTTACCTCTACCGCGACGGCGCCGAGTTCGTCTTCATGGACAGCGAGTCCTACGACCAGATCCCGATCTCGCCGGACGTCGTGGGAACCGTCGCCGACTACATGCTGGAGAACACCGTCGCGACGGTGGCCCTGCACGATGGCGCGCCGCTGTATGTCGAGCTGCCGGCCAGCGTCGAGCTGACGATCTCGCACACCGACCCTGGCTTGCAGGGTGACCGGTCCACCGGCGGCACGAAGCCGGCGACGCTGGAGACCGGCGCGACGATCCAGGTCCCGCTTTTCGTCACCACTGGCGAGAAGGTGAAGGTGGACACCCGCGACGGGCGTTACCTCGGCCGGGTGACCAGCTGAGCGCCAGGTCCAAGGCCCGCAAACGGGCCCTCGACGTCCTCTACGAGGCGGACCTGCGGTCCGTCTCGCCCTTGGAGACGCTGGCGGCGCGGTCGGCTCAGTCCGACCCGCCCGTCAGCGAGTACGCGGCCGA
Source organism: Frankia nepalensis (assembly GCF_016786325.1). GTDB lineage: Bacteria > Actinomycetota > Actinomycetes > Frankiales > Frankiaceae > Pseudofrankia > Pseudofrankia nepalensis. The sequence continues at coordinate 5,801 of NZ_JADWYU010000252.1, read as the reverse complement.
CCTGGTCCGCGACGTGGTCGAGCACCAAGCCCGGATCGACAGCTTCATCGCCGAGCATGCCGAGGGCTGGACACTCGAGCGGATGCCGGCGGTGGACCGCAACATCCTGAGGATCGCGATCCTGGAGATGATCTGGCGGGACGACGTTCCCGACCGGGTCGCCATCGACGAGGCGGTGGAGTTGGCGAAGTCGGTGTCGACCGACCGCTCCCCGGCCTTCGTCAACGGCCTGCTCGCCAGCCTCCTCGACGTCAAGCCGTCGGCCGACTAGCGGCGAGGGCTGCCAGCGACGAGGGCTCCTGGCGGCGAGGGCTCACGGTGGTCCCACAGGCATGGCGGGCCTGTGGGGTACCGAGCGGACAAGGCGGTGACCCCGATGACCCTCGCGCGTGGCGCGGGCAGGGGGATGCCGGGGGCTGGGCCCCCTGACACTGGGGTCCAGGGGGTCACCCCTGGACGGACATCAGGGCGGGGACAGAGGGAAGCTGCCCGAACGGCAGCGAACACGATGCCCCCGCCCTCGCCATCCCTCAGACGTCGGAGGGAGCGGCCTCCTGGCCGGCCTCGGGGGACAGCACGCCCCACGAGACGAGCTGCTCGGTGAGCTTGCTCGGCGAGGTGTCGTAGATCACCGCGAGGGACCGCAGGTCCTCGTAGCGGATCGACAGAACACGGCCGTTGTAGTCACCGCGCTGGCTCTGGATGGTGGCCGCGTACCGGGCGAGCGGGCCGCCCTGCTCCTTCGGGACCTGCGAGAGCCGCTCGAGGTCAAGGACGATGCGCGGAGACTGCTCCAGCGGAGCGACGGTCGAGCCTTCGGGAAGGAGCTCGCCCACCGGCACGCCATAGAACTCGGCGAGCTCGGAGAGGCGCTGAACAGTGACGGCGCGGTCCCCACGTTCGTAGGAGCCGACGACGACAGCCTTCCACCGACCGTGCGACTTCTCCTCCACGCCATGCAGCGAGAGCCCCTGCTGGGTGCGTATTGCCCGCAGCCGAGCACCGAGCGCCTTCGCATAGTCGGACATCGGAGTGCCCACTCCTGTCGTGGTCTGAGTCAGATGGAGCCGAGGGCTCTTGCCGTCGGCGGTTACCGATAGTAGTGCCCACGCGGTTGCGACCCGACATGAGGGGGGTCGTGTCGCCTCTTTCTTTGTACCACTTTCCGTAGCACCGCCGTCGCTCTTGGCGCTACTCCCGTAGGGACTTCCGGCCATCGGACCGCACCGGAAGCCGGTTGGGCAACGGTAACGGGATGTGATGCATGCCGTACGGCCGTGCTGACACCCTCACGCCGCATTGCCATGCGGGTGTGTTAGGTGACGGTCGGCGCTGACGGCGTCATGGAGAGTGTGGATGGCGGCGCGTGAGCGTACCGCCGTCGCGCCTCGACGCGCACGCCACGGCACAGGACGGTGTGACATCCCGGTGACGTGCCGCGCGTGCGCCGGGCCCCCTGTCGCGACACCGGGTAGTGGCCCACCGGCTGGTACCGTCTTGCGGACCGCTCCTTTAAGGACCGTCCCGTGAGGCGGGGAAGGAGGGACAGTTGCACGGGGTGAGCCAGCGCTGGGTGAACCAGCACGGGGTGAGCCAGCACAGGGTGCACCAGTGCCGGGCGAACCAGCACGGGGTGAACCGGTGCCCGGCGTGAGCCAGCCGGGGGTGGGGCAGCCAGGAGCGAGCCGGACGGTGCTCGCGCAGGCCGACATCGCCCGGATCGTCAGCCGGATGGCACACCAGATTCTCGAGAAGACCTCGGGCGGCGGCAACGTGGTGCTCCTCGGCATCCCGACGAGGGGGGTGCCGCTCGCGACGCGGCTCGCCACCCGGATCCACGAGGTCGAGGGTGTGACGGTGCCCACGGGGTCGCTCGACCCAACCATGTACCGCGACGACCTGCGGCTGCGCGCCGTGCGCCCGCTGCGGGTCACGGACATCCCTGACGGCGGCGTCGACGGCCGGGTGGTGATCCTCGTCGACGACGTCCTCTACTCGGGGCGCACCGTGCGGGCCGCGCTCGACGCGCTGGCCGAGTACGGCCGCCCGAGAGCCGTCCAGCTCGCCGTCCTGGTCGACCGCGGCCATCGCGAGCTGCCGATCAGGGCCGACTACGTCGGCAAGAACATGCCGACCTCCCGGCGGGAGTCGGTGGCCGTCCGGTTCGGCGAGACCGATGGCGCGGACGCGGTGCTCATCGTCGGCGGCGGCGCCGCCGGGGACGCGGCGGGGGAAGCCGCCGCGGGGGACGCCCGGTGAACCGGCATCTGCTCTCGACCGCCGATCTGCTCCGCGAGGACGCGCTGCTCGTGCTCGACACCGCGGAGCAGATGGCCCGCCTGTCCGACCGTTCGGTGAAGAAACTGCCGACGCTGCGCGGGCGCACCGTGGTGAACCTGTTCTTCGAGGACTCGACGCGCACGCGCACCTCGTTCGAGCTCGCGGCCAAGCGGCTGTCCGCCGACGTCATCAACTTCTCCGCGAAGGGGTCCAGCGTCTCCAAGGGCGAGAGCCTCAAGGACACCGCGCTGACCCTGGAGGCGATGGGCGCCGACGCGGTCGTGTGCCGTCACCCCGCCAGCGGCGCGCCGCAGCGGCTCGCCGGCTGGGTGCGCGGCAGCGTGCTCAACGCCGGCGACGGCACGCACGAGCATCCCACCCAGGCGCTGCTGGACGCGTTCACGATCCGCCGCCGGCTCGGCCGGCTGGAGGGGCTGGCCGTCACGATCGTCGGCGACGTGCTGCACTCCCGGGTCGCCCGGTCCAACGTCTGGCTGCTGCGCACCCTCGGGGCGAAGGTGACGCTGGTCGCGCCGCCGACGCTGCTGCCCAACGCCGTGGCCGACTGGCCGGTGGACGTGTCCTACAACCTGGATGCCGTGCTGCCCGGCTCGGACGTCGTGATGATGCTGCGGGTGCAGCGGGAACGGATGTCGGCGGCCTTCTTCCCCACCGAGCGGGAGTACAGCCGCCGCTACGGCCTGGACGCCGACCGCGCCGCCACCCTGCCGCCGCACGCCCTGGTGATGCACCCCGGGCCGATGGTGCGCGGCATGGAGATCGCCTCCGACGTGGCCGACTCGCCGCGCTCCACCATCGTCGAGCAGGTGGCGAACGGCGTCAGCGTCCGGATGGCCTGCCTGTACCTGCTGCTGGGCGGGGCCGACGAGCCCGAGGAACGGGAGGTCATCCGATGACGGGGACGCCGGCTACGGCCTGGCTGCTGCGCGCCGTGGCGCCGCTGGGCGGCGAGCGCGCCGACCTGCTGCTGGCCGGCGGGCGGATCGTCGAGACCGGCCCGCCCGGCACCCTGTCCGCCACCGACACCGGCGCCCGGGTGCTCGACGCCGACGGGCTTTACGCGCTGCCCGGCTTCGTCGACCTGCACACCCACCTGCGCGAGCCGGGCCGGGAGGACGCCGAGACGGTCGAGTCCGGCACCCGCGCCGCCGCGCTCGGCGGCTACACCACCGTGTTCGCGATGGCGAACACCAACCCGGTGGCCGACACGGCGGGCGTCGTCGAGCAGGTGTGGCGGCTCGGCCGGGACGCCGGCCACTGCGACGTGCGCCCGGTCGGCGCCGTCACCGAGGGGCTCGCCGGCAGGAAGCTGGCGGAGCTGGGAGCGATGGCCTCGTCCGCGGCGGCGGTGCGGGTGTTCTCCGACGACGGCCACTGCGTGTCCGACCCGCTGCTGATGCGCCGGGCGCTGGAGTACGTGAAGGCCTTCGACGGCGTCATCGCGCAGCACGCCGAGGAGCCGCGGCTCACCGAGGGCGCCCAGATGAACGAGGGCGCCTGCTCGGCCCGGCTCGGCATGGCGGGCTGGCCCGCGGTGGCCGAGGAGGCGGTCATCGCGCGGGACGCGCTGCTCGCCGGGCACGTCGGCTCCCGGCTGCACATCTGCCACGTGTCCACCGCCGGCTCGGTGGAGCTCATCCGCTGGGCCAAGTCGAAGGGCTGGCGGGTCACCGCCGAGGTCACACCGCATCACCTGCTGCTCACCGACGAGCTGGCCGCCACCTACGACCCGGTCTACAAGGTCAACCCGCCGCTGCGCACCGCCGAGGACGTGGCGGCGCTGCGCGCCGGGCTCGCGGACGGCACCATCGACGCCGTCGCGACCGACCACGCCCCGCACGCCCCTCAGGACAAGGACACCGAGTGGTCCGCGGCCCGGCCCGGGATGCTGGGCCTGCAGACCGCGCTGTCGATCGTGATCGACGCCATGGTGGCGACCGGACTGCTCGACTGGGCCGGTGTCGTGGACCGGATGGCGCTCGCCCCCGCGCGGATCGGTGGCCTGCCCGACGTGCCGGTTGACGCCAGGAGTTCCATGGACGTCGGCGCCGCCGCGACGCTGACCCTCGTCGACCCGGAGGCGCGCTGGGTTGTCGACCCCTCGGGGTTCGCCAGCCGCAGCCGGAACTCGCCCTACCGGGGGATGACGATGCCAGGTCAGGTGCGCGCCACCTTCCTCGCCGGCCGGCCCACGGTGCTCGACGGGAAGGTCGTGTGAAGGTGGTCGCGGTCCGCGCCCTCGCGCAACGTGCTGGCGGCGTCGCCGAAGACGGAGGTCCTGGCCTGCTCGGCCTGCGCCTGCTGTTGCTCGTCGGCATCCTGCTGCTGCTCGTCGCGGTGGTCGGTTTCCTGCGCCAGATGTGGCGCCGCAGGGCCACCCGGCAGGAGGACGACCTCCCGGAGCTCCTGGCACCGCCCGAGGACCGGGGCACCGTGCTGTCCGCGCCGCTGCGCGGGTCGTACCTGGGGACCACCGACGCCGGCTACTGGCTGGAGTGGTTCTCCGCGCGTGGCCTCGGCGGCAAGGACGGCAGCTACATCACCGTCCACGTGGCCGGGATCCAGGTCGATCGCGGCAAGATGTCGTTCTGGATCCCCCGGGAGGCGGTCCGCGGCGCCCGCCTGGAACGGGCGCACGCGGGCAAGGTGGCCGCGCCCGGCCGGCTCCTGGTGATCGCCTGGTCGCTCGAGGGCCGTGAGCTCGAGACCGGTTTCCGCGGCGACGACCGCGCCCGCCAGCCGAAGGTCGCGCACGCGGTGCACGAGCTGATCGGCCCGCCGGCGGCCCCGACGGACGGCGAGATCACCTCGCCGCGCCCGACCGTGCGCGCGTTGCGCCAGCTGCGCCCGCGCCGCCACCAGCCGGCCGGCGCCGAGGGGGCGGGTGGGCACGCGGCGCGGCGCGGCCAGGGCCAGGGCACTCACCAGGCGCCGCACCGGGGCTCCCGGCTGCACCGGCGGGGCGGCAGCCGCACACCGCAGCAGGACATCGCCGACCGGCGCGGGGCCGACCCGTACGGCACCGGCCCGCGACGGGCCGGCGGCCACAGCGTCGATCCCTATGTGACCAGCCCCCGGGGCGTGCCCCGGGGCACCGGTCCAGCCGCCCCCGGTGGAGCCGCGGGGCCCACCCCGGCACCGCCGGCGGCTCAGGCGCCTCCTGCCCGGCCGGCGGCCGCGGCGCCCCCCGCCCGGCCACCGGGGACGGGAGTCGGGCCCGGCCCCGGTTCGTACGGCCAGGCCGCGCCGGACACCACGCCCTACGGCCAGGCGGCCAGGCCCACGGGGCCGCCGCCCGCGAGCCCCGCCGGACCGGGGGAGCCGAACTGGCAGGTTCGCGACCCGCGGGCGCCCCGACCGGCGGCTCCGCCCACGCGCCCCGCGCCGGCCGGCCGGCGCGGGGCCCACGCGGACGACGGGTTCACGGTGAGCGGGCCGGGGCGCGGCGCCCCCCCGGGCGGTGCCTCTCCTGGCGGCGCCGCGCGCGGGGGCGTCCCCCC
>NZ_JADWYU010000251.1 GCF_016786325.1 Frankia nepalensis | reverse complement strand
CACTCCTGGTCACCGGAGTCATCTACTTCACCCTCCACACCGTGAAACCCTCACCCGCCCACCGCCGCTGAGCACGGCGGCGACTGGCGTGGCCGTGGCCCGCGTAGCCGCGCCGGGAGCAGGCGGACCACGACGGCGAAGGCGGAACTCCGACGGCGAAGGCGAAGGCACGCCCGGATCGTCTGACCCCGTGTCCGCGCTCGGGATGTGTGACGTCGTGACGGCCGCCTGGCGGGGATCACCCCGCCGCGGCTGCTCCGGCGTCTGACCTGAGACCGGCCAGCCACGTCGGCATGTCCTCCCAGGCGACGATCTCCCAGACGATCTGGTCCCGGGATCCCCCGGGGCTGTCCACCCTGACCGCGTGCGGCACCGCCGACCGGCCCGAGCCCAGCAACGGGCGATTCCCACAGGTCACGACCGGCCGCCCGTCGCCGCGTTCCTGGCGCAGCAGATCGGCCGCCGCGACGGCCAGCGCTGTCCGATACGGCGGCACCCCCGCCGGATACATCACCACCGACAGCAGATGCGACATGCGGCCCATGGTCACCGCCACCCGCGTCAGTTCGGTCCTGCTCACTTCCAGGAATTCGAGGCCGGCGGCATCCCCGACGACGGCGGCCGACCGTGCCGCCAGCAACGAGGGACGCCCTGTACTCGCGACGACGGGAATCCGTCCCGGACGCCGTCCCGTCGACCGTCGCCGTACCACCAGCCCTGGCCCCTCCGGCAACGCCAGCGACACCAGCGACACCTCACCGCCGGCATCAAGCCCGTCGGCCAGACGCGCCACCGCCGTCATCGTCGGCCCTCCCTTACGCCTTGCTTCCTCGCCGCAATGAGGCTCCCGGACCGGCCACGCCTACAGACCCGCCTAGGAGCCCACTTCATTGCCGAGCACCACGCTCAGGCGAACCAGTGATCAGCCGACGCACAAAATGTCGAACTCGCCCGCCTCGACCGCGCCGCCCGCGCCAACGTCCGGGGCACGCTGCCCGCCCGCGGGACACTTACGAGATCATCGCGGTTGGTCCGGCTTATTCGGAATGCGACGGGTCGGAATGCGACATGCCTGGGTGAGGCAGGCGGCGCGGTGGGTCGTCAGGGCAGTACTCGAAATGCCACCACTCGTTGTCGTACATCCGGTACAGGTGGTAGCGGGAACCGTGGCGCTCCAGCCAGCGCGCGCCCGCGACCGGCCGCACGTCCAGCGCGGTCCCCGCGACGTGCCGGGATTCGTGGGGCGGCAACGCCCGTGCTCTGGCCGCCGCCGCGGATCCGCTTCCGCGGACCTCCTCGGCGAACAGCCGTTCCTGTTCCGCGAGGTCCCGGTATCCGGACGTCAGGCCGACCACCTCGCCGTCGCGCCACAACGCCCGGGTACGCGCCGCCGTGAACGCGGCGCGGGTCGCCGGCGTCAGGCCGGCGAGGTTCTCAGTAGGGAACCGGGCCGCCAGCGCCCACTGGCAGGCCACCTGTAGCGCGCGGCGCGGCGCGGCCACGAGGGCCACCGGCAGCAGGACGACCGCGAGCATCCGGGTCACCCCGCCGTACCCGCGATCACGAAGGCGGCGCGGTCGATCGGAAGGCGCCGCGGCCCCGGCACCCCCGGATCCGCGTGAGCCTCCGCTCAGGTCCGAGGAGAGCCAGTTCTTGAACCGTCGCCCGAGTGCTGCCGCCCTGCCCGCGCCCCGCCCTTCCGGGGAATGACGGGCTCGAGTGGAAAGCATCATCCAGGTGGGTGCTTGATACCCGCCGCGCCGGCACGGCGGGTTCCCTGGGCAAGGCTGAGGCCTGATCTCGTCACCGTCCCGCCGCCGGAGACCCCGCCGCCGACGGCGGTGCCAAGGTCGTGTACCGCAAGGCTCGCCGCCGCGCGGCCGTCTTTCCTGAGCGCGTTGCCATGGTTCGAGCTGAGCCGAATCGCTCAGGCGCGGCTGTCTGGCCCAGGCACGGCGGCTGTCCTTCGCCGAGGCGGACTACCCGCCACGCGCGGACGGTCGAACCCCTGCCACGGAAGGGCTCGACGCTCGAGTTGGACCGTCGGCGCCCCGTGACCGAGCTCGCCGACGCGCTCGAGCGACTCCTGACATGAACAGCCCGAGCTGGCATACGCACGGGCGCGTGGGCGCACACGCGTTCCGGCCGGGTCGGGCATTCAGCGATGAGCCCAGGCGTCGTGGGCAGTCCTTCCTTCGTGTCAGACGAGACTCGGAGGAACATCATGGTGATCGTCGCTGGGCAGATCTTCATCGACGCGACCCAGCGAGCGCGTTACCTCGCGAACTGTGTCGGCGTCGTCGAGCAGGCGCGACGCGCGCCGGGCTGCCTCGATTTCTCCCTGAGCGCCGATCTGATCGACCCAACACGGATCAACATCTTCGAACGCTGGGAGACCCAGGAAGCCGTCAATGCCTTCCGCGGCAGCGGCCCAAGCGAGGAACAGGACGCCGCGATGCTCGCGGCCTCCGTGGCCGAGTACGACGTCGCGGACATCCGCTCGCTGACCTGACACCGGCGGCTGTCACGGCCCCAGGCGTGATCGGCACGTTCGACGGCCGGCCGGACACATCGCTGGCCGCGGACCCCGGAGCGCCGATCCGCGCGCGGCCAGCGATGTTCATCGCGGGACAGCCGGGATCTCGGACTCGACGCGGATCGGCTTCTCCGGGGTCGGTGGTGGTCCGCACGGCCGCCGGGCGGCGATCGCGTTGCCCTAGGCGACGTCAGGGGCTCGTGAGGATGACGAGTTGCTGGGTCGCCCGGGTCATCGCGACATAGCGGTCGACCGCGCCTTCGATGCCCCCGCCGAACTCGTCCGGGTCGACGAGGACGACCAGGTCGAACTCGAGCCCCTTCGAAAGCTCCGGCGGCAGCGACCGGACGCGGGGCCTCGCCTGGAACATCGCGTCCTCGGCGTCACCAGTGCCGACGGCGCCGGCCCGCTGCTGGCCCGGGATGACACCGGCCCGCTGCTGGCCTGAGATGATATCGGCCCGCTGCTGGCCTGAGATGACACAGGCGATCCCGTCGGCGTGCGTGGCGAGCCAGGTGTCGAGGATCGAGTCCAGATCCGAAGCGGATCCGTACACGACGGGGACGCCGCCGCGGCGGATGGAGGTCGGCACGTTGGCGTCCGGGAGGACGGCCCGGATGACCGGCTCGGCTTCCGCCATGACCTCTTCCGGCGTCCGGTAGTTGACACTCAGGGAAGCCAGGTCTATCTGGTCCAATCCGCTCCGCTGGAGCCGTTCCCGCCACGATTCGGTGAATCCGTGCCTGGCCTGGGCGCGGTCCCCGACGATGGTGAAGCTCCGGGACGGGCAGCGCAGCAGCAGCATCTGCCATTCCGCGTCGGTCAGTTCCTGGGCCTCGTCCACGACGACGTGCGCGAACGGACCGGCGAGCAGATCCGGATCGGAACCCGGCAACGCCGCCTCGTCGACCAGGACGTCCTTGAAGTCCTCGCCGCGCAGCATCGTCACCAGGCCCACCCCGTACTCGTCGTCGGCGACCTCGATCAGGTTCTCGACGACCCTGGCCATGCGCTGGCGTTCGGCGGCGATCAGGGCTTTGTTCCGCCGCCTGCGCCGTGAGGCCTCCGGGTCGCCGAGCCGCTGCCGTGCCGCGTCCAGAATCGGCAGGTCGGACACCGTCCAGGCCCGGGCGTCCTCGCGCCGCAGCTTCCGAACCTCGTCGGGGCTGAGCCAGGGAGCGCACCTGCGCAGGTAGGCGGGTACCGACCACAGGTCCGCGACGAGGTCAGCCGCTTCGATCAGCGGCCACGCCCGGTTGAAGGTCGCGAGCAGTTCCCTGTTCTGCAGCAGTGACCGGCGGAGCAGGTCGAACGAGACGTCGCCGTCGTGCTTGTCTATCAGGATCGCGAGCAGTTCCTCCCAGATCTGGTCACGCGCCTCGTTGTGCGGTGTGCCGGGATCCGCCGCTTCGAACGCCTCGGCCCAGTCGTCGGCGCTCAGCCAGAGGTCGGACCAGTGGGTCGTGACCGTCATCCCCCTGGAGGGCGGCTCCTCGTAGAACCTGACGGCCGTCTCGACCGCCTTCACCAGGTCCGCGGACGACTTCAGGCGGGCCACCTCCGGGTCGGTCTCGACCGCCGCCGTGACGCCCTCGGCGACGAGGTCCCGCAGGGTGCAGGTCTGCACGCCCTCCTCGCCGAGGCTGGGGAGGACGTCGGCGACGTAGTTCAGGTAGGGCTGGTGCGGACCGACGAACAGCACGCCGCCCCGACGGTGACCGAGGCGGGGGTCGGAATACACGAGGTAGGCGGCGCGGTGCAGCGCGACGACGGTCTTTCCCGTCCCCGGACCGCCGTCGACGACGAGCGCGCCGCGGGATCCGGCGCGGATGATGGCGTCCTGGTCGGCCTGGATGGTGCCGAGCACGTCTCGCATCCGGGCCGTCCGGTTGCTGCCCAGGCTGGCGATGAAGGCGGACTGGTCGTCGAGCGCGGCGTGCCCCTCGAACCCGTCCGGGGTGAACACCTCGTCCCAGTAGTCGCTGATCCGGCCGCGGGTCCAGCGGTATCTGCGGCGGCTGGCCAGACCCATCGGGTTGGCGTGGGTCGCTCCGAAGAACGGCTCGGCCGCGGGGGAACGCCAGTCGAGCAGCAGCCGACGGCCCGCGCTGTCCGTGAGCCCCAGCCGGCCGACGTAGAGCGGCTCGGGATTGTCCGCGCCGACGATGCGGCCGAGGCACAGGTCCAGGCCGAAGCGGCGCAGGGCGCGCAGGCGGGCGGTCAGCCGATGGATCTCCATGTCCCGGTCCATCGCCGCCTGGCCGATCCCGCCGGGCGCGGCGCGCTCGGTGGCGAGGCGGTCGGACAGATCCGCGATCGCCTGCTCGAGGCTCGCCGCGATCGCCGCGAAGTGCTGCTCGTCGCCGGCGATCAGCGTCGGGTCAGCCTTGGCGGCGAGGCGGCCGGGAAGGTCGAACGCGCTGGTGGTCAGAGGGTTCATGTCAGCGGCTCCACTCTGACGGCACGGTAGGCGTGTCGAACCGCGCGGCGGCCAACGCGGCCGCGCGCCAGAATCCGGCCCCGCGTCGGAACACGTCCGCGTGCCGGGGCACGTCCGCGCATCGGGACGCGTCCATGCGCCGGGACACACCCGCGCGCCGGGATATGTCCGTGCGCCGGGACACGTCCGCCGACGACGGCGGTGCCCCGGTCACCAGCGGGTGCGCCGGGGCGCCGGGGTGCCGGCCCGCACCCGCCGGCGCGGCGATACCGGCCGGTGACTCCGAGAACTCGCCGGCCGACGGCGCGCACACCCGCTCCCGCGCGCCGAGTTCCCCCGGGCGCGCTCCGGCTCCCATCACCAGTTCGACGTCCCCGCGCATCCCGTACGTCGACAACACCACATGCACTCCGCGACTCCCATTTCCGCAGGCCCTGGCCTCGACCAGCGATCCTGCGGCATGACCCGGGTCTTGCCGCAAGCCCCCAGGTGCGCTATACGTTGAGAGTGGCAAGGAGTGAGTTCACTCCTCCTCCCCTCCTGCCTCTCCCTCAGCTTCCTCCATCGACGTCCCTGTCGACGTTGGTCACCTTGCCCGAAGATGGCAGATCTGGTCATCCCCTGTGGCCATGAATCCGGCCTCTTCCGGCGCCATGGGGGATGATTCGGCGCTGGTGATCGACACGGGGGTGGCGTCCCTGGGTGGCGCGGGTGCCACGCTCTCGCTCGGTGGCGCTCGGGCGCTCGGCTGCTCGCCTGACCCGGCGACCCACCTCCGCTGGCCCACCGCCCCGCGCCCTGTCCCCCGTGCTCGGGCGCCCGTGCTCGGGCGCCCGCCGGCGAGTTGGCGAGGCAATCGATGAGCGGAGGGGGCGACGCTTCTGGTCCCGCCCGCTCGCCGTCGGCGGCGCCGGGCGAGGGCCGGATCGGTCAGGAATGGAGAAGCGTTGGGCGACGAGCCACACCTAGCGTGACCGTCATGACCTCCATCGATTCCATCACCCTTGAAGTGTCGGACACCGCGGCCGCCGGCGAGTTCTATGACGCCGCGTTCGGCTCCGACGCACCCGTCCGCCTGCGCGCCTCGGACGCGCCCACGACCGGCTTCCGCGGGTTCACGCTGTCCCTCACGGTGTCTCAGCCCGCGAACGCGGACGGCCTCATCAACGCGGCACTCGCCGCCGGCGCCTCGCCCTTGAAGCCGGCCGCGAAGTCGTTCTGGGGCTACGGCGGCGTCGTCCAGGCGCCCGACGGGACGATCTGGAAGGTCGCGACCTCGGCGAAGAAGGACACCGCCCCGGCCAGCCGGCGGTTCGATCAGATCGTGCTGCTGCTGGGAGTCACGGATGTGGTGGCGAGCAAGCGGTTCTACGTCGACCATGGCCTCGCCGTGGGAAAGAGCTTCGCCCGCACATATGTCGAGTTCGATACCCCGTCGAGCCCGGTGAAGCTGGCGCTCTACAAGCGTCGTGGGCTCGCCAAGGACGCCGGTGTCTCTCCCGACGGGACCGGGTCGCACCGGCTCGTGATCGGCGGCGATTCCGCGCCCTTCACCGATCCGGACGGGTTCGCGTGGAACAAGGCCTAACGCCGCCTCGACGAACGTCCGCCCCGCCGACCACACCCATGGAGCCAAGATCAGTCAGACGTGGCGCGCCACGGTGACGCGAAACGTCTGACTGATCTCTCGGCTGTCGTTCTGGTACGGACGAACGTCGCTGGATGCGGTGCCAAGGACCCGATCAGGCGTCCACGAAGGCCATTAGCTCGGGCAGGTGACGGAGCTGAGCAGGTCCTGGGGCACGGCGTTGGCCATCGCCTGGTAACCGGCGAGGTTGGGGTGCAGGTTGTCGACCGACGCGTACGCCGGCCGGAGGATCGACGGGTCGGCGGGATCCCGCAGCGCGGCGTCGAAGTCGACGAAGCCGTCGGCGAGTGTCTGGGTACGGATCCAGCTGTTGATCTGCTGGCGGGACGTCTCGCTGTTGGGAGCGAGCAGCGTGCCGTCGACGAGGGCGTTGGACGCGGGGGTGATGGTCGCGAGCCAGATCTTCAGGCCCGCCGCGTGCGACCGTTCGATCAGCTGGGTGTAGCCGGCGATGAGCTGCTCGGCGGTGGACCGCGACAGTCCCAGGTCGTTGATGCCCTCGAGGACCAGCACGCCGGCGACGCCGGCCTGCGCGAGGACGTCCTTGTCGAAGCGCGCCAGGCCGCTGGGGCCCGTCTGCAGCGGTTCGCCGCCGGTCAGGAGCTGGTTGCCGCCGATTCCCGCGTTCACCACGGAGATCGGGATCCCGGCCTGGTCCAGGCGCCGCTGCAGCTGGTCGGGATAGCGCCCGTTCGTGTCCGCCACGGCCGCGTCCGCGGGAATGCTGAGCGGCGTTGCTCCCACGAAGCCGTCCGTGATCGAGTCGCCGAAGGCGACGACACCCCGGGTGCGCGCGGGCGTCAGGACGTCGACACCGCTCACGTACAGCCAGCTGCCCGTATCACCGAAGAAACCCCAGGAGGACTGCTGCCTGCTGGAGTCGCCGGTCAGCGGAAGCGAGTAGTAGGACGTCGCGTTGGCGTTCCAGTGCTTGGTCGGCGGTGTCTGGATACCCGGCACATACATGCTGACCGCGAGCGGAGCGAAAGCGGCGAAGGTCAGCGCCACCGGGTCGCTCACGACGTCCTGGCCCTTGGGAATCGTCACCGACTGGGCGTTTCCGAAGGTCACCGGCACGATGTTCGTCGCCGCGGCACCACTGGTCTGCCTTCCGACGGTGACGCGGCCGAAGCTCACGTCCGAGGCGCCGAACCGGTTCGAGAGATGGATTCTGAGGCTGGATCCTCCTCGGTGAGGAGTGACGATCATCCGCAGTGTCTGGTACGTGAGCACCTGGGGCGTGAGGTCACCGGTGGCGTCCGTGGGCACGAGGGAGTCGGTGGGGCTGGCGACCCAGCTCGCGACCCAGTGGTCTCCCGCGCAGCCCGGCGCCGCCGCCGCGGCCGCCGTCAGTCGCGCCGAGCTCAGCCCCGCCGTGGCGAGAAGCACCGCCACGGCCGCGCCGGCGAGCGAGGCGCGTTTTCTGAATAGCACTGTCTTCCCGACGGGCACTGTCGTCTCCTGGTTCGTCCACCGCGGGCCCGACTCGTCGGCGCCGGATTCCGATAAACCCGGGAAGGCGGCCGCTCGTCGATAGCCAGGTAGATCGCGCCGGCCTCTGGCCACCTATTGGCGCCACCTACACGAAAAGGCGGTCACGCGACCTTCGCGCGACCGGCAGTGTATGGAGGACAACCGAGACTAAGAAGAGGTTGTGGGTCTCACTACGCCGGGTAGGATACGCGTCGTGTCGTGGCGGCGATGGCTCGGATTCGAATGCTGACGCCTCGGCGTGACGACGCCCGCCGCAACCGGGAGGCCATCCTCCGGGTCGCGGACGCGGCCTTCACCGGCGGCTCCCGGGCCGTCCCGCTGCGCGAGATCGCGCGCCGGGCGGGACTCGGACGGGCGACCGTGTACCGCCACTTCCCCGACCGGCACGCGCTCGCCGGCGCCGTCGCGGCGGACTACCTCGAGGCCCTGCGAGAGGTCGTCGACGGCGCGGAGGAGGACGGCCGTCCCTTCGAGGACATCCTCAGCTGGGTCCTGTCCACGCAGGCCACCATGCGACCGCTCACCGCCGTGCTGCGGGAGATTCCGGACCAGGAGCAGCGGCAGTACCTCGCCGGGCTGGTCGGCATACTCACGCCGCCCTTCCGGCGTGCCCAGGCCGAGGGGCGGCTGCGTGCCGACGCCGAGCCGGCGGACCTCGCGCGAGTCCTGGTGATGCTCGACGCCGCCGCCGAGCTGGAGGCCGCCGACGGCGCCCGAGACGTCACCATGCGACGGCTCATCGCCGTCATCCTCGCCGGCCTGTTCACGGGAGCCGGCGACCGCCTGGATCAGGCGGTTCCCGGCGCGAGCCCACCCACCGGTGACCGGACCGGCTGAACAAGACGCCCGGTGCCGGCGTGGATCTCGTGGAGCCTGGACCCGGCGCGCCTTCCCTTGATCGCCATTTGCTCGTGGATATGGTCGCCGCGACACGGTGTTGCCCACCGTTTCCCCAAGCACCGGGCGATCATGATCGGGCCGGGCCGGGCCGGGCCCTGACAAGATCTGCGCCAGATCCAGATTTCCAGACCGTGTTCACCGCCCGCCGTGGTCGTGGACACGCTGGTCACGGACACGCTGGTCAGGGACGTGACGGTCGAGGGCATGGCGGTGCGCGCCCCGCCGCCCGATGGGAGCCGCGCCGGTCGGAGCACGCCGAACCCCGGCCCGGCCCGCCGCTCCCCCCGGAGAAGCGGCGGACCAGACCGGGGCTGGGCGCCCGGTTACTAATAGCGGTGGTAGCGCTGCGTGGGCAGGTTGCGGCCGTCGCCGTCCGGCCAGCTCTCGTGGCCGTCGGTCGAGATGCCGGAGCCGTTCACCGAGGGGAGGATGCGGAGCTTCTCCGTGAAGCCGCTGTTGAAGTAGTAGGTCACGGTCACCGAGGTGCCCACGTAACCCCAGCTCACGTTGTTCGCTGTGCCCCAGTCCCAGTAGCCGCCGGACAGGCCCATCCAGCTGTGGGAGACAACGCGGATCCGGCTGGTGTTGTACTTGTTGCAGTCGGTGAACGCAATGGTGACGCTGGCGATGAACCCGTTCGGGTCGTCGGCCACCCAGACCCCGGCATAGGGATTGCCGGGGCAGTTCGTCGTCGCGCCGTTCGCGAGCCGCGCCCCCGACGTCGGCACGGCCTCCTCCGCCGGTTTTGGCTCGACCCCGCCGGCCGCGGCCGCCGGCGCGGCGGTCGTCGCGCCGGCGGCGGGCGGCGGCGCCGCGTCGCTGGTGCTCGCCGCCTCCGGAGCGCACGCCGCGGTGGCCATCCCCAGAGCCAGGGCACCCGCGGCCAGAGCCGTCCCGGCCCGGCGGGACAACGGAGCGAGAAGACGGTTCATGAATACTTCTCCTATCGGATACGCGATGCCTTCCGGCGCCGCGAAGCGAGCGGAGGAAAACCCCCGAATTTCGTGTCCATGGGGTTTCCCGCGCGTCGCCATTGTCGGCTCCGGATGCGGGGTGTGACGACGGTGCTGGCCCGGTTCGCGGCCGGGTGCTAGCACTTTCCGTGGACACACGGAGCTGACGGAAGGGTGGCTGACCTGCGGTGAAGGCGGGACGGCCGGCGAGTTGTCAGCTGAAGGACACCCGCCGGGTGGCCGACTTTCGGTGGCGGGCCTGAGGTCCTTGTTTTCGTCCGGCCGGCGATGAAGGCCGGAGGCGGGATGTTCGCCTGTCGGAGCCGGAAACTCCACGGGCCCACTACGGTGGCGGTTATGGAGACGCCCGCCGAATCGTCCGCGCTCGCCTGGCGGCGTGGGCTGCCACGCAAGCGGATGGCGGCGGCCGTCGTCCTCGTGGACGACGACGGCCAGGTGCTGCTGGTGCGACCGACCTACCGGCGCGGGTGGGATCTCCCGGGTGGCGTGGTCGAGGAGGACGAGGCGCCCTACGCGGCGGCCCGGCGAGAGCTGCGGGAGGAACTCGGCCTGGACCGGGTGCTCGGCGGGCTGCTGGCGGTGGACTGGGTGCCGCCGTCGGCGGAACGCACCGAAGGTCTGATCGTCGTGTTCGACGGCGGCCGGCTCTCGGCCGACGAGGCCGCGGGAATCCGGCTGCCGGCCGAGGAGCTGGCCGCGTGGTCGTTCACCCCGCTGGACCAGTTGTCGGAGCTGATGACGCCGCTGCTCGCGCGGCGGGTGGCCGCCAGCCTGACCGCCCGGGCGGCGGGCGTGACCGTCTACCTGCAGGACGGCGCGCCCTACCTGGAAAACGGAGCTCCGCCGGTGTGACCCCGCCCGTCCGGTCCCGCCCGCGGCGCCCGCGTGACGACGCCTACGTGACGACGCCTACGTGACGATGCCTACGTGACGACGCCCGCGGGGCCGGCGTCTAGCGCCGGCCCCGCGGGCGCGGTGCCATGTGGTGCCGTGGTGCTGGGTGATGCCAGGTGGTGCCGTGTGCCGCCCTGTCAGGTCTCCAGGTCGGTGGGGGTGCCGATGGGCAGCCAGCGGACGCTGTCCCGGACATCCGGCGGCGCGTCCGCGAACTCGCGCTCGATGACGGCCCGAGGCTGGGAGAAGTGCTTCCAGCCCTCGTAGTGCACGGGCACGGCGGTGCGCGGGCGTACGGCCTCGAGCAGGTCGACGGCGTCGCGGGCGGTCATGGTGTAGCGCAGCGGCCCGGTGACCGGGAAGCGCACCCCGCCGAGGTGCACCAGCGCGAGCCCGACCGTCAGGCGGTCGGCGACCTGCCGGACGCCTCCGTAGAGGACGGTGTCACCGGAGATCCACAGCACGCCGTGGCGCTGCCCGTCCCAGCGCAGGGCGAAGCCGACGACGTCGCCGACGATCGGGCGGAACAGCGGCGGGCCGTGCCGGCACGGCGTGGCGGTGACCTCGATCGTCGGTCGTCCCTCGCCTTCCAGCGTGGTCGACGCCCACGGGCCGAGCCCGCGCGCGCCGCCGCCGAGCCGCCCAGCCCCGGGCACCGTGGTGACGACCGTGCCCGCCGACGCCAGCAGCTTTCGGCCGGCGGCGTCGAGGTTGTCGCCGTGGTGGTCGTGGGTGAGCAGCACCGCGTCGACGGGACCGAGCGCGTCGGCCGGGATGGCCGGGTCCGTGAGCTTGCGGGACGAGGTGCCCCAGCCGAACGCGTACGCGCCCCCCGCGGCGTCGAACGTGGGGTCGGTCAGCAGCCGCCAGCCCGCGAACTCGATGAGCGCGGTCGGGCCGCCGATGTGGGTGACGCGGACCGTGCTCACGACCGTGCGTGCCGCAGCGCCCAGTCGAGGGCGTAGTCGGCGATCTCTTCCCAGCCCTGCTGGGCGGGCAGCAGGTGCGCGTACCCGTCGTACTCCTTGATCTCGGTGAGTGCCTTGGACTTGTAGTGCTTGAGGTTGGACTGCTGGACGGCGGGCGGCATGATGTGGTCCTCGCTGCCGGAGATGAACAGCAGCGGGGCACGGTCGTCGTTGTGGTAGTTGACCCAGGTGTCCTGGTGGCCGGGCTGGAAGTTGGCCAGGACGCTGCCCCACAGGATCCCGCCGTTGGCGGGGATGTGGTACCGCTCGTAGAGGGCAGCGGACTCCTCGGCGGTGAACGTGTTCGTGAACGCGTACGTCCACTGCTCCAGCGACAGCCCGACGGCCTTGTGCCGGTTCGCCGGGCTCTTGAGCACCGGGAACGTGGACTTCACCTGGGAGAGCGGCACGACCTTGACGCCCTCGGTGGGCGCCGAGTTGAGCGCGACGCCCGCGGCGCCGCGGCCGTGGTCGAGCAGGATCTGGGTGAACGCGCCACCGGCCGAGTGGCCCATGATGATCGGCTGGCGGTCGAGACCGTCGATGATCTTTTCGATCTTTTCGATGATCGCGGGAACGGTGACGTCGACGATGATCTGCGGGTCGGCCCGCAGGGCCTCGACCTCCACCTCGAAGCCCGGGTATCCCGGGGCGATGACCCGGAACCCCTTCGCCTCGAAGTGCGTGATCCAGTGCTCCCAGCTGCGTGGTGTCACCCAGAAGCCGTGGACGAGAACGATCGTGTCGGGCGTGGTCATCGGTTCTCCTGGTGGGTGCGAAGGAAGGCGAGCAGGTCCTCGGAGAGCTGCTGCTTGTGGGTGTCGGTGATGCCGTGTGGCGCGCCCGGGTAGACGGTGAGCGCCGCGTCCCTGATCCGGGCGGCGGACGCCTGCCCGCCGACCTCGAACGGGACGACCTGGTCGTCGTCGCCGTGGATGACCAGCGTCGGCACGTCGAAGGCGTCCAGGTCGGGACGGAAGTCGGTGGCCGAGAAGGCGGCGATCGACTCGTACGCGCCCCGGTGCCCGGCCTGCAGGCCCTGGCGCCAGAACGCGTCCCGCACGCCCTGGGACACGCTCGCGCCGGGGCGGTTGAGGCCGAAGAACGGGCCGTCGGCCAGGTCGCGGTAGAGCTGGGACCGGTCGGCCAGCGAGCCGGCGCGGATCGCGTCGAAGACCTCGGCCGGCAGGCCGCCGGGGTTGTCGTCGGTCCGCAGCATGAGCGGCGGCACGGCCGACACGAGCGCCGCCTGGGCGACGCGGGCGGTGCCGTGGCGGCCGATGTACCGGGCCACCTCGCCGCCGCCGGTGGAGAACCCGACGAGCGTGACGTCACGCAGGTCGAGGGCCTCGATCAGCGCGGCCAGGTCGTCGGCGTAGGTGTCCATGTCGTTGCCGCCCCAGGTCTGGGTGGAGCGGCCGTGCCCGCGCCGGTCGTGGGCGATGGCGCGGTAGCCGTGCTCGGCGAGGTGGAGTTGCTGCGCCTCCCAGCTGTCGGAGTTGAGCGGCCAGCCGTGGCTGAGCACGACGGGCCTCCCTTCACCCCAGTCCTTGTAGTAGATCCGCGTGCCATCGGTGGTGGTGACGAACGGCATGAAAGCGCTCCCACCTACGAGTGTGCGGGTTTCCGGTCCGCCTGATCGTCGGTCAGGGCGATTGGTCGTCGAATCCCGTGGAACGCGTAGTCATGTCCGCCGAGCCGCCGGGTTGCCCGGGCGCCGCGCTCGCGAGCGCGGCGGCGAGCTGGCGGCGCGACGTCACGCCGAGCTTCCGGAAGACCTTGCGCAGGTGATAGTCGACCGTGTTGGCGCTGATGAACAGCTGAGCGGCGATCTCGGTGTTCGTCGCGCCGGTGGCGGCGAGCCGGGCGACCGCGAGCTCCTGCGGGGTCAGGCCGGTGGCCGTCGCGGCGGTCTGGCGGCGGGCGGTCTCGCCGGTCGCCGCGAGTTCCTGCGCGGCCCGGGCGGCGAACCCGGCCGCGCCGATCCGCTCGAACATCGCCAGCGCGGCGCGCAGCTGATCGCGGGCGTCCCGGCGGCGTTTCCGGCGGCGCAGCCACTCGCCATAGAGGAGGTGGGCCCGGGCGAGGTCCGTGCGGGCACGGGTGCCGGAGAGCAGGGTGATCGCCTGCTGGTAGAGCGGCTCGGCGCGGTCGCCCGGGGCCAGCAGCGCCTGGCAGCGGGCCAGCAGCCCCAGCGCCCAGGGGCCGCCGGCGGCGGTCGCGCGGGCGGAGAGGGTGCGCAGCGTCGCGTCCGCGAGCACCCGGTCGCCGCCGCGGACCGCGGCCTCGACCAGGTTCGGCATCACCCGTGAGTGCGAGCCGAGAGCGTCGGAAGCGATCAGATGGTGGGCCTCGGCCCGGGCCCGGGCGTAGTCGCCGCGGCCCAGGGCCAGGATCACCTGCCCGATCCGGGCGATCGACTCGACCGCGCCGTTGCCGAGCCAGGTCGCCGCCTGCCTCGAGCCGTCCAGGACGCCGTCGAGGTCGTCCAGGTCGGCGCGCCAGGCCAGCAGCTCGGGATAGCGGTAGATGGCCCACACCTCGTCGGTCGCGCCCATCGCCGCGCGGACCTGGTGACCGTCGGCCAGCAGCTCGTCCGCGGCCGTGAGACGGCCGAGGTTGGTCTCGTGCATCACCGCGCAGTACAGGGCGGTGTCGAGCTGCCAGAGGGCGCCGGCCCCGCGGGCGACGGCGACGGCCCGACCGATCACAGCCGTGTGCAGCGGCTCGTCCCACAGCATCATGCTCAACCAGACCGCCGGCAGATAGCTGCTCAGATATTCCTCGTCCGAGGTGGCCGAGTCGACGAGCGCCGCGCAGGCGCGGCGCATGTGGGGCACGGCCCGCTCGTAGCCGTCGAGGCTGAGCACGCTGTAGGCGCGCAGGATCAGGCCAGGTCCGGTCGCGGGCTCGGCGTCGCCCAGCACATCCTGGATCACGCGCGCGACCTCGACGTGTGTGGTGTCGCGCAGGAGGCCCTCGGCGGTGAGCCCGAACTCCACCGTCTTCAGCAGCGCGTCCCGGGCTCGCTCCGGCGCGGCCGCGCCGAACGCCAGCGCCGCTCGCAGGGCCAGCGACGGCGCCCGCGCGAACCCGCCCTCGACGCCCAGCGTGAGGAGCGTGCCGGCGCGGACCACCAGCGCCCTCCCCCGCCCGGTGCCGTCGGCCTCCGCCTCGTCGACGGCGTCGAGCAGGGCCTGCGCCTGCAGCGGCGCGCCCGAGACGAACGCCGCCTCGGCGGCGGCGAGCCGCCGCTCGACGCGCGCCGGGCCCTCGGGGGTGAGCTCGGCGGCCCGGGTGAGGAACGAGGCGCGGGCCACGTACCCGCCGCGTGCGCCGGCCCGGTCGGCCGAACGCTCCAGCTCGGCGGCGACGCCCGCGTCGGTGCCGACGCAGGCGGCCGCCAGGTGCCAGGCACGCCGGTCGGCGTCACCGGGACGGGTGGTCGCCTCGGCCAGGGCCGCGTGCGCGCGCCGCCGGTCGACGCTGGTGGCGCCGCCGTACACCGCGGACCGCACCAGCGGATGGCGGAAGTCCGCGGTCGCGCGCAGCGCCAGCAGGCGGGCCGCCTCGGCCGGCCCGGTCGCGTCCGGCCCGACGCCCAGGCGGGCAGCCGCGTCGCGGATGTACTCGAGGTCGCCGCCCGGCTCGGCGGCGGCCAACAGCAGCCACGTCCGGGTGGCCTCGGGCAGCGCCTCCACCCGCCGCAGGTAGTGCTCCTCCAGCCGGCTCCCGACCGGCAGCGGGTCCGGCAGCGACAGCCCGCCGGCGAGCTGCGCGGCGGTCAGCTCCTGTCCCAGGTCGGTCAGCGCCAGCGGGTTGCCGCCGGTCGCGGCCACGATCCGGGCCCCGACCCGCGCGTCCAGCGGCCCGGCCACGGTCGAGCGCAGCAGCTCCAGCGCGGGCCGCTCCTCCAGGCCGGTGACCTCCAGGACCGGCAGCCCGGCGAGGCCGTCGAAGCCGCCGCGCGCGGCGAACAGCAGGCCGACTCCGTCGGCGTGCAGCCGCCGGCCGACGAACGCGAGCACGCCGAGCGACTCGCCGTCGACCCACTGGGCGTCGTCCACGCAGCACAGCACCGGCCCCGAGGCGGCGACCTCCGCGAGCAGCGTCAGCGTCGCGAGCCCCACGAGGAAGCGGTCGGGCGGCGGCCCCTCGGCCAGTCCGCACGCGACCCGGAGCGCCCGCTCCTGCGCCGGGGGCAGGCCCCGCGGCGCCTTGAGATAGGGGATCAGCAGCCTGTGCAGCGCGGCGAACGGGAAGCCCGACTCGGACTCCACCCCGGCGACCCGGATGACCCGCAGGTCGGTGGCGGCGCCGGCGGCGTGGTCGAGCAGCGCCGTCTTGCCGATGCCGGGGTCGCCTTGGAGCAGGAGAACGCCGCTGAGCCCGCCGCGCACGGCCTCGACGAGCTCGTCGAGGCGTTCGCGCTCCTTGATCCGCCCCCTGAGCACGGTTCCCCTCTCCCCTGGTAGACACCCCAGCCGAGAACCTAGAACCGGCGTGTGTCCTCGCGGTCAAAGTTCGGCCACTCGTCGCCAACGGCCCGACGGAGCGTCGGGAACTCAGCGCAGCGGGTGTCGAGGGCCGTGAGCGCGGCGAGGGCGCCGGTGGGAAGGGAGATGCCGGCGCCCGGGCGGACGGCCGGCTCGGTGGGGTTGATCCTGATGAGGGAGCCGGCGCCGACGCCGGACGTGTTCAGCCCGGCGACGGCGTCGGACGCGGCCGCGGCGCGTTCCGCGTGCAGGCGCACGGTCGGGATGGCGCCGCCGGCGCCGAGCTCGACGACGACCAGCCGGCCCGCGCCGGTGGCCGCCTGTCGTTCGAGGACGTCGCGCAGCCAGGCCGACAGCTCCCCGAGCGCGGTCTCGCTCGGTCCGGGCACCCAGCCACCGTCACCGAACATCAGGATGTTCGGCCGGGCCAGCGCGCCGCAGCGTCCGCAGGTGGGAAACGGGCCGGTCGCGCGCATCGTGGCCTCGTCGAGCTCGATCTCGACGCCGTCCGCGGGCCAGACGTCATCGGAGCACGGCCGGACGCACTGCAGGTGGTGGATCGAACCGTGCACCTCGGCGACACCGCCGAACCCGGCCCGCTGGAACTGGCCGTCGACGTTCGACGTGAAGACCCGCGCCCCACCCGGGAGGTTCGCGCCCCAGCGTCGCAGGATCTCGAACCCGGCGTGCGGCACCGTCCGGCGGTAGAGCCCGAGCCGGTGCCCGTAGAAACCCCAGGCCAGCTCCGGGTCGGCGGCGAAATGCTCCGGGTCCGCCAGGTCCACGAACGACATCCCGAGCCGGGCATACGGCGGGTAGGCCCGCCAGAACCCGGCGTTCCCCCGGAAGTCCGGCAGCCCGGAGTCGACCCCCATCCCCGCCCCCGCGCACACCAGCAACGCGCCGGCCCGCGCGACCAACCCGGCCGCCACGTCCAGCGCGTCCTCCAGCTCCGCCCCCACGTCCTCGCCCCGCGTCGCGTCCGTCACCACGTCACTGTGACAGCCGACATCCCAGGCCAGCGGGCCGAGGCGACAGCTCTCTCCAGCCGCCCGTCCTGGCAGTCCTACGACGCTTCTCGCGGATCTCACGCGGCGCTGGGACCTGGCGCCTCGCCCGCCGATCTCGCGTACAGGCGGTGATCTTCAGCCCGGCATGCCACGGGCCAGTGGCCCGCTCGCGCCGCGCCGGCCCGGAAGTCCGGAAGTATTGCGCTCATGACGGGGACGGTGGTCGTCGCCGGGGTGGCGAACGTGCAGCAGACGGTGCCGGTGGCGGGGTTTCCGGTTGTCTACGAACCGGTGCGGTATCTGCCGCACGGGTTGCGGCTGGAGGCGGCCGGCGTGGGGCTGAACGTCGCGCGGACGCTGCGCGCGCTGGGCTCGCCGGCCGTGCTGGCGACGTTCGTCGGCGGCGACCCGGCCGGTGCCCTCGTCCGCGCCGAGCTCGACCGCGTCGGCCTGCCCGGCGGCGCGGTGCTTCCCAGCTCCGGCACCCCGTCCTCCGTCGTCCTCGTGGATCCCCACGGCGCCCGTCAGATCCACACCGACCTCAAGGACGTTCCCGACGCCGAGTACCCGCCGTCGTCGTTCGCCGAGCTGCTCGCCGGTGCTCGCCTCGCCGTCCTGACAACGGTCGGTTTCGCTCGCCCCCTGCTGCCCGTCGCCCAGGCCGCCGGCGTGCCGGTCGCCGTCGACCTGCAGACCATCACCGACCCCGACGACCCCTACAGCCAGCCGTGGCTGAAAGCCGCCGACATCGTGTTCTGCTCCGCCGAACGCCTCGGCACCGCCCCGGCCGACGTCGCCCGCGCCGTGTTGGACCGATTCCCCGCCCGGATCGTCGTCGTCGGCCTGGGAGCCGACGGTGTCCTGCTCGCCACCCGCGACCGCCCCGCCCGCCGCATCCCGGCTGTCGCCCCTCACGGTGTCATCGACACCACCGGCGCCGGCGACGCCCTGTTCGCGGGCTTCCTGCACTACTGGCTCGCCGCCGGCGACGCCGACGCGGCGGCGGAACACGCCGTTGTCGTGGCCGGCTGCGCGGTGGGCACCGCCGGCGCCGCCTCCCACGTCACGGCTGCCCACGTCGCCGCCCTGCTCGCCGCCACGGGGTGATCGGTGCTACCGGAGCCACCTCGAGGGCCGTTGTCCGCCCGACCGCGTCCTCGGTCCGTTGGGATCGGGACCATTCACCACGCGAAGGCGGTAATGGCCGGGTAGGTCAGGTCTCGCGGCGATCGCGCCGGGCTGGAGAAGCAGACACAAAGCCGTCGAGCCGACGGCTTCGCGCGCGGTGGGCGCGGAAGCCACCGGCTCGCCGGAGCGGAGGTGGTTGTATCGGGCGGACGGGGTCAGCTGACGCCGAGCAGGTCGACGACGAAGATCAGGGTCTCGTTGGGCTTGATGTCGCGACCGGCGCCGCGCGTGCCGTAGCCGAGGTGCGGCGGGATGACCAGCTGGCGCCGGCCGCCGACCTTCATGCCCTGCACCCCCTGGTCCCAGCCCGCGATGACCTGCCCGGCGCCCAGCCGGAACCGGAACGGCTCGCCCCGGTTGTACGAGGCGTCGAACTCCTTGCGCGAGCTGTGGGCGACCCCGACGTAGTGGACCGACACGGTCCGGCCCGCGACGGCCTCCGGGCCGCTCCCCTCGGTGATGTCCTTGACGACCAGGCCGGTTGGCGGCGTCGGGTCCACGAAGTCGATCTGAGGCTTCTCCACGCCCCCACCTTACGGGCGGAGCCCTCTCGGACAGAGACCGACCGGCCACCTGGCGCCACCTTCCACCTCTGGTCGCCGCCCCTGGATCGCCGCGGTGGCTCCGGTGGGGACACCGGCCCGGCGCGCTCTGGGACGGAGCGATTGACACCGGGCCGGTGTCCCTGCCGGGGACCAGAGCCGTGAAGCGGCATGTCCCACGCCCACCACCGGGACCGCGGTCCGCCGTCAGGAGCCGCGGCCGTCGGCCAGCCGCCACGTCCCGATCGAAAAGGGCGCTTTTCGGCATGTTCCCGCCAGACGCGCCCCAAACCACTCCCGCACGATTCAACGCCGGTTGGGCGGTGGCGGCTGGGGCGGTCGTGGCTGTCCTGGGCTCGGTGCCAGGGCGGTAGCCACGAGGGCGTCGAGGCGCTCGGCGTGCGCGCCGCGCCAGTAGACCCGGCCGCAGCCGGAGCACCGGGTGAACCGCGTCGCCGTCCGCCGGGTGCCCGGCTCCAGCTCGTCGAGGACCTGCTCGCGCGGCACTGCCCGCAGCTCGGCGCCGCAGGCGACGCAGCGGGTGAACGGCGCCAGGGGCGGCGCGAACCGATCGAGGACGTCGCGCGTCTGCTCGTCCGGCCGCTGCCCGCGGACGTACGCGCCGCGCGGCAGGGCGCGTCGGCACAGCAGGCCCCGGTCCCGGGTCAGCAGCACCCGGCTTTCCCGGATCGCCTGGGCGAGCAGTTCGTCGTCGGCGGCGTCGTTGCGGTAGGCCACGTCGAGGCCGAGCAGCCGCAGCCGGCGCGCCAGCGCGCCCAGGTGGACGTCGAGCACGAACCGCGCCAGCTCCAGTGGTTGCGGCCGGGCCCGCGGCTCGACGCGCACGGTCTCGTTCGCGGCCGGGCGGTACGACACGTCCACCCGCTCGCCGTCACCCCGACGCAGCGCGCCGACCTCGGTCAGCGGCACCCCCACCGACTGCACGACATGTCCCACCGTGGCGTCTGGGTCATCCGGCGGCCCGACAACCAGCCCGTCCGCACGCCCCCGCCGCCGCGACGCGTACACCAGCGGCCGCAGTTCATCGGCCACCTCCAGCACCACCACACCGCGGGCCTACCCCGCCGCTCAGGCAGAACCACCACCGACGAGCCCACGCGACTCATCGGGAATGCGCGCGGACCGCCGGCTATGACCCGAAGCCGCGGTCGTGGTCCCGCTCTCAGAAGGCCAGTTCGTGGAGGGTGCTGATTCTCGGGACGTCGACCGTCGGATGGGCGTCCGCACGGTCGACCAGGACCGCTTCGATACCCACGTTGACCGCGCCGAGGACGTCCTTTTCCAGCGAGTCGCCGACCATGAGGACCTCCTCCGCCGCCGTGCCGAGGAGGTCGAGGGCGCTGCCGAACGCGAGCGGGTCGGGTTTTCCCATGGGGAGCATGGACGACGCGATGAGGAGGTCGATCTCGTCGTTCAGACCGAGCCGGCTGAGCTTGAGCCGTTGCTGGTCCTCGTCCCCGTTCGTGAGGATCGCGACCGTCAGACCGGCCGCGCGGGCGCGTCGAAGCGCGGGAACGGCGTCGTCGAAGGTCGTCCAGCCGGCCTCGTAGCGGGTGAGGTATCCCTTGAAGAGGGTGTCCGCCTCGTCGTCCGGCACCGCGCGCGAGAGGAATTCGCGCACGCGGGCGCGACGCTGCTCGATGAAAGTGATCTCCCGGCACTGGTAGCGGGCGTAATGGTTTTCCGAAATGATCGTCCACCGCTGGACGAGCTGGTCGTCGGTAATGCCGTTTTCGGCCGCCCACGCGACTACCGCCGCGTCCGCCGCCGAGCGTTGGTCGACAAGCGTGTCGTCAAGATCGAAAAGAACCCCCCGTAGCATGACCGGGATTCTCGCACGATTCGCCCGGGGAAATACAGGAAAGCGCCGCGCCATGACCGCCGTGGCCTCGGCCTGGTCGTGACCGCCGCTCGCCCACAGGTCACGACGCGCATAGGGCGCGTGCCGGCCGAGAGCGACCAGGTCCTCGCCGTCCGCTCGGGCCCGCGAGAGCCGGTCACCGGTTGGGCGACCGGTCACTGGCCGGGCGACCGGTCACTGGCCGGGCGACCGGTCCCTGGCCGGGCGACCGGTCCCTGGCCGGGCGACCGGTCCCTGGCTGGCCGAGCGGCCGGCGACCGGTGGTCGCCGGGCGGGCACCGGTCACTGGTCACCCGGCCAGGCCGCCGGTACTGGCCGGCAGGAAGGCCGCTCGGCCCGCGGCGGTCGTTCCAACGGTCGTCCGCCCTCGGACGCGCGACGGGCGACTGGTCCTCCCCGACCGCCCAACCGGGCCGGTCAGCGGCCCGGGCGGACGTACAGTGCGCCGTATGACGGGTGGGCCGTCGCTCCCGAGGTCCGGCGAGCCACTCGCCGGGACTCCTCGGGCTGCCCGCGGCAGCGGGCGTCAGGGTCAACGGCGCGCCGGCTCGGCCAGGCGGGCCCTCACCACCGAGCGTCAGATCGCCTACTGGCGTCGGTCCGGACTGCTGCGCCCCGGCCCGACCGAGCTGGCCCAGGCCCGCACGATCGCCGCGTTGCGCCGGGCCGGCGTCAGCCTCACCCGCATCCGCGCCGCCGCCGACCGCCTCCAGGCCAGCTGGGCGGCCGTCGACCCGACGTATGACCCGCTGTCGTCCGCGGCGTCCCCCAGCCCGCGGGGCCCTGCCTCCCTGTCGGACGGCCTCGCGTCACGGACCGCCGGTCCGTCCCGTCTCGCTGTTCTGGGCGCGGAGTTGTTCATCCAGCACCCCGACGGCACCTGGGAGGGCGACAGCCAGCCAGGTCAGCTCGTTCTGGACGGCGTCCTGCCCCTGCCCGGCCCGCCGTCGTCCGGGCCGGACCGCTCCGAGCGGCGCCCCGGCACCGCGTCCACCCGGCGGCGCGCCCCTGGTCCTGACCGGGAGGCGATCCTCCAGTTCCTCGCCCGCGAGGACGCCCTCACGCCGGCGCGCCCCGGCAACGCGGACCACCAGCCCGAGCGGGAAGCCGCGGACCAGCGGCGTCGGGCGCAGTCCTCATCGCCCTCGCAAAGGATCGCGGCACGCCCAGCGCACCCGGATTCGGGTTGACGTCGAGCCTCGGCACGCCGTGAGGGACCGCGTTGACACCCGCCAGCCGTGGGGCCTCGGGAGCGCCGGTTACTCGACGCGGCGGCGGGACAGGACGACGGCGGCGGGGCCGCCGAGGAGGGCGGCGCCAGCCAGGAGGGCGGCCAGGACATCGAGGGCCAGGATGGCGGCGCTGTCGGAGGAGGAGATCAGCTGGACGCCCGCCCTCGCGGGTGGCTCGGCCTCGCCGACGCCGGCCCCGGGCGGCGCCGCGACGGCCGGCGTGCCACCCGTCGCCGGGACGTCCCCCGGCGGGGCATCGGCGACGGCGCGGCCGGGCGACGGGATGGCCGCCGTGGCCGGAGGCGTCTGAACGTCCGGGCTCGGCGCGGTGGTCGTCGCGGCGGCGTCGGCGGGGCCGGGCGCGGGCGGGCCGGGCGGCGCGGGCGCGTTCCGCGCGACGCCGCCACCCGCCGGGACGCCGCCGCCGGTGCCAGCGGCGGGCGCGGGAGCAGGCGGGGCGGGGGCGGGCAGGAGGCCGGCCACGGCGTCCCCCACCATCTGGCCGAAGTCGTCCAGATCGAGCCGCGGTATTCCGCCGAGATCCACCTGAACGTCGAAGCTCTGCTCGGAGAAGAGGTCGTCGGTGCCATCGGCGCGCGCGGGCAGGGCAGTCAGGACCACGATCGGGGCCGCGACCAGGGCGCTGACCATCAGCCCACGCACGGCACGGCCAGCCCCGGCCCGGCCGAGGTCTCCCGTCGATGACTGCCGGGGCCGGGCGTTCTCCGAGAAGGCGCGGCGGCCCCCGCGGGTACCGCCGGGAACATTGTGCCGCGTCGACATGGCCAGACCCCTCCGCTGTTGGTGGTGGACCAATTGTGCGGACGGTCGGCACCGACAATGCCGTTTCGCGTGGTCAGCCCGGCGACATGGCGTGTCGGCCGGCATGCAGTCGACATGTCGACATGCGTGCTGGCCACACCATCACGAATTCAGCGAGCCGAGCGGCCCGCCCGAATTGTTCGCTATACCCGGCTCATGCGTACCGGCGAGCCGGCGGCCGATCGGATGTGCCGGGTCCGGAACGCCGCGCGCCGACGCGCGGGCGTAAATGTCAGGAATATGTCGCGGTCACGGTCGGACACCGGTTCGCGACCGCCATGACCGGCCGAGGTGGTCATGGCCCGTCCCGCGACGACCAGGATGTGGACGGACGACGTGACGGCATCGCTGGTTCGCCAACCAAGCGCTTGTTAGAGTGCTGGCTCGGCTGGGCGGCCCGCTCCCGGGAGGTGGAATGATCACGACGGTGGTGGACGACGCGGGGATCGCCGAGATCGTCGTCGACTACCCGCCGGTCAACGCGCTGCCGGTCGCCGGGTGGTTCGCGCTCGCCGACGAGTTGCGCGCCGCCGGGGCGAACCCGGCCGTCCGGGTGGTGGTGCTGCGGGCCGAGGGCCGAGGGTTCAACGCGGGCGTGGACATCAAGGAGATCCAGCGCGACGCCGGCCATGAGGCGCTCATCGGCGCGAACCGGGGCTGTTTCGCCGCGTTCGCCGCCGTCTACGACTGCGCGGTGCCGGTGATCGCCGCGGTGCACGGGTTCTGCCTGGGTGGCGGGATCGGGCTGGTCGGCAACGCGGACGTGATCGTCGCGAGCGAGGACGCCACGTTCGGTCTCCCCGAGGTCGACCGGGGCGCGCTCGGGGCCGCTACCCATCTTTCCCGGCTCGTCCCGCAGCTGAAGGCCCGGGCGATGATGTACACCTCCGCGACCGCGACCGCGGCCGACCTGCGCGCCTTCGGCTCGGTGCATTCCGTCGTCCCGCGCGAGAGGCTGCGCGACACCGCCCGGGCGCTCGCCGCCGAGATCGCCGCGAAGGACCCGCGGGTGATCCGGATGGCGAAGGAGGCGTTCAACGGCATCGACCCGTGGGACGTCAAGCGCAGCTACCGCTACGAGCAGGGTTTCACGTTCGAGCTCAACCTGGCCGGGATCGCGGACGAGGTCCGGGCGGGCTTCGGCACCGTGCCCCCCAGGGCCGACAGCGGCGAGGCCAAGGGCGATCCCAAGGTCGAGAAGAGCGAGCAGGACGGCGGCGCGGACGGCAACGGCGGGGGCGGCGCCTGATGGACCTGACCTGGTCAGCGCAGGACGAGGCGTTCCGGGCCGAGGCGAGGGCGTGGCTGACGGCGAACGTCCCGACCGCGCCGCTCCCCTCCGGGGACACCCGCGAGGGCTTCGCCGCCCATCTGGACTGGGAACGCAGGCTTTTCGCCGCCCGCTGGGCGGTCGTCTCCTGGCCGGAGCGCTACGGCGGGCGCGCGGCCAGCCTGTGGCAGTGGCTGGTCTTCGAGGAGGAGTACGCGCGCGCGGGCGCCCCGCAGCGCGTCACCCAGAACGGGATCTTCCTGCTCGCCCCGACCGTCTTCGAGTTCGGCACCCAGGAGCAACAGGACCGGATCCTGCCCCGGATGGCCGCCGGGCTGGACACCTGGGCACAGGGCTGGTCCGAGCCGGGCGCGGGCAGCGATCTCGCCAGCCTGCGCAGCACCGGCGTCCGCGACGATGAACGCGGTGGCTGGCGGCTCTCGGGCCAGAAGACGTGGACCACGCGCGGAGCGTTCTGCACACACTTGTTCGGCCTGTTCCGGACCGACCCGGCCGCCGGCCGTCACCGTGGGCTGACCTACTTCCTCGTGCCGCTGGACGCACCGGGAGTGACGGTCCGCGGCTTCGAGCGGCTCGACGGCGACGAGGGCTTCGCCGAGGTGTTCTTCGACGACGTGTTCGTCCCGGACTCCGACGTGCTCGGCGGCGTCGGCAAGGGCTGGCAGGTCGCGATGGCGACCACAGGCTCCGAGCGCGGCCTTACCCTGCGCCCGCCGGGCCGTTTCCTGGCCACCGCCAACCGCCTCATCGAACTGGCCCGTTCCAGCCCCGGCGGCGTCCCGGCCGCGTTGCGAGACCGCGTCGTGCAGGCCTACGTCGACGCGCAGGCCTACCAGTTGTTCACGCTGCACCAGGTCAGCGGCCTGCGCAACGGCCGCCAGCCCGGCCCGGCGTCCAGCCTGAACAAGCTGTTCTGGTCCGAGATGGACGTCCGCATCCACGAGACCGCGATGGACCTGCTCGGCGCGGGTGCCGAGCTCGACGGCCCGTGGAGCAGGGGCTTCCTGTTCTCCCTGTCCGGCCCGATCTACGCCGGCACGAACGAGATCCAGCGCAACGTCGTCGCCGAGCGCCTCCTCGGCCTCCCCCGCGCCTGACCGCCCCACCGCGCCGTTCCCTGTCGCGGTCCTGAAGCGGGCGAGCCGGCCGAGTGGCCTCCGCGAAGACCAAGGGCCGTCAAGGATTCGGGCGCGCGGCGAAGCGGGCATCGTCATCGAAGCGGGCATCGTCATGCCAACGCGCCGCTGTCAGGCCAACGCGCGACGCGGGGTCCGTTTCGTGCCGTATTGCCCGTGATGGGAGGCACTCGCGATGAGCAAGTTGGTTCTTGAGGCGGCGGCCCAGGAGTTCGTCGAGGCCACCGCCAACCCGCCGTTCCTGGTCGATCTCGGCCCAGCCGACGGCCGTAGGACCGTCGACCAGATACAGAGTCCCGAGATCGAGGTTCCGGGCACCACCAAGGAGACGCTCACCGAACCAGCGGTCACGATCTTCCGGCCGGAGGGCGCCTCCGGGCCGCTGCCCGTGGTCCTCTACATCCACGGCGCCGGCTGGGTGTTCGGCAACAACCACACCCACGACCGGCTCGCCCGTGAGATCGCCAAGGGGGTCGGGGCCGCCGTGGTCTTTCCCGACTACAGCCTGTCGCCCGAGGCCCGCTACCCGACCGCGATCGAGCAGAACTACGCGGCGGCCCGCTGGGTGGCGGAGCAGGGCGCCGAGCACGGCCTGGACGGGACCCGGCTGGCCGTCGCCGGCGACTCGGTCGGCGGCAACATGGCCGCCTCGCTGGCCCTGAGCGCCAAGCGGCGCGGCGACGTCCGGCTGGCCGGACAGGTGCTGTTCTACCCGGTCACCGACGCCAGCTTCGACACGGGCTCCTACCAACGGTTCGCGACCGGCTACTACCTGCGCCGGGACGCCATGGAGTGGTTCTGGGACCAGTACACGACCGACCCGGCCGCGCGCGCCGAGATCACCGCGTCGCCGCTGCGCGCCACGACCGAGGACCTCACCGGGCTGCCGCCCGCGCTGGTCATCACGGGCGAGGCCGACGTGCTGCGGGACGAGGGCGAGGCGTACGCCGCCAAGCTGCGCGAGGCGGGCGTCCCGGTCACCGCGGTCCGCTACCAGGGCATCATCCACGACTTCGTGATGCTCAACGCGCTGCGCGGCACCCGCGCCGCCCAGGGCGCCATCAGCCAGGCCATCGGCTTCCTGCGCGGCGTCCTCGGCCAGAGCTGACGGCTACCCGCCAGGCGTCCCGCCGCCGGCCCGCACCGGCCCCGCGCGGCGCTTGACGGCCACCGCGCGGGCCGCCCCTACAGCTGTTCGTCGGCGTGGTTCGCGCCGGCTCGGTTCCGGCGGCCTGACCACCGGCCGCACCGACCTGCCCGGCTGCCTCCTGGATCGGTGGTGAGCCAACCAAGCGCTTGCTAGAGTTCTGGCGCGGCGGCGCGCCACGCGGCGGTCGGTGCCAGCCGCCGCCTCGGCCCCGGCATACGCCGGCCAGCACGACGCCGCCCGCACGAGGACGGCCAGCACGACGACGGCCGGGAGCCAGGGACCGGGAGCCGGGATGGACTTCGAACTGGACGCCGAGGCGCTGGCGCTGCTGGAGGCGGCGGGCGCGATGCTCGACGCCGAGGCGACGCCCGCCCTGATCCGCGCCGCCTGGCCCGCGAGCCGCGGGGACGCGCCGGCCACCGCCGGGCTGGAGCAGGTGCGCAAGGTGTGGGCGACCCTCGCGGACCTCGGCGCCGTGGGGGCGCTGGTCGCCGAGGACGCCGGCGGCCTGGGGCTGGACCTCGGCCAGGTCGTCCCGCTGTTGGAGCGGGTCGGGTACGTCGGCCTGCCGGTCCCCGCGGTCGAGACGATCGTCCACGCCGCGCCGCTGCTCGCGGCCGCGGGCCATCCGGCGCTGCCCGACGTGCTCGCCGGCCGCGCGCTCGTCGCCGTCGGCACCGTCACCGCCGGGGGCGACACGCTGATCCCTTACGGGCGGCACGCCGACCTGGTGGTGCTGCCGGGCCTGGGCCTACGCGCGTTCGGGGCCGGCGAGCTGGCGCTCGAACCGGTCGCGACGGTCGACGGCGCGCGGGCGCTCGCCCGGCTCGCGGCTCCGCCGGCCCCGGGCACGGGCACCCTGCTGACGGCGGATCCGGCCGAGACCGAAGCCGCGTGGTGGCGGGCGGCGGTCGGGACGGGAGCGGTGCTCGTCGGGCTCGCGGCCCGGATGCTGGCGCTGACGGTCGAGTACACCAGGAACCGCGCGCAGTTCGGCGTTCCGGTCGGCAGTTTCCAGGCGGTCAAGCACGCGCTCGCCGGCGCGCACCTCGCCGTGGAGTTCGCCCGCCCGGCGGTGCTCGCCGCCGGCTGGCGGGCGGCCCACTCCCCCGAGGCCGCCGAGACGGGCACGACCACGGAAGCGGGCACAGCGACGGCGACGGACACGGCGAGGGACGCCGCCGTGGGGGATGCCCGGGACGCGGCGAGCGTCGCGAAGGTGCTGGCTGGCGACGCGGCCCGGCTCGCCGCCCGCGCGTCGATCCAGTGCCACGGGGCGATCGGCTACACCACCGAGTACGACCTCCATCTGTTCGCGAAGCCGGCCTGGGCGCTCATCGCCGCCTTCGGCGACCCACACTGGCACCGCGCCCGCCTCGCCGCCTCGCTCGGTCTGCCAGACCCGGTCGACGCGTGACGGGCGGGCATCGGCATTCCACGGACGGCGACGACCCCATGCACGACACTGATCATCTGAGCAGGACCACGCATCTTGAAGGAGCGGCGCGATGACCGAGCGGACCTTCCGGCCGACGACGCCCGACCTTCCGCCCGTCGCCACGGTCACCGACACCACGGCGCTGGCCCAGGCCGCCGATGCCACCCGGGTCGCGAGCATCGGCGCCCGAGGCCCGCGGGGGGAGCCCGGCCCGGCCACGCGGACCGCTGCCGAGGACGCCGCTGCTTCTCCCGGGCCGGACGCGGCGGGCGCGGCGGACGTGCCGGACACGCCGGGTCCGGCCCGGGAGGCCGCCGCCGTCACGGTCGCCGAGCCGGCGGTCGTGCTGTACGAGGTCAACGGGTCGGTCGCGCGGGTCACGATGAACCGGCCGGAGTACCGCAACGCGCAGAACTCGAAGATGACCTACGCACTGGACGATGCCTTCTACCGAGCGGCGGCCGACCCCGACGTGAAGGTGGTGATCCTGGCGGGCGCCGGCAAGCACTTCAGCGCCGGCCACGACATCGGCACCCCCGGACGGGACATCGACCAGAGCTTCGACCGGCGCGCGGGCCTGTGGTGGGACCACGTCGGCCAGCTCGGCGCGGAGAGCCGGTTCGCCCGGGAGCAGGAGGTCTACCTGGGAATGTGCCGGCGGTGGCGGGAGCTGCCGAAGCCGACGATCGCCCAGGTGCAGGGCGCCTGCATCGCCGGTGGCCTGATGCTCGCCTGGGTCTGCGATCTGATCGTGGCCTCCGACGACGCCTTCTTCGCCGACCCAGTGGTGCGGATGGGCATCCCGGGCGTCGAGTACTTCGCCCATCCGTGGGTGATGGGGCCGCGGGCGGCCAAGGAGTTCCTGTTCCTGGGCGAGCGGGTCGACGCCCGCCGCGCCCTCGACCTCGGCATGGTCAACCGAGTGGTGCCGCGTGCCGAGCTGGCGACGGAGGTCACCTCGATCGCCGAGCGGATCGCGACGATGCCTCGCCTGGGACTGGCGCTCACCAAGAAGGCGGTGAACCAGGCCGAGGATCTCATGGGCCTGCAGACCGGGATGGATGCCGTCTTCGGCCTGCACCACCTCGCCCACGCCCACAACGCCGAGGTGGGCAAGGACTCGCTCGCCGGCCACGACGCCCGCTCCATGCGCGACGCCCGCCGCGGCTCCGAGTCCAGCGCCTGACGTCCGCACCGGGCACCGCTCCAGCGCGACGTCGTCGCCCACGAGTCCGCGCGGGGCCGATCCTGCCCAAAGACGGGTAGGGCTGTAAAACGACCGGCGCCGGGGTGAATCGGCGCTATGGCGACGTCGGAGCGCCTCAGTCTGGTCGAAGGGGCCAGACCTGGAAGCCTCCGGACACCGGCCCATGGTCCAGGGGGGCGGGCAGTTCGACCCGCGTCGGCGACTCCTCAGCGCCCGGCCGATGCGTGGGCACAGTCACGGGGTAATAGACCCGCGTGCCGCTCGCCTGGAGCCATTGAGGAGCGTGACCTCCGTGCGAGGAGAAATCTGTCGGCGCTCCGTGGCCGAATTCGCTCCGCTCCCCCGACCACCCCCGGAAAACGACCGCCCGGATAAAGCGACCGCCGGATAGGGCGACTGCCCGCCAGACGGGCGGCTGTCCGGTCCTCGTTCGCCCCACCCAGGGCGACGAGATCAACCTTTTCATGCCCGGCCGGGTGTCAGCCCTCCGACGAAGGAGGCTGCCCGGCCATGCGCCAAGCCTTTCCCATCGCCGCCGAAGAGCCGGAACCACCGGATCGCGCGCGCTGGAAAGGTTCAGCACCGCCCGCCGAAGGGAGAACACCGTGGTTCTCGCGCGCAGGATCGCGTTGTCGGTAGTCACCGCCGTCCTCGGGGCCGGCCTGGTGACGGTCACCGCCGGCTTCAAACCGGCGAGCGCCGTCTTCCTCAATCCGAGCTCAGGGCCCCCCACGCGGCAAAGCGTGACGGCGACCGTGACCAACGGCCAGTTCCTGCACCTCATCCAGGCATCGGGAGACATCGTCCAGCAGTCGCTGCCCGTGCTGGTCGGGCTGAACGGTAACGCCGCCCTCAAGGTGACGCTGAAACCGAAACCCAAGCCCGGCACGTATAAGATCATCTTCACGGACCTGACGGACCGCACCAGGCTGACCGCGTCCTACACGGTCATCGACCCCAACGCGAGCAAGCCGGCGGCGCCGTCGCATGTGACCGCCAGGAGGGACACGAACACGAGCATTCGCGTGACGTGGGCCGATAACGCGACCAACGAGTCCGGTTACCAGATCAAGAATGTCACCACCGGCCAGCTGGTGACGGTGGGCGCGAACAAGACGAGCTTCCTCGCGAAGCCCGTCAGCGCGTTCGTCAAGCAGTGCTTCCAGGTGAGGGCGATCAACAACTCCGGCACGTCCGCCTGGGTGTCGGCGAGGTGCGTCTGACTCCGTCAGGCAGTCGGTTCGCCGATGCCTGATGCGTGACACCGCCTGAGTCGGGGCCGATGGTCGACATCGTGTGGTCGACCATCGGCCCTGACGCGCGGGTACCGGAGGCGATGCCCGGCCGTCGGCCTCCGCCGGTCGGGTCTTCTAGACGATGCCGCGGGTGAACGGTTTTCCGAGGGCGGCGGGCTGGCGGGTGCGGCGGACGAAGGCGACCATCGCGGCCAGGGCCAGCAGGTAGGGCGCGGCGATCAGCAGCTGGCTGTTGAGCCGCAGCCCGACGGCCGGCAGCGCCAGCCGCAGCGCGTCGGCGAAGCCGAACACCGCGACGCCGACCATCGTGCCCCGCAGGCGCCAGGCGCCGAAGATGACGGCGGCGATGACGAGGTAGCCACGACCAGCCGTCATGTTGTCGTTGAAGGAGCCGACCGCGCCGACGGCCAGGTGCGCGCCGCCGAGCCCGGAGAACAGCCCGCACCACAGCAGCGCCTGGCGCCGGCGCACGTTGACCCGGATACCGGTGACGTCGGCGCCCTGCGGGTTCTCGCCGACGGCCCGCAGCTCCAGGCCCCACCGGGTCCGCTCGACCAGGTACCAGGTCAGCGGGATGAACACGATCAGCAGGTAGACGGGCCAGCGCTGGACGAACAGCGGTTCGCCGACGAGCGGGATGTCCCGCAGCACCGGGATGCTGACCTGGGTGACCTGGTGGCCGGTCAGTTCCGAGCTCTCGTGGAAGAAGCTCGTCGCGCCGAGGGCGAGCACGTTCAGGGTCAGGCCGACGACGAACGTGTTCACGGCGAGCCGGTGCGACGCGTTGCCGTGGACGAGCCCGACGAGCAGGCCGGCGACCGCGCCGATCAGCAGGCCGAGCGAGGCCGAGCCAGTGGCCGACGACGTCGCGATCGCGGTGAACGCGCCGGTGATCATCATCCCCTCGATGGAGATGTTCATCGTGCCGGCCCGTTCGGCCAGGTACTCGCCGCAGGCGGCGAACGCCAGCGGCGCCGCGAGCCGGATCGCGCTGGACAGGATGGTCGAGCCGTCGTCCAGGATCACGCGAACGCTCCTTCCACGGAATCACCGGCCAGGCCGGCGGCGGCGCGGCTCACGCGGCGGCGCCCGCGACGGCCGCGCGGGCGACGGCGGCCTGGCGACGGCGGCCCGCCGCGGCCCGCCACAGGGCGAGCAGCGCCGGCGGCAGCACGAAGGCGAAGACCAGCAGCGCCTGGGTGATGTCGATCAGGTACGCGGGGACGCCGGTGGAGGCGAGCACGCCGCCGCCGGACCGCAGCGCGCCGAACAGCAGCGCGGTGATGACGGCGGCGATCGGCTTGTCGCGGGCGACGAGGGCGACGAGCAGGCCGTCCCAGCCGTAGTTGTCCGACATCCCGGGCTGCAGCCGGTACACCTCGCCGGTGAGCACGACGCCGCCGGCGAGGCCGGAGAACGCGCCGGAGATGGCCAGCGCCACGCCGCCGAAGGTGGCCTCGCGGACCCCGGCGTGCCGGGCGGCGAGCGGGTTGTGGCCGAGCATCCGGACCTTGAAGCCCCACCGGCTCCGGCTGAGCAGCAGCGAGACGACGACCGCCAGGGCGAGCGCGATGATGGCGCCGGCGCCGAGGGTGAAGCCCGGGTAGTCGCCGATCATCGGCAGCCGGAACGACGGCGCGAGCGCGTCGGACTGCGGCGCGACCACCTGCCCGGCCACCCGGGTCTCCTGCAGCAGCGCGGGCTGGCTGACGACGAAGCTGACCAGCTGCTCGGCCAGGAAGATCATGAGCAGGGTGCTGACGACGACGTCGACGCCGCGCCGGTAGCGCATCACCGCGGGGATCGCGGCCCACAGCGCGCCGCCGAGCGCCGAGCAGACCAGCGTCATCGTCAGCACCAGCGCCGGCGGCCCCTGGGTGCGCAGGCCCACGTAGGCGCCGACCGCGGCGCCGATCAGCAGCTGTCCCTCCTGGCCGATGTTGAACACGCCGGCGCGGCTGCTGACGCAGGCGCCGACGGCGACGAGCAGCAGCGGGGTCGCCTCGAGCAGCGTCTGGGACAGCGACGACGAGCTGCCGACGCTGCCGTCGATCATCGACGAGAAGACCTTGCCTGGGGCGCCGCCGACGGCGGCGACCAGCAGCGCGGTGATGCCGAGCGCCGCGGCGACCGTGACCACGGTGAGCGCGGCGACCGCGAGCGGCGACCCGCCGCTGTTCCTGGTGGGGGCGAGCAGCGCCCGGACGGCCCGGTCCGCGGAGCCGAGGACGCCGGGGCCGCTGGAGGCCGAGGGGCCGACGGAGGCGCCGGGGCCGGAGGGGGTGTCCGGGCGGGTGGGGGCGCTCACCGGGCACTCCCCGCGGCGGCGGCCGACGAGGGCGGCGGGGCCGATGGGGCTGACGGGGCCGGCGGGCCGGCGGCACCGCCGCCGACGAGCAGGCCGAGCCGCTCGGCGTCGGCCTCCGTCGGCGCGAGCTCGCCGACCATCCGGCCGGCCGAGATCACCGCGATCCGATGGGACAACGCCATGACCTCCTCGAGTTCGGTCGAGACGAGCAGGACGGCCACGCCGGCCGCCGCCGCGGCCCGCAGCTCGGCGTACATGCCCTCGATCGCGCCGACGTCCAGGCCCCGGGTGGGCTGGGCGGCGACGAGCACCGCCGGCTGCGCGGACAGCTCGCGGGCGAGCACGACCCGCTGCTGGTTGCCGCCTGACAGGGTGCGCAGCGGCGCGTCCAGCGACGGGCAGGAGATGGCGAACCGTTCGGCGAGCTGGGCCGCGTGCGCGCGTTGGCGGCGCCGGTTGACGAACAGCCGGCCGCTGACCGGGCCAAGGTCGGTCATCACCAGGTTGTCGGCGACACTCATGTCGAGGACGACACCGGAGCGATGCCGGTCCTCGGGGATGACGCCGACACCGGCGGCGTGCAGCGCGCCGGGCCGGCGCGGGTCGACGGCCTGGCCCGCGACCCTGACCGCGCCGGCGTCGGGGACGGCGAGGCCGGCGAGGACGTCGCCGAGGGCCGACTGGCCGTTGCCCTCGACGCCGTACAGGCCGACGATCTCGCCGGGCCTGACCGACAGCGTGAAGCCGTCGAGCGGCGTCGCCCCGGTCGGCGACCGCAGCGTCACACCGTCGAGCTCCAGCACGGGGGCGGCCCCGGCGGCCGGCGCGCCGCCGGGATGGCCCTCGGGCGGGTCGGCGGCCGGGGCGACGGGGGTGAGGCCGAGGGCGGCGGCCTCCTCACCGAGGGAGACCTCCCGGCCGACCATCTCCCGGGCCAGGGTCGCGGCGTCGGTGCCCCGGGTGTCCAGCCGGGCGACCACCCGGCCGCGGCGCAGCACGGTGACCCGGTCCGTGGCGGCGAGGATCTCCGCCAGCTTGTGGCTGATGAGGACGACGGCCTTGGCCTCGTCACCGCCGGTCACGGCGCCGCGCAGGACGGCGAACAGCTCCCGGGACTCGGCCATCGACAGCACCGAGGTCGGCTCGTCGAGGACGAGCACGTCCGGGTCCTTGCGGAGGCACTTGATGATCTCGACTCGCTGCCGCTCGCCGGCGGACAGCGAGTCGACGGTGGCGAGCGGGTCGACGGGGATGCCGTAGCGCTCCCCGACGCGGACGACCTCGGCGCAGGCGGCGTCACGGCTCAGCCGGCCGCCCCGGCGGCGGCCCGCCGGGGAGTCGTCGCCGAGGATGACGTTCTCCCAGACGGTCAGCGCGCCGATCAGGCTGAAGTGCTGGTGGACCATGCCGACGCCCATGCGGGCGGCGACGTGCGGGTCGGCGACGTCGATCGGCTCGCCGTCCCGCAGGATCAGGCCGCCGTCCGGGCGGACCAGCCCGGACAGCACCTTCATGAGGGTCGACTTGCCGGCGCCGTTCTCGCCGAGCAGGCCGTGGATCTCGCCGCGCCGGACGGCCAGGTCGACGCCGTCGCAGGCGACGACCTGGCCGTACCGCTTGGTGATACCCCGCAGCTCGATGGCCGGGGCACGCGCGGCGGAGGCCGCCGGATCAGTGAGCCGCGGGGTCTGGGTCATCTCCGGGTACCGCGCCCGCTCAGCCGGCGAGCTTCGCGACCTCGTCGGC
Organism: Frankia nepalensis; assembly: GCF_016786325.1. Classification (GTDB taxonomy): domain Bacteria; phylum Actinomycetota; class Actinomycetes; order Frankiales; family Frankiaceae; genus Pseudofrankia; species Pseudofrankia nepalensis. The sequence goes on along the minus strand of NZ_JADWYU010000251.1, from coordinate 18,663 downwards.
CGCGACGATCTCACCGGAGCCGATCTTGCCGATGAGCTCGTCGACCTTGGTCTGGATCTCCGGGTCGTCGCAGACCTTCACGGTCGGGACCTCGTCGACGCCCATCTTCCACTTGCGGGTGACGCCCATCTCCAGCTTGCCCTCGGCGAAGTTCTTCAGGGCGGCGGTGAAGTAGTCACCCGGGCTGAAGATCACCGAGATGGCGAAGTCCGCGGACGGGTCGCCGCACCGGTCGGTGCCAGGGGTGAGCGACGGAACGCCGTGCTCGGTCGCGATCTTGGCGGCGGCGTCGGTCGCGCCACCCAGGTACGGGTAGAAGATCTTCACGCCCTGGTTGATCTGGGCGAGCGCGGCCTCCTGGCCCTTGGCGGAGTCGTCGAAGTCGCCGGTGTAGGTGGCGACGACCTCCGCGTCCGGGACGACCATCTTGATGCCGGCCTTGAAGGCGTTGTACGCGAGCTTCGAGAAGTCCAGCTCGGGACCGGTGACGTAGCCGGCCTTCGTGTCGCCGGTCTTCTGCATGACCAGGCCGGCGGCGTAGCCGGACACCAGCAGGCTCTCGTTGGCGTCGTCCTGCGAGGTGGAGATGAAGGGGGTCTGCTCGACGCCCTGGCCGGCGGCGACGTACCAGGCGGTGTTCGCGCAGACCGCCTCGGCGGCGACCGGGATGGCGTCCTTGAGCTCGCTCGCGCCGACGGCCACCAGGTCGACCTTCTGCCGGCAGATGTTGCGGGCGGCGGTCACCGCGTCGGCCGGGTTGAGCTTGTCCTGGGTGATGACCTCCCAGCCCTCCTGCTCGGCGAAGGTCTTGGCGGAGGCGACGAAGCTCTCGTAGTAGCCGTTGTCGTTGGTGTCACCGGGGCTGAGGATGCCGATGATGACCTTGCCGTCGCCGTTCACGTCCGGCTCGCTGGACGCCGCGGCCGGCGTGTTGGCGGCGGCGGCGGGCTCGGCGGTGTTGGTGGTCGAGTTGTCGCCGCAGGCGGCGACCGTCACCAGAGACAGCGCCGCGACCCCGGCCAGGGCGGCCAGGCGCGGGCGAAGAGACCTGACAGTCACGTCGTACCTTCCGCGAGGAGACGGTGAGTTCGGGGTGCCGCGGCCTACGACGCTGTAAGGCCGCCTCCGCTGGAGGTCACGGAGGTGGATGAAGTTGTCGCGCGCCGCGGCGCGGCGCGCCCGCGTCGACCAGGTACCGCCGCATGGGTCGCGGCGGAGGGTGCTCTCGGCGGTGGTTGCCATGCGCTGGCACGGTGCCGTGGCCCGGACGGCCAGCGCCGGTCCCGAGCCCTTTCCCCCGGAACCTCGCCGTGGCGCCACGTCCGTCGTGGGGTTCCCTGAAGGTTAGTGAAGGGCGACCCGCACCCCCCTGTGCCTTGGGCACCAACCGTTCCGACGCGCCCCGGTCGCCCCCGTCTTCGTTACATCTAGCTGTCACGGCCGCTACATGGCCGACATCTTCTCGCCGGTCCGCCCCGCCGGCCAGGAGCGTCCGAACTCCCTGCTCCCAGGCATTTTCGGCGCAGGCACCGGCAGGCAACGGCGCGCGGCGCCAGTGTGGGCAAACTCGCTCGGGTCTCCTCGGCCGTCTCGGCTCCCCGATCTCCCGGCGCCCGGGCCTCCTCGACCGTCGCCAGTGCCGGTGCCGTCGCCGGTGCCGTCGCCGGTGCCGGGGCCGGTGCCGGGGCCGGGGCCGGGGCCGGGGCCGGGCCCAGGGCCGGGGAGCAGGTACCTGCCGCCGTCTCAGGAGCCGGCGAGCGCCGCGTCCGGGATCTTCTCCGCCGGGTCATACGGGATCCGGTCCAGTTCGACCATCGCTTCGGGCTGGGCGACGACGAACCACGGGAAGCCCATCCGGCCGACAGCGGGGATCTTGGTCGGGTCGATCCGGTTCGGCTCGGCGAGCAGGTCGTCGTCGACGACGACGCAGACCACCTCGGCGAGCACGAGGTGGATGCCGGCGAACGGCTCGTCCGGGTCGCCCCGGTCGATGATCTCCCGGACCCGGCACTCCAGCTGGGCCGGGCTGTCCGCGAGCGACGGCGGCGCGACCCGCCGCGACGGCTTGAGCTTCCAGCCCACGAGGGCGGCCTCGTTCACCCCGGCCGGATACTCCCGGGCGATCGTCTCGATGTGCTCGGCGAGCGGAGCGGTGGCCACGTTGATGACGAACTCGCCGCTCGCGGCGAGGTTCACGAACGTGTCTTTGGGCGCCGGGGTCGCCTCCCGCCGGGTGCCCATCGTGATCGCGACGGTCGGCGGCAGGCCGCAGACCGGCATGTAGTAGCTGTACGGCGCGACGTTGACGGCACCATCCGCCGACATCGTCGAGATCACCGCGATCGGCCGCGGTACTACCAGCTGCGACAGGATCCCCTGCCGCTGCGCCGGAGTCAGCTCCGCGAGGTCAATGACTGGCATGTGTCCTCTTTCGCTCCGGTGCGCCTGAGCGCAACCAAGCCACAACTAGTGACGGCGCATCAGCGCGGTGCCAACTCAGCCACCTCACCGACCCCGAACCAGGTCAGCCACTGTCATATGGCGTGAGCCGGGAGCCAGGTGGCGAGGGCGCTCAGCGCCCGAAGGCGGTGCCCGGTGCCGGGCGCGGAGCGTCCGGCACGGGACCGCCTTAGTCGCCCCAGCGCTCGCGGATGGTGGCGGCCTCGGCGACGCGGAAGCGGCCGGTGTCGTCGCCGGGGCCGGTCTGGCGGGCGTCGGGCGCGGCAACGACGACGTGCTTGCCGAACTTCGGCACCAGCGGCCGGTCGACGTTGCGGCGCAGCCAGATCCGCAGCAGGTGGCGCTGGTGCGCCCGGTCCGGGCCGTTGACGAACTCGGTCCGCGAGTGCAGCGCGGCGTAGTTCAGCAGCCACTGGATGTCGCCCGGCTGGAAGTCCATGTCCAGGGCGATGCCGGGCTCGTAGGTGATCTCCTCGATGAGCGCCAGTAGCTCCCGCCGCGCCGCGGTGAGCGGCGGGACGCCCGGGTAGCGGTGGGCGGACTCGATCATGTCGCCGCCGGCGTACATGCTGAACGTGCCCTGGGTCCAGCTGACGATCGGCGAGGTGTAGGTGTCGGCGGGCGCGTCCGGGTCCTGCCGGCGCCAGTCGTAGTGCCACGGCTCGGCCATCAGCGGCGCGAGGTCGGGACGGCGGCGGAGCACCTCGTTGTAGACGGTCGCGCCGCTGACCAGGCTGGACAGGCCGCCGGCGGCCGGCGGGCGCAGGCACATCAGCGCGACCGCGTCCGAGCTGTCGGAGTGGAAGGGCAGCTTGTCGCGGGTCCGCGACGGCAGACCGCCCTCCTGGTACTTCTTGTCGGAGACGCCGACGATGTGGTCGAGGACGTCGCCGAGCAGGTTCTGCCGCATCGGCTCGCCCAGGTGCAGCGCGAGGAGGTAGAAGATCGCGGCGGCCAGCGTGTCGTCGTACTCGTCCATCCGGAGGCCACGGATCAGCACGAAGCCACGGCCGGAGTCCATGTCGGCGCCGAAGATCTGGATCGCCGCGGCGCAGGCCGGGAGCGGGTACTCCCCGGCGGTGACGAACCGCAGGTCCGGGTCGTCGGCGACGAACCGGCGGCCTGCCTCCTCCAGCTCGGCGATCTGCTCCTCAGTCAGCCGGAAGATCCACTCATCGGTCCTGGACAGCTCGTCGCCGCGCCAGACGAAGGGTCCGCTGACCGGCTCCAGCGTGGTCGTGTTCGTGCTGCTCATCGGTCATCCCTTCCGCGGATGAGCTTGGTTCGGGCAAGGGCGGGCGAGCACGCGCCGCGCGCGCCGATGAGCGCGACGGATGGGTCGAGCCTTTCCACCGGCCCTTCTGCCCCAAGCCGACCGGCCCTGCTCGCTCGGGGCGGCGGAGACACGGATCGGGGCGGCGGAGAAAGGGCTCATCGGTCAGTTCGCGGTGACGACCGGCCAGGAACGGGGGATCTCGATGCCGGCACGGGCAAGCAGGGCGGCCGACCGCTCCCGTGCCCAGGCCCACAGCTCCGCCTCGTCGACGGTCGTCACGTGCCCGTCGCGCACGACCTGGCGGCCGGCGACGAGCACGTCGCGCACGGTGTGCGTCGGGGCGTTCCAGACGAGCTGGCGGGCGTGGTCACCCAGCGGCACCCAGGCGGGGTCGTCGGCGCGGAAGACGACGAGGTCGGCCTGCTGGCCCGCCGCCAGCGCGCCGGTCACCCCGCCGAGACCGATCGCGGCGGCGCCGCCGACGGTCGCGACCTCGAACGCCTCGTGGGCCAGCAGCGACCGGGCGCCCTCGGCTGGCGCGTCCAGCGACAGGCCGGCGAGCAGGCGGGCCGCGCCGAGCACGTCCACCCGGTCACCCGCGTTGTGGGCGTCGCAGCCGAGCGCCAGGCGGCCCCCGGCCCGCAGGAACGGCACGTGCCGGCCGGCCCGGGTCAGGCCCTGCCCCAGCCGCAGGTAGGCCCACGGGCAGCAGGCGATCGCCGTGCCGGTGTCGACGAGCAGCTCGATCTCGGCCGGCGACATCCAGACCGCGTGCCCGAGCAGCAGGCGCGGGCCGAGGACGCCGAGGGCGGCCAGGTGCTCGGCCGGGCCGCGCCCCGCGCGCCGCTGGTAGGCGTGCACGTCGTCGACGCTGGGCGCGAGGTGCATCGTCAGGCCGGTGTCCAGCTCGTCGGCGAGCGCCGCGGCGCCGACGAGCAGTTCGTCGCTGGCCAGGTCGTGACCGACGAGCGTCACCCAGCCGGTGACCAGCCCGTCGCCGCCGGCGCTCGCCGGCGGGAACGCGCGGACCACCTCGGCCTGGCGGGCGAGCGCCTCACCGGTCGGCAGCGAGTACGGCACGTCCGGGACGTCCCAGCCCCAGGTGCCGAGCGTCGCGCGGATCCCGGCCCGGCGCAGGGCGGCGCCGACGGTCAGCGGGTGCGCGACGGTGCCCGGCTCGACGATCGTCGTCACCCCGGCCCGCAGCGCCTCGACGGCCGTGAGCAGCGCCGAGACCTCGTCGTCCTCCGGGGTGTGCGCCGCGTGCAGCGGCACCGCCCACTCGAAGGTCGACGTTCGCGAGTCGAGGTCGTCCGGGATCGCGCTGCGCGCCAGCACGTCCCCGGTGGTGTGCTGGTGCGCGTCCACCATCCCCGGGGTGACGACGCAGCCCGTAGCGTCCAGCTCCGGCGTCCCCGGGAACGCGGCCCGCACCGCCGCGGCCGACCCGACCATCGCGATCGTCCGGCCGCGCACCGCCACGGCCCCGCCCGCCACGACCCGCCGCCGGGCGTCCATCGTGACGACGTCCCCGCCGACGACCAGCAGGTCCGCGACCTCCGGCCCGGAGGCGACGTCACGCGGCGTCATCGGCTCGGCTGTCATAGCCCGGATGCTAGGAACCGCCGCCGCGCCGCCCTATGTGCTCGCGCCACAAGCCCGGGCCGACCACCTCCACAGCCCGGCGCCATCCGGGTGAGCCTGCTCACAGCGGCAGAGGCGACGCCCTACCGGACAGCGGGGAAGGCGTCAGGTGAAGAGGTAGGCGTCGGGGTCGGCGTGCCGGGTCCACTCGCGGTAGAGGTCGAGCGGCCAGGGGGACAGCGTGTAGATCCGGCCGTTGGGGTTCTTGAAATGGCTGTGCCTGATCGACTCGTGTGACCAGACGAGCTGGGCGAGCTCTGCCTGGGTGCGCTCGACGTAGTCGTCGTGGACCTCGGGGCGCACCTCGCACGACCGGGCGCCGGACAGCAGCGTCTGGCGGATCGCCTCGAGCGCATGGTGCACCTGGAACTCGGAATGGTAGAAGAGGCTGGCGCCGGCGGCGAGGTTCGTGCCCGGGCCGTAGACGCAGAACAGGTTCGGGAAGTTCGGGATCGTGATGCCGAGGTAGGCGGTCGGCTCGTCGCCCCACTGCGCGCGCAGGTTCACGCCGCCCCGGCCCGTCACGTCCATCGAGGCGAGGAAGTCGTTGTGACGGAATCCGGTGGCGTAGCAGATGACGTCGGCGCGGTGATGGACACCGTCGGCGGTGACGATCCCGTCGGGAACGATCCGGTCGATGGCGGCGCGGACGAGCTCGACGTCGTCGCGCGCCAGGGTGCGCAGCCAGGTCCCGTCGTCCTGCAGGATGCGCTTGCCGGCCGCCGGATAGTCCGGGACGACCTTCGGTAACAGGTCGGGCCGGTCCGCGAGCAGCGTCGTCATCCAGCCGGCCAGCGCCTCGGCGCGCTGGGCGTTCCCCGCGTTCACCGACCGGCCGGTCGGGTCGTGGTGGTCCGGGTCGACGCGGTAGGGATCCGTGCCCAGCGCGATCCCCGGGTAGGTCGTGAGAAAGCGGAACCAGCGGCCGTAGAACGGCAGGTGCCGCAGCGCCCACCGTTCCCCGGCCGGCACCGCCGCGTGGTAGAGCCGGTTCGGGATGATCCACTGCGCGGTCCGCTGGAAGATCGTGAGCCGTTTGACGTCGTCGGCGACGGCCGGGCCGATCTGGAAGCCGCTCGCGCCCGCGCCGATCAGCGCGAACCGGGTCCCGGCCAGGTCGAGGCCCTCGGGCCACCGGGCCGAGTGGAACGAGGGCCCCGCGAAGCTGTCCATCCCCGGGATGTCCGGGAGCCTGGGCAGGTTCAGCGAACCGACGGCGCTGATGACGAAGCGGGCGTCCAGAACCTCCTCTGGCCCGTCGGCCGGCCCGTCGGCCGGGCGGACGTGCACGCGCCAGCGGGCCTGCGCGTCGTCCCAGGTCACCCGCGTGACGGTGGTGGCGAACCGGATGCGCGGCCGAAGCCCGTACTTGTCGACGATCGAGGCGAGGTAGGCGCGCAGCTCGGGCTGCCGGCAGTAGTACTCGCTCCAGTGGTGCGCCGGCTCGAAGGAGTAGCAGTACTGATGGCTGCCGATGTCGACGCGGGCGCCCGGGTAGCGGTTCTCCCACCACGTGCCACCCGGGCCGTCGTTCTTCTCGACGATGGTGAACGGCAGGCCCGCCTGGGCGAGGCGGATGCCGGCCAGGATCCCGCCCAGGCCGGCGCCGATCACGACCACCCCGCACTCCGCCTTGGCCGACGCCGGAATCTGGTCGCCCCAGGTGATCGCGCCGGCGTCGCCGCCGTCGAATCCCAGGTCGTCGACGAACAGGTCCGCGAGCCGGCCGCCCACCGGCCGGGTGCCCAGGAAGGCCATCATCTCCAGCAGCAGCTCGCTCTCGAGCTCGCGCGGCTCGCAGCCGGCGTCCCGGTAGGCGGCGATGGCCGGCAGCGCCCGGCGGCGGATCTCGGCCCGCTCGGCTGGCGGCAGCCCGCTCTGGATGTCCAGCGAGTTCGCGACCCGGGGCCGGATGTCGCCGCGGATCCAGGACGGATCGCCGGTCATGTGCACCAGCGAGCACATCAGCGCCGGCACGCTGACGTCCGCCAGCGCCGCCGCGATGGTCTCGTCGTCATCCCGGAAAGGCTCCCCGGCATGGCGGTTCCGCGTCATCCTGCCTCCGCTCGCTGCCTGCGCTCACCCGGCCGCCCGGCCCACCTCCCGCGCAGGGGAATGTGACGCCAGGCACAACCAATAGCGATACCACAAGATTTGTATATTTGATACGGATCGCGGGCGGACCGTTGAGGAGCGTGGCGTGGTGGATGACCTGGAGGTCGCGGCGGGAGACGCCACCGCGCAGGCCGAGCTGGTGCGGCGGGGGGACGTCACGCCCGCGGAGCTGGTCGAGGCCGCGGCGCGGCGGATCGAGGCGCTGGACCCGGCGGTCGGCGCGCTCGTGCACACGCGGTTCGAGCAGGCCCTGCGCGAGGCGCACGGCGAGTTGCCCGACGGGCCGTTTCGCGGGGTGCCGATGGTGCTCAAGGACGCGGTGCAGCACTCGGCCGGCGATCCGTACCAGCACGGGACGCGGTTCCTGCGGGACCGGACGTGGGTGTCGCCCGCCGACAGCGAGCTGACCCGGCGGTACCGGGCGGCCGGATTCGTGATCGTCGGGCGGTCGAAGGTGCCGGAGCTGACGAGCGCGACGACGACCGAGCCGCTGGCGCACGGCCCGGCGCGCAACCCGTGGAACCTCGACCACTCGACCGGCGGCTCCAGTGGAGGCTCGGCGGCGGCGGTGGCCGCCGGGATGGTGCCGGTCGGGCACGCGAACGACATGGGCGGCTCGATCCGGATCCCCGCGTCATGCTGCGGGCTGGTCGGGCTCAAGCCGACCCGGGACCGGATGTCGCTCGCGCCCGCCGGCCAGTACTGGGGCCCGCTCACCCACGAGCACGTGGTCTGCCACAGCGTGCGGGACACGGCGGCGATCCTCGACGCCACGGCCGGGCCGGTCCCGGGTGACCTGCACACCGCGCCGCCCCCGGCCAGGGCCTGGGCGGCGGAGGTGGGCGCGCCCGTCGCGCCGCTGCGAGTCGGGCTCCTGACCGGCCAGCCGGACGGCGAGCCGTTCCACCCGGACTGCGCGGCGGCGGCGCAGGCCGCCGGGCGGCTGTTGGAGGAGCTGGGCCACGCCGTGGAGCCGGTCAGCGCCGACGGGCTCGCCGGCGACGGCGCCGGCCGGTGGGCGTTCCACCTCGTCACCGCGGTGGGGATCGCGCAGGCGGTCGCCGGCTGGGAGCGTCTGCTCGGCGAGCCCGTCACCGACCTGGAGCCGATGAACGCGACGCTCGTCGAGCACGGCCGGGCCGTCTCGGGCATCGAGCTGCTGGCCGCGATCGACGACCTGGCCGCCTGGAGCCGCCGGATCACCGCCGCCTACGCCGGCTACGACGTGCTGCTGTCCCCCACGATCCCGATCCCGCCGATCCGCCTGGGCGTCGCCGACCCCACCCAGCCCGTCCAGGTCCAGGGACCGCTGCACGCCCAGATCGCCTCGCTGGTCCTCCCCTACGACGTCACCGGCCAGCCCGCCATCTCGCTCCCGCTGGCCACCGGCGCCGACGGTCTGCCCATCGGAGTCCAGCTCGCCGCCCGCCACGGCCGCGAGGACGTCCTGATCGCCCTGGCCTCCGCCCTCGAACAGGCCGCCCCCTGGTCCGCCCGCCGCTCCCCGGTGGCGACTTCCGCGCTCTAGAAGACCGTCGACTTGCTCATCGGCCGCGAGCAGCCCGCTGTTACTTACAGCTGGTGTAACTAACAGGCGATGTAAGTTACAGCTGATGTAGGTAAGGGCAGTTCACGCCTCCGGGCTGGTCGCCGCGGTGAGGTGGTGGGCGAGGGTGGCGGCGTGCAGGTCGGTCAGATGGCTCGTCGTCGCGCGCGCGCCGGTCAGGTCGTCGATCAGGGCGGGGAGGCGGCGGCGGAGCCTGGCGGGCTGAGCGTCCAGCCGGGCCGCCACCGCCTCCAGCGAGCCGTCCGTCTCCAGGTAGGCGGAGAGCAGGTCCACGCCCGCCGGGTCGAGGCCGGCCAGGACGCGCTCGGCGAACGCGCGGAGCTTCTCGGCGGGGACGCCGAGCAGCAGGCGCTCCAGGCCGAGCTCGTCGAACAGCAGCGTGCTCCGTTCCTGCTCCGGGTCGCGCTCGTGGCTGGTGCGCAGCAGGGCGAGCACGGCGTCCGCGGAGCGGAACGAGGCCGCGGTCTCCGCGGGGTCGACCGGGTCGCCGGGAACCGCCGGGCCGGCGGCGGCGAGCACCGCGCGCGGCGAGCCGAGCTGGTAGGCGAGATGGCTGCACAACCGGGAGAGCTCGGCCGGGACGTCGCCGGACAGCAGCGTCCAGGCCCGCTCGCCCTCGCGCAGCACCGGGAAGCCGATCGGCCCCCAGGCCGCCGCCCACGCTTCCAGATCGGTATCCATGTACCGCAGGGCGACGCCGGCGTGCGGGATGGTCACGTCCAGACCGAAGCTCTCGGCGACCCGGACGAACTCGGCCGCCGGACGGATCGCGCCGTGCCGGATGTCGTCGAGGACGACGTCCACCCGCCGGGCGAGCGCCGCCGCGTGCGCCTCCCGCCGGACCGCGACGATCGCCAGCGCCGTCGAGGCCGCCGCCACCAGCTGGCAGGCCCATCCCCCAGCCGAGTCAGGACAGACAGCGGGAGAAAGGTCCGCCTCGATGAGGAGAGCGCCCAGGTAGCGGTTGCCCATGCGAACCGGGGCGCCGTGACCGCGCCAGCCGTCCCGGCAGACGACAGGCGCGGCGGCGCGGCCGAGGGCGGCGCTGATGACAGGCCCGAGCGACGGGGCCACCAGCAGGGCCGCGATGGCGACCGCGCTGCTGCCACGCCCGCGCGCGTCCCCCCGGGCCACCCCGTCGACCGCTCCTCTGTCAGCCTCTCCCGCACCGGCCGCCGCCGGCTGGTCGGAGGCGGCGAGCAGGTTGCCAGCCATGTCGAGAAGGCGGACGGGGCGGAGAACAGCGGCGGCGAGCTGGGCCAGCAGCTCCGGCCACTCCGCGCCGTCGAGCGCGGCGGCGACCAGATCGGCCTCCAGCTGGGCCGGATCCACCGAGGCACGGGGCGCCCCGTTGGCCGCGGCCTGGCCGACCTCGGTCGCCGCGACGGTCACGGACGCCGTCATGGCGGTGGCGCCTGGCCGGGCTCGGTGGCGACGACGACGAGCTGGCCAGGGAGGAACTGGCGGGTGGTCCAGGCGACGAGGCCGACCTCGGCGAGCCACGACAGCAGCGTGGGCAGCTCGACGACCTCCGCCTCGTAGGTGTTGGCGAGCAGCGTGAGCGCCATCGACTGCGGCAGGCTGCCCTCCAGGCCGCGCCCGGCGGGCGGCTCGGCGGGGCGGAAGTAGTCGGAGATGACGACGAACCCGCCGGGGCGCAGCGCGCCGCGGGCCCGCAGCAGCAGCGCCTTGGCGAGGTCGGCGGACTGCAGGCCGATGGCGTGGCCGATCGTGACGACCGCCGCCTCGCCGATGGGCAGGACGGCGTCGAGGTAGCTGCCGGCGCGCACGTCGAAACGGTCGGCGACGCCGTGCTCGGCGGCCGCCGCCTCGGCGAACGGGGTGATCGTCGGCAGGTCGACCGCCAGCGCCTTCGCGCGCGGCCAGGCCCGTAGCATCCCGATCGCCCACGGCGCGGCGCCAGCGCCGAGGTCCAGGACGAGCGCGCCCTCCCCCGGGTCGGGGAGCAGCGCCGCGGTGGCCTGGGCGACGGCCTGCTGGGTGGGGGCGCTCGCGATCGCGAGCCGGCCGTAGAACAGGCCGGCGTCGTCCTCGACGGAACGGGTCGGCCGGCCGCGGCGCAGCGTCGCCGACAGCTCGGGCCAGGCGGTGCGCGGGCCGGGCGAGTACCGCACCATCTCGACCATGGACAGTGGCGAGTCGCGCAGCAGGTAGCCGCGGGTCGTCGGCGTCAGGCCGAAGACCCGGTCGCCCGCGGTCGTCAGCAGGCCGGCGGTGACCAGGAAGTCGAGCACGACGGCCAGCCGGCGGGACGCCACCCCGGTGGCCTCCGCGAGCTCGTCGAGCCCGCGCGGCCCGCCGGCCAGTTCCTCGAAGACACCCAGGTCGAGCGCGGCGACGACCAGCCAGTACCGGGTGTAACCGGTGATGACCTCCCAGACCGGTGTGGGCGGCCCGGCCGGGAACACCAGCCCGCCCGCCTGCTCCTCCTCCGCCGTCACCGCCACCTCCCGTCCGCGCATCGTATGCCCCGGCCCGAGGCCCACAGACCCGAATCCGGTCACACCGAGTAATCTCCCCGAGCGTCCTCGTTTCCAGGACAACCGGGCTAAAGGGCCGGGAAGTCACTCTTGCGGATCTTGCAGTGGACGCCCTTGACGTCGTCGACGACCTGGCTGACCGCGAAGTCGGCGGCGGCGGACAGGTAGGCCATCGCGTTCGCGCGGCTCATCCCGACCTTGGTGGACAGGAAGCCGATCGCGGCGCGGGTGGCCTTGCGCATCGCCTCGTTCAGGTCGCGGTCCATGCCGACGGGGATCCAGTACTGGTCGGTCTCGCCGAACGGCTCGCGCAGCGCCCCGATGACCCGGTCGGCCTCGAGGCCCTTGAGCACGTCGAGGACGACCGTGGCCCGCAGCGGCGCCTCGAGCGCGGTGAGCGCGACCTCGCCGTCGCCCTGGGCGTAGTGCGGGTCGCCGACGTAGAACAGGCCGCCGTCGACCTGGACCGGCAGGTAGAAGGTGCTGCCGGCGCCGAGCATCGCGATGTCGTGGTTGCCGCCGTGGCGGCCGGGCGGGACGGAGCCCACGGGGCCGGTGGTGTCCGGGGCGACGCCCATGATCCCGAGGAACGGGGCGAGCGGGAAGACGGCCTCCGCGTTCGGCAGGCCGGGGTTGCCGAAGGGCAGGACGCCGTAGTCGACGCCGCCGACGGCGCGGGTCCTGGCGAAGGTGAGCACCGAGCCGTAACGCTCGGGGTGGTCCTTGTCGGCGTCGGGGTGCCGGGCGGTTCCCTCGGGGAACTCACCGGCCAGGCAGCCCAGGCCATGACGGTTGGAGATGACGCCGAACGTGGCGCGCAGCTCGAGGTTCACGACGCGGACGCGCAGCACGTCGCCGGCGGCGGCGCCGTCGACCCGGATCGGGCCGGTGACGATGTGCGGGCCGGCGTCGAACGCGTGCTCCAGCCCGGAGGCGGCGATCGCGACCTGGTCGGCCGGGATCTCCGCCGGCCGCACGCCGTGGGAGCCGAAGTAGGCGACCGGGTCGCGCCCCTGATCCTCCATGATCCCCTCGTGGCTGACCGTTTCGATGGTCACCGCCGTGCCGGGGACGACCTTCAGGACGGGCTCGGCCGCCGCGTTCGGCAGGAAGCCCCAGCGAACGGTCTCCGGCGTGGAGGCCAGGAAGGCGGTGCTCGTCGACGTGCTGACGGTGGCGGTCATGCGGCAACCTCACGGGCGGTCGGGTCGGAAACCGGCGCGAGGGCCGGGGCACTGTCGGACGGTGCGGCGTCGGGAGAGGACGCGGTTCCTGGAGACGAGGCGGTTCCTGGAGACGAGGCGTCGCGGCCGCCGCCGGGCCAGCCCTCGGTGTAGCGGCGCACCAGCCACTGGTTGAACTGCTGCTGTGCCTCCTCCAGGTAGGAGTACCGGCCACGCGGCGCGAACCGGCTCGTCAGGCCCTGCTGGACGCCGGTGGTCGCCATGACGTCCTGGGCGACGATGCCGTTCACGCCGGCCTCGGAAAGCTGGAACTTCTCCTCGAACAGCCGATCGCGCAGCGCGTCCGGATGGAAGAGGTAGTGCACCTCCACCTCGATGTGGCCGGCGTCCTTCGGCCGGATCAGGAAGTAGAACGCCTGGTCGGGCGCGACGCCGAGGCACAGCGTCGGCGGCACGAGCGCGAACGCGGCCCGCGAGCGCTCCTCCTCCGTGAGCCCCGGGAATATGGGCAGCAGCGCCTTCTGCAGCGCGTTGAAACCACCGTCCGGGAACAGGAAGCCGTTGGTCCGGGCGATCGCGGCGTCGTCGGGCGCGTATGGCAGGAACGACGAGCGGTTGGACGGGCAGAAGTCGTGCACGCCCGCGTGCAGCCGGCTGGCGTGGTAACCGTCGTTGAAGTTCTCGAACATCACCTTCCAGTTCCACGGCATGGAAGGGCTCTCGAACGACTTGCGGGAGACGCACCTGTCGAGCTCGTAGTGCGCGAACAACTCGTCGAGCTTGGCCAGCCGCGGCGCGAGCGGCTCGGGGTTGGCCTTCAGGCTGGTGAAGACGAAACCCTGCCAGATCTCCACCGGGAGCGACGGCAGGCCCCACTGGGACTTGTCGAAACCCTCGGTGCGGTCCATCTCGCGGGCGCCGACGAGGCCGCCGTCCAGGCCGTAGGTCCAGTGGTGGTAGGCGCACTTGAACGCCCGGCAGTTGCCCCTGCCCTCGCTCACGAGCATGCCGCGGTGCTGGCAGACCGGGGAGAGCACCCGGACCGTGCCGTCATGGCCGCGGACCAGGGTGAGCCGCTCCCCGACGAGCTCGACGTTGGTGTAGTCGCCGGGGTTCGGGACGTCGGACGCACGGCCGAGGCAAAGCCATTCCTGGCCGAAGACCGCCTCCTTCTCGAAGGCGAAGAACTCCTCGTCGGTGTAGCAGGTGGCCGGGAGCGTGCTCGCCCGCGCGGTGGGGAGCACCGAGTCCGCGAAGGATTCCAGCAACTGCGGGGTGAGAACCGTCATGGCATCCTCCCGGAAACGTTTCGTGGCGGCGGTAGTCAGACGCGGATAATCAGTCGCGCGTGAAAGGCAGGTGGTCAGACCAGCGGCCAGCGGGCCTTGTGGCGATCGGCTCGAAGGTCGCTGGCGCGACCCAGACCTCCCAGATAGCTTCGTGATCCGGCAAGGACCCCGGCCGCCCGCCGGTCGGGCGCTGAGCGCCCCCCCATAGTTGGTATCGGGGTCGCGTCCAGAACATCCGGGGTCGGGTTGGTGGATCAGACGACGAAAGTGCGGTCACGGGAACGAAGGTCCGGTCACGGGAATTGCTGGTCGGCTACTGCCGGTCACAGGACCGGCCAGCGGGCCTTGTTGGGCAGGCCGGAGCGGGTGGTGATGGCCTCGCCGGCAGCCTGCGCCTCGGCGTAGAGACGGTCCTCGTCGACCGTCGTGTGGTGGTAGTTCTCGACGACGCGGTGGCCGTCCACCCAGACGCTGTGGACACCGCGGCCGTCGGCCGACCAGACGAGCTGGTTGGCGACGTTGAGCAGTGGGCGCCATTCGGGCCGGTCGGTGTCGTGGGCGACGAGGTCGGCCTTGCGGCCCGGAGCCAGCACTCCGATCTGGTCCTCCAGGCCCAGGCCGCGCGCGCCCGCGAGCGTGGCCATCTCGAAGGCCTGCTCGGCGGGGAACATGGTCGCGTCGCGCCGGCCGTCCTTGAACAGGCCGGCGACCAGGTAGGTCGCCCGCATCAGGTCGGAGTAGTTGGAGGCGTTGTTGCCGTCGGTTCCGATCGCGACGTTGACGCCCTTGGCGACCATCTCGGGGAACTTGCCGATCTGGGTGATGCCGTAGGAGACCTTCAGCGCCGTCGTCGGGCAGGGCGCCACGGAGGTGCCGGTGGCCGCCAGGATGTCGATCTCGTTGTCGTCGACGTGCACGGCGTGGGTGAGGATCACGTTCTCGCCGAGCACGCCGAGGTCGGCCAGGTGCTCCATCGGGCGCCGGTCGTAGGTGGCGAGGAAGTACTCGGGGTCCAGGTGCGCCGGGGACATGTGGAAGGACAGGCCGGTGCCGCGCTCGCGGGCGAGCTCGGCGGCCGCCTTCCACAGCTCGTCGGTGCAGGTCGTGTGGCCGACGAGGATCGGCCAGGCGGCCAGCCGCCCGTCCGCGACGCTCGCGAACCGGTCCAGCTCGTCGACCAGCCCCTTGATCGCCTCGTCCGTCGTCTGCCGGTAGACCTCCGGTTCTGGCGGCAGGTCCCAGGTCCAGCGGCCGACCCGGCCGCGGATGCCGGTCTCGACGAGGCCGTCGACGACGGCGTCCAGGAACCGGATCGTGCCGGCCTCCAGGAAGGTGGTGGTGCCGCTGCGCAGCATCTCCAGCGCCGCGAGCTGGCCGGACAGGCGTTCCTCGCGCTCGTCGTAGTGGGAGTAGAGCGGGGTGAGCCAGACGAAGACGTTCTCGAAGAACGGCGTGTCGTCGGGCACGTAGCCACGGGTCAGCGGCTCGCCGGTGATGTGGATGTGGGTGTTGACCAGGCCGGGGGTGAGCACGAAGCGCCGGCCGTCGACCAGCTCACGGGCGCCGAAGGCCGCGAGCACGTCGGCGGTCTTGCCGACGGCGGCGATCGTGTCGCCGTCTATGGCGACGGCGCCGTCGCTGATCACCCGGCGTTCGGCGTCCATCGTGACGACGAGCGCCCCGGAGATGATCGTGTCGACCTGGCGGGGAGTGGCTCCGAGGGCCGGCTGGGTCTGGGCGCGGAGTGTCTCGTCGGAGGTCATGCGTTACTCCCTGCTCTCAGACGGAGGGAAGACCGACCCGAGGGGCCGTAGCCCGGGCCGCGCGACGGGCCGGGGCGCGGTCCCGCCGGGCCGGGTGGCGGTCAGCACGGTCTGACCGGGCAGCGGGGTGTAGGTGGGCCCCAGTTCCAGGCCGGCGGCGCGTGCCCAGGCGCGCAGGTCGGCGGCATGGAACGCGCCCTGGCCGCCGGTGGTGGCGAGGATCGTCAGCGCCATCAGCGTCTCGGTGGTGGCCGCCGGCGAGGGTGTCTCGGGGCGCGGGTAGTCGGCGACGACGAGCGTCCCGCCCGGTCGCAGCGCCGCGGCGGCCCGCGCGACCAGCCGGCGCGCCCCGCCGCGCGGCTCGGTGCGCAGCACGTGGCCGAGGACGACGACGTCGGCGCCGGCCTCCGGCAGCTCGACCCGGTGGAAGCTGCCGGCGACGACGTCCAGCCGGTCGCCGGCGGGATCGGCGGCGGCCGCCTCGCGGGTGACGTGGACGACCTCGGGCAGTTCGACGGCGAGCCCGCGGGCGGCGGGCCAGGCCTCGAGGAACGCCAGCGCCCACGGCGCCGCGCCGGCGCCCAGGTCGACGACCAGCGGCGCCGGGCCGCGCGCGGCCGTGAGCTCGCGGGCCACGGCGGCGGCGACCGCCCGCTGGATCGGCGCCGTGCCGCGCGCGAGGTTCGGGTAGAAGGCGCCCGGGTCGTCCTCGACGCGGGCGCTCGGCGCGCCGCGCCGCAGCGTCTCCGCGAGCTCCGGCCACCGCTCGTGCGGGCCGGGCGCCTCGCGCACCAGCCGCGCCATCGACCGCTGGCCGTCGGTGAGCAGGTAGTTGGCGGCGACGAGGCCCAGGGCGTACCGGAGCCCGCCCGGACCGGCGGCGTCGTCAGCCGGCCCGGGCGGCGTCTGGGCCGGCGCCCCGGCCGGTCCGGCGGCCGGCGTCGCGGTCGGCGCGGCGGTGAGCAGTTCCATGGCGACCAGCGCGTCGGCGAGCAGCCCGGCGCGGTGGGCGTCGACGCCGACCGCCTCGGCGAGCCCCGCCGCGTCCAGCGGCCCGGACGCGAGCGCCTCGAACAGGCCGAGGTCGAGCGCCGCGACGAGCGCCCAGTAGCGCCGGAAGCCATGGATGACCTCCCACACGGCCGCCGGCGTCGGCGGCGCGGGAGGCAGCGAAGCGGGAAGCGGAGAAGGCGGACTCGGCCACGGCCCTGACGGGGGGTTCTGGGCTGTGGCCGAGCCGCCGCTCGGGGGCGCGGACATCGGCGCGGCGCAGGCATCCGCCGCGGTCTCCGGTCCGCTCTCGGGGCTCCCGCCGGGGTGCATGGCCTCTATGGGGTTCACGGCCTCAGCAGGACCTTGCCGATGGCCCGGCGTTCCTCGAGCCGGGTCTGCGCGGCGGCGGCGTCGGCGAGCGCGAACTCGGCGTCGACCGGGGTGACGAGCCCGCCGCGCCAGTAGCGTTCCAGCACCTGGGCGAACTCGCGGGCCGGGTACGGGTCGGAGCCGAGGAACTTCAGGCCGAAGTGGAAGGCGTACTCCAGCGGGATCGTCACCTCGGGTCCGGTGGTGTCACCGACGAAGACGAGCCGGCCCCGTGGCGCGAGGCTGAAGACGGACGCCGGCCAGGTGGCGGGGCCTACGTGGTCGAGCACCATGTCGACGCCGCGCCCGCCGGTCGCCGCCTTCACCGCGCCGACGACGTCCTCGGTGGGGGTGTCGGCGCCGGCGAGCACGAGGTGGTCGGCGCCGATCGAGCCCGCGAACGCGAGCTTGTCCGCGCTGCTGGCGGTGGCGACGACCGTGGCGCCGAGCTGCTTGGCGAGCTGGATCGCGGCGAGGCTGACGCCGCTGGCGGCGGCGTGGACGAGCACGGTCTCGCCGGCGGTCAGCCCACCGGTGGCGCTGACGGCGTGCCAGGCGGTGGACCAGATCGTCGGCACCAGCGCCGCCTCGGCCAGCGGCACGTGGTCGGGGACGAGGTGCGCGTTGCGCGCGGGCACCAGCACGTATTCGGCGTAGCCACCGGCGGTGGTCGCGCCGATGACCCTCGTCTGGTGGCAGAAGCCGTCGTCGCCCGCGAGGCAGGTCGGGCAGGAGAAGCAGGGAACCCCGGGGTTGACGACCACCCGGTCGCCGGAGGCGAGCGTCGTCACCTCGGGCCCGACGGCGGCGACCGTGCCGGCGACGTCCATGCCGGCGATGTGCGGCAGCGCGAAGCCGGGGATCTTGGCTGGCCCGCGCCGCTGCATGATGTCCAGATGGTTCACGCCGCAGGCCGCGACCTGGACGACGACCTCACCGGGACCCGGCGTCGGGTCCGGGACCGACTCGACGGCGAGCACCTCGACACCGCCGAACCCGCGCTGTAGGACCGCCCGCACGCCGCCTCCCGCTGTCCGCCGTCTGTGCCGATGACCCCGTGTCGATGACCCTGTGCCGACGACGAGGAACCAGGCGCCCCGCGCCCCGGGCGCGGCCGGCCTCACCGTCCGAACGCCGCCGGCGTCGGCGGCAGTACTGACCGTAGGTCGGGCGGGTGGACGGACCGATGTGCCCGGCGCACAAACGCGCCCGGCCGGCCGCCGGCGGCGGGCGGGTGGACGGCGGCCCGCGGCGAGGCCGCGTAGCACGGCCGAAACAGTGTGCCCCGCGTCTCGTTCCCGGGGCGGGGCACGAAGGCCGGAGCCCGGGAGCGCGGGGCAGGCGCGCCGCGCCGGCCCGGTCCGGACAGCGGTCAGGCCCGGCGCGTCACGTCGACCCGCCCGGGCGGGCCGGGGCGTGGGGGGGGGCGGGTAGCGTCGGGGCGCGGGCCAGCCCAGGTCCGCGCCCGTCCCCGCCGCCGTCCGAGAGGGCTGCCAGCCCTT
>NZ_JADWYU010000250.1:37140-55071 GCF_016786325.1 Frankia nepalensis | reverse complement strand
CGCGCGCGGGCCGCGCCGCGGGGGGCGCGGGGGGGGGGGGGGGCGACGGCGGCGAGAACGTCACCCCGGGCAGGTAGCGGGCCAGGTGGGCGGCCATGCGCGGGTTGGAACGGGGGTCGCCGACGCAGAACTCGGTGCGCCGGCCGATGCTGTCCTGCACCGCGCCGCCGGGCGTGACCCGCGGGCGGGCGTCCGAGCCGTAGATGATCGAGGCAAGCTCGGCGACGGCCAGCACGTCGTCCCGGGCGATTGTCGCCGACGGCGCGAGCGAGGCGACCGCGATGAGGATCTCGTCGTCGGCCGCCAGCCCGAACAGCGTCGACTGTCGAGGACGCGTCGCCGGCATGCCGGCGGGCCGCTCCCACAGCCGGATCGCCAGCGAGCCGAGCGCGCCCGCCGCGAGCGCGATCGCGACCGTGAGCAGGATCTCCGGCAACACGTCCACCTGCTGTTCCTCCGTCTGTCAGATCTGGGGTCCGCGCGCGGCGCGCCCGGTGCGCGGCAGCCCGCTGGCGAGGCGGGAACCGCGTTGGGCGGGCGCGGTGGCCGCCGGGGTTCCCAGGACGACTCGCCCGGGGCGATCCTAGGCGGGATCAACCCGGGCAGAACCATCGGGCCCACCATCGAGGCCCACCACACACCCACCCGCGACCGCTCACACGCGCCATCGGCGCCGCCACCTCGTCGGACGCGCGGCGGCGGGCCCGCGTTGTCCCGGCGTGTCCCGGGCCGGGCGCCGTCTGGGCGGGATGGCCCCATCGGGCCCGGTTCCGGCGGTGGCGCTCAGCCCAGCAGCAGCAGGCGGGCCGGGTCGGCCAGCACGTCGGCGATCTCCCCGAGGAAGCGGGAGGCCGCCTCGCCGTGCAGGATCCGGTGATCGAACGAGACCGAGATCGTCATCACCTTCCGGGCCTGGACATGCCCCTCCCACACGGCGGCCGTCTCGCGGATCGCGCCGAGCACGACCAGCGCGGCCTCGCCCTCGCGGACGAGCCCGGCGGCGGAGTCGACGCCGAAGACCCCCACGTTGGACACGGTGATCGTGGAGCCGCGCATCCGGGCGGGCGGGGTCCGCCCGGCGCGGGCGGTCGTGACCAGCCAGGCGAGCTCGGCGGCCAGCGCGGGCAGCGCGAGCGCGTCCGCGCCCGGGATCACCGGCACGACCAGGCCCCGGTCGCTCGCGACCGCCACCCCGAGGTTGACGGCCGGGTACATCTCGATCTCGCACGACCCGTCGGGCGCGGCGAGCCAGCGGGAGTTCGCGAGCGGGTGCGCGGCCAGCGCCGCGACGACGGCGCGGGCGATGAACGCCAGCGGGGTGATCCGGGCCGGCAGCCGGGCGGGCCTGGTGCCCGAGCCCTCGGCGTCGGCCCGCCAGCGGGCGAGCAGTCCCAGCATCGCGGTGACGTCGACGGAGCGGGCCACGGTCGCCTGCGGGACCGTGAAGGCGCTGCGCTCCATGGCCAGCGCCATCTGCCGGGCGACGCCGCGCACCGGGATCCGATCGCCGGGGCGGGCGGGCGGCATCCCGGCACCGTCGGTCGCCTCGCCGCCGGTCGCCTCGCCGCCGGCGATCCCGGCGGCGCTGGGCAGGCCGTCGCCGCCCCGCCCCCGCGGCGCGGCCGGTGCTCCCGCCCCGGACGCGGGCGTCCTCGGCCCGGGGGACTCGGCGAGCCGCGCGGCGGCGGTCACGTCGGCGCGGGCGATGGTGCCCCCGGGCCCGGTCGGGTGAACCGTGCCGAGGTCGACGCCGAGGTCGCGGGCGAGCCGGCGCACCGGCGGGGGCGCCAGCACCCGCGCGCGGGCCTCGCCCACCGACGCCGCCGCCCTGGCCACGGCCGTCACCGGGACCGCGGCGACCGCCGCGAGCGGCACGGCAGCCGGGACCGGCACGGGCGTCGGGACCGGTCTCGCCGGCTCCCCGGCCGGGCGGCGGGGCCGCCGGCGCGGGGCCTCGCCGCCGGCCGGCTCGTCGGGGGCACGGCCGACGACCAGCGCCGGCGGCGCCTCGGGCGCGGCGGCCTCGGGCGCCGGCGCGCCGGTGCCGACGAGCGCGTCGCGCGCGCGGACGGGCCGGCCCGCCTGGTCCGCGGCGGCGACGGTGAGCAGGGGCGCGCCGACCGGCACCAGGTCACCCTCGGCGCAGTGCAGCGCGTACACGGTCCCCGCGAACGGCGACGGGATCTCCACCGCGGCCTTGGCCGTCTCCACCTCCACCAGCGGCTGGTCGAGCGCGACGGCGTCCCCCGGCGCCACCAGCCAGTGGACGATCTCCGCCTCGGCGAGCCCCTCGCCAAGGTCGGGCAGCCGGAACTGGTCGTGCATCTGGCCTCTTCTTCCTGGTTCGTCCGGGCGCGTCGGCGGCCGGACCAGCGCGGATGGCGGGTGGCGCGGCGGAGGTGACGGTGGCGCGGCGGGGATGACGGGCGCGGCAGCGGGGATCAGCGGCAGCGGGGATCAGTGGCCGAAGGCCCGGTCCACGGCGTCGAGCACCCGGTCGAGGTCGGGCAGGTACTCCTTCTCCAGCCGGGCCGGCGGGTAGGGGACGTGGTAACCGCCGACCCGGCCGACCGGCGCCTCCAGGTGGTAAAAGCACTCCTCGGTCAGCCGCGCGGCGATCTCCGCGCCGAGCCCGGCGACGACCGGCGCCTCGTGCACCACCACGGCCCGCCCGGTCCGGCGCAGCGAGGCGGTCATCGTCGGCCAGTCCAGCGGGGCGAGCGAGCGCAGGTCGACCACCTCGACCGAGCGGCCCTCGGCCGCCGCGGCCGCCGCGGCGTCCAGACAGGTGCGTACCGTCGGCCCGTAGGCGAGCAGGGTGACGTCGGAGCCGGGCCGGGTCACGCGGGCGCGCTCCATGGGCAGCGGCGGGTCCTCGGCCGGGGTGAGCGGGCCGCGTTCCCAGTAGCGCCGCTTCGGTTCGAAGAAGATCACCGGGTCGTCGCAGGCGACCGCCTGGCGCAGCAGCAGGTAGCCGTCGGCCGCCGTGGACGGGGTGAGCACCCGCAGCCCCGGGGTGTGCGCGAAGTAGGCCTCCGGGGACTCGCTGTGATGCTCGACCGCGCCGATCCCGCCGCCGTACGGGATCCGGATGGTCACCGGCATCCGCAGGGCGCCGCCGGAGCGCTGCCGCAGGCGGGAGAGCTGGGTGACGATCTGGTCGAAGGCGGGATAGACGAAACCGTCGAACTGGATCTCGCAGACCGGCCGGTAGCCACGCATCGCCAGCCCGATCGCGGCGCCGACGATCCCGCTCTCGGACAGCGGGCTGTCGATCACCCGGGCCTCGCCGAACTCCCGCTGCAGGCCGTCGGTGACCCGGAAGACTCCGCCGAGCCGGCCGACGTCCTCCCCGAGCAGGACGATTCTCTCGTCGGCCGCCATCGCGTCGCGCAGCGCGGCGCCGAGCGCCTTGGCCAGCGCCACCGGCCGCGCCGCGTCCTCCGCCGCCGCGTGCTCGGGCGCGCCGGCGGCGGCCGGAGCCGGGGCCGGTGAGACAGGCGCCGCGATCGTGCCGGGGACCGCGGCTGGTCGCAATGTCCGCATGCTCATACCTGGAACGACTCCCGGTACTCCCGGAACGCGGCGCGCTGCGCGCGGCCCTCGTCCGTCTCGGTCACCAGCACCTCGTCGAAGAACGCGTCCGGCGGCGGGTCCGCCAGCGCGAGGGTCTGCGCCCGCAGGCGCGTGGCGGTGGCCCGTGCCTCGGCCAGCCGCTCGTCGAACCAGCCGGGGTCGCAGACCGGCGCGAGCGCCCGGGCGACCCGGTCGATCGGGTCGAGCGCGCGCCAGCGGTCGAGCGCCTCGGCCGGCTGGTAGCGGGTCGGGTCGTCGGAGGTGGTGTGCGGGCCCATCCGGTAGGTGTAGGCCTCGATGAGGGTGGGGCCGGCGCCCGCCCGGGCCCGCTCCAGCGCCCAGGTGGTGACGGCGTGCACCGCGACGACGTCGTTGCCGTCGACCCGCACCCCGGGGAAGCCGAACCCGGCGGCGCGCTCGGCCAGTGGCACCCGCGCCTGCCGCGCGGCCGGGGTGGAGATCGCCCATTGGTTGTTCGTGCAGAAGAACACGACCGGGGCGTTGAAGCTCGCGGCCCAGACGAACGCCTCGTTGGCGTCGCCCTGGCTCATCGCGCCGTCGCCGAGATAGACGACCACCGCGGCGTCGAGCACGTCTCCCAAATTTGTCGGACGTCCTACGTTCGGTAGGCCGACGGTATTTGTGGGACGTCCTACGATCGGCGGTCCAACAATATTTTCCGGATGCCCACGGGCCGGCGCTCCGCGTGCGTTTTCCGGGTCGCTTCCGATTGTCGGGCGTCCTATATTCGCGCGCCCTTCGGTGGCCGCGGCGACCGTCGCGACGGCGGCCATGCCCGGCCCGGCGGACCGGGCGCGCTCCGCGTCGAGCTGGATCCCGAGGGCGTAGCCGACGGCGTGCAGGGTCTGGGTGGCCAGCACCAGCGCGTAGTTCGCCAGGTTGTACGCGGCCGGGTCCCAGCCGCCGTGGGTGATCCCGCGCAGCAGGCGCATGACCTCGACCGGAGGCAGCCCGCGTTCCCAGGCCACGGCGTGTTCGCGGTAGCTGGGGAAGAGGAAGTCGGCCGGGGCGGCGGCGCGCACGGAGCCGACCTGGGCCGCCTCCTGGCCGCGCAGCGGGATCCACAGCGCGAGCTCGCCCTGGCGCTGCAGCGTGGTGGCCGCGTCGTCGAGGTGCCGCGCCCGCAGCATCGCGCCATAGCAGCTCTTGAGATCCTCGACGTCGAGGAGGGCGTCGAACTCGGGATGCGCGCGCGGCGTGCCGTCGGGATTCAGCAGCCGGACCCCGTGTTCGGCCGGCGGTGGGTCGGACAGTTCATCGGAGGCCACGTAGCGCACCATCCTCCATGTGTCCACTCAAAGACCTCGGAAACTCGTCGAAGTTATTGATCGCACATCCTCCGGCCAAGTAGGTCCGCCGCCGCCGAAATCGAGCACTTACCATATTTCGGTCACTTTCGGTGATCGTTAACCGGTCGGCATAGTACGCCAGACTGCCACGCTAGGAATCCACCCAGACGCGGTACGTTATTTCGGGGAGGTGACGGGTGGTGGGAGGCTTCCGCGACGCGCGCTCCTCGAGCGGTGGCCCCCACCCGCGGGCTACCCGGTCACGACGACGACCGGGCGCTGTTCGCCGGGCGGCCGCGGCCCGCGATCGAGCGGTCGGCACGCGGGCGCCCCGGCTCCGCGACCTGGACGGCTTCAGACGGGTCGACAACACCCTCGGGCACGAGGCCGGCGACCTGGTGCTGACCATCGCCGCCCGGCGGATGCGCGGCCAGGTCCGCGACGCCGACACCGTTGCCTGCCTCGGCGGCGACAAGTTCGCCGGCCCGCGGGACGACACCGCCGAGCACCCACGCGCCGTGGGGCAGCGGCCGCGGCGAGCTGTCTCAGCCTCGCGCTCGCTTGCCGGCCAGCCATGCACAACCCGGGTCAGCGTCGGACTCGTACCCACCGGCCCGCCCGAGGACGCGGCGGTGACCACGGGCGCCGTTACCCCGCGGGCCGGCAAGGGCCGGGGCGCGGCACGCGTCCCTGTTGCTCGCCGCGCCCCGGATCGGGGTGACCGTTGCCGCGGGCGGCGCGCGACCTCGGTCATGCGACCCAGTTGCTCGCCGAGGGTGCCGGTACGCGACCGGCGCGCTCGACGGCGCCCCCGCCGAGCCCCCGAACTCGCCGCCCGCCGTCACGTCGCCGTCCCACCGCCGCCCGGTGACGGACCGCGAACCGGACTCGCTCTCGCGCCGACCGCCCGCGGCACTGGCGGCTTTCCGCGCCGCCAGCGACCGACCCGGGAAACTTGCGCCAAGCGGGATTTCTTTGTTTCCCGACGCCCGCTTCTGGCACTCGCGCGCACAGAAAAGGGCGGCGCCCCCGAAAACGAGAGCGCCGCCCCGCTGGTCAGCTGGCGCCAACCGGCGCCAGCCCGACGGTGGCGTGGCTACCAGCCCCAGTCGTCCTTCCGGTCCTTACCCCACCAGTCGTCCTTCCGGTCCTTGCGGTCCTTACCCCACCAGTCGTCCTTCCGGTCCTTCCGGTCCTTACCCCACCAGTCGTCCTTCCGGTCCTTCCGGTCCTTACCCCACCAGTCGTCCTTCCGGTCCTTGCGGTCCTTACCCCACCAGTCGTCCTTCCCCCGGTCCCAGCCGTGGCGCTTGTCCTTGTCCCAGCCCCAGTCGTCGAAGGCCTGCGCGGCCGTCGCGCCCGGGCCGAGACCAACCACCAGAGCAACAGCCCCGGCGGCAGCGGCGGTTGCGGCGCGTCGGCCAATCGACTTCTTCATCGAGCCCCCAATAAACCTGATGCGATGCGGGAATGACTGCGCGACGCAGCGTAACCGCGTTCTTCGATGCCCGGAAATCGATCAGGGAGCGTTCCACATTACCACCAGAAATGCCGCTCCTCCACGCGCTCCGGTTGCTCCGGGATCCCCGGACAAAACACCCGGCGACCGGCCGGAAATTCACCCTGATCGCACCACCAAACAGACGGCGAGGGCTCACCAAAAAGCCGCGGTCGGCCGCCCGTAAATCGACGGCGAATCTCACGGCGCCGGACACTTGACAGCCGTCCTGGGAACAAGGTCCCTCCGGGACCCATCCGCCGGCCAGGTTGCCACCCGTTGCTCCGCGCCGGAGCGCGCCCACTTTGATCAGTGGACACACCCCGGAACGCCGCGGGCGGGTGGACCGCGGGGCTGGTCCCCGCGACGCCCACATCGCGACCAGCCGCCACCCGGGACCCGTGACCACCCACGACCACCGACAACCCTCGGTCGCCCCCGTGACGCGCCACCTTGGCGGGGTGAGGAGGGCCGCCGCCCCGGTTGACGGCCCGTCGGTACCGCTCTTCGATGCGACTACCTACCGTCCGCGTTTATGCGACTACCCATGGTCGAGGCGCGGAGCCCGGAAATGGAGAGCCGCATGCGCCCGTCCACGCCTGACCATCCCGGCGCCGGCCGCGCCAGACGACCGTCAATAGTCGGACTCGGCCCAGGTCTGGGAACGGTGCTCACCCTCGGGATCGGGCTCACGGCCAGCGCGCCCGCCATGGCTGGCACCACGGCCGGGACGGGGAACGGCCCGCCGGCAGTCACTCTCACCGAGGAGCGGAGCCCACGGAACGGTTCGAGTGCCACGGACAGTGCGCGGATCGTGCTGCCCGGCGCCGGCGGCCTCGGACAGCCCGGCGGGGCGGCTGAGGCACCGGCGGTCGGCCTCGGCCGGATCGACCCGGCGACACGGCCGACCGGCGGGTCCGCTGCCACCGGGCAGCTGGGCGTCGACGTCGGCGGCGCGGCCCTGCTCGGGGGCCTCGTCGCCCTCGGCGTGGTGGCGTTCGCCGACCGCCGCCGCGTTCTCGCCACGCGCCTGCTCGCTCGGCGGCGGCTCCCCTGGTGGCGCGGCCGCCGGGACGAGCTCGGGCAGGGACGCGACGACGGCCGTGGCGGCGGCGAGGCTCAGCCGCGGCCGCTTGTGTCGACGATGGGGGTGGAGACCCGGCCGACGCGCTCGATCTCCACCTCCACCCAGTCGCCGGGCACGAGGTAGCGCGGCGGTTTACGGATGTAGCCGACACCCGCCGGGGTGCCTGTCACCAGCAGATCACCGGGATGCAGCGTGATGGTCCGGCTGATGAACGACAACACCTCGCCGACCGTGAAGATCATGTCACTGGTGTCGCCGTCCTGGACGATCTCGTCGAGCCGCGAGCCATCGGCGGCGCGGGTCCGGACCCGGGTGACGACACGCCACCCGTCGGCCGGGTCGCCGGCCTCGTCGGCGGTGACGA
Source organism: Frankia nepalensis (assembly GCF_016786325.1). Classification (GTDB taxonomy): domain Bacteria; phylum Actinomycetota; class Actinomycetes; order Frankiales; family Frankiaceae; genus Pseudofrankia; species Pseudofrankia nepalensis. The sequence goes on along the minus strand of NZ_JADWYU010000250.1, from coordinate 47,236 downwards.
TGGGGCCGAGCGGGCCGGAGAAGTCCGAGTTCTTGCCGAGCGTCCACTGCGGGGAGCGGCCCTGGGCCCGGCGGGCCGACAGGTCGTTGAACGCGGCGTAGCCGAACACCCCGGCCATCGCCGCCGCCTCGTCGACGTCGGCGAGCGTCGCGCCGACGACGACCCCCAGCTCGCCCTCCCAGTCCAGGCCCCGCTCACCGGCCGGCACCGGCGCCGGGGTGCCGTCGACGGTCAGGCTGACCGTCCACCTGCCGAACAGGGCCGGGTACTTCGGCAGCGGCAGGCCTGTCTCGGCCGCGTGCGCCCGGTAGTTCAGCCCGACGCACAGCACTCGCGCCGCCGGCGGGACGGGTGGCGCCAGCGTCAGCTCCCCGGCGGGCCGCGCCGCCGCGCCCGGCCGGCTGACGGCCTCACCGGCGTGCTCGCGCCACCGGCGCAGGTCCGCGTAGAACTCCTCGACCGGCGCGAGCCCGAGCACCGCCGGCCCGTCCTCGCCGGGTACCAGCACCCCGACGACCACCGACCGGCCGCCGTCCCGGAACCCCACAAACCGCATCGCGACGCCTCCAACAGGCTCTCGGTGGACCGTGGCGCGCCGAGACGGATCCCAGGCGCGGCGCCGCGGCGCCCGGTCAGGCGCCGGAGTCCTCCGGACGCGGCCGGCGCCGCCGGGCGGCCTGGTCCTGGATCCCCGACGCGCTCATGCGTGTCCGGGCAACCCCATCACGGCGCCGCGGCGCGGGCCAGGGATCAGGAGCGGGCCGTGTGGCGCAGCCACCACAGGCCGAGGATCGGCAGGGCGGCCGGCAGGAAGAAGTAGCCCTGGCCGTAGGCCGACCAGACCGCCTCGTCGGGGAACAGGCCCCGGTCGACGAGGCTGAGCGTGCCGACCGTGAGCACGCCGGTCAGCTCGACGGCGCAGGCAACGCCCGCGACCCGCCGGCCGCCGGCCGAGGAGCGGGTCAGCCCGACGGTCGCCACGATGTAGACGACGCCGGCGAACGCGGACAGCAGGTAGGCGACCGGCGCCTCGTCGAACTTCGTGATCATCTGCACGGCCGCCCGCGCGGTCGCGGCGAGCGCGAACACCGCGTAGACCGCGACCAGCAGCCGACCGGGCCCGCTCGCCAGGCCCCGCGCCCTGGTCGCGGCCGGGGCCTGGTCCCGGTCGGTGGCCGCCTGGTCGGTGGCCGGCGCTGTCTCGGTGGCCGGAGTTGCCTCGGTGGTTGGCGCTGTCTCGGTGGCCATCGCCGTCCTTCCGCCGTTCTGTCTGTCGGGCTCGCCCGTTCAGGACCAGGTCTGCGCCAGCCGCTCCACCAGGATGGCGACAACCAGGGCCGCGACCCCGAGCACCGCCGTGGCGGACCGGGACCGCTCCCCCAGCGCCCACCACGCTCCGATCGGCAGCGCCACCAAAGACGCGACCAGGTACAGCGTGAACGTCAGCGGCTCGGCCGCCCGCTCCCCCTGGGCGACGAGGACGATCGCGCCGACCACCTGCGCGAGCAGCAGCGCCTCGGCCACCCCGGCCGCGGCGAGCACCGCGCGCCCGATCGGCCGGTTCCGCCAGGCCAGGAAGAACACCCAGGCCGCGAGCACCAGCGTGACGACCGCCACCGCGACCGCGATAACCCTGACCATCCCAGCCCCGCCCTACTACGTCCCGTAGAACGCCGATCCTAGCCTGGCCGAGGCCGCCACAGGCGTCGGGATAGTCATCAGCGCAGGGACTTGAACAGGACGGTGAAGGCGAGGTCGTCGCGCCTGGGCAGGCCGAAGCGTTCCTCGCCATAGGGGAAGGGCCTCGTCTCGCCGGTGGGCAGGTAGCCGCGGCGGGCGTACCAGGCGATCAGGTCGGCGCGCTGGGAGATCACGTACATCTCCATCCGGTCCGCGCCCCAGACCGCGCGGGCATGCCGCTCCGCCTCGGCGAGCATGGCGGAGCCGAACCCGCCGGCCTGCTGGACCGGGCGCACCGCGAACATCCCGAAGTAGCCGACCTGGCCATGCCGCTCGAGCTGGCAGCAGGCGACGATCCCTCGGCCCGCCGCGGGGCCGGCCGCGGCCTCGGTGGCCTCCTGGGCGACCAGGACCAGGCCGTCCCGGCTGGTGATGATGTCGGTGATCGCCTCGGCGTCGGTGCGCTGGCCGTCGAGCAGGTCGGCCTCGGTCGTCCAGCCCGCCCGGCTCGACTCACCCCGGTAGGCGGAGGTCACCAGCGCGAGCAGCTCCGGCACGTCCGCGAGCGTCGCCGCCCGGTAGGTCACCTCGGCGCGGCCGACGGCCGCCGGTCCCTGGGTCCGCACGCCGTCCATCCTCGCAGCGCGACCGGGCCCGCGACGGGCCGGCCGGCGCGACGCGGCCTACGGGAGCCCCGGTGCGCGGGGCGGGCTCCGGCTACGCCAACTGCCGCGCGAGCGGCGGGAGGACGTCGCCGAGCCGGGCGTCGATGATCAGGTCGGCGCGCGGGTCGGCGCGGGTGGGCCCCTGGTTGACGATCGCGACCGGGATGCCGAGCTGGCCGGCCCGCAGGACGAACCGGTAACCCGACATCACCGTCAGCGATGACCCGAGGACCAGCAGCAGGCGGGCCCGCTCGACGACCGCCATCGCCGCCGTCACCCGCTCGCGCGGGACCGTCGCGCCGAAGAACACGACATCGGGCTCCAGGCGGTCACTTCCGCAACGCTGGCAGCCGACCAGGGCGAAACGGGCGATCTCCGCCTCGCCGAGCGCCGCGTCGCCGTCGGGGTTCACCCGCCCGGATCCGGCGGTGGGGGTCCCGGCGGCGTCCGCCGCCCCGGCCGGGCCGTCGTCGGGCTCCTCCGCGCCGGAGACGCCGGCGTCGACGGCGTCGGCGCGGAAGTCCGGATTGGCGGCGGTCAGCCGCTCGGCGAGCAGGTCGCGCGGGCTGACGTCGCCGCAGTCGGAGCAGAGCACCCGGGCGAGGCTGCCGTGCAGTTCGAGGACCGAGCGGGCTCCTCCCGCCTGGTGCAGGCCGTCGACGTTCTGCGTCACGATGCCGGCGAGCAGCCCGGCCCGCTGCAGGGCGGCCACGGCGGTGTGCCCGGAGTTCGGCGCCGCGGCCGCGATGTGCCGCCAGCCGGCGTGGCTGCGCGCCCAGTACCGCCGCCGGGCCGCCGGGTCGCCGGTGAACTGCTGGTAGGTCATCGGGGTGTGGTTGCGCCGGGCCGCGCCGCTCGGGCCGCGGTAGTCGGGGATCCCGGACTCGGTGGAGATCCCCGCGCCGGTGAGCACCGCGACGTCGCCGGGGCCGACGAGGGCGCGCAGCGCCGCGACCCCGTCGGCCGCGTCCTCGATCACCGGCATGGTCGGGGCCCGGGGCGCGAGCACGGCCGACCGCGCGAACGGCCTGACCCGGTATGTCAGCGCCGCCGCCCCCGGTGCGGCCGTCGCCGCCGGCGGCTCCCCCGCGGCCGTCGTCTCCCGCCCGCGCGCCCCGTCGGCGGCCTGGTCCCGCGTTCCCACCCGTCCATACTCGCCCCTGGCCGCCCGGGCGGGCGCGGACCGCCCGTTTCCAGGGGCAGGCCGGCGCCTGGAGGGCCCAGCCGGCCCGCCCCGACCGCCGTTGATCTCCTGTTCGGCCCCGCCCGGCGGGGTGGCGCGCGGCGGCGGTCCGCCCGGTGGACCCCGCCGTGGGCCCAGGGAACCTGACACCTCGTGCTCGCCGCGGTCCGCGTCTCCCGGCCGGATCACTCGCTCGGATCGTCGGCGGTCGGGACACCGAGGTGAGACCTCCCTCACCGCGGGGCCCGCCGGCCTGGCGTCGTCGCCCCTTGCCCCGCCCGCGACCGTTGTTTCCCCTGCCCGGCTGGCGTTTTCCCAGCGTGGTCCTGCCGCCGTCACCGCGCCGGGGTTCCGTCACCGTTTCGTCGCACTCCTCGCATAGGTTGACGACGTGCCCGGCGCGTACCGACGCGCGGGACACCACGGTGCCCGGTCCCGCGGCGAGGCGCGGCGCGCCGGAGACGGCGAGGGGAGCAGCATGGAGCAGCGGGTCGACGCGGACCCGGTCACGCCTGGCCCGGCCGAGCCCGATGGTCTCGGCTCCCCCGCACCGACGGACGCCTCCAGCCCGCTCGCGACCGCGGTGAACGGCGCTTCGGCACCCGGCGAGGTCTCGGCACCCGGCGAGGCGGCCGGCCCCGCGGGCGACGGCCGCCCCACCGCGGCGGAACCGGGCGACGCCGCGGCGAGCGAGGCCGGCGCGCCGGACGCGGCGCCGGCGGACGCGGCGCGCGGCCTGACGGCCGCCGAGGTCGCCCGCCGGGTCGAGGCCGGCCAGGTCAACGACGTCCCGACCAGGACCAGCCGGACCGTCCGGGAGATCCTGGCCGCGAACGTGTTCACCCGGATCAACCTGATCATCGGTGTGCTGTTCGCGATGATCTGCGTCGTCGGCCCGATCCAGGACGGCCTGTTCGGCCTGGTGATCCTCGCCAACTCGGTGATCGGCATCATCCAGGAGCTGCGCGCCAAGCGCACGCTCGACCGGCTCGCCGTGATCGGCGAGGCCCGGCCGACGGTGCGCCGCGACGGGGCCGCCGTCACCCTGGCGCCGGCCGAGATCGTCCTCGACGACGTGCTCGAGACCGGCCCCGGCGACAAGATCGTCGTGGACGGCCGGGTCGTCGAGGCCGACGGCCTGGAGGTCGACGAGTCGCTGCTCACCGGCGAGGCCGACCCGGTGCACAAGCGCCCGGGCGACGAGGTGATGTCGGGCAGCTTCGTGGTCGCCGGCTCCGGTGCCTACGTGGCGACCAAGGTCGGCGCCGAGGCCTACGCCGCCCGGCTCGCCGCCGAGGCCAGCCGGTTCACCCTCGTGAACTCGGAGCTGCGCAACGGCGTCAACCAGATCCTGCGGATCGTCACCTACCTGATCATCCCGGCCGGGATCGCGCTCATCATCAGCCAGCTCGTCGTCAACGACGACGATCTGCCCGAAGCGATCCGCCGGATGGTCGCCGGGCTGGTCAGCATGGTGCCCGAGGGCCTGGTGCTGCTCACGTCGCTGGCCTTCGCCGCCGGGGTCATCCGGCTTGGCATGCGCAACTGCCTGGTACAGGAGCTCCCCGCGATCGAGGGGCTCGCCCGGGTCAGCGTCGTCTGCCTGGACAAGACCGGCACGCTGACCGAGCCGGCCATGGACGTCCAGGAGGTGCGGCTCCTCGGCGACGGAGGGGACGGAGGGGACGCCGCCGCCGTCACCGAGGGCGACGCCGTCACCGAGGGCGACGCCGCCACCGAGAGCAACGCCGCCACCGACGCCGACGGTGACGCCACACGGCGACGGGTCGCGACGGTGCTCGGCGCGCTCGGCGCCGCCGACCGGCGGCCCAACCCCAGCCTGCAGGCGATCATCGACGCGCACCCGGCACCGGAGGGCTGGCGGCCGGTCGACGCGGCGCCGTTCTCCTCGGCGCGCAAGTGGTCCGGGGCGAGCTTCGTCGAGCCGGACGGCGCCGCGTCGACCTGGCTGCTCGGCGCGCCGGACGTGCTGCTGGCCGCGGGCCATCCGGCGCTCGCCGAGGCCGACGCGTTCGGCGCCCGCGGGCTGCGGGTCCTGCTGCTCGCCCGCTACGACGCGGCGCTCGACGCGGCGCTGGCCGCCGGCGCGGGGCTCGCTGGCGCCGTGGAACCCGCGGCGCTGGTCGTGATCGCCCAGCGGCTGCGGGCCGACGCGCCGGACACCCTGCGCTACTTCGCCAAGCAGGACGTCGCCACCAAGGTCATCTCTGGGGACAACGCGCTCTCCGTCGGGGCGGTCGCCCGCGAGCTGGGCCTGCCGGGGGCCGACGACCCGGTCGACGCCCGCGCGCTGCCCGAGGACACCGCCGAGCTCGGCGCCGAGCTGGAGGCGCACACGATCTTCGGCCGGGTCACGCCGCATCAGAAGCGGGAGATGGTCGGCGCGCTGCAGAGCCGCGGCCACGCGGTCGCGATGACCGGCGACGGCGTCAACGACGTGCTCGCGCTCAAGGACGCCGACATCGGCGTCGCGATGGGCTCCGGCAGCCCCGCCACCCGGGCCGTCGCGCAGATCGTGCTGCTGGACAACAGCTTCGCCGCGCTGCCGTCGGTCGTCGCCGAGGGCCGCCGCGTCATCGGCAACATCGAGCGGGTCGCGAACATCTTCCTGACCAAGACCGTCTACTCCGTGCTGTTCGCGATCGTCGTGGTCGCCACCCAGGTGCCCTACCCGTTCCTGCCGCGGCACCTGACGCTGATCAGCTCGCTGACCATCGGGATCCCGTCGTTCTTCCTGGCGCTCGCGCCGAACCACGAGCGGGCCCGGCCGGGCTTCGTGCCCCGGGTGCTGCGGTTCGCGATCCCCGCCGGCGTGCTGGCCGGCGCGGCCTCCCTCGTCTCGTACTTCCTCGCGCGGGAGGTCTTCTACGACGGCGACCTGGAGGCCGAGACGTCGCTGGCGACGTTCACGCTGTTCCTGGCCTCGCTGTGGGCGCTGATCCTCATCGCCCGCCCCTACACCTGGTGGCGGGTGCTGCTGGTCGCCGGCATGGCCGCCGTGTTCGGGCTGGTCCTGGTGGTGCCCTACTTCCAGGAGTTCTTCCAGCTCTCCCTGGTCGGCGTCGCCGGTCCGCTGACCGGGCTCGGCATCGCCGCGGTGGCCGCGGTCCTGATGGAGGTCGTCTGGCTCCTCCTGCGCCCCCACCGCGTGGCCCAGGCGCCGGCCGGCGCGGACCTGCCGTCCGTCGACCCGGCCGGGCCGGAGAGCGAGGACCTGGCCCCTCCCCACCGCGCGGCCTGACCCGGACGGGCCGCCGGCACCGGCCCGTCCGTCGCGGGGCACGCGCGGGGGCCATGTCCGTACCGGGACACGTCACCGGCCGGACAGGCACGGGCGGGGCCGGTTGACCGGGATGACAGTGGCGGCATGACCAGTCACACACTCACCCGCCGCCCCGTCATCGACCGGCTCGCGGCCACCCGCGCGGACGTCGTCGACCACGACGACTTCGTGGATCACGCTCTCGGCGACGACGTCGGCCCAGGCGGGCCAGCGCTGCTCTACCTGACCGGGTTCGGAGCCAACCGGTCGGTCTGGCGGGCGACCGCGCGGATGACCGCCGGCTGGCGCCGCAGCGTCACGATGGACTGGCGCCGGCACGGGACGAACCCGCCCGGCCCGCATGACTACACGCTCGCGGATCTGGCCGACGACGCGCTCGGCGTCCTCGACGCCCTGGGCATCGACCGTTTCGTGCCCGTCGCGAGCGCGCACAGCGGCTGGGTCGCCCTCGAGCTCGCCCGCAGGTTCCCGCGCCGGGTGCCGGCCGTGATCCTCGTCGGCTGGATGCCGCTCGGCGCGCCCGAGCCATTCCTCGCCGGCCTCGACGCGATGCGTGACCCGGAGCGCTGGCAGGGCGCCGTCGCGGGCCTGACGGGCGGCTGGGTCCGCGGCCACGAGCACGTCCCCGGCCTGGTCGACACCGTCGAGGGCATGCGGGCGCAGGGGTTCGACATGTGGTCACGCGCCGCCGAGCTGATCAGCGAGGCGTTCCACCGGCACCGCGGCCCACTCGCCGCATTCGGCCGGCTCGAGAACCCGGTGCCCGTCCTGCACCAGTACGCGGCCCCCACCGACAGCGGCTTCCTGTCCGCGCAGCTGGCGACCGCGCTGCACACCCCGTGGTTCGAGGTCCACCGACTCGACCACGCCCGGAGCCACTTCCCCATGCTCGAGGCTCCCGAGGAGATCGCCGCCCGCGCCGAGAGCTTCCTGCGCGCCCGCCTGACGACCCCGGCCGGCCGGTAGCGCCGGGCTCGTGGTGGCCCGCCGCGACGCGACCGGCTGGTGGGCCGGAAGACCCGCCGCGCCCATCGCCCAGTGGGCCGCGAGGGACGCCTTCAGGGAACGTGAATCGGTTGCCGGTGGGTTCTGGGCATCCCGAGACTGCCAGCAGGGTCGCCTGCCGACCGAGTCCGCCGGCGGCCCGCGCAGCCGAACGCACTCGACTCACTTGGAGGCCAGCGTGACTGACGCAGCGGAGGAGCACCGCGCACCTGGGGCCGGCGGGACGGTCCCGGCGCATCCGAACGATGGCGTGCCCGGTGACGGCACAAAGATGTTCTTCTACGACTCCGACACGTTGCCCTACCGCAGCAACGAGGAGGTTTCCCAGTGGCTGCCGGAGGAGCAGCGCGGGGACTTCCTGGACGCGGTGGGGCGCGACCTGCTGTCGACGACCATCCTGTTATCGAAGTCGCTGACGGTGGTCAGGTCGCGGGTCGGCCCCGGCGCCAGGGTCAAGCCGCACCGGCACGGCACGAACCAGATCACCTATGTGCTCTCCGGCGAGCTGCGCTACGGCGCGCGGATCACCCGAGCCGGCCAGGGCGTGTTCAGCCCGAATCAGAAGTACACCTGGACGGCCGGCCCCGAGGGCGCCGAATGGATCGAGATCCACGACGGCCTCCCGGCGCCCTACCAGCTCGACTAGCACCCGCCACGCCACCGTCGGGGCAGCCTCCGCGCCCAGCATGATCGCGGCGTGCGCCCCCGGGCACGGCCGTAGGTCATCCCTGACGGGGCGACCTTGGCCGGTCGCGGCGATCGGCGACGCGACGCCGCGCGCGGGTCATGCCGCGTGGCGTCGCGCCCGCATTTCACGACCACACGGCGGGACCCGCCTCGGCCGGGCCGGTCAGCGCAACTTCCAGAGGACGACGGTCCCGCCCGCGCCGGCGGAGGCGAGGGTGTTGCCGTCGGGGGAGATCGCCACCGCGTACACGGCGTCGCGGAAAGGGGAAAGGGGCTCGCCGATCGGGGCCGCGATGGCCTTCTCGGTCACGTTCCAGAGGCTGAGCTGGCCGGCGCCGGCGCTCGCCAGGACCGTGCCGTCGGGCGAGAACGCCACCCCGAAGCTGTCGTCACGGTTCTCGATGGGCTGGCCGAGCGGCCTGACGAACTTCGGGTCGGTCAGGTCCCAGAGCCGGAGGGCGCCGCCGAGCCCACCGCTGGCGAGGGTGCGGCCGTCGGCGGACACCGCGAGACCCGCGATGCCGACGTCGGCGGCCGACACCGGCACGCCGACGGAGGCGGGCCTACTCGGGCTGCTGACGTCCCAGAGGTGCAGGTTCCCGCCCTCGTCTCCGCCGACGAGCGCGCGCCCGTCGGGGAGGAACAGCAGGCGGTTGACCGCCACCGGCGCTCCGCTGACCTCGACGGTGAGGGCCTGGCCGAGCTGCCGTGGGCTGGCCGGGTCCGTCACGTCGTAGAGGCGGATGGTGGCCCGCGGATCGGCCCAGGCGGCGGCGAGCAGGCGCCCGTCGGGGGACAGCGCCACTCCCCTGATCCCGGCGGACGTGCCGGCCGACCGCGTCCGGCCGAGGGCGACGGGGCGGTCCGGGTCGGCGACGTCCCACAGGCGGACGGTCGAGTCGTCGCCGCCGGTGGCGAGCAGCCTGCCGTCGCCGGAGAACGACAGCGACCGCGGCGTGCCCGTGTGGCCGGTCAGCGGCTGGCCGCGCGGCCCCGGCCTGCCCCGGTCGGTGACGTCCCAGAGACGGACGGTGTAGTCCTCGGCGACGGTGGCGAGGGTGTGGCTGTCCGGCGAGAACGCGATCGCGCGCACGGCGCCGGTGTGGCCGGCGAGGGGCTCACCCACCCGCTGGGCCGGGGACCGTTCCAGGGCCTGGGCGACGCTGCCCGAGGCCGCGCCGGTCGCCGACCTGGCGCTCGTGCCGGCCTCGGCGTCGGCCGTCACCGCTCCCTCCCCCGTGGCCGTGCCGGACGTGCCGCCCGCGCGGGTGGCGAGCGCGACCACCGAAAGGATCAGGAGAAGCGCGATGATCACGAGAGCGACGGCTATGAGGGCCCGGCTGCCGCGAGGCTCCCGCTGGTGGGCCGGCCCCGGCGGGGCGGACGCGGGCGGCGGGGCGGACGCGGGCGGCGGGGCGGCGGCCGCGCGGACGCGGGCCGACGGGTGCGGGCCGCCGGGCTCCGGCTCGGCCTCCCGCGCCCCGGGGTTCCACGGCTCAGCGCCCCGCGGCTCGGCGTCCCGCGGCCCGGCCTCCCGCGCTCTGGCCTCCCGCGCCCCGGTATCCCACGACT
>NZ_JADWYU010000250.1:36938-37040 GCF_016786325.1 Frankia nepalensis | reverse complement strand
CCGCATCCCGCGGTCCGGTATCCCACGGCCCGGCCTCCCGCGCTCTGGCCTCCCGCGCCCCGGTATCCCACGACTCCGCATCCCGCGGTCCGGTATCCCACG
>NZ_JADWYU010000250.1:0-36838 GCF_016786325.1 Frankia nepalensis | reverse complement strand
GCCCGGCCTCCCGCGCTCTGGCCTCCCGCGCCCCGGTATCCCACGACTCCACGTCCCGCGGTCCGGTATCCCACGGCCCGGCCTCCCGCGCTCTGGCCTCCCGCGCCCCGGTATCCCACGACTCCACGTCCCGCGGTCCGGTATCCCACGGCTCGGCGTCGGGCCAGCCCCCGGGCTCGTCCCTCGCCGGCGCGGGAAGCATGCGCTGGGCGGTGGGCCCGGCCGCCGGGGGCGGGGTTCGCCCGGCGGCGCGGACGCGGTCCAGCAGGAGGAGCAGTTCCTCGGCGGTGGGGCGGTAGGCGGGGATCTTCGACATGGCCCGGGCGACGATGAGGGCCAGGCCCGCGGGAACGCCGCGCAGGTCGGGCTGTTCGTCGACGACGCGGCGCAGCACGGCGGACGCCGAGCCCTCGCCGAAGGGACCGCGGCCGGTGGCCGCGTAGACCATGACCGCGCCCCAGGCGTGCACGTCGGCGGCCTCGGTCACCTCGTCGCCCAGGGCCCGTTCGGGGGACAGGTAGCCGGCGGCGTCGGCGCGGAGACTGGCGGGCGCGGTGACGGCGTCCAAGGCGCGGGCGATCCCGAAGTCGATCACTCGGGCGCCGGACGGCGACAGCAGGATGTTGCTCGGCCTGAGGTCGGCATGGACGACGCCGGCGGCGTGAATCGCGGTCAGCGCCGCGGCGGCCGCGGTCCCGAGCCGTTCCAGTTCGACGGCCGCCAGGGGTCCCCAGTCGTCGACCTCGGCCGCGAGCGTCGGCCCGTTGACGTACTCGGTGACGAGGTATGGCCGGGGGCCCGCGACGTCGACGTCGAGCACGGCGGCGGTGCAGAAGCGGGCGACCCGCAGCGCGGCGCGCGCCTCCCGCAGGAACCGCCGCCGGAACTCCGGGATCCGAGCCAGGTCGGCGCGGACGACCTTGAGTGCGACGAGGTCCCGCTTGTCCGGGCCGTCGGCGTCCGGGTGGCCGCCCGCCGCGTACCGGTCATCCGGATGGTCGGGATCATCCGGATCCTCGGCCCGGCGGGCAAGGTAGACACTGCCCAGGGGGCCGTCGCCCAGCCGCCCGAGCAGCGTGTACGGCCCCACATGGGGCGGATCGTCCCAGTCCAGCGGTAAGACGCCGGGCGCATCGGCCATGCAGTCCCCCGAAACGAAAGACCCGGTGCGGACCCTCCCCAGGTAGGCCCGCCCATTGGGCCCTCCGCGCGCGACATAATACGGCCGATTCAATCGAAACGCCCGTTTTCCGACACGGGGCCGGCAGAGAACCGCGCGACCCGCCGATGAGGGCATTTGGGTTCCTGCCCGGGGCCACCAGTCTCGTGGCTCTCCTACCCAATTCTTGGTGAGTGGTGAATGTGAAGGGGTGTCCTCCGTTTCGCGAACGTCTTCCGGGACGAGCGCATTTGGATGGGCCTCCATGGTGGATGGCGCGCGGTTGGATGGCGCGCGGCGGCGACGCCGTCTCGTGGAGGGCACGGGTGGCGCGCCGAGGCTCGCCCGCGACGCGCGCCCGTCGCCCGCCGGTCGACGCGGGCGACGCGCCGGTCAGCGCAGGCGCCACACGAGGAGGTTGTCGTGGTTGCCGGCGGCGACGAGGGTCGCGCCGTCGGGAGTGAACGCCAGCAGGGCGCTGCCCTGGGCGTGGCCGGTGATCGGCTCCCCGATGCGGACGGGCCTGTCGAGGTCCCGGATGTCCCAGAGACGAACGGTGCCCTCGGCGCCCTCCGCGGTGGCGAGGACCGAGCCGTCGGGCGAGAGGGCCATGTCGAACCCGCCGTTGCTGGGAACCTCGGAGATGGGCCTGCCGACGGGCCTCGGGTTGGCCGCGTCGCTGACGTCCCAGAACCGGACCGGGCCGCCGAACGTCGCGAGGAGGCGGCCGTCGGCGGAGAAGACGACCCGCTCGCCGCCCTCGGCGTCGACCGGATCCCCCAGCGGACTGGGGGCGGCGGGCTTGGCGATGTTCCACAGGCGCACGGTCCCGTCGGCGTGACCGACGGCCAGGACGCGGCCGTCCGGCGAGAACGCGACGTCGAACACCGAGTCGGCGAAGGGCCCGCCCAGGGGCGTGGGGGCCGCGGGGTGGGTGACGTCCCACAACCGGATGGCGCCGTCGTCGCCGTGACTGGTCACGAGGACGCGCCCATCGGGCGAGAAGTCCAGGATGTTCACCGTGCTGGCGAGGGGCGCGTCGCCGAGCGGAGTGGCGGTGGCGGGCTCGGCGGGGTCGATGACATCCCAGAGCAGGACCTTCCCGCCCTCCGCCGCGTGGGCGAAGGTGTCGCCGTCGGGCGAAAGCGCCACCACGGGCGGCACCGTGGACACGAGGCCGTCCCCCCGTTGCTCGATGGGCTCGGGCGTCGAGCCGTTCAGATGCCAGAACTCGATGGCCCCGCTGAACAGGCCGGTCACCAGGGTGCCGCTGTCGGCCGAGAGCGCCACGTCGGACACGCTGCCGGTCCGGATCTCGCCGGCGCGGCGCGGCGCCGTCCCGGTGAGCAGTTCCGCGGTCGTCGGCCCGGGCGGCGGCGCCGGCGTGGAGCCGGCGGCGGCGGTCGACACGGGCGCGGAGGCCGAGGTCGGCCCGGTCAGCGGCATCCCGGACGGCCGCGCCCCGGTCGCGGCCGCGGTCGTGTCCCGGTCGGCGGCGGCCAGGACGATCGCGGGAACCGCCGCGGCGGTCGCGACGGCGAGGGCGACGACGATGGTCAGCCGGCGGCGGCCGCGCTGCCCGGCCGCCCGCGCGGCCGGCGGCCCGGCGGGCCGGTCGCTCATGGGCGGCAGGGATTTCAGGTCGGTGTCCCAGTCGGACCGGTCGGGGTTCCGGCCGGAGCCGGAGGCCGCGGGCAGTGGCGGCCGCGTCCCCGGGCCGACGGCGCCTGCGGGCCGCCGCGCGCCCGGTGGCGTCCGGCGGGCGCCGGCGGCGCCCGGGCCCGTCACCGCCCGCTCGGCGGCGACGGCCGACGGTCCGGTCGGCGGCGCCACGCGGGCGCCGGTGGCGCCAGGGCCGGTGGTCCGCCGCGCGGACGCGGTGACCGCGGGGCCCGTCGTCCCCCGCGCGGTGACGGCGGAGCCGGTGGCGGTGGGTCCCGTCACGGGAGCGGCGTGGATGTGGTGCAGGAGGAGGAGCAGTTCGTCCGCGGTGGGGCGGTCGGCCGGGTTCTTGGCCATCGCGCGGGCGACGAGTGGGCCCAGACCGTCGGGCAGCCCCGCTAGGTCGGGGGTGTCGGTGACGACGCGGCGCAGGACAGCCGGGGTGGGGCCCTCACCGAACGGGGTGCGGCCGGTCGCGGCGAACAGGATGACCGCGCCCCACGCGTAAACGTCGGCGGACGCGGTGACGGGCCGTCCGAGGGCCTGCTCGGGAGCCATGAAGCCGGGGGTGCCGATGCTGCCGTGGGTGTGCATCGTGGTGGTGTCGAGTGCCCGGGCGATCCCGAAGTCGATGACGCGGGCCCCGGACGACGACAGCAGGATGTTGCCGGGCTTCAGGTCGCGGTGCACCACCCCGGCCGCGTGGATCGCCGTCAGCGCGGAGGCGACGGCGACCGCGAGGCGCTCCAGGTCGGGCTCGGGCAGCGGGCCTCGCCCACGGACAGCGGCCCACAGCGTGGGGCCGTCGATGTACTCGGTGACGAGGTAGGGCCGGGGGCCTTCGGTGTCGGCGTCGAGAACCTCCGCGGTGCAGAACCGGGCGACCCGGCGCGCCGCCCGTGCCTCCAGCTGGAACCGGCCCCGGAACTCGGGAACACGCGCCAGGTCCGGGCGGATCACCTTGAGCGCGACCAGCGGCGGCTCTCCCGCCGCCGTGGCGCCGGCGGCGTCCGCGCGGCGCGCGAGATAGACGCTGCCCATGCCGCCGTCCCCGAGCCGCCCGAGCAGCCGGTAGGGGCCCAGCGTTCGCGGGTCGGTCTCGTCCAGCGGCGCGGCTCCCGCGACCCCGACCATCACGTCACCACCCGAGGACCCGACCCCGCCCGTTCCGTCGCCGGGCGCCCGAGGGTGGATCTTCCTCGGAAGCTACCGGCCTCCGAAGCGGGCAACCGTGTACGTTTCGTGTCCGCTGTCCGACCGTCGGCCACGGGACGCCGATCCCGCACGGGCGGCACCGGGCGCGGTGGCCATCGCGCCGGACCTGGCGGTGCAGGCGCCCGTCCCGGCGGCAAGCCGCGCGGTATTGCGGCCGGCCTGTGGCCGCAATGGGCGCCATCCTGGTGGTATGACGATCGAGGATGCCGGTCGGGTCGTCGGGGACGCCTTCGACGAGGCCGAGGCCGAGGCCGAGCGGGCAGGCGGCCGGCCCGCCGGGTCGGCGGGGACGTCACCGAGCGCGCGGATGCTCCGGTTGCTGGGCCTGCTGCAGACTCACCGGTACTGGGCGGGGATGGAGCTGGCCGACCGGCTCGGCGTGAGCCCACGGACGCTGCGGCGCGACGTCGACCGGCTGCGCGAGCTGGGCTACCCGGTCCAGGCGAGCCGGGGCGTGGCCGGCGGCTACCAGCTGAAGGCGGGCGCGGCGGTGCCGCCGCTGCTGCTCGACGACGACGAGGCGGTCGCGATCGTGGCCGGGCTGCGTGGCGCCGTCGCCGGGTCGGTCGCCGGCATCGAGGAGGCGGCCGTGCGGGCACTGGCCAAGGTGACGCAGGTGATCCCGCCCCGGCTACGCCACCGCGCCGACGCGCTCGGCGCCTACACCGTGCCGGTGCCGCTCGGCGGGCCGCCCGTCGACGCCGGGCTGCTGACGGCGATCGCGCTGGCCGCCAGGGCGAGCGAGCAGATCCGGTTCGGCTACACCGACCGGGAGGGCGCGGTCACCCGGCGTCGCGTCGAGCCGGACCGGCTGGTGTCGCTCGGCGGGCGCTGGTACCTGGTCGGCTGGGATGTCGACCGGGCCGACTGGCGGACCTTCCGGCTCGACCGGATCGCCGGCCCGCTCACGACCGGCGCCCGGTTCCGGCCGCGCGAGCTGCCCGGCGGCGACGCGGCCGCGTTCGTGCGCGCCGCGGTCCGCGCGGTGCCACGCTCGGGCCGCCACCAGGTCGACGTCCTCGTGCGGGCCCCGGTCGCCGACGTGGCGCGGGCGGTGGGCCAGTGGGGCACGGTCGAACCGGAAGGCCCCGCGGCTCCCGACGGCCCGGGAGACGGCGACCGGTGCCGGCTGCGGATGGCCGTCGACGACCTCGCCTGGCCGATGCTGGTCCTGGCCAGCGTCGGCGCTCCCTTCGAGGTGCTCGGCCCGCCGGAGCTCACCACCTACCTGCGGTCCGTCGCCGGCCTCTTCGGCGGTTCCCGCGCCGCGCCCGGGACCGGCGCCGGGCCACGGACGGGGTGAGCCGGCGCGGCGGCGCGCCACGGCCCCGGCTGGCGGGCCGCCCGGTTCGTCCCCGGGTCAGCGGCCGTGCGGGCGGTGGCACTCCATGGCCCGGGCGATCTGGGCCGGGTCGAGCGGGGGCAGCGGGAGCGCGCTGGGGGCGTCGCGGCTGGTGCGCAGGCCGTCCAGCAGGATCGTCAGGAAGCGCCGCCACGCCTGGGGCGCCTCCTCGCGGGTGAAGTCGGCGACGGAGATCAGCATCAGCTGGACGAGCCCCAGGTCGGTGCCGGCGATGTCGGCGCGCAGCGCCCCCGCGTCCTGGGCCCGGGTGACCAGGGCCATGAACAGCGGCCCGATCCGGTCGCGGTCCGCCGCGATCCGGGCGCGGCCGTGCGCGGTGCTGAACACCAGCTCCTTCAGGCCCCGGTCGGCGACCTGCCGGGCGGTCGCCTGGTCGAGGAAGCTCACCAGCCCGGCCCACGGGTCCTCGGCGCGCAGGCACTCCTCGGCGAGCTCGACCAGCTTGCCGACCCGGTCCTCGAACAGCGCCTCGATGAGCAGTTCCTTGGTTGGGAAGCGCCGGTAGAACGTGCCGATGCCGACGCCCGCGCGCCGCGCGATCTCGTCGGTGGTGACGTCGAGGCCGAGCTCCGCGAACGCCGCCGCGGCGCCCTCGAGGATGCGCTGGCGGTTGCGCTCGGCATCGCGCCGCAGCGGCCGGTCGGCGCCCGCCTGGGCCCGCTCGTCCGGGTCCCCGCCGGCGGCCGCCGCGTCGGGGTTCGTGGTCTCGTCCATCTCCGCTTAGGTCATAGGGGGCGAACTCGCCCGATCGGGAGGACCCGCCGCGCGGCCTGGGACGGGCCGGCGCCGTCCGGGGCGGCGCCGGTCAGGCGCACCCGGGCCGGGCCGGGCGGGCCGGTCGGCGGGGCCTGGGCCGGCGGATTGACCGGGCCGGGTCGACCCGGCGTCCAGCACTGATCGTAGACGCCGACCCGGAACGCCGCCGCGTCACGGGTGGCGATGGCGGCATAGGACGCGCATCACCATCAGGTAGGCGACTCAACCGGAGTAATGACCTCCGCTTCCCGGTAGGCTGACGACGCGGCCGGCGCCGATCCGGCCGCTGGCGCCCGGCCGTCCGGCCGCATCACCCACGCGCGCTCGTGGCCGGGCCCCGCGCTGGGACCCTTCGCGCGGATGGCGCCGCAGGGTCCGACACCGACCTCCTGGGGAGCAGAACCGCCATGCCAACCGCAGTCGACGACCCGTCGGGCGCGCAGCCCGGCCTGGGCCCGGTGGCCCCGACCGCCACCGCCACGACCGCCGACGCCGCGACGCGCTCCGACCAGGCGGCCGACCCGCGCCGCTGGGCCATCCTGGGCATCCTCGGCATCGCGCAGCTCATGGTGATCCTGGACGGCACCGTCGTGAACATCGCGCTGCCGTCCGCGCAGGCCTCGCTCGGCTTCTCCGACGGCAACCGGCAGTGGATCATCACGTCCTACACCCTGGCGTTCGGCGGCCTCCTGCTGCTGGCCGGACGGCTCAGCGACCTGTTCGGCACCAAGAAGGCCTTCCTGGTCGGCGTGCTGGGCTTCGCCGCCGCCTCCGTGCTCGGAGGGGCCGCGACCGGTTTCGAGATGCTCGTCATCGCCCGGGCGCTCCAGGGTGTGTTCGGCGCGTTGTTGGCACCCGCGGCGCTGGCACTGCTGACCACGACGTTCACGGACCCGCGCGAGCGCGGGAAGGCGTTCGGCATCTTCGGCGCGATCGCCGGCGCCGGCGGCGCGATCGGGCTGCTGCTCGGGGGTGTGCTCACCGAGTACCTCAGCTGGCGCTGGTGCATGTACATCAACCTGGTCTTCGCCGCCGTCGCCGGCATCGGCGGAGCCACGCTGCTCGCCGCGCACGTGCGCGGCCACCGCGCGCCGCTGGACCTGCCCGGCACGTTCGCGTCCTGCGTCGGCCTGGTCGCGATCGTCTACGGCTTCGCCCAGGCGGAGAGCCGCGGCTGGGCCGACGGCGTGACGCTCGCCCTGCTGTTCGGCGGGCTCGTGGTGATGGTCGGCTTCGTGCTGCTGCAGCGGCGGGTCGCGCACCCGCTGATGCCGATGCGCGTCCTGCTGGACCGCAACCGCGGCGGCTCCTACCTGGCCTGCGGACTGTCGGCGATCGGCATGTTCGGCGTGTTCCTGTTCCTGACGTACTACCTGCAGCAGGTGCTCGACTACTCGCCGGTCATGTGCGGCGTCGCGTTCCTGCCGATGAGCGCGGCCGTCATGATCACCGCGACGATGTCGCCAGTCCAGCTGGTGCCGCGGTTCGGCGCCCGCTGGGTCGTGGTCACCGGCATGGTGGTCACCGCCGTGGGGATGCTGCTGTTCGCGCGGCTCGGCCTCGACGCCGGCTACGCCAGCCACGTGCTGCCGCCGCTGCTGTGCACCGGGGCGGGCCTCGGCCTGGTGTTCGGCCCGGCGATGACGCTGTCGACCTATGGCGTCGACTCGCACGACGCCGGCATCGCCTCGGCGCTGGTCAACACCGTCCAGCAGGTCGGCGGCTCGATCGGCACCGCGTTGCTGAGCACCATCGCCACCACCGCGACGGCGAGCTATCTGGCCGCCCACCCGGCCGCGGCCGGGTCGGCGCCCCACTCCGCGGCCGACCCGGCCCGGGTGCTCGCGCTCGCCGCCATCGACGGCTACCAGGCCGCCTACATCTGGGCCGCGGCCATCTTCGCCGTCGCCGCCGTCATCTGCGGGATCGTGCTGCGCGGCGGCCGCCACGCCGCCGACGGTGCCGTGGCCCCGGCCGCCGCCCACTTCTAACGGCGCCCACTTCCAACGGCGGCCTCGCGGCCGGGGGGCCCCCCCCCGGGGCGCCCGCGCGCCCCGGGCGCGGGCGGCCCGCCCCCGGGGCCGCCGGCCCGGCGCCGTCCGCGCGCCGGGCGCGCGGGCGGGCCAGTCACATCCCGACGGTGGCGTGCATCTCCCAGACGAGGATCTCGCTGGCCTCGGCCGCCGTCACCCGGTGGCCGCCGATGCCGGTGAAGCGGGCGGCGTCGCCCTTGCCGAGCGCGCCCTCGCCCTCCAGCGTCACCGCGCCGCTGGGCACGAACAGGTGCAGGAAGGGCGCGTCCGGCAACGTGACCGCGGCGCCCGGCGCCAGCCGCGCGGCGTGCAGCGCGGCATACCTGTTGCTGATGTGGATCGCCGCCGCGTCCCGGTCCCGCTCCATGCCGGAGGCGACCGTCACCAGCCCGCCGGCGAGCAGTTCGCCGTCGATCTCCAGCTGCTCGTAGCCGGGCGTGACCCCCGCGGCGTCCGGCACGACCCACATCTGGACGAAGTGCACCGGGTCGGTGTGCGCGTCCTCGCCGGTCAGCCGCCAGGAGTCGTTCTTCTCCGAATGCAGGATCCCGGTCCCGGCGCTCATCCGCTGGGCCAGCCCCGGGTAGATCACGCCCGAGTGCCCGGTGGAGTCCTGGTGGACGAGCGCGCCGTCCAGCACCCAGGTCACGATCTCCATGTCCCGGTGCGGGTGCGTGTCGAAGCCGGTGCCTGGCGCGACGATGTCGTCGTTGTTCACCAGCAGTAGGCCATGGTGCGTGTTGCTCGGCGAGTAGTGGTGGCCGAACGAGAAGGAGTGCTTGGAGTCGAGCCACCGCATCTGGGTCGCGAACCTGTCGTCCGCCCGCCGGATGTCGACGCTGGCCTCACGGGTCGTGGTCGCAGCAGCCATGGGTGCTGTCCTCTCTCTCCCCGGTATCTGTCGGCTCTCCCCGGTGTCCGCCGGTACAGCAATCTAGTTGCTGACGCAACCATCAAGCGTCCGGGGTCGCCGGTCATTCCCGCCGGGGATCAGCCCACGCCGAGGGCCCTGGCGAAGACGCGGGCGGTCAGGGACTCGGAGGGATACTGGGTGAGGACGGCGAAGACGACCTCGTCGAAGTGGCGCGCGAACGGGCCGCCGGGCGCCAGGAGCCCGGCGAAGGCGTCGGCGACGACGGCGGGGTCGTTGCGAAACGCGCCGCAGCCCCAGGCACCGAGGACGAGGCGGCGGTAGCCGTGCCGGGCGGCGACGGCGAGCACCTGCCGGCCGCGGTCACGGAACACCTGGGGCACGAGAGGCAGCAGGTGCGGCTCGTCGCGGGGGATGGACCGCAGGTTGGGCGCCGCCGCGGTGAGGACGCCGACCGCCACCGGCTCGGGCAGCAGGTTCCAGCCGTCGTCCCGGAACACGGGGACGCCCGGCGAATGCAGGACCCGATCGGTGTAGAGGTCGTCGCCGCGCTCGAGGTGCGGCCGGTAGTAGTCGTCGAAGCCGACCAGGCACGCGTACAGCGCGGACGCGCGGCACAGGGACTCCTCCTGCGCCCGGGCACCGTCGAGGAAGCCGCCGCCCGGCCAGAGGGCCGAGGCGAAGTTCAGCACCGCGACCGGGCCTGACCCGGCGGCCAGCAGCCGGCGGGCGGCGTCGAAGCTGCTCTCCCCGGTGACCTCGATCCGGCCGGCCACCGGCTCGGGAGGCGGCGGGACGATCTCCACCGGCTCCGGGCCGTACAGCACGGTCCCGGCCACCGCCTGGCGCACCTGCTCGGCGATCTCGATCCGTCGCCCGTCGGGCGCCGTGTACCAGCCGGCCTCGACGATCGCCACCGTCTCCGCCCCGATCACCCGAAGCCGCTCCCTCATCGCCTCAACATCCTCGTTTCCGTCACGGACAGCACTACCCGCCCATAGTCTGCGTGACCGGTCGCGGGCCAGGGCTCTGGGACGGGAGTCAGCTGGCTGACTCCGGTGGTTGGCATGGGCAACGCACGGGGTAGCCTCCGGGCCGGAAGGTCCGCGTCGCGCGTGGGGTGGGCGGTCACGCGGCGCCAGGCGTACGGGTCGGGGGTGACGACGGTGCCGGGGCTACCGAACGTGGCGCCGCTCGAGCCCGCCGACCCCCGCACCGTTGGGTCCTACCGGATGCTGGGACGGCTCGCCAAGGGCGGGATGGGTACCGTCTACCTGGCCCGGCCCGCGAACGGCGGCCCCCTCGTCGCGATCAAGATGATAGACGCCGACCTGGCCCGGATGCCGGCGTTCCGGGAGCGGTTCCGGCGGGAGGCGATGGCGGCCCAGCGGGTCGCCCGGTTCTGTACCGCCGAGGTGCTCGACGTCGAGGTCTCCGGCCCGCGGCCCTACCTGGTCACCGAGTTCATCGACGGGCCGACACTGACCGTCGCCGTCACCGAGCGGGGGCCGCTGCCCCCGGCGGAGCTGGAACGGTTCGCGGTCGCCGTCGCCTCAGCGCTGACGGCGATCCACGCCGCCGGGGTGGTGCACCGCGACCTGAAGCCCGGCAACATCTTGCTGTCGCCGTCCGGGGCCCGTGTCATCGACTTCGGAGTCTGCCGGCCCGTGGACGACGCCGACGCCACCGCGATCACGTGGGGCCGGCTGGGCACACCGGTCTTCATGGCGCCCGAGCAGGCGATCGACCAGCCGGCCTCGGCCGCCTCCGACATCCACGCCTGGGGCGGCATCATGATCTTCGCCGCCACGGGCCGGCTCCCGTTCGGCGATCCCCAGCTCGACGAGTTGCTGCGCCGCATCCTGCAGGACACTCCCGACGTGACCGGCCTGCCCGCCCAGCTGCGCCCCATGGTCGCCCGCGCCCTGGCCAAGAACCCGGCCAGCCGCCCCACCGCCCGCGAACTGCTCCTGTGGCTGACCGACGCCACCGGCCCGTCGGCGGACGACACCCGCCTGCTCCCCCGGGGGTTCGCCACCCTCACCCCGCCCCCGCCGGCGAGCCCTCCCCTGACGCGGCCCTCGTTCCCGCCACCGACGGCCGCCGACACGGGGCACCGGGCTGGCACCCGCGCCGCCGGCCCGCCCGTGACGGACCAGCCGCCCACCCGCCCCCGGCCGCGGCTCTTCCGGCGGCCACCGCACTGACCAGCCAGACCCGCCGCGCCGCGGCCCGCGACGGGGGGTCATCCCCGTGCGGGAGGCCACGCGAGACAGGCGCGGCGCACGGCCCTCCCTGGTCACCGAATACCCCGAGGCTCACCGAGCACGTCGAACGCCCGGCGCCGTTCGGTCGGTGAGAGGCGTTTCTCGGACGGCGAGAAGCCATCCGGAAATCCCGGCGCCCCGGATACTCACATTCACCCATCACCAACATCCGGGCCACCGGCGCGGGACGGTCGACGGTGAAGAACGCGACCACGATTCCGTCTCGCCGGTCCTCGCGCGCTTCCCGGCCGCGACGGAAAAACGGGCATCTCGAATGCGATGACCCTAGAATTTCACCCGCGGAGGGCCCATGTGCGGGCCCGCCTGGGGAGGGTCCGCGCCTGGTCTTTCTCATCGGGGGACTGCATGGCCGGTGCTCCTCGCGCGGCGCCGCTGGACGAAGACGATCCGCGCGTTCTGGGCCCGTATACCCTGCTCGGCCGGCTCGGCGACGGCGGCATGGGCAGCGTGTATCTGGCCCGCCGCGCCGACGGTACGGGTGCCGACGCCGGGTCGGATGACGCGGGCGCCGCGGACCTCGTCGCGGTGAAGGACCTCGTCGCCGTGAAGGTCGTGCGGGCGGACCTGGCCCGGGTCCCGGAGTTCCGGGAACGATTCCTGCGGGAGGCGCGGGCCGCGCAACGGGTCGCGCGCTTCTGCACGGCCGAGGTCCTCGACGTCAACACCACCGGCCGGCCGTACCTCGTCACCGAGTACGTCGACGGGCCGACGCTCGCGGCCGCCGTCCGCGACCGGGGACCCCTGCCCGAGGCCGAGCTGGAACGGCTCGCCGTCGCGGTGGCCTCCGCGCTGACCGCCATCCACGCCGCCGGCGTCGTCCACCGCGACCTCAAGCCCGCCAACATCCTGCTGTCCTCGTCCGGCGCCCGCGTCATCGACTTCGGCATCGCGCATGCCTACGACGCGACCACCGGGCTCACCCAGGGCAGCATCGGCACCCCGGCGTACATGGCCCCCGAGCAGGCCATGGGTGACGAGGCCACGACGGCCGCCGACGTGCACGCCTGGGGTGCCGTCCTGCTGTTCGCCGCCACCGGCCGTTCCCCGTTCGGCGAGGGCCCGACGCCGGCCGTGCTGCGGCGCGTCGTGGACGAGCAGCCCGACGCGCGCGGCGTCCCCGCCCCGCTGTTCCCGATCATCGCCCAGGCGCTGTCGAAGAACCCCGCCGAGCGCCCCACCGCCCAGGAGCTGCTCCTGCGGCTGCACCACCTCCACACCGCGGCCGGGCGGCCCCCGGCGCCGGGGGTCCCGGCCGCCGACCCGCGCGGCACCGACGACCCGGCGATGACGGAGCAGTTCACGCAGTGGGCCGACGCGGCTCCACGCCCCTTCGCCGCGCCGATCCCGGCGACGCCGAACCCGGCACGCCGGACCAGCCCGCTCGACCCGCCGACGCACACGCCGACCGAGGCCCCGCCCGCCGACGCCCGCCTCGCCCCGGGAGGCCTCGCTCCCGGCCCTCGGCGCGCGGGGCCGCACCCCGCCGAGCCCGGCGCCACGGGCCAGCCTGGCTCGTGGCCGCCCGCCGGCCCGCCCGCGCCGCCGCCCTCCGCCCGGCGGTCGTTCCCCGGCCCCAGGGCCCTGGTCGCCCTCATCGCCGTGGTCGTCGCGCTGGTGGCGGTTCCCGTGGTCGTCCTCAGCCTCCGCCCGGACGCAACCCCCTCCGGGACAGCGCGGCCGGGCGAGGCGACGGCCGAGGCAGGGGCCGGCACCACCGACGGGTCCGGCGCGGGCCCGTCGGCGTCGGCCGGGGCGACCGCTCCGACCGACGCCACCAGCGCCCAGGCGCTGGCCCGCACGCCGGCGACGCGGCTCGGCGAGCCGCTCACCGGCCACACGGGCTACGTGCGGGCGATCGCGTTCTCCCCCGACGGACGCACCCTCGCGACCGCGTCGGCGGACCGCTCCGTCCGGCTCTGGGACGTCTCCGACCGGGCCAGTCCCAAGGGCTACGACCTGCCGCTGCTCGGCCACGCCGACGAGGTGGGGACCCTGTCGTACTCCGGCGACGGCCGCCTGCTGGCCACCGGCAGCGACGACATGACCGCCCGCCTCTGGGACGTCAGCGACCCGGCCAGGCCCAGGCGCCTCGGCGCGACCCCTCCGGCGGGCGACGACGAAGGGCTGCCCACCGTGGTCAACAGCGTGGCGCTCTCCCCCGACGGTCACCTGCTCGCCGTCGCCGCGCAGGACCTGTTCGCCTCCCTGCGGCTCTACGACGTCACCGACCCGAACGACCCCCGGCAGGTCGGCGAACCGATCGAGGCCACGGTCGGCGGGATACCCTCGTCGGTCCAGGAGCTCCGGTTCACCCCGGACGGCCGCGCGCTCGTCGGCGGCGACGAGAGCGGCAGCCTGCACGTCTGGGACGTCACCAACCCGGCCGACCCCGCCGAGCTCGGCGTGCCCCTGTCGGCCGCGGCCGTCGACGTCACCAGCCTGGCGATCTCCACCGACGGCCGCACCCTGGCCAGCAGCGGCCTTGGCGGGGAGGTCATGCGCTGGGACCTGACCGACCTCCAGAACGTCACTCCCCTCGGCCAGCCCGTCGACCACGACGACAACGTCTACGCTGTCGCGTTTTCCCCGGACGGCACCGTCCTCGCCAGTGGAAGCGCCGGCCACAACCTCGTCCGCCTCCTCGACGTCACCGACAAGGCCGCCCCGAAGCCACTCGCCGAGCCGTTGGAAAGCCGGCTCTTCGTCTACGCCGTGGCGATCTCCCCGGACGGCCGCACCCTCGCCTCCGGCGGCTCCGACAGCGAGATCACCCTCTGGAGGCTGCGCTGACCCAGACCGCTGCCTCTCTGGAGTCCTGACCGGCGGCAAGCGGGCTCGCCCCTCCTGTTCGTATAGTGAATTTCATTCACTATTGACCCCGAGTTCCGGTCTTCTTGTTCGGGGTGTCAACATCGGGGTAGCCATGGCAGCCACGACTCCGACTCATCCGGCCGCGCCCCGTCTTCCCGCCGACGCCGGCCGGCCGGCCGGGTCAGCGGTCGAGCCCGCCGGTCTTCCGGAGGACCGGGGCGATCCGGCCTCCGGCGACCGGGGGGACGTCGTGGGTCCGCTCGAGCGAGGCCTGGCGGTGCTGCGCTGGCTGGCGGCCCGCGCGGACTCCGGCCCGGCGGTCGGCCCCCGGCCGACCCCGCTCGCGGACGTCGCCCGCGCCACCGGGCTCGCCCGCGCCACCGTCGACCGGGTGGTCGCGACGCTCGCGGCCGACGGCCTCGTCCGCCAGGACGGCCGGACGGTCACGCTCGCTCCCCGGCTCGCGGTGCTGGGCAACGCCTACCTCGCCTCCTGCCGGATCCCGGACGCGCTCACCGCCCTGGCCGCGCGGCTCGCGGACACGTTCGACGAGTCGGTGTCGGTCGCGGTGCCCGACGGCGACGGTGTCCGCTTCGCCCTCCAGGTGACCCGGCGCCGAGCGATGGCGCCGGTGTTCCGGGTGGGCGACCTGCTGCCCGCGGAGCGGTGCGCCCCCGGGGCCCTGTTCGCCGCCGGCTGGTCGGCGACCCAGTGGTCCGCCTGGCGCGCGCGCGTGGCCGCCGACCCCGGCTACACCGGATTCCCGGTGCTGTGGTCGCCCGCCTCGCATCCCGCCGGCACCCCGATCGCGGCCCCGGGCGACGTCCAGGACACGCTGGCGGGCCCGGACGCCGGCGCGGTCACCGGCTTCGCCGGCCGCGCCGCCGCGGCCGCCGCCGATGGCCACTCGATCGACGACCAGCTGGTCGAGACCGGTCTGGTCGCCGTCGCGGCGCCGATCCGCGACCGGCGTCCGGGCTCCCCGGCCGAGGGCCAGACGATCGCCGCCCTGAGCGTCGTGAGCCACACCAGCCGGCACACGGCGGAGTCGCTCGCCGCCGCGGTCCTGCCGCGGCTGCGGCGCGCCGCGGCCGAGGCCGAGCGGGCCCTGGCCACCGACGCCGCCGTCCCGGCCGCCGGCACCGAACCGGCGCGGGAGACCGCCGAGCTGCCGCGCGAGACCGCCGAGCTGCTGCGCGAGACCAAGGCCGAGCTCGGCTCCGGTTATCTGCAGTCGATGGCCCGGGGGCTGGCGGTGCTGGACGCGTTCGGCGCGGCCGCGCGGGCGCCGACGCTCGCGGACCTCGCGCGCACGACCGGCCTGCCCCGCGCGACGGTGCGCCGCTCGCTGCTCACCTTCGATCACCTCGGCTACGTCGCCACCGACGGACGCCGCTTCCGGCTGCTGCCCCGGGTGCTGGAGCTCGGATACGCGGCGGTGACCAGTCTGCCGCTCGCCGCGCTCGCCGAGCCGCACCTGACCGAGCTGGTCGCGGCGGTACACGAGTCGGCGTCACTGGCCGTGCTGGCGGGCGACGAGATCCGCTATGTCGCCCGGATCCAGGCGTCGAGGATCATGAATGTGGCGATCACGGTCGGTACCCGATTCCCGGCGTACCCGACGGCCATAGGCCGGGTACTGCTGGCCGGGCTGGCGCCCACCGAGCTGGACGACCGGCTCTCCCGCCTCCCGGCGACCGGTCCGACATCGCGGACCATCACCGACCCGGCGCGGCTGCGCGCTCTGATCGCCGGCATCGCGCGCGACGGCTACGCGCTGGTCACCGGCGAGTTGGAGGACGGGCTGCAGTCGCTGGCCGTACCGGTGCGCGACCGCGCCGGCCGGGTGGTCGCGGCCGCCAACGTCTCGATGCCCGCCGGCCGGGTGCCGGCCGAGGCCGCCGTCGCCCGGCTGCTCCCACCGCTACGCGCCGCCGCGGACGCCATCGAGGCCGACCTGCGGATCGCCACCGCCTACCGCCGGGCGCCGACGGTCTGACGACCGGCCGGGCCCGGCCGCGGCGAGGACCTCGCGCTCCGGTTAGCCGGACGCGGCCTCGGCGCCGGCCTCGGCGTCGAGGTGGCCGCTGGCGATCAGCGCGAGCAGCAACAGCCCGAGCGCGACCCGGTAAATCACGAACGGGGCGAAGCTCTTCGTCGTGATGTAGCGCAGGAACCAGGCGATCGCCGAGTAGCCGACGACGAACGCGATCACGGTCGCGAGGATCGTCGGCCCCCAGGCGATCTCGCCGCCGGAGCCGTCGGCGACCGACACCAGCTGGAACAGCCCGGACAGGAGCACGGCCGGGATCGCGAGCAGGAACGAGTAGCGGGCGGCCGCCTCCCGGGTGTACCCGAGGAACAGGCCGCCGCTGACGGTCGCGCCCGAGCGGGACACTCCGGGGATCAGCGCCATCGACTGGGCGAGGCCGTAGATCAGGCCGTCGCGGACGTTGAGGTCCTCGACCGTCTTGCGCCGGCGCGGGAAGGCGTGTTTCCCTCGCTTGCCGGCCTGCGACGCGTACCAGTCGGCGATGCCAAGGACGAGACCGAGGACGATCAGCGTCATCGCGATCAGGCGCAGGTCGCGGAACGGGCCCTCGATGCTGTCCTTCAGGGTGACACCGAGGACGGAGATCGGGATGGAGCCGAGAATGATCAGCCAGCCCATCCGGGTCTCCTGGGTGCCCCGGAACTTCGGATTCGTCAGCGACCGGGTCCAGCTTGAGACGATCTTCGCGATGTCCTTGCGGAAGTACAGGAGGACGGCGGTCTCGGTGCCGATCTGACTGACGGCCGTGAACGCGGCGCCCGGGTCGTCCCAGCCGAGGAACGCCGGCACGATCCGCAGGTGCGCGCTGGAGGAAACCGGGAGAAACTCGGTAAGCCCCTGGATCAGGCCAAGAACCCCGCCTTGCAGCCAGTTCACGAGGCGACAGCCTCATGGGCGCGGCATGCCTCACGGCGGCGAGCGGCGACGTCATCATGGGCTCGGCGGCCTCGGGGCCGGCCGAGCCGGTCGCCCGGCATAGTTCCGTACCTGGTCACGGGCTTGACGTTAGCCCACGCCCGGCGACGCCCCTCAGGCAGCCCGGGCCGCGGTCGCACCGGCGATGCCACCCGCCACTGAACAGGTCTCGCCACAGAGCTACTCTCGGGTAGGAGTCGGTCTCCTCACAGACAGTCGCGATGTCCTGTCGAGCACTCCTGGACACGGTACGTTCAGGAAACTTCGGCCGAACGGCGGGGAAACTCCGATAGAAGAGGCTTTGTGATGTGCGGACACCACAGGGAATGTCTTCCGGGCGAGCGACCCATCATCCCTCTCGCCGCCGTGGCCAGCCCGACACTATCGGCCAGCCCGACGGGCTCCCCGCGCCGCGGGCGCGGGTGGGCGACCCGGCCGGCGGCCTCGTCGGCCCGTCGCGCACCCTCGCCATGGAGTCTCCCGTTCCGGCCGTCGTTCCCGACGGGGACGACCCGAGCACTGCCCGCCGGCCCCGTCCTTCCGCTGCCTCGTCTCACCGGGTCCGCCGGGACGGAGGGCACACGCGCGACATGACCTCCTTCTCCCCCTCCCCGTCCTCGGCACGCCCAAGCCGGACCCACGCCGGCGTCGGCGCCCGGCCGCGGCTCGCGCACGACCTCCCCATGGCGGCCCGCGACGGCGTGGCCGGGCAGCTCGCCCAGGAGGTCGTCGAGGCCGCCCGGCTGCTGTGGGCCACGGTCGGCGCCGAGAAGCCCACAGCCCTCCCGGCCGCGTTCGAGAAGCTGCGCCCGCGCCACATCCAGCTGCTGCGGCTGCTCGCCCAGCGGCCGGGGATCTCGGTGCGCGCCGCCGCCGAGGCGCTGTCGATGCGCCCGCACAACCTGAGCACGCTGCTCACCGACCTGGTCGACGCCGGGCTCGTGGAGCGGCTCGGCGATCCACGGGACCGCCGGATCGCCAGGCTCTACCTGTCCGACGGGACCCGCGAGGAGGTCGAGAGCGTCGAGCGGGAGCTGCAGGGCGCGGTCGTCGAGGCGCTCGCCCGGCTCACCGACGTCGACCAGGGCCGGATCCGCTCCGCCCTGCCCGCGCTGCGCCGCCTCATCGCCGGCCTCACCCCGCCCACCGAGCCGTCGCCCGGCGAGCGCCGCTGACGGCTGACCGCGGCGGCCTCAGGGGAAGACGGCGAAGAAGCGCCAGTCGAGGACGTCGCGGGCGGGGGCGCCAAGGGCCTCGATGCCGGGGGTCTCGGTGTCGGGGGTCTCGACATTCGGGGCCCCGACGTTCGGGGCTTCGGCGTCGGCGCGGACCAGGCAGCGCAGCCGGGCGAGGCCACCGCCGGTGACGAGCGGCGTCAGGCCCTCGACGGTCACCTCCCCGCGCAGGGTGTCGCCCTCGTGGACCGGGCCGGTGTGGTCGCAGCCCTCCCAGCCGGCGACGGTCACCAGGGACGGCAGGGCCCGGGTCACCTGCGCGAACGCGATCCCGATGGTGTGCCCGCCGTAGACGAGGCGGCGCCCGCCGGCGGCGGCGCCGTCGTGGTGTACCTGGGCGACGTTGAGGGTCAGCCGGGCCAGTTCCGGTGCGCTGGAGACCACGTCGCCGCCGCCGACGCGCCAGGTCTGCCCGACGGCCAGGTCCGTGAACCGCGGCCCGGCGACGAGCTCGGCGAAGGGCTTCAGATCCCAGCCGTCGACGACCGCGGCGAGCTCGGCCGGGGTCGGCTGGGTGCCGACGATCCCGGTGTCGTCGGCGTGACCGGTGGCCAGGTCCGCGTCGCGCAGCGGCAACATCGCGCAGCGCCAGAAGTCGAGCACGCCACGGCCGTGCTGGTCGACGGTCGTGATCCGCAGGACCGCGAGGCCCGTCGGTCGCCGGCCGGGCCGCGACTTGTTCTGCCGCAGCGCCACGACCTCGGTCGTGGTGCGCAGGGTGTCGCCGATGCGCGGGGTGCGCCGGAACACCAGCCCCCGGTAGAACAGGTTGGCCTTGACGTGGTGGGTGACCACGGTGGACTGGCCGATGGCGACGTCCCAGACGACGTTCGGCGGGGCGAACGGCGGTATGGCCGACGCGGTATGGGTGACGTCCGCGCAGAGCGCGGCGTCCAGCGCGAGCGCGAGCCGGCCGCCGACGATCGCGCGGTGCGCGTCGGCCAGCCCGCTGGTCAGCGTCACCCCCGGCGCCGAGCGGAACACCTGCCCGACGGCCAGCTCGTCGAAGTACGGCCCCTCGGCGACGACGGCGCCCAGGGCGGCTTCGCTCGCCATCAGCTCTCCCCGCCGGTCTTCGCGGCGTCGACCTTCGGGGCACCCGCCGCCTTGGGGGTCCCCGCCGGCCGGGAGCCGCCCCCCGGCTTGCCGTTCCCGCCGTCCGCGCCGTCGGTCGCGGCGATGACGCCCTTCTGGGCGAGCCGACCGATCTCGGTGTCGCTCATCCCGAGGGCCTCGGCGAGCACCGCGGCGGTGTCCTCGCCGAGCCGGGGCGCCTCGCCGGGCGCGCCGTAGGCGCCGTCCCAGCGCATCGGCGAGCGCGCGGTGATCGCCGGCAGGCCCTGCGAGGGCACCTCGCGCCGCGGCGCGTCGTCCGCCGGTACCAGCACGTGCGCGAGCACCGGGTGCACCCCGCGGGCGTGCGCGGCGACGACCTCGGTCATCCCCCGGTAACGGCCCCACAGCACCCGGGCCGCGTCGAGCTCGTCGGCGACCTGCTTGGAGTCCCGGGCGGCGAACCACGGCCGCAGCACCGCGGCGATGGTCTCGCGCAGCCGGTAACGCTCGTCCTCCAGCGTGAGGTCGGCGTCCAGGGCCGTCTCCAGCGCGGAGAAGACCGCGCCGGTGCCGGTGACGGAGCACAGCGCCGCCCACTGCCCCTCGGTCAGCGCCACGACCATGACCCGCTGGCCGTCGCGGCAGGCGAAGTCGACGCCGAAGCTGCCGTAGACGTGGTTGCCGTGCCGCGGCCGCTCGTGGCCGCTGGCCGCGGCCTCCGACAGCCAGCCCATGTTGGCCACGCCGGCGAGCGCGACGTCCGAGAGGGCCAGCTCGATGTAGGCGCCCCGGCCGGTGCGCGACCGGGCGTGCAGCGCGGCGAGCACCCCGGTCGACACGGACAGGCCGGTGACGAGGTCCCAGGCGGGCAGCACGTGGTTGACCGGTGCGCCGCCCTCCTCGGTGCCGGTGATGCCGGGCAGGCCGACCTCGGCGTTGACGGTGTAATCGACGGCCGGCTTGCCGTCCGGGTAGCCCTGGACGCGCAGATGGATCAGGTCGGGCCGGCGGGCGGTGAGGACGTCGTTGGCCATCCAGCGGCGGCCGACGACGTTGTCGATGAGGATGCCCCGGTCCTCGCCCGGGGCGGTGACCAGCGCGGTGACGAGCTCGCGGCCCTCGGCCGAGCGCATGTCCAGCGCGACGGAGCGCTTGCCCTTGTTCAGGGAGTGCCAGTAGTAGCTCTCCCCCGTCGGCGCGACCGGCCAGCGCCGGTAGTCGCTGCCGCCGCCGAGCGGGTCGACGCGAACGACGTCGGCGCCGAGCTGGGCGAGCGTCATCCCGCCGGTGGGCCCGGCGACGAAACTCGCGCACTCGACGACGTGCAGCCCCTCCAGCGGGCGGGCGCCCGCCGCGGTGATCACGCCGCCCGCCGGGGCGCGACGGCCGCGGACCGGGCCGCGGCGACGGCAGTGGCGGGCGTGCGTTGTTGGCGGGCGACGGCGGGCACGTCGGGCTCCTTCGCGCAGGTCAGGCCGGCGCCGTCCATCCGCGGCGCCTCCCGCGGCGACGAGGGCCCTGGACGAGGCAGTGGACGGCCGGCGGACGAATCGTATGCCCCCTTTCGGCGGACTGGCCCGGTCGCGGCCGCGGGCCAGGGCCGGCTCTGACCGCCGAGCCCGGCGTCGAAGCGCCCGGTCAGGCCTGGACGACGCGGTCGCGTCCCGTGTGCTTCGCCTGGTACATCGCCCGGTCGGAGCGGTCGAGCAGGTCCGCGAGAGCGGCGTCGCGGTCGGCCAGCGACGCCACTCCCACGCTGACGGTCGCCGTCAGCGCGCCGGCGGGGGTGGGCGTTGCCAGGCCCGACACCGCCGTGCGCAGGCGTTCGGCGAGCGCCATCGCGCCAGCGGCGGGTTCGGCGACGACGGCGAACTCCTCGCCGCCCATCCGGCCCGCGATATCCCCCTCATGCAGGGTGGACGCGATGCACGTCGCGACCTTCGTGATGACCTGGTCCCCGACTGAGTGACCGTGGATGTCGTTGATCCGCTTGAAATGATCAATATCGATCATCATCACGGCCATCTCCAGATTGTCGGCGCGACATCGTCTGAAGGCGGCGGAGGCGAGCTCCAGAAAGTGCCGTCGGTTGGGAAGGCCGGTCAGCGGGTCGATGGTCGCCTGCCGGCTGATCTCCAGGAACCGGCAGGCATTGCCGCAGGCGCCCGCGATTCCGGCGAGGAACTCCCCCGCGATCGCGCGCTGGCCGGGGCCGTACCCGGCCGGCGAGTCGGTCGCCACGACGATCACGGTCGTCGGCGCCGCCGGCGGGGACGGCGCGCCGGCCGCGGCAGGCGCCGCGGAGGCCATTGGTCCGCCCGCCGGCGACCGCTCGGCGGCCAGGCCGGCCGGAGCCGGGACCGCGAGCCAGGCGGCGGCCGGCCGGCTCCGGCCCGGCAGGCCGGCGGCACGGCCGGCGACCCGCTCGCCGTTCGCGGCGCGCAGCACCAGGCCGGCGACGTCGGCGGGCACCTCGGTGCCGACGGCTCGCGGCTCGACGTCCCCGTAGGTGGCGATCACCCGCGCGGGCGCGCCGGCCGGCCAGCGCAGCACCCAGAGCGCGTCGATCGGGAACACCTTCTCCGCCACGGACATGGCCCGCGCCAGGATGAGCCGGACGTCCGTCGTCTGGGCCGCCCGCATGGTCACCCGGCCGAGACGCTCGGCCAGCACGCGCCGCCGGCGCTCGGCGGCCACCAGCGTGCGCAGCGCGGCGGGACCCCCGCCGCCCGCCAGGACCTCCAGGTCGCCCGGGCCCGCCGCAGTCAGCAGCTCCCGTTCGATCTGCGCGGCGGTCGAGGTCGCCATCGCGAGCAGCAGCGGGCTCGCGTCCTTCGCCGGGCAGGTGAAGTTGACGAGGCCGGCGACCTCTCCGGTGACCGGGTCCCGCAACGGCGCCCCGGCGCAGCTGACCGCGCCGCCCGACTCGCTGTAGTGCTCACCCGCACTGATCATGACCGGGCGTCCCACGGCCAGCGCCGTGCCGATCCCGTTCGTCCCCACGACGACCTCGGAGAAGTCGAAGCCGCGCACGATCGGCCCCTCCTCCGCCATCTGCCGCGTGAACACGGGATCACCGCCGAAGTGGGCCAGGACGATCCCGTCGGGATCGACCAGGGCCGCGACAACGGCGCACTCCTGGAACTGCTCGGCCATGTGGCGCAGCACCGGACGGGCGACCCGTTCGAGCGGAACGCCCCAGTTCACCTCCACCTGAACCGGGTCGGGCCGGTCGACGGGCACCGCGAACCCACGGGCACGGGTCCAGGACCGCCAGATGAGGTCGCGAACGCCTCCCGGCTCGACGACGTCAGCCGTGAAGAACCTCTCCCGCGCACGCTCCAGCCCCACCACGGACGCAGTGGCGGAGAACGTGTCGCGGCGTTCGCCGACCGATTTCACCAACAAAGACCACCAATAGTCGCACTACGGCTATCCGAGTGTCCAAACGGCGTTCCTCCGCTCCGGGGCACTTCCAGGCTAGGCTGCCGCGCACCGGCTCGTCCAAAGGCGGGAATCCGCCTCTTCGGCCATTTTCGGGACAAGGGATCGAATACGGTTGGCATGTGGCCCATTGCGGCGAGCATGCGGCCCGCGCCGACCGACTCATGGCGAGACCAGGCCAGCCACGGACATCGACTGATCGTCGCCGGAGATCACCCCTCCACAGCGGACACGACAGCGGGCTGCTCCCGGCCCGAACTCCAGGCGGAGCCGGAGAAGCCAGGATCCTGACCGGCACGCAGGTGCCGCGTCCGCCAGCGTCAACCTGCTGCGCACGATCGCCGACAGCGCCCTGGGGAGGTCCCTGACAAAGCCAGGTCACGACCTCCAGAAGGCAGCAAGGTCGATCATGTCCGGCGTCGAGAGGATGAACCTCGACGGGCCCGCGCCGGTCGGGAACCAGGAGCACCGCGGCGACGCCGCGGCCAGCGGCGGAAGGTGGAGGATTCGAACCTCCGCGGGCAGAACCCGGCCTGCGCTTAGCGGGCGCGCCCCTTACCGACTCGGGCAACCTTCCTGGTGAAACGTGCCCATGGAGGGATTCGAACCCCCAACCTTCCGGCCCTGAACCGGACGCCTCTTCCGTTGGGCTACATGGGCTTGCCGCCTGGGTACCTGCCGCCCGGGCGGAAAGTCTTTTCACTGGTCCGCGACCGGATGGCGGAGACCTCCGGATGACCAGACCCGAACCGACACGCGCCGCCTCGGACAGGTCTCGGTCGAGGCCGAGCACGTGGCTCCGGCTCGACCGCCCGGCCGGTGGTACGCGCCCTCGGCAGGACTCGAACCTGCGCCTCGGCGCTTAGAAGGCGCCCGCTCTGTCCACTGAGCTACGAGGGCACACCTGAACGCGGGGCGCGCCGCGCTGCCGGCGACCGCCGGCGATGGTGACCGACGGCGCCGGTGACCGGCGGGCGCGCGGCGTTGCGTGCTGGCGGAGGGATTCGAACCCCCACAGCCGAGGCGACGGCTTTACAGGCCGCGGGGCTCACCAATGCCCAGCGCCAGCGGGATGTGACGTGGTCCCAGAAGGGCGCGCCTTCGCCCGCACCGTGCCAAGGCGGCGCTCTCGCCGCCAAGCCACGGGACCAGGGTGACGCGTCGTCCGCGCAGTAGGACTCGAACCTACAACCTCGGCCGTCGGAGGGCCGCATTCTTTCCATTGAACTATGCGCGGTTGAACTCCGTGGACAGGCCCCTTCTCCGGGCAACCCAGGAGGCCAAGACCTCGGCCCCCGATCGAGAGGGCGGCGGGAAAGGAATCGATCCCGACGGGGCTGGTCCGGCGCGATTCGAACGCGCGGCCCTCCGCTTAGGACGCGGCTGCTCTTTCCGCTGAGCTACGGACCCTCGGTCGTACGTACCCGGAGAGGGCATCGAACCCCCGGCCTTCTGCTTGTAAGGCAGCTGCTCTGCCGCTGAGCTACCCGGGCATGGCGCGGATGAGGGGACTCGAACCCCCGATATCCTCCCTGACAAGGAGGTGCCTTGGCCGCTAGGCGACACCCGCGTGGTGGAACTGGGGAGATTCGAACTCCCGACCGCCGGTCTGCCAGACCGGTGCTCTACCCACTGAGCTACAGCCCCAGGTTTGGGGTGACCGGAGGGACTCGAACCCTCTGCTGACCAGGATCACAACCTGGTGCCTCGACCACTTCGGCATCGGTCACAGTGGAGCCTCGGGGATTCGAACCCCGTGCCTTCTCCGTGCGAGGGAGCTGCTCTACCAGCTGAGCTAAGGCCCCTGGATGGCGCGCTGGCGTGGAGGGATTCGAACCCCCAGCATCCTCCTTAACAGGGAGGCGTTCTGCCGGTTGAACTACACGCCACTGGTGGCGGCGGTGGGATTCGAACCCACGATGTCGGGATTATGAGCCCCGCGAGGACGACCGAACTCCTCTACGCCGCTGTGCCCGCGGAGGGTCTCGAACCCCCGCCCCGCCGTTTAAGAGACGGCCGCTCTACCAACTGAGCTACACGGGCATGTGTTACGTTTGCGCCGACAGGTGCCGAGCGCGGCCTTCCTGCTCCCGCGGGCCTCGAGCCCGCGGTCGGCGGAAGAAGGAGGAGTCGAACCCCTACGGCTGACCGTCCACCCGTTTTCGAAACGGGGGCCACCCCACCGGCGGCGTCATCTTCCCGACGGGCCGCGACGCGGCCCTGGTGCTCCGTGCGGGACTTGAACCCGCAGTCTCCGGGTTGAGGGCCCGGCGAGTTGACCTGCTTACTCCAACGGAGCGCGGTGCCGCCCGAGGGAGTCGAACCCTCACTGTCCGCGCCCTCGACGCGGTGCCTCTGCCCGTTGGGCTAGAGCGGCGTGGTGGCCCGTGGGCTGGTACCGAGCCCTTGACCCTGCCGGCCGGTAGCGAGACGGGCAGGGGCGCCGCGGGCCGCGACGCGTGGGAGAAGCAGTTCGGCCGGGCCGGTCCCGGCGCCATGACGTTCCGGGCCGGCCGCGTGGCCGGTGTGGTCGCCCGAGGACTTGAACCTCGTGCCTCCCGCGTATCAGACGGGTGCTCTGACCGGATGAGCTAGACGACCGCGACAGCTGAGGTGAAAGGATTCGAACCTCTATCTCCGGGTCCAGGGCCCGGCGGCCTGCCATTGACCGACACCTCATTGTCCGCGTGGGTCCGGAAGGTATCGAACCTGCCTCTCCCGCTCTTCAGGCGGGCGCTGATCCATCTCAGCTACAGACCCCTGGAGTGGACGGCCGGGCTCGAACCGGCGACCTTCACCATGGCAAGGTGATGTGCTGCCAACTGCACCACGCCCACACGAAAAGCTCCGAGCCCAAGGGCGGATTCGAACCGCCGGTCTTCCCCGTACCAGGGGGACGCACTGCCGCTGTGCTACAAGGGCATGCCATGCCGCTGAGACGGCCTCCGGAAGCGGCGCGAGGAAGGACGTTCTCGCGCCGCTTCCGGCGAGGAGCCGCCGGGCGGACTCGAACCGCCGACCTGCCGCTTACGAGGCGGCCGCTCTGCCAACTGAGCTACGGAGGCACGTCTTTGGGATCCCGGGCATCCCGGGTCGGCCGTGGCCGGCCCGGCGGCTGGGTGTCCTCGACGAACCGGGAACAGGACCTGGCACCACGCCCTGTTCCTCGAGCGGCCACGGAGAATCGAACTCCGGTGTCGTGCTTGGAAGGCACTCGCTCTGCCACTGAGCCATGACCGCGGGTCGCGGGACGGTCGTCCCGCTCGTACCCCTCACAGGAGTCGAACCTGCGGCCTCCCGGGTCGCGGCCGGGCGCTCTTTCCACTGAGCTAGAGGGGTGCGGCGTCGCGTGACCGTGGCGGGGCCACGGCCGAGCGCGACGACGTCGTCGGGACGGCCGGATTCGAACCGACGTGGGCCTGATCCCAAATCAGGTGGGCTACCTCTACCCCACGTCCCGATTGGTGGCTCGAGGCGTGGCCTCGAGCACCCGACTGCCTGTGGCCCGCGAGCCGGCGGCTGATGGCGGCCGCCGTCGCTGACGCCGGACTCCTGTCCGAACGCCGCGGCGACGTCACCACCACCGGGTCATCCACCGCCGGCCGGGTACCACGGCCGCCTCGTTTCCGCGCCGACGGGGACGAGCCCTGGCGGCGCCGAGAGGAGGCGGCGAGCCAGGGATGGCGCCCTGGCATGTCGTGTCCGCTGTGGAGTTGTCAATCGCGCATTCGCGCACGAGCGCTCCCCTCGCGAGGGGGCGCGGGCAGGGACGGAGGGACTCGAACCCCCGACGAACGGTTTTGGAGACCGCCGCTCTACCGTCTGAGCTACATCCCTAGAAATCTGAGCTACATCCCCAGAAAGAAGAAGACCGCCTCTCGGGTATGTCCCGGGGCGGTCGGAGTCCAGTGACCGGTCAGGTCACGAGACGTCCGCGTCCGGGTTACCCGCGTGGTGCCAGCTCGGCACGGTTTCATGGGAGAACCGACCGTCGCCGTTTCTCGTCCCGGTGGGAAGAGGCAGGCGCGCCGACCGCGTTCCACTCGGTCGCATCTCGTCCTCCTCCGCCGCTTTCGCCCGGCCCGTCCGAGCGACTGAAATCAGGATGCCCCACACCGCGGATTGACTTCAAGGGATTTTTCCGGCCCGCCCGCCGGCCGCGGCTCGCCCGGGATCCGGCACCCGCGCCGCGCGGCGTCCGCCACGGCCAGCCCGCGGCCCGCCGCCCTCGGTGATCGATGGCCCCACCTGCCGAGGCCCGCGCCGCACGGTTCATCCTGAGACGCGTGGATGACGATATTCGGGAGCTAGTCAGGGCACAGCCGGCCTATCTGTTCGGATGGCCCGTCCCGCTGCTCGACGAGATCGGCGCCCTGTCGCGCGCGGCCTACGACGGCCAGATCGACCTCGACGGCTGGCGCCGCCACGACAGCGACCTGCGCGCCGCCATGCCGCCCGTCACCGTTGTCGACGCCGCCGCCGTCACCGCCCTGCACCGGCGGGTCACCGAGGCGTGGCGGGAGGCCAGGCGCGGCGCGGCGGACAGCGCCGACGCCGAGGGGCTGCTGACGCTGATGGGCCGGCTGCGCTACATCACCGAGGCCGCGCCCACGGACGCCACGCTGTTCCACGAGCTCGCCGGGATCACCCGCCAGCTGCGGGAGTACAGCCAGCACGACAACCTCAACCGCTCGTTCGCCCGGCGCGCCGAGCTGATCCGCGGCTGGCTCGTCACGTCGCCCGAGTACGACCTGGTCAGCGGCCTGGAGTGGGCGGTCGTCGGCCGCCACCGCTGGGTCAGCACCCCGCTGGGCGCCGTCCCGACCTTCGTGGACGAGGCCCGTCGGCTCGCGCTGACCGATCCGGCGAACGCGGAGAAGGCCAAGGCGAGCGCCGGCATCCGCGGCCACGACGGCGTGCCGCCGGCGATCGCCGCGGCCGAGACCCGCCAGGCGATGCTGTCGTCGTCGTTCGCCATCCTGCTCGAGGAGACCTGGCGGCGCCCGGGCTATGA
Organism: Frankia nepalensis; assembly: GCF_016786325.1. Classification (GTDB taxonomy): domain Bacteria; phylum Actinomycetota; class Actinomycetes; order Frankiales; family Frankiaceae; genus Pseudofrankia; species Pseudofrankia nepalensis. The sequence continues at coordinate 8,963 of NZ_JADWYU010000250.1, read as the reverse complement.
GGACCTCGGGGAGAGCCTGGCGGCGACCTGGAACCGCCCGGCGACCCGTCGGCTGCTGCTGGAGGTCACCGCCGACGGCTGGCCGCGCGCCTTCGCCACCTTCGACCCCGGCCTGCCCAGCGTGGCCACCGGCCCGTCGGGTCGCGCCAGCCACGCGCAGGCGTCCACACCGATCTTCCAGGCGATGTCGAACGACCTGTCGAGCTCGCGGCTGGGCCAGGTCTGACGCCCGCCGTCCGGTGATCGAGCCGATCGGCCCGGGATCCGCGCGAGCAGTACCGGGCCTCGGCGCTACGCGGGCTGGCCGGGGCCGCCCCAGCCGTGCTGCTCGCACAGCGCGCGGCGCTCGGCCAGGCCCTCCGGGCTGCTGATGTCGCTGGTCATCGCGAGCCAGGCGGTCCGGAAGTCAGCCGGGAACGCCCGCTTGGCCATCTCGCTCGCCGCGAACACGGCATAGGCAAGGTCGATGTCGCCCACCGCCTGGCCACCGCCCGACAGCTCGCGGGCGTAGTCAAGCCAGAAGCAGGCACCCTGCCCGCTCGCGTCGAGTGTCCGGTCGAGCGGCGCGTTGCCGTCGGTGGCCAGCTGGGCGGCGTGCTCCGGGCAGTAGTTCGGCACGGCCGCGCGGGCCAGGGTCACCGCGTCGCCGACACTGAGCTTGCCCTCGGAGACCAGCGCCGACGTGGTGGCCGCCCCGCGCAGCGTCATCCCGGCGTCGAGCTCCACGCAGGTCCAGGTCGCCTGCTGGATCTTCCATTCGTCGTCGGCGTCCAGGTCGGGCAGCGTCTCGGCGATCTGAAGCAGGTACGCCTTGTCTCCGGGCGGCAGCGTCGGGCTGGCCGACGAGGCGGGGGGCTGGGACGGGCCGCCCGTCGTGGAGCCGGCCGTGGGGCTGGCGGCGGCGACGGGCGGCAGGTCGTCCGCGAGGCTCGGCCCGCAGCCGGTCAGCGCCAGCGCGAGCGCGCCGGCGAGCACTCCAACGGCGGCCCTCGCCGCCAGCGTCCACGGCCGCATTGCCGTCCCTCTCTGCCGGTGCGAATCGGGCATTCGTCGCCTCCATCATCGCGCCGGCCCCTGGCCGCCAACGGGCTGGTGTCGCCAGATTTACCCTAATGATCATTAGCCGGCGGCGCGGGCGGCGACGGCGCGGACAACGCGCGCATGCGAGTAGCCGAGCCGCGACACGCCGCTATCTCCAGGCATCCCGACGATCCCGCGCTTGGTCAACTCGTCCATGTCGTCACTCTGCGTGAGGATGCCCACGTGAACAGACGCAACGGATCATCGTCCCGCCGGCCCCTACGCGGGCCGGCGACCCGTGCGACCGCCGCCGCGGGTGTCGCCAGCGCGCTGGTCGCGGCGGCGCTGCTTTCCGGCTGTGGTGACGGCCAGCCCGGCGCCTCCGCCCAGACGTTCATGACGAACGGCCCGGGCACCACGACGGCCACGCCCACCGGCACGGCCACGCCCACCGGCACGGGGTCGCCCACGGGCACCGCCTCCCCCACCGGCACCGCAAGCCCGACCAGCACCGCCAGCCCGGGGGCCGGGTCGCTGAGCGCCACCAAGGCGCCGTTCACGCTGCCGAACGCGGTCAGCGACGCCGCGGCCGTCTCCAACAACGGCAAGGTGCTCGTCTTCGGCGGCGAGGACTCGACCGGCAAGGCCACCAACCAGGTGACCTCCGTCGACCCGAACGCCGGCTCGGCCACGTCGGCCGGGTCGCTGTCGAAGGCGGTGACGGACGCGGCGGCGGCGACCGTGGGCGGCACGCCGACCGTCTTCGGCGGGAACACCAAGGGAGGGGACTCGGGCGGCGTCACCGACTCCGTCCAGTCGTTCACCAACGGCACCAGCCAGGAGATCGGCAAGCTGCCGAGCCCGCGGGAGAACCACGGCGCGGCGTCGACGAACGGCAAGACCTACCTGGTCGGCGGCGACGACGGATCGAACACCCAGGGTGACATCCTGGCCACCAGCGACGGCAAGAGCTTCCAGAACGCCGGCAAGCTGGCGAAGCCGGTCCGCAATCCGGCCGTCGCGACCACCGGTGCCAACGGCGCCCAGAAGGTGACCATCTTCGGCGGGCAGGCCGACGACGGCCCGACCGACGCGATCCAGCAGTTCGACCCGCAGACCGGCAAGACCACCACGGTCGGCAAGCTGCCGCAGGCCCTCACCAACGCCTCCGCCTTCACGGTGAACGGCACGACCTACGTGGCGGGCGGCACGTCGAACGGCCAGCAGTCGTCGAAGATCTACAAGTTCGACCCGACGGACAACTCCGTCTCCGAGGCCGGTGACCTGCCGGAGGGCGTCGAGAACGCCGCGGCCGCGGCGACCGGCAACAAGGCCTACCTCCTCGGCGGCAAGGCCAACGGCGAGGTCAGCGACACCGTGACCGAGCTCAAGTCGAGCTAGCCCGCGTCCACCCGCCGGCGTCCGCCGGCCCACCGCCCCCTCCCGAGCCCGACCCGGGAGGGGGCGTTCCCATGCTCACCCAGAGCCACCCAAAGCGCGGTCCAGACAGTAGACGCAACCGTGAGTTTTCCCGCATGAACCTCTGGTAGCCAAACCCGGCGTGAGCGGATCCGGCTGACACCCAGGGACTGTCAAAAAAGTGGCAGTCGGTGCCATCTGCCGTTTCTTGTCATACGATCTCGTCAGGCAAAGCGGGCGGCCGCGCCGTACCTGGGCGTACCGCCCCACCTGGGGAGGGATCATGGCGACCGGCACAGCCAAGAACACCGCGGCCCGGCGCCTGCTCGCGGGCCTCTCCGAGCAGGCCGAGCGGGTTCTGCGACCCGCCCCGGGTGTCCCGGTCGTCCAGCCGGCCAGCCGGGCGAACGCCCCCGCCTCGGACGACCCGTCCACCGCCGGACCGGCGGGGCTGCGGGAACGCAAGAAGCAGCGGACGCGGCAGACGATCGTCGACACCGCGCACGCGCTGTTCACCGCGCACGGCTACGACGCGACGACGATCGAGGCGATCGCCGCCGGCGCGGACGTGTCCGTGCGCACCTTCTTCCGGTACTTCGCCAGCAAGGAGGAGGTCGCGCTCGCCCCGCTCGACGAGGTCGGCGAGCTGGCGCTCGTCGCCGTGGAGCGCCGGCCGGCCGGAGAGCCACCGCTCGCGGCCCTGCGCGCCGCGGCGCTGGACGCCTGGGTCGCGATGAACCCCGATCCGGTGGCGTTCCGCGGCTACGTCGAGCACCTGCTGATAGCCGACGAGGCGCCGGCGGTCAGCGCGGCGATGCTGGCGCGGATGCTGGGCCTCGGCGACCGGCTGGCCGAGGCGATCACCCACCGCTTCCCGCCGCCGGCCGGGCCCACGCCCGGCGGCGCCGACCTGCGCCCCCTGCTGACCGCCGCGGCGTTCCTCGCGGCCGTGCAGGTGGGCGTGCGGTCCTGGTTCAACGGAGGCGGCACCGACATCGCCGAGATGCTGGCGATGGTCGAGTACTGCGTCGACCAGCTCGTCCCCGCCGACGCGGCGCCCCACGCGGCCGAGCCGGCCAGCCCGCCCCCCGCGATGCCCGTCACGGCGCCAGGCCCGGCCAGGCTCGTGCCGGCCAGACCCAAGCCGGCAGACGAGACCAGCGGTCCGACGGCTCCCCGGACGGCCCAGCCGACCGGGCCCCCTGGCCCGGCCGGCGACGGCTGAGGCCGGCCGGTCCCGGCGGGCGGCCCGGCCGGGCCAACGCTGAGACCGGGTGGTCCCCAGACCCAGCGGCACCAGGTCCACGACCGCGGCCGCGCCCCTGACGCTCGGGCGCCCTGACCCACCACCGCACCCCGCCAGGCCGGTCCCCACGACCTGCCCGCGGCCAGCGCGGCCCAGCGTCGCCCGTTATTTCCCTTATGTCACGTAATCGCCATTGGTCATCCTGCTCAGGCGAAGGAAGGGCACTCTCGTGACCACCACTGACGAGACGGCGCGCTCCGCCGGGTCGCGGACCGCGAGGTACGCGCCCGCGCCGCGCGCCGCGGCCGACGACACCATCGCGGCCGACGTCTCGACGGACACCTCCGCCGCGGCTCCCGCGGCGGACCCCGCTCCGGCGAGCGCCGCGCCGCCCCGCGCCCCCCGTGCCCGGGCCGCCTCGGGCCGCGTCGACGCTCCCGCCCCCCGCAAGCCTGACGCCGTCGCGGCGGGCGCCTCGACGGCCGACGCCGAGCGGGCCATCGCCCGGCCGGCGCCCGCCGACCCGGTGACCGTCACCGCCGCCGTTCCCTCCGTCGCGGACCTGATCGCCGAGGCGACCGTCGCCGCGACGCCCGTCGCCTCGGCGGCCCTCGTCCCGGTGGACGAGGTGGACCGGGTCGCGGGCACGCTCGGCCGGGCCGTCGGGCACCTGCTCTCCCTGCAGGACGACGCCGGCTGGTGGAAGGGCGACCTCGAGACCAACACCACGATGGACTCCGAGGACCTGATGCTGCGCCACTGGCTCGGCATCTGGGACCCGAAGCAGGCCGAGCTGACGGCCAGGTTCATCCGCCCCCAGCAGAACCCCGACGGGTCGTGGCCGATCTACCACGGCGGCCCCGGCGACCTCGCGGCCACCGTCGAGTCGTACATCGCCCTGCGGATGGTCGGCGACAGCCCCGACGCGCCGCACATGCGCGCCGCCGCCGCCTGGGCGCGCGCCCGCGGCGGCGTGCCGGCCACCCGGGTGTTCACCCGGATCTGGCTGGCGCTGTTCGGCTGGTGGCGCTGGGAGGACCTGCCGGTCCTGCCGCCGGAGCTGATGTTCGTGCCGGCGAAGATGCCGCTGTCGATCTATCGGTTCGCCTCGTGGGGGCGGCAGACGATCGTCGCCATCATGGTGCTCATGGCCCACCGGCCGACCGGGATTCCGCCGTTCTCGATCCAGGAGCTGTTCCCCGAGCCCGAGGCCCCGGCCGGCCGCCGCCGGGGCCGGCGGCCCGCGGCGACGGACCCGCGTGACGTCCTGCTCGAGGACCTGTTCGCCGGGTCGGCCCCGGCCGGCGCGGCCGCCCCTGGCGGCGCCCTCGTGCCCGCCGCGCCGGCGCCGGCCGCGCGGCGGCGAGGCCGGAAGGCCGCCGCGCCGGCGGTGCCCGACGTCGCCGGCCGCGCGAAGGACGGCGGCGGGCCGCCCATTCCGCTGCCCGACGGCCTGCTGCGCGGCCTCGGCGCCCGGGTCACCCGGGGGCTCAAGTCCACCGCGCTGGAGCACGTCAACTGGGCCCTGCTGTTCGGCGGGATCGACAAGTTCCTGCACGTCTACCACCGCCACCCGATCCGGCCGCTGCGCGCGCTCGCGCTGAGCATGGCCGAGCGATGGATGATCATCCGGCAGGAGGCCGACGGCTGCTTCGGCGGCATCCAGCCGCCGACCGTCTACTCGATCATCGCGCTGCGGGTGCTCGGCTACCCGCTGGACCACCCGATCCTGACGACCGCGCTGCGCTCGCTCGACGACTACAGCGTCATCCGGCCCGACGGGTCACGGATGCAGGAGGCCTGCCAGTCGCCGGTCTGGGACACCTGCCTCGCGACGATCGCGCTGGCCGACGCCGGCCTCACCCGCGACGACCCGGCGCTGGTGAAGGCCGCCGACTGGATGCTCTCCCAGGAGGTGACCGAACGGCGCGGCGACTGGTCGGTGCCGATCCCGGACGTCCCGGTCGGCGGCTGGGCGTTCGAGTTCGAGAACGACACCTACCCCGATGTCGACGACTCCGCTGAGGTGATGCTCGCGCTGATGCGCGTGAACCACCCGAAGCCGGAGAAGGTCATGGCCGCCACCTACCGCGGCCTGCAGTGGGTGTTCGGCATGCAGTCGGCGGACGGCGGCTGGGGCGCGTTCGACATCAACAACTTCGGCCAGCTCGTCTACAAGATCCCGTTCGCGGACTTCGGGATGCTCACCGACCCGCCGTCGGCCGACGTGACGGCGCACGTCGTCGAGCTGCTCGGCGAGCTGGGGCTCGCTGACGACCCACGCACGAAGCGGGGCGTCGAGTGGCTGCTGCACTCGCAGGAGGCCGACGGCTCCTGGTACGGCCGCTGGGGCGTCAACCACATCTACGGCACCGGCGGCGTCGTGCCGGCGCTGCGCGCCGCGGGCCTGCCCGCCTCCCACCCGGCGATCCAGCGGGCCGCCGACTGGCTGGTCTCGCGGCAGAACCCGGATGGCGGTTGGGGCGAGGACTGCTACTCCTACAACGACATGTCCACGGCCGGCGTGGGCGTGTCGACCGCGTCGCAGACCGCCTGGGCACTGCTGGCCCTGATCGCCGCCGACCGGGTCGGCGAGGGCGAGAAGGGCGCGGCGGCCGCCCGCGGCGCGGCCTGGCTCGCCTCCACCCAGACGCCCGAGGGCACCTGGGACGAGGACCACTTCACCGGTACCGGCTTCGCCGGCTACTTCTACATCAACTACAACCTGTACCGCCTGGTCTGGCCGGTCATGGCCCTCGGCCGTTACCACCGAGCCCTCCAGGGCGAATCCCACTGATCCCGAGGCCCCGTCCCGGGGCGCGTCGACCACGCGGGCCCGCCGGTCTTCCGGCGGGCCCGCCGGCGTTCTCGCGCCCGGTTCGGAGGCGCCCTGCCCGGCCCCTCCGCGCCGGCGGCCTGCGGGCCCTTCCCCGCCGGGTGGACCACGGCCTGGCACAGTCACGGCTTGGCACAGTGACGCGCGGCGGCCAGGGCGAGACCGGGACGAGGGAGCGGCGATGACGACGGCAGTCAGCCAGGTCACGGACGTGGCGGCCTTCCACGGGGAGGGGCCGGTCTGGGTGCCCGGATGGGGCGGCCTGCACCTCGTCGACATGCTCGTCGGCGACGTGCTCGCGGTCGACGTCGCCTCGGGAGCGGTGGCCCGCTATCACGTCGGCACCGTGGCCGCCGTCGTGCGGCCGCGGACGAACGGCGGCGCCGTCCTGGCCCTGGAGCGCGGCTTCGCGCTGCTCGACCCGCCTGACGCCGCCACGTCGCCCGGCGCCGCCACGTCGCCCGACGGGGGCGCCGAGGCAGGCGGGCCGCTCGTCTCGCCGTTCGGGCCGCCAAGCGAACTGGCGACCCGGCTGAGACCCCTGCCCGAGCTCTGGGACGAGGCCAGCCGGATCCGGATGAACGAGGGTGGCTGCGACCCCGACGGCGGCTTCTACTGCGGGTCGATGGCGTATGCCAAGACGCCGGGCGACGGCGCGCTCTACCGCCTCGGCCCCGACGGCGCGGCTAGCATGATCCTGCCGAGCGTCACCATCTCCAACGGCCTCGCCTTCAGCCCGGACGGCACCCGCGCCTACTACGTCGACACCCCCACCCGCCGCGTCGACGCCTTCGACTACTCCCCGGCGGACGGCCTGACCGACCGACGCCCCTGGGCGACGGTCCCGGCCGGGCCCGGTTTCCCCGACGGCCTCACCGTCGACGCCGAGGGCGGCGTCTGGGTGGCCCTGTGGGCCGGCGGCGCGGTCTGCCGGTTCGACGAGGACGGCGGTCTCGACGCGGTCGTCAAGATCCCAGTCCCCCAGGTCACCGCGTGCGCCTTCGGCGGCCCGGACCTCGCGACCCTCTACGTCACCACCTCCCAGGACGAGACGGACACCACGGCGCACCCCCGCTCCGGTGCCGTCTTCGCCGTCGACCCCGGCGTCCGCGGCCTGCCCGTGCTCCCCTTCGCCGGCTGAGCGCACCCGCGCGGCGACCGGCGCGGCCCGGCACTGGATAGCGTGCATGCTCATGGGCCAGACAGCAGCTGACCGCGGCGCCGAACTGATCGGGCCGGCCGCCGACGACGCGATCGCCAGCGACGGCGTCCTCGGGACGGTGGTCGTACCGGCGCGGTTCAACGGGCCGCCGGGGAGCGCCAACGGCGGGTGGATCTCGGGGACCGTCGCTGGTTTCCTCGCTGAGCCCGCCGCCGAGGCCGGTACTGGTAGCGGGTGGGCGGCGGAGGCCGCGCTGCGGGCGCCGACGCCGCTGGAGGTGCCGCTCGCCGTCGAGGCCGCGGCGGACGGTGGGGTGCGGCTCGTCCAGGGCGAGACGGTGCTCGTCGAGGCGCGCGCGGCGAACGCCGCCGGCCTGGGCGAGCCGCCGCCCTTCGTCGGGTTCGACGAGGCCGAGCAGGCGGCGGCAGCCGCGGCGGCGGCGGCGCACCCGTTCGCGGACTGCTTCGGCTGCGGGACCGCGCGGGCCGTCGGCGACGGCCTGCGTCTCCTTGCCGGCCAGGTCGCGGGCGGCCCGCCCGGGCTGGTCGCGGTGCCGTGGACGGTCGACCCGTCGCTCGCCGGGCCCGACGGCACGATCGGCCGGCACCTGCTGTGGTCGGCGCTGGACTGCCCGTCCTTCTGGGCGCACCGGGCCGCGGCGCCCGGCGAGGACGTCGCCGCGCTGCTCGCCCGCCAGACCGTGGTTGTCACCGAGACCGTCCGTCCCGGCGAGACCTATGTCGTCGTCGCCACCGCGGACTCCGCCGAGGGCCGCAAGCTGCGCTCCTCGTCCGCGATCTACACGCCCGACGGCCACCTGCTCGCCGCGTCGGCCGCCCTCTGGATCCGCGTTCAGCTTCCCGACCAGGGCTGACCGACCAGGGCTTACACAGCCGCCCGCGCCTCATGGCTCCTCGGCGGACCACCGCCGTTCCGCCCGCTGACGAGGCCCGTCCCGCCCGGCCTCACGCCGTCCCGGCAACCGGGCAGACCGCTGGCGGCCCCTGTCGGCCGGCTCGCCGGCGGCCGCCGGCGACGGGCCGACCGGCACGGTGGCGGCGTCCAATACCTATAGATATATTGGGGCGAAGGACGTAACGTCGACGATCAGTCCGCTGGTGGCTGAGGGCAGAGGTGTGAGGACCATGGCTGGTCTCGATGACCTGGGCAGGGACGGCTTACCGGCGCTCGACTTCCCGGCGCTCGACTTCCCGGTGTTCGACGCTGACAACCACCTGTACGAGGCTGAGGACGCGCTGACGCGGCACCTGCCGGCGGCG
>NZ_JADWYU010000249.1:30713-55144 GCF_016786325.1 Frankia nepalensis | reverse complement strand
CACACCCACGTCCGAGCGGGCAAGGGCCACTGGGGTCATTCTGGCGCGCCCATAGTTACGTTCATTTCCGTTCCAGACCCGCGTCCGCGTGCCGCGGCGCGGCCGGGGCCGGTGGTCGGCCCGCGGGCGTCCGCGCGCCGGTCCGGCGGAGGCGCGGGCGTTCGGCGACCGGCGGCCGGCGGCCGGCGGCCGGCGGCCCGGCTGCTCGGTGACACCGGCTGTTCGGTGACAACCGTGGCACTGACGTGATCCCACCCCGGGTAGGTGGCCGCCGCTCGTTACGCTCGGCTGGTGTCGGCTGGTGGTGCTTCCTCCTCGCTCGTGGTCGGATTCGACCTGGATATGACGTTGCTCGACGCGCGGCGCGGCATCCTGGCGACGTTCGCCGAGGTGTCGGCCAGGACCGGCGTCGCGATCGGCGGTGAGCTGGCGGTGACCCGGCTCGGCCCGCCCCTGGAACATGAGCTCGCCCACTGGTTCCCGGCCGACGAGGTCGACACCGTGGCGGCGCTGTACCGCGAGCTGTACGCGGTGCACGCGGTGCCGGTCTCCGAGCCGATGCCGGACGCCGTGGAGGCCGTCGCCGCGGTCCGCCGGGAGGGCGGCCGGGTGGTGGTGGTGACGGCGAAGAACGAGCGGCTCGCGCGTGCCAGCCTCGCCGTGATCGGGATCGAGCCGGACGTCGTGGTCGGCCAGCGGTTCGCGGACACCAAGGGCGACGCCATCCGCGACCACGGGGTCGGCATCTTCGTCGGCGACCACGAGGGAGACATGATCGGCGCCCGCGCGGGCGGGGCGCTCGCGGTGGGGCTGACCACCGGGCCGCACGACGCCGGCACGCTCACCGCCGCGGGCGCGGACGTGGTGCTCGGCGCGCTTGCCGACTTCCCGGGCTGGCTGGCCGACCGGGTGCTCGAGACACGGCTGGCGGCGCTCACCGAGCGGCTGCGCGCGCTCGGCTCGGTGCTGGTCGCGTTCTCCGGCGGCGCCGACTCCGCGTTCCTGCTCGCCTGGGCGGCCCGCACGCTGGGCGCCGACGCGGTCGTCGCCGCGACCGCGGTCTCCGCGTCGCTGCCGGCCGGGGAGCTGACCGCGGCCCGCGACTTCGCCGAGCGCCTCGGCGTGCGCCACGTCCTGCCGGCGACCGACGAGCAGTCCCGGCCCGGTTACCGGGCCAACGGCCCCGACCGCTGCTACTTCTGCAAGGCGGAGCTCGCCGACACCCTCGGGCCGCTGGCCGCCGAGCTGGGGCTCGGGCACGTGGTCACCGGGACGAACGCGGACGACGCCGTGGCCGGGTTTCGTCCCGGCATCCAGGCCGCGGCCGAGCGTGGCGCGGCGACGCCGCTGCTGGACGCCGGCCTGACCAAGCGCCAGGTCCGCGCCGCCTCCCGCCGCCTCGGCCTGGTCACGGCCGACAAGCCGGCCGCCGCCTGCCTCGCCAGCAGGATCGCCTACGGCATCGAGGTGACGCCGAGCCGGCTCGCGCGGGTCGAGCGCGCCGAGACGGCGCTGCGGGCGGCGCTGGCCGACGCCGGCCTGGAAAGCCGCGACCTGCGGGTGCGCGACCTGGGAGACCGGGCGAGGATCGAGGTGGACGCGCGGCTCGCGGTCACGCTCGCGGCCCGGCCGGACCTCATGGCCGCCGTCGACGGCTTCGGCGGCGTCGAGGTCGACCCCCGCGGCTTCCGTTCCGGCTCCATGAACGAGCTTCTTCCTTGACCCAATGCCGCCTCAGGCAAGATCTGCCCCGGTCGACGGCCGGGCGGAGCGGCGGCCCCCCGCCACTTCTCTCCTCTCCCACGTCTCCCACGTCGCGGCAGACACCAGGGGATCCCGGACGTCCTGGCAGACGCCAGGGTCACGAAACGGTGCCGGTCCTGGCTCTGGCGTCTGACACGATCCCCTCTGACGTCGGACAGGACGAGCACGCCGCCGCACGCGGACACAGGGCCGAACGTCGCCGGGCATGGCACTAGGTCCCGGTCGCCGACGGGAGAATCTCGCGCCGGACGGGCGCCCGCCGGATAGCCTGTTCACCGCCGCCCGCTGGTCGAGTCGGCTCCGTGCTCCGGGGCCGTGGGCCGGCGGAAGGCGCGGCCGACATCTGTGGCCGCGCCTTTGTCGGCCGGCTAGCGTAGTGAATCCCGTCGTGTCACAGAACGAGGTCGCCCGTGCCCACCGGCAAGGTCAAGTGGTATGACGTCGACAAGGGGTTCGGTTTCCTCAGCCGCGACGACGGCGGCGACGTCTTCGTCCACAAGGCGGCGCTTCCGCCCGGTGTCGAAAAGCTCCGCGCGGGCGACCGCGTCGAGTTCGGCGTCGCCGCGGGCCGCAAGGGCGACCAGGCCCTGTCGGTCCGGGTGCTCACCGCGCCTCCATCGGTGGCGAAGGCCGCCAAGGAGGCCGCCCGACGCAGCCCGGACGAACTGCACAGCATGGTCGAGGACATGATCAAGCTTCTCGACGACGTCCAGCGGGACCTGCGGCGCGGCCGTTACCCCGACCGCCGCATCGCGAGCCGCGTCGCCAAGGTCGTCCACGCCGTCGCCAGCGAACTGGAGGCCTGAGGCGGTCGGCTCAAGGGGCGGTCGGCTCAAGGTCGCCTAGGGGCGACCATCGCCGCTCCGCCTGTCGGGGCGCGGGGCGCCCCGACCCCCCTGGAACCTGGGTAGGATCCGTAAGCCAGGGGCAGGCCCCGGTCCGAGGTCAGGATTGTGGCTGGGGCTCGTGGGCGTTCCGGGGGCGACCATCGCCGCTCCGCCTGTCGGGGCGCGGGGCGCCCCGACCCCCCTGGAACCCGGGTAGGACCCGTAAGCCAGGGGCAGGCCCCGGTCCGAGGTCAGGATCGTGGCTGGGGCTCGTGGGCGTCCCGGGGGGCGGTCATCGCCGCTTCGCCGTCGGGGCGCTGGCGCGCCCCCGGGCCTGCCAGATTCTGGGACTGCGTGGTGGCGGGCTCAGCGTAGGGGCGTGGGGAGGGGCGGGACGAGGTTGGCCGTGGCGGCGCGGCCGAGGAGCTCCTCGACGGCGGCGTAGCCCTCGTCGCCGAGGTCGAGGCTGAAGCCGTTGACGTAGAGGTCGATGTGCGCCTCGACGACCTCGGGCGCGAGCTCCTGCGAGTGCGCGAGCACCCAGTCGGCGGATGCCGTCCGGTCCGCGAAGGCGGCCGCGACGCTGCCCCGGACGGCGCCGCCCAGGTCGCCGACGCCGGCGGGCAGGTCCCGGCGGGCCAGGATCGCGCCCAGCGGGATGGGCAGGCCGGTGGCGCCCTCCCACCAGTCTCCGAGGTCGGCCACTGACACCAGCCCGTAGGACGGGTAGGTGAACCGGGACTCGTGGATGACCAGCCCGGCGTCGTAACGACCGTCGCGTACCGCCGGCATGATCTTCTCGAAGGGCAGCACGTCGATCGAGGCCACGTCCACCCCGGCCGCCCACAGGCGGAACAGCAGGTACGCGGTGGTGCGAGTGCCGGGGATGGCCACCCGGGCGCCGCGCAGCACGTCGGCGTCCCCGCCTCCCCCGGTCTCGCCGATCCGCGAGGCGCCCCTGTCCTCGGCCATGAGGACCAGCGGGCCGCAGCCGCGGCCGAGCGCGCCGCCCGACGGCAGCAGCCGGTAGCGGTCGAGCAGCCACGGCAGCGCCGCGTAGGAGACCTTCACCAGGTCGTCGAGCCCGTCGGCGGCGCGCGTGTTGAGCACGTCGATGTCGGCGAAGGTGACCGACACCGGGGGTGCTCCCGGCACCAGGCCGTGCGCGAGCGCGTGGAAGGCGAACGTGTCGTTCGGGCACGGTGAGATCGCCAGGTTCAGCGGCGCCACGGCACCTTCATCCGTCACGGCATCCTCGCTGGTCACGGCACCTTCGCTCGTCACGGCGCGAGCAGGCCCTCCGGGTGCGCGACCAGGGCGCCGGCGGCGGTGCGCAGGCTCGCGAGCGCGGCCGGCATGTTCCAGCTGGCCCGGTCCCGCCGGCCCACCTGGTTGCTGATCGAGCGGATCTCACCGGACGGCACCCCGAAGGCCCCCGCCGCGGTGGCGACCGCGTACCCTTCCATCCCCTCGGCGACCGGGTCGAGGCGCGCGGTCAGCGTCGCGGCGCGCAGCTCCGTACCCGTGACCGTGGCGACGGACAGCACGGGGCCCGCGACGACCCGGCGGCCGGTCAGCCCGAGGACGGTGCGCAGCCGCTCGACCAGCTCGGGATCCGAGGCGATCGTCGACGACCCGAGGCCAAGATCGTCCAGTGTCAGGAACTTGCCGTCGGCGGACGAGTTGGCGCCGGCCGGGCGCGGCAGCGGCGGCGCCCCGGTGCTGTGGAAGCCGAGGCTGCGGTCCATCTCATGGATCTGACCGGCCGGCTCACGCAGGTCGTCCAGCCCGGACTCGGCGCCGAGGTCGGCCGCGACCAGCCGCGTGGCGACCGCCAGGTCACCGGCCTCGGCCCAGCCGCGAAACCCGCCGGCCACGCCCATCGACAGCACGAGGCCGAACGGGTCGCCGGCCGTCTGGGCCACCGCCAGCGCCACCGCGGTGCCCGCGGCTGCCGCCGGGCCGCCGGTGCCGGCCGCGAGCACCGTCACGGGGCCCCGCCGGCGCCCGACGTACGGTCCGAGGGTCGACGTGGTCAGCAGCTGGCGGTCCCAGTCGGGGGAGACGGGCGCGGCGGGCGCCTCGGCGGAACGCCCCCGGGAGCGGGACCAGCTTCCCATCAGGCCCGCGCACACCGCGTCCGCCTCAGCCTGCACGGCGGTGACGATCAGCGTGCGGCTCATCGTCTTGTCTCCTAGCTTCAGTCTCGCTCTTACCTTGCATTGCGTTGTTGGTTGCGTTTACTACACCTCGTCGGTCCAGGTCTGTCGGGTTCCTCCTGATCCGGGTCTGCCTGCCGGCCGATGGGTCGGTATCCGGGTCTGCCTGCCGGCCGATGGTCGGTGTTCGGGTCTGCCTGCTGGCCGTGGGCCGGTGCTTGGGTGTGCCTGCCGGCCGATGCGTCGGTGGCCGGGTCTGCCTGCTGGCTGATCGTCGTTACGTTGGGTCGCGCCTACCCGCTCGGCCGGTCCCGTTCTGTCGGGTTTCCTCCCGGTTCGGGGTCTGCCTGCGGGCTGATCGCTGTTACGTTACGTCGCGTTTCTGGCTACGCCTACCGCACTCGGTCGGTCCCGGTCTGTCTGTTTCTCCCGATCCGAGGTCCGCCGCCGACAGAGGAGTCGGCCTCCGGGTCGGTCTGGCGGCCGAGGGTCGGTGTGGATCTCCGTGCGCCGTGGGGAGAGCTGGACGCACCCGGGAGTGACGACCGTCTCGGACGGCGCGGTGACAGCGCGGGATTCCTGGGGAGGGCAAACAGGACTTTGCTGACGGACCTTAGCATCGCCGTCGACCGTGCGTGGTCTCCCACGGTTCCGGTTACCGTCAGTGCCAGGAAGACGCCACCCTTGGTGACGGACGGTGCCTGGTCGCGCCTCGCCCGTCAGGCGTGACCGTAAGGCTCCGGGCGGCCGCCGTGCCCGACGGTGGGGTGGCCCGGCTGCGTCGCCTCCGCCGCGCCGTTCGTCGTCACGCCGACGAGCTCGATGTCGGTTGGCGCCAGGTCGGACGGGTCCTCGTCGAACGGTACCGGCTCCGGATGGGCGGACGGCGCGACCAGTGCCTCCGAGTGTGCGCCGCAACCATGGTCGATGGAGGTCACCCGGGCGTCGTCAGGCGCCAGCTCGTTGGCGCACACCCCGAACAGCCGGCCGAGCGCCCCGGCCAGCCGGATGTGGAACCCGCAGGTCAGGCAGCTCGCCGGGGCCACCTTGGCCACGTGGGCGTCCGGGCCCGGCTCGCCGGCGTACCAGCGCGCGCCGGTCTGCTCGCGGCCGAACGCCGACAGCACCCGCGACCGGCCCAGCCCCTGCTCCAGGAACACGTCGGTGTCGACGAACTCCTCCACGTCGTCCCGGCGCAGCGCGAGGCGCGGGTCGTCGACGGCGGTCGGCAGCAGGTCGCCGACGCCGACGTCGCCGGGGCGCAGCCGCTGCGACCAGGGCACCCAGGGCGGCGCGAGCAGCGCGCTCTCGCCGGGCATCAGCACCACGTCGTCGACCGTGACCTTGCGTACCCTCGGCGCCCGAGCCGTCACGACCGTCCACACCCAGCCCTGGTAGGCGGGCGACAGGCAGGCGAACCGGTGCAGGACCATTCGGTCGCCCTCGGCCTCGACCCCGAGGTGCTCGCCGACGGCGGTGGCCGCGCCGGCCTCCTCGGCGGCGGCCTCGCGGGCGAGGTCGACGGCGGCGGCGCAGACCGGGTCGGGCACCACCGCCCGGGCCGCCCGCGGGGCGCGGCCTCGACTGGGCGGGTCGGCCGGGTCTTCCCCGTCGGGCTCGGGCGCGGCCGTGGCCACGGGCGCCGGCTCGACGTCGGGCTCGGGCCCGGCGGAGGGTGGGCCACCCGTCACGGCGGGCTCGATGGCGGCCCACTCGCCGCCCGCGGTGCCCTCACCGCCCGCGGTGCCCTCACCGCCCGCGGTGCTACCCGTGGCTGTGCCCGCCGGCCGCGCGGCCTCCGGCGTCGCCGGGGTAGCGCTCACAACGTCGTCAGCGCCCGTTACGTCGTCCACGAGACAACATTCTCGCCCAGCCGCTACCGGTACGCCCGGCGTGGTCGTGGCCGGGCGGCTCTTCAACGAGGAAACTCGGTGGCGTGGGAACTGGGGGGTTTGGCAGAGCGACGACGAAGGTCCGCGCCGGCGTGGGCGCGGGCCTCGGCGGCGTGCGCACCGGCGTCCAGCGGATGCGCGCCTCGACGCGTCGGGACGGCGCCGACCGGTCCGGCCTGGCCTCGCTCCTCGACCTGTCGGTAGTCAACGCCGCGGGCGACGCGCTGGTCACCGTGGCGCTCGCCGGGGCGCTGTTCTTCTCGGTGCCGGTAGGCGAGGCCCGCTCGAAGGTCGCGCTCTACCTGCTGATCACCATGGTGCCGTTCGTGCTGCTCGCGCCGGTGATCGGGCCGCTGCTCGACCGCGTGTCGCACGGGCGCCGCACGGCGCTGGCCGCGCTGTGCCTCGCGCGTGGCCTGCTCGCGTGGCAGCTGGCCGGCGCGCTCACGGGCATCGCGGTCTACCCGCTCGCGCTGGGGCTGCTGATGCTGTCCCGCGCGTTCGGCGTCGCCCGCAGCGCGGTGGTCCCCCGGGTGGCGCCGCCGGAGCTGACTCTCGTCAAGGTCAACTCGCGGATGTCGATGGTCAACATCGTGGCCGGCACCGTGGCCGCGCCCGTGGGCCTGGGGATCGCGAACATCCCCCATGTCGGCTATCCGTGGGTGCTGCGGATCTGCGCGTTGCTCTACATGGCCGGGGTGCTGCTCGCGTTCAACCTGCCGAAGAAGGTCGACTCGAACGCGGGCGAGCGGGGACTGCGCGACGTCGTCGCCGCCGCCACCGGTCCCAGGAACCCTGTCGGGGCAGGGGAAGGCGGGGTCGGCGGGACCAGGCCGAGCATCCGGGTCCGGGCGCGCGCGGCGGTCCGGGCGGCGCTCGGCGCGTCGCCGGTGGCGCTGCGCTCGACGCTCGTGCTCCGCGCGACTGTGGGATTTCTCACCTTTTATCTGGCGTTCCTGCTGCGCGCCGAGGGCGGGACCAATCTGTGGCTGGGCGCGCTCGCCGCGGCGGCGGCGCTCGGCAGCGGGCTGGGCGTGCTGCTCGGCGGCCGGCTCGGCCGGCGCCGCCCGGAACGCCTCCTCACCCTCGCGCTGGTGTTGACGACCGGGGGCTGCGTGCTCGCCGTGGTCCGCTACGGCAAGCTCACGGCGCTGCTGGCCACGCTGCTGGCGATGCTGGCGGCGTCGATGGCCAAGCTCGCCCTGGACGCGATAATCCAGCGCGACACCGCCGACGACGTGCGCAACTCCGCGTTCGCGCGCTCGGAGACCTTCCTGCAGCTCGGCTGGGTGGCGGGCGGCGCGATCGGGCTGGTGGAGATGCCCGGCCCGGTGGGGTTCCTCGTGCCGGCGCTGGCGGCCGGCGCGACGCTGTTCCCGCAGGCTCGTGAGATCCGGCGCGCCCGCGCGGCCGGGGGCCGGCCGCGGCCGGTGGGGCCCGCCGTCCTGCCGGCGATGATGCCGCCACCGGACAAGGAGCCGTACGGGCCCGACGCGGGCCCGCCGGACGCGACGGCGCCCTGGGGGCCCCTGCCGCCGGAGACGCCGGCCGGCCGTCCCGCGGGCGAGCGGGACTGGCCGGGGACGCCGGCGACGGGTGACGCCGGGGCGACCCTGCCGGCCCGGCGACGCCGGCCGTGGGCGCGCGCCGCCGACCTTGAACCGGACTCCGACACGACCCTGCCGCTCGGTCAGGACGGGCGGCCCCCGGTTCCGCCACCCAGGGCCGGTCGCCCGCCTCGCCGCCGGCGCTGAGCGCCGCCGACGCGACGCGGGGGGCTCCGCGGCCCTGACCGAGGGCTACGTGAGCTGGTTTCTGCTCTGTTCTGTCTGTGCTCTGCTCTTGCTCCGCTCGGCCAGGGCGGGCCTGCCCGGTCCCCCGGCCGCCAGGGCCGGTCGCCCGCCCTGGCCGCTGGCGCCGAGCGGCCAGGGCCGTCGGCGCCGCATGATTCCGACGCGTCCGTGGGGCACCGGGGCGCGGTGCCCCACGGACATGTGGGGCACCTACGCCAGCAGGTTCTTGCTCCGCAGGTACTCCTTGGCGACGTCGGAGCTGCGCTCCCGGTCCGCGTCGACCTTCTTGTTCAGCTCGGCGAGGTCGGCGGTGGTGAGCACCGGCGCCAACGCGTTCAGCGCCGAGCTGATCTCCGGCGTGAGCGAGTCGGAGTTGACGATCGGCACGAGGTTGTCGGCGTTCTGCAGCTTCTTGTCATCGGTCAGGATGACCAGGTTGTAGTCCTCGACGGTGGCGTCGGTGGTCGCGACCAGGCCCAGCTGGGCCGTGCCGTCACGGACGGCCGCCTTGGTCTGCGCGGTGTCGAAGCCGGTGGCCAACACCTCGGAGATCTTGATTCCGTAGGTCTCCTCCAGGCCGGGCTGGCAGAACGGCCGGGTGGGGCACTCCGCCGTGGCGGCGATCTTCACCTCGAGGCCGCTCGCCCCCAGGTCGGACAGCGTCTTGAGGTTGTGCTCGGTCGCGAAGTCCTTGGTCACCGCGAACGCGTTCTGGTCGACGGCGTCGGCGGGATCCAGCACGGTCAGGCCCTTGCCGGTGGCGAGCTCGCGCAGCGCGGCGACCGAGGCGTCCAGGTCGGAGGACGAGACCGCCGGCGCGTCCTTGCCGTTGACCAGCGAGTTCAGCAGGTCGGCATACGTCGCGACGTACTGCGGCATGACGTCGATCTGGCCGCTCTCCAGCGAGGACTGGGCGATCTCGGTGCTCGACACCGAGGTGCGCTCCACCGTGTAACCGGCCTTGGTGAGCAGCTCGCCGTACATGTCGGCGAGGATCTTGCTCTCGGTGAAGCCGGCGTCGGCGATGGTCAGGCTGCCCTTCGGAGCGCCCCCATCCCCGGAGGCGTCGTCGTCGTCACCGCCGCAGGCGGCGGCGGTGAGCGCGAGTGCCAGCAGCGCCGCCACCCCGACGGCGCGCGCGCCGAGCCAGCGCCCGCGGCCTCGGGAACGACCAGGTCCCAGCCCGCGGCGTCCTCGCGGGGGTTCGTCGCAGGGTGTCGTGTCCGCCACTGATACCTCTCTCGGTGTCCGCGCCGCCGTCCCAACGACCAGTGGCCGCGTTCTCCCCCACGGGCCGGACTCACGCCCGGCGGCGGCTACTTCGCCCACGTTGTCCTGACCAGGGGGCCAACGCAACCAGATAGTTCCCCTGTCAGGTGGAAAAACGTGGAACTGTAATTTTGGTGTCATCTTCGCCCTGTCGGCCCGCCCGGGACGGCGCGCGGCGGTCGACCATCCCGGCGCCCAGGAACTCCTGATGGAACCCGACCATGATCCCGACCTGGGGCCGGGACTGGCCCCGGTCTCATAGGTCCGACTCGGTACCAGTCCGGTCGGGGCGCCCCGCGCCCCGACGGCGGAGCGGCGATGGTCGCCCCTGGGCGACCTTGAGCCGACCGCCTTAGCGGCGGCGGCTCCGCGCGCCGCGGGCGCCGCCCGGAGCGAGCAGACGCGTCAGGGCCAGGAACAGGCCGTCGACGACCAGGGCGAGCGTGGCCACGAGGATGGCGCCGGCGAAGACCTTGGGCTGGTCGTGCTGCGCAAGACCGTCCACCACGTACCGGCCCAGCCCGCCGCCGCCGATCAGGGCGGCGATGGTCGCCGTGGCGATCACCTGGACCGAGGCCAGGCGGACGCCGACCATGATCATGTGGAGCGCGAGCGGGAGCTCGACGCGGACCAGGAGCTGGCCGCCGGACATCCCCATGCCGCGAGCGGCCTCGCGGACGCCGGCGTCGACCTCGCGGACCCCCACGTAGCCGTTCGTCACGAGCGGTGCGACGGCGAAGACGACAAGCGCCACGATGGTGGTGCGGTCGCCGATCCCGAGCGGCCCGATGGCGAGCAGCACCAGCACCGCGAACGTCGGCACCGCGCGCAGCGCGCCCGAGAGGTTGGTCGCGAGCCCCCCGCCGCGCCCCCGGTGGCCGAGCCAGATCCCGAGCGGCAGCGCGAGGGCGGCCGCGATCCCCACCGACACCCCGGTCAGCATCAGGTGCTCGCCGAGGCGCGCCGGGATGCCGTCGCCGCCCGACCAGTGCGCGCCGTCGGCCAGCCAGCCGAACGCGTCCTCCACCGTGCTCACGAGGCGGCCCCCGCGGTGGGGGTGGCCGCGCCGGCCGCCGAGGCCCGCCTGGGCCGCGCCCGGCCCTGGCGTCGCCGCCACGGGGTGGCGAGCCGTTCCAGCCCGAGCAGCAGCAGGTCGGCCACCACGGCGAGCGCGAGGCAGAGCACCGACGCGGTGAACACCTCGGCCTTGAAGGTGCTGCCCAGCCCTTCGTAGATCAGGTTGCCGAGGCCGCCGTGGCCGATGGTCGCGCCGACCGTCACCAGCGCGACCGTGGAGACGGTGGCGACCCGCAGCGCGGCGATGATGGCCGGCAGCGCGAGCGGCAGCTCGACCGTCAGCAGGATCCGGGTCGGCCCGTAGCCCATGCCGCGGGCGGACTCCAGCAC
Source organism: Frankia nepalensis (assembly GCF_016786325.1). Lineage (GTDB taxonomy): Bacteria > Actinomycetota > Actinomycetes > Frankiales > Frankiaceae > Pseudofrankia > Pseudofrankia nepalensis. The sequence continues at coordinate 44,033 of NZ_JADWYU010000249.1, read as the reverse complement.
GTCCGGCGACACCCCGTCCAGGCCGGCGAGGAAGCCGCGGAACAGGATGACGAGCGTGTAGACCACCAGGCCGGTGCGTACCGTCGTCGTGGACAGCCCGGACAGCGGCAGCAACAACGCGAAGAAGGCCAGCGAGGGAATGGTGTACAGGATGCTGGTGGCGCCACCGATCAGACTCACCGCGGGCCTCCAGCGGCGCGCGGCCAGCACGAGCGGCACGGCCACCACCACCCCGAGCGCGACCGAGGTGACCGTGAGGTCGACGTGCTCGCGCAGCGCATCCAGGATCTCGTCGGAGCGGGTGCTCACGTACCGACCGCAGATCCACTCGTTGCGCGTGAGACAGTTCCCGCCGCGCGACGACATGCCCGCACGCTATCCGAGGCCGCGCCAGAAGAGGTCCCCGATGACCGCCTTGCCGGCATTGCGGCCTGTGTGGCCGGCGCGACGTTCGCCCGCCACGGCGATGTCGGTCACGGCGACGTCCGTGACGGCGGTGTCCGTGATGGCGGTGTCCGTGACGGCGGTGTCCGCCACGGTCGGGGACCGGGCGTGACGGCGGCCGAAGCGGCCGGCACGGCCGGTGTGGCCAGTGTGGCCGGCGCCGGCGGCGCGAGCGAGCCGATGATCGTGCTGGAAGGGGTCGGCAAGTCCTATCCCGACGGGACGGTCGCGGTCGCGGACCTGTCGTTCGAGGTGGCCGCGGGGGAGCTGGTGTGCCTGGTCGGGCCGTCCGGGTGCGGCAAGACCACCACCCTGAAGATGATCAATCGTCTCGTGGAGCCGACCGCGGGGCGGATCCTCGTCGCCGGGGAGGACGTCCGCGCGGTCGACCCGGTGCGGCTGCGCCGCCGGATCGGCTACGTGATCCAGCAGGTGGGGCTGTTCCCGCACCTGACGGTCCGGGCGAACGTGGCGACCGTGCCGCGGCTGCTGCGGTGGAACCGTGCCAAGGCGCGCGCCCGCGCCGACGAGCTGCTGGAGCTGGTCGGTCTCGACCCGGGCGTGGTCGGTGGCCGCTACCCGAGCGAGCTGTCCGGCGGACAGCAGCAACGGGTCGGGGTGGCCAGGGCACTCGCGGCCGACCCGCCGGTGCTGCTGATGGACGAGCCCTTCTCGGCCATCGACCCGATCGCCCGGGAGCGCCTGCAGGACGAGTTCGCCCGGCTGCGCCGGGAGATCAGCAAGACGATCGTCTTCGTCACCCACGACATCGACGAGGCGATCCGGCTCGCCGACCGGGTCGCGGTCTTCCGCGCCACGGACGACGGCGGGCGCCTCGAACAGATCGACACCCCCGCCGGCATCCTGGCCCGCCCGGCGACCGACTTCGTCGCCGACTTCACCGGCGCCGAGCGGACCCTGCGCCGCCTGGACGTCACGACGCTGCGCCTGGCGGACCTCGAGCCGCCGCTCGTCCCCGTCGCCGCCGGTGTCGGCTCCGCGCCGGCCCAGGCAGGCCTGGCTCAGGCGGACCCGGGCCAGGCGGACCCGGGCCGGGACGGTGCCGACAGTGGGCGACCCGTGGTCGTCGGCGCGCGGCTGTCCGACGCGCTGACGGCGCTGCTCGCCCGTGACGACGCGCGGCTGCCCGTGTACCACGGCCCGGACGGCGGCCAGGCCGTCGGCACCTCCAATCCCAGCCTCGCCGGCTACCTCACGCCTGCCTCGCTGCATGCCGCGTTGCGCCGCGGCGCCGATGTCTCCGTCTGAATGTCGCTGTCTGATGTCTCCGTCCGACTGCCCGACCGTCTCCGTCCGCCAGCGGTACAGGGCCGCGCCCTTGGCCAGGGACGGCGGCGTCCGTATCCATGGAGGCGATCCGTTGAGGCGATCCCGGGGACAGTCACGCGCTCGCCCCGCCACCGGGCACGCGCCGGGCGGCGAGTCCGCTGCGTTTCCACGGCGATGTCCTAGCCTTACCCGTCGAGAGCCTTCGACCCACGACCGGTGAGCCCGGTCCGACCCCGGGAGTCCGCCATCGCCCGCCGAGCAACCCCAGCGCGTACTCGACCCGCCGCCGCGACTGGTGCGCTCGCGGCCGACAGCGCCGCGGGAGGTGCGGCGGTCGGCCCGCGCCAGGCGTGCCCCTGCGGGTCCGGCCGCCGCTACAAGGCCTGCCACGGCGCGAAGACACGGCCCGCGCCGGTGCTGCGCCCGTTCGCCGGCCGCGTCGACGAGCCGGACCTGGTCGCGCTGCGCGAGCTGGTCCCCAGCGCGACCGCGCCGGTGGCCCTGCACCCGGACCACCTCATCAAGCACCCCGAGCACGCCGACCGCACGATCATCCTGGGCACGATGCTGCCGCAGGCCGCGCCCGCGCTGGTCCGCGACACCGGCGAGATCCTGCTCGCGGCCCAGACGCTCGTCCCGGGCCTGGACCCGTCGGCGGACATCGCCGGGGCGCTGCTGGCGGCGCTCGCGGCCAAGCCGGGCTCCGTCGTCACCGACGGGCCGGCCTCGGCGCTCGCCACGGTGGAGCGCCTGCCGGAAGGGCTCGCCGGCCTCCCCCGGCTGGTCGACCTGCTCGCCCCGGCGCCGCTGGCGGTCAGCGTGCACCAGGGCTTCGACTGGTGGCTGCCGCCGGCGGAGGAGGGGCAGGCCCTGTCGAGCGAGGTCACGATGAGCCTCGAACGGGCGAACGCGTCCGTCGTGCCGACCGCGCGGCTGCGCTCCGTCGAGGCCGCCTACTGGACCCGGCCAGGCGACAAGGTTCATCTGCGCTGGGTGCTGCCCTACCCGGCCGGGACCGACGCCGAGTCCCGCGCCGGCGCCGAGGAGGAACTGCTCGACGCGCTCGCCCGGCTCGCGGCGGCGGGCCGGCTGACCATGGGCGAGGGCTCGCGGTTCGCCGGCTCGTTCCGGGCCGACGGCCTGGTCGTGCCGGTCTGGGACCTCGCCGCGGACGCGGACGCGGACAGCTGCGAGGAGCCCGCCGCCGCGCTGCGCGCCGCCCTGGACGAGGTCCTCGCGGAACGCCGGCCGCTCACCGCGGACGAGCGCCGCGCCCGCGCCGGCGTCGTGGGCCGCACCCTGACCCTGCGCTGACCTGAGTTACGGACTCGGCAGGGTCACGGCCCTCCCCGTCGGTCCTGCGCACAGGTCCCGGAGCGCCGATCCATGCACATATCTGGCGATCTTCGGCCGGTTCCAGCCGGTTCCGCCCGGTAGATCACCAGATCTGCGTGGAATTCAGGGGCAAAACGGGCAAGAATCGCCGAAAACTGTACAGATCTGGGGATCATGGGGTTGCGGGTTCTCCTGACGGGCCCTGATCGCCAGAAGTGTGCGTGAATCGGCGGGCGAGCGACCCGGCCAGGCGTCCGTGGAACGACCCTGGAACTCGGGAGGCCCCGGAACCGGTCCGGCCCCGATGGGCCGGACCGGTCGCGTCCTGGCAATGCATTCGTTCCCGCGGCGATCGGCCGTATTGGTGCCCGTTAGTTCCGAGGTCCGGGGTTGCTGGCCGCGTGGGGCGATGGAAATCGCTGGTGGCTGGCCGGTTCTGGGATCGGTGCATGGGCTGTGGTGCCAGACGAGGAGGTATTCGGCACCATGGCGTCTGGGATCATGGTCGAACACCCCACAGGTCATGACCAGCCGCCGGTCGGGGCCGCCCCGCTCACCGGTCACCGGTCACGAGGTTGCCCTTTCGGTGGCGAACTGCGCAAAGCCGCCGCCACCCCACACCGAGGTCGCTACCATCCCCTTTACGGGGGGTGACGGTTTGTTTGCATTTGACCTCGCCGGCCCGCTTGGCGCCGCCGCGTCGAGTGGGCCGACCGCGCGGTGGCCAGAGCGGTCGGTGGCCTGGCAGGCATCCATGGCCGGGCCGCGTGACCCGTCATGTCGGGTACTGGCACTGTCTTCGCCGATTGAGCGTATGCCGCCGGGAAGTATGCCGATGGTCTTGACGGGGCGAGACGAGGGCTGATGTCCGGGCTGTCGGGACCCGGCGTGCGGGCGGTGCTGGTCGGCACCGCGCGGCACCGGCCCGGCTCCCGCCTTACCGACGTCCCGAGCGTCGACGCGACGGTCCGTGACCTGGCCGCGGTGCTGACCGAACGGTGCGGTCTACCCAAAGATCAGCTGAAGTTGCTCGTCGACCCTCGGGACCCGCCGGAGCTGGCGGACGCGATCGCCTGGGGAGCGCGGACCGCGAGCGACGTGCTGCTGGTCTGGTACGTCGGGCACGGGCTGGTGGACACCGAGGGCAGGCTTCACCTGGCGACCTTCGGGTCCGACCTGATCGACGACGCCAACTCCAGCATCCGGGCGCTGATCTACTCGGTGCTCCAGCAGACGGTCCAGGACACCAAGGCGAGATCGATCGTCATCGTCCTCGACTGCTGCTTCGCGGGTCGGGCCGCCATGATTCCCATCTCCTCGCCCGGCTCGGACCACGGTCTCGGGATCCACGGGGCCTATCTACTGACCGCGGTCAGCGCGACCGAGGCCGCGATGGCGCCGGTGAACGCCCGCCACACCTCGTTCACCGGGGCCCTCATCGAGCTGCTGCGGTCCGGCGACCCGGCCGGCGGACCCTGGCTGAGCTTCGACGACGCCTACGAGTACCTCCGCCGCCAGCCTCAGCCGGGTGACGCCCCGCGGCCCAACCGCCTGATGTCCGGGGGCGTCGGCCGGCTGACGCTCGCGGACAACCCCGCCTACCGGCCTCCGACCAGGAAGGACTGGAGCACCGCCGAAACCGCGCCCAGCCGGGCGAGGTTCCCGCCCTGGCCGGGGCTGGCCGCCTACGGCCCGGACGACGCGCACCTGTTCTTCGGCCGGGACTCCAAGGTGCGCGAGCTCGTCACGAGCCTGGCGACCCGGCTGGGCTCGGGCGGCGGCCCGCTCGTCGTCATCGGCCCGTCCGGGGCCGGCAAGTCGTCCCTGCTGGGGGCCGGCCTGATTCCGGCCGTCGCGCACGGCGGCCTCGGTATCGCCGGGTCGGCGGCCTGGCCACACCTGCCGACGACCCCGGGCGCCGACCCCCTCGGCGAGCTCGCCCACCAGTTCGCCGGTCTCGTCGGCGCGGACGCCGAGCGCGCGGCGGCCCGGGCGCGGGCCGGCGGCGCCGCGGTGCTCGCCGGCCTGGCCGCGCGGGCCACCCGGGAGCGCGGCACCGGGTGCCTGCTCGTCGTCGACCAGGTCGAGCAGCTATTCACCCTCTGCGACGACGAGTGGCAGCGCGTCGAGTTCGTCCGCGCGCTGTGCCAGGTCGCGGCCCCGCCGGCCGCGCCGGCCCCGCCGGCCGCGCCGAACGGGGCGGGCCAGGCGGGTGTGGCGCCAGGGCTCGCGGTCGTCCTCGGCGTGCGCGCCGACTTCTACGACCGGTGCCTCACCATCCCCGAGCTGGTCCCCGCGATGACGAACGGGGCGGTCGCCGTCGGCGCGCTGAGCCAGGACGAACTGCGCGAGGCGATCGAGATACCCGCCAGGATCGGTGAGGTGGTGTTCGACGAGGGCGTCGTCGAACAGATCATGACCGACTTTCTCGGCAGCCGCGAGACCGGCCCGGCCGGGTCGCTGCCGCTGCTGTCGCAGGCGCTGCGCGAGACCTGGCTGAACAGCAACCGGCGGACCCTCACGCTGGGCGACTACCGCCGGGCGGGTGGCATCGACGGGTCGATCGCCACGGCCGCGCGCAAGCTGTACTCCACGCTCGCGCCGGAGGCCCAGGAAGAGGCAAAGCGCATCCTGCTGCGCCTTGTCAGGGTGCGGGCCGACGGCGAGTCCCCCCGCGTGGCCAGCCGGACGGAGGTCATCCCGGCGGGAAACGGCCCGTGGACGGCGGCACTCGACGCGCTGAGCGACGGCCGGCTGGTGACGGTCGACGAGGTCAGCATCCAGATCACCCACGAGGCGTTGCTGCGGGAATGGCCAGAGCTGCGGGAGTGGATCGCGCAGAACCGCGACTGGCTGCAGACCCGCGACCGCCTGCTGGCCGACGCCGAGTACTGGGACCGGGAGGGACGCGACGACTCGCGGCTCTACCGCGGCCATGAGTTCAAGGTCGCCTGGGAACGGCTTGGTGAAACGCCGGCGGCGGAGCTCGGCGGGGTGGGGCGGGAGTTCCTGGACGCCTCCCATCGTCAGGTGATGGCCGAGCGGGCGGCTGTGGAGGCCCGCCGAGTACGCGACCTGCGGACCACCCGCCGGCTGCGCCGGCTCGTCGCGGCGCTGATCGCCCTGGTCGTAGTGGCCGCGAGTCTCACGGTGTTCGCGCTCGGCCAGCGCGACAACGCGCTCGATCAGCGAGCCCAGGCGGAGCAGCGGCTGCGCGACGCGGTCTCGTCGCGCGTCGCGGTCGACGCCGAGCAACTGCGGGTGACCGACCCCGTGCTCGCCGCCCAACTCAGCCTTGCCGCCTACCGGATCTCCCCGACCGCCCAGGCCAGGGGAGCCCTGCTGAGCACGAGCACGACGTTGCCCGGCGGCCGGATCCTCGCGCACAGCCAGACGGTGACCGGCGTGTGCGCCGTCGCGGGCGGAGGCGCGCTCGCGACGACGAGCTACGACGGAACCCTGCGGCTGTGGGACACCACGGACCCAGGGCGCCCGGCGGAACACTCGACGACCCGGCCGCATCCCGGTTTTGCCTCGTCGGTCGCGTGCCACCCGACGGCCCCGGTCATCGCGACGGGCGGATTCGGCGAGGCAAAGCTCTGGGATGTCGGTGACCCCACCAGACCGCGGGAGATTGGGCAGTTTCCGGCGAGCCACGATGTGGTGAACGCCATCGTGTTCGCGGCCGATGGGAAGACCCTGGTGACCGCGGGCCCCGGAGAGGTCCGGCTGTGGGAGGTCGCCGGCTCCGGGGCGCCGCGACCACGGGCGGTCATGCCAGGTTTCGCCGGATATCACGGGTTGGCGGTGAGTCCCGACGGCCAGCTCCTTGCCTTCGGGGACAGCCAGAACAACGTCGAGATCTGGGATATCTCCAACCGGGGCGCGCCGCGGCGGCTGGGCACGGGCTCCGGGCACACCGCTCTCCTCGCCGACGCGCAGTTCCGGGGAAACGACTCCCTGGTCACCACGGGCAGCATCGACCTCACGGCGCGAATCTGGGACCTCCGCGACCCGACCCGGCCGGTCCAGACCGAGGCCCTGCCGTTCCCGCAGACCGTCATGGCGGCCCGGTGGCTCCCCGACGGCAAGAACCTGGTCGTCGCCGCCAACAACATCATCTACGTCGTGGACCTGGCCACGCGTAGCTGGGTCACCACGTACGCCGACCCTGTGGCCATTTCCGTGATCGCGGTCGCCGCGGACGGACGGACGATGCTGGCCGGCGACACGGACGGGACGGTGCGGTACTGGCGGGTGTCCGATGGCGCGGGGACGGATACCGACAGCACGCCCATGGCGCGGTTCACCGCCGACGGGGCCACGCTCGTCGTGAACCAGTTCGGAGTGCCCAAGCTCCTCGAGCCCAGCCCGGCCGGGGCAGAGGTGATCGCCACCCTCGGCCCAGGACCCGCCAAAGATCTGGACGTCGCCCCGGACCGGGCCGTCGTCGCGACGGTTGGCGGCTCGCCGAACGCTGATTCAGTGGTGCTCTGGGATGTCGGCGAGCGAGGTTCGCCGGCCACGCTGGCCGCGATACCGGCGGGCGGGCCCGTGGCGGCGGCCGCGCTCGGCCGTGGCGGCGTGGTCGCGGTCGGCGGCGAGGACGGGATCGTCCAGCTGTGGGACGCGTCAGCCAGGGGTGCGCCCGTCCAGCTTTCCCAGCGAGCGCGCGACGGCAACCAGGACGTCGTCGAACTCGCCTTCAGCCCGGACGGCTCCTGCCTTGGCGTCCAGTTGAGTTTCGGTCTCCTCAGGCTCTGGGACGTCCGTGATCCGGAACGGCCGGTGGTGCGGGACTCGGTGGCGACGAGTTCCAGTCTCACGAGGTTCGCCTTCTTCCCGGACAGCTCCGCCGTCGCGGTCACCGATGGCGACCGGAATGCGCGTGTCTGGCGCCTGACCGAGAACTGCTCGGTGACGGACGAACTGGGGGCCCTGCGGGCACCGACCATCGTTCAGGCGCTCGCCGTCGGCCCGGACGACCGGACGATCGCCACCGCGGGAAGCGACGGCGTCATCGGGCTGTGGACGCCGTCGCCCGCCGGTGGGTATCAGCAGGCGGCGACGCTCAGCCAGGGGCACAGCGCCGGGGTGGCCACGCTCGCGTTCTCCCCGGACGGGCAGAGCCTGGCCTCGACGGACTGGGGCGGCCACCACCGGGTCTGGGAGCTTGATCCAGAACACGCCGCCGCGGCGGTCTGTGCCACCGCGGGCACCCCTCTGACGGAGGCCGAGTGGCGCGCCTTCATCGCCGAGTTCCCCCCGACCAGCCTCCCCTGCGCGCGCTGACCGCGAGGGCTCGGGGCGATCAGCGTGGGGTCACGGACGCGCGCGGGGTCGCCGACGAGAAGGTGTCCACGTCGATCGGCTCGGCGGGTGCCGACGGCCTCACCTGGTGGTCGAACTCGCTGAACCGGTAGTCCCGGGTCTCGTTCTCTCCCGCGCTCATCCGCAACCGCAGCGGGTACGGCTTTCCGGAGTTGGCCACGGTCAGCTCGTACTCGGCTCCCCGGGTGCTGGACGCCGCCAGCACCACCACGTCCGGAGCCGTCCGCCGAAACGACCAGCCGGAAACTCTGCCGGCGGCATCGAGAAGCTGGTGCCAGAAGGCGAGCGAAAGCGAATCCGCGACATTCGTGGCCAGGAACCTCGTCGCGCTTCCCTTGAACCAGGTGCCGTTCAGGTGGGTTGTCAGCCCAAACAGCTGAAGCGCGGCGGCGTCAGGCGCCTCGAAGTAGACGGCGCCCGTCCGCACGACACGGACCGCGACGCCCGCGAACTCGAAGTTCCCCGCGGCCGCGGGGCCGCTTACGTTGGAGTCGTAGCCGGACGGGACGAGGTCCGCGGACATCCCCGAGAACAGGACATGAAACGAGGACGCGCCGCCGAAGGCCTCGACGGATTTCGCCACGACGGCCGCGGGCGCCAGGCCTGAAATCTGGCTGGGCGCGGAGGGCGCCGCGGAACCGCCCCCGGTGCAGGCGGTCGTGAACAACGCCAGTGACGTCACCAGCGCCGCCAGCGATAACCGTTGGCCTCGATTCCCGATCATGCGACCACCCCGACCCGCGACCGGTTCAGCCTCACTATTTTAGGTGCTGGGAAACGGGCGATCGGGGGTAGGACGACATGCGCGTCGAGCCGGGCGTCGTCGGCGCCTCCTCGTCCTCGGGGCACCCGCGGAGCCGGGCGTGACTGGGGACGAGCTGGAGGTGGAGCTGGTCGCCGACGGGGGGCCGTCGGCGGACGAGCTGCGCGGCCTGCGGCGGTGGCTGCTGGACGAACCGGAGCTGCGCGGGCGGGTGTCGCTGCGGGAGGCGCCGCCGCTGCCGGGGGAGCTGGGAGGCCGGCTGGACGCCGTCGTCGTCGCCCTGCGCGGGAGCGAACGGTCCGTGGCCGCGCTGGACCGGGGCGTTCGAGGCTGGCTGGCGGCGCGGGCCGCGCGCCAGCCGGCCGGCCGGGAGCAGGGGCAGTTTCGCCTGGTGGCCAGGACCGCCTTCGGCGAGTTCGACCTGCGGACCGACGCGGCGGGCCTGGCGGACCCCGCCGTGCGTGATCTCATCGCGACCCTGACGAGCCGCGTCAAGGACCCGGCGACGGGCACCACCCGGGTGGACGCTGAGGGTCGCGTGGGCACTGAGGGTCGCGTGGGTGCCGAGCACCGCGTGGGTACCGGTGCCGTCCCCGGCGAGGACGGTGGGCCACCGTCGCCGGTGGGGAGCGGGCTCACGGCGGAGGAGGTCACCGAGCTCGCGGCCGTCTTCGGCCGTCCGCTCGACGCCGTCCTGCTGTTGCGGAGAGCCGGCCTGCGGCCCGAGTCGTTCAAGGCGTTCGACGGGATGACGGCCGTCGCCTACTGGACCGAGGTCGGGGCCGAGCTCGGCTTCGGCCGGGTCGAGGGCGGACGCCACAAGCTGCTCGCGGCGGCCGCCGCCGAGTACCCGGGCAACCCTGTCTTCGGCCGTTCCCCTTCCTGACCCGGCGGTGCCGGACGGGTGGCGGGGCGCGCGGGCATGATGGCGATGGGAACAACCCGCCGCGACTGAGACGAGGTCACCGTCCATGCCGGACCTTGCCCGATGACGGACTTCGACGTCGCCGTGATCGGCGCCGGCCCGGCGGGGGCGGCGGCGGCGCGGGTCGCGGCCGCCGCGGGGGCCCGGGTCTGCCTGCTGGAGCGGGCCACGTTGCCCCGCTACAAGACGTGCGGCGGCGGGCTGGTCGGGATCTCGCGCGACCACCTCCGCGCCGCCGGGCTCGACCTCGCCGCGGTCGCGCGGGCCGAGGTCGACGCGCTCACGATGACGCTCGACGGCCGGCTGACGGTGACCAGGAGCCGCCGTGACGGCGAGCCGATCCTCGCGATGGTCATGCGTCCCGAGCTGGACGCGGCGCTGGTCGACGCGGCCAAGGCGGCCGGCGCCGAGGTCAGGACCGGCGTGCTGGTCGGCGGGCTGCGCGCGGACGGGGCCGACGGGGTCGTCGTCGCGGTGCGTGGCGGGGACGACGTGCGCGCGTCGGTGGTCGTCGGGGCGGACGGGACGTCCGGGCGGGCCGGGGGCTATGTCGGCGTGCGCTGCGACCAGGTCGACGTCGGCCTGGAGGGCGAGTTCCGGGTACCCGGGTACATCGCCGCGCGCTGGACCCGCCGGATGCTGCTCGACTGGGGTCCGGTCCCCGGCTCGTACGGCTGGGTGTTCCCCAAGGGCGAGGTGCTGACGGTCGGGGTGATCGGGGCGCGCGACCAGGGGCCGGCCCTGCGCGCCTACTACGAGGCGTTCGTCGCCCGGCTCGGGCTGGCCGACCTGCCCCGGCTGCACGACTCCGGTCACCTCACCCGCGTGCGGGCGGATGATTCGCCCCTGCGGCGTGGCCGGGTGCTGGTCGCGGGTGACGCCGCCGGGCTGCTCGACCCCTGGACCAGGGAGGGCATCTCGTTCGCGCTGCGTTCCGGCCGGCTGGCCGGTGAGGCGGCCGCCGCGGCGGCCGGCGGCGACGCCGCGGCGCTGGACGCCTATCCGGGGCGGATCGAGGCGGTGCTCGGGCCCGAGATCGCCGCCGGCCGGGTCCTGCTCGGGCTCTACGGCCGGCGCCCCGAACTGATGCACGCCACGATGTCCGCCGGCCCGGGGGCGTTCGGCCTGTTCACCCGGATCATCGACGGCCGCTCGACGATCGCCCGCCAGCTCGCCCGCCCTGGCGTCACCGCCGCGGTCGCCAGGCTCTCCCGCTAGCCGGCCCGCCGCGCGGGCGGGCCGGGCGCGGGACGTCAGGAGAACAGGCGGTCGTCCCGGTACGGCGCCGCCGACGGGTAGCCCGCCGAGTCCAGCTCGGGCGCGGTGAAGTGCTCGGCGACGGCGGCCGCCAGCTCCTGGTAGGCGCGGCGGGTCTCTCGCTTCAGCTCGTGCAGGTTGATCCGGCCACCGGTGGCCAGATGCGGGTCCCACGGCACCCGCACGACCCGGCGGGTGCGCGCGGCGAAGTGCGCCTCCAACGTGTCGACGTCCACGCCGTCCCCGTTCTGCGGGAACATCGAGATCACCGCGACCGCGTCCCGGACCTGCTCGGCGAAGCCGTGCGCGTCCAGCCAGTCCAGCGTGGCGCTGGCGCTGGTCCCGCCGTCGGCGCTGGAGCTGGTCACGATGACCAACGTGTCGGCGAGCGCGAGGACCCCGCCCATGGCGCTGTGCAGCATGCCCGTCCCGCAGTCGGTCAGCAGGATCGAGTAGTACCGCTGCAGCAGGTCGTCGACGGAGCGGTAGTCGGAGTCCGCGAAGGCCTCCGAGATCTCCGGGTCGTCCGCCGACGCCAGCACGTCCAGCCGGGAGTCCGACCGCGCCATGTACTGGCGGATGTCGACGTAGCGGCGCAGCCGGGGCGCGTCCTCGAGCAGATCGCGCACGGTGTACTGCGACGGCAGTTGCACCTTGGTCCCGAGGGTGCCGCGGTCCGGGTTGGCGTCGATCGCGACCACGCGGTCGTCGCGCAGGTCGGCGAGTGTCGACCCGAGGCCGATCGTGGTCGTCGTCTTGCCGACGCCACCCTTGAGCGACATCACGGCGATCCGGTGGCAGTCGACGAGCGGCGTCCTGATGTGCCCAAGCAGCCGGTTGTACCGGGCCTCATCCGGGGACGGCCCGGGATTCACCGCGCCGCCGGACACCTGGTAGACGACCTTGCGCCAGCCCCGCGCCGCGGTCTCCTGGGCCGGTGGCAGCAGCGCGTCGCTGTAGAGGGCGGAGCTGGGGTGGTTGGTGCCGTGCCGACCGCCGCCGGCGGCCCGGCCCAGCCCTTCGGGATCTGTCATGCCGGTCCGGGGCATGCCCCGGTCGGTGGGGTAGGCGGCGTCGGGTGCCGGGGTGTTGCGCCGCCGCGGCGCGGACGGTGGCGGCGGGGGCGCGGACGGTGGCGGCGGTGGGTATGGCGGGGCGCCGTCACCGCGGTTGTCCGCGGGCCGCGTCCGGGGCCGGGGCGCCGAGGACACGTCGAACATGTCCCGCGGGTCCCGGCCTCCCCGGCCGGGTGGCGCGTGGCCCGGGCCGGGCTGAGCCGGCCCGCGCGCGGCCTCGGGCTCCGGGTACGCCAGCGGGCTCCACTGGGTCGAGTGGTGAAGCCCGCTGTCGGACCCCGGCGGCGGGACCGCCGGCGGACGCGGCGGCGGCGCCGGGAACTGCGTCGACGGCTGGAAACCGGGCGCCCGCTCGTACGGCGGGGCGACACCCGGCGAGGCCCCGGTAGGCCCCGCCGGCCCTCTGCCTCCGGGAGCCCTGCCCGGATCCGCGATTCCCGCCGGATCGGCTGGTCCGATCCGAGCGGCCTGCCCGGGGGGCCGTGGGGCGCCCGGCGGGGGAACGGGCGGCGGCGGTACGGGCGGGGGCGCCGGGTAGCCCCGGTCGTACGGCCCTGGCGCGGGCGCGAACGGGTCCGCGCCAGGCGTGCCGGGAGCCCCACCGCCCACCCGGGGCCCGCCCGGCACGCCGGCGCCGAGCGCGCCCGGCATCCTCGTCGGATCGGCGAGACGCGGACCCGCGGTCGGATCGGCTGCCGGGTTCCTGCCGGGTTGGCGAAGCCCATCCGGCAGGTCGGCGACCCGGGGGGGTTCCTGGCCTGGCCGGGGCCGGCCGGCCGGGCCGAACGGGAGGTCGTCGAACAGCGGGTCGAACGCCTGGGTCGGCAGGCCGGCGGAGACGGGGCCCCCCCCCCCCCGGCGGGCGCCCCCCCCCCGACGCACACGCCGCGCCCGCGGGG
>NZ_JADWYU010000249.1:0-30703 GCF_016786325.1 Frankia nepalensis | reverse complement strand
TTGTTAAACCCCCCCCGGCGCCGGCCCCCCCCCCGGGGGGGGGGCGGCCCGCCCCGTTCAGCTCACGCTGGCCCGGCTGGCCCGGCTGTCGTTGGTGGCCGTCGGGAAGCGGCCGAGGCGCGCCGGGGCGCTGGCCGCTGACCTCCCATCCGACCTCCCAGATCGGCTTGCGGGCGTCCCCGATCGGCTTCCAGACCTCCCCGATCGGCTCCGCCGATCGGGCAGGGACCCCGGATCCGGCGGGAACCGCCGGTCCGGCGGGAACTCCGGGGCCCTCGACGACCCACGGGCTGGGAATCCGGGCGGGTGGCGCCGGCGGGACCGGCCTGGGGCCGCCGCCGACCGCGATGTCGCCTCCCGGCCTTGCCTCCACCACGGGGCCGGGACCGAACGCGGAGGCGCCGCCGTTCGCCACGCCGCCCACCGGGGCCGCGGGGCCGCGGGCGGCGCGCGGGTCGCGCTCCACCCTCAGGCCACCGGCCGGGGGCCCGGCGGGGCGGGCGTCGCCGGGGCCGCCGAGGACGAACGGGTCGACCGGCCGCGGCGCGCCAGTTCCGGGTGGCCCGCCGGCGGCCGGGCCGGGCCTGCCGGCCGGCGGGTAGCCGGCGCCGCCACCAGCGCTGGGCGTCGAGCCGCCGGGACGCTGCCCGATGGCCGCCGGCCCCGCGAGATGTGGCCCGGCGGGCGGGCCGCCTGGTCCGGCGGGCGGTCGCGGGGGCGCGTTCGGGTTGTCCACGGACAGCCCTGTCGGCGGCCAGGACGGATGACCGGGGGCCCAGGGCACATGCCTGCCCGTCCCCGGTCGCGGCTCGTCGGCGCGGGGGAGGCCAGCCATCGGGTCGCGCTGGCGCGCGTAGTCGGCCGGCGCGCCTCCCGGCCCGCCGATCGGGTCGTGGGGGGACAGGCTGAACGGGTCGTGTCGCGACGGGTCGGCCGGCGACCGGCCGGTGGTCACGAAGGGGTCGCCGGGCACGCCCGGCGCCGGTCGGGCGGGCGGGGCCTGCCTACCGCCGCTCCCCGCGGCTCCCGGCGGGTCCGTGGGCACGTAGGAGGGATAGCCGGCCTGCCAGTTGTCCATCAGCCGCTGCCCGCCGGGCGCGGCCGGGGGCCTGGGCGGCGGGGCCGCCGGCTGGGCCGGCATGCCGGCGCGCGCCGACGGGTACTCCGATGCCCTCGGGTATTCAGGGGTCCTTGGATATTCGGGGGCCCTCGGGTACTCCGGAGCCCTCGGTGACCCCGCCGGATCCCGGGTTCCCGTCGCCTCGGCGAAGCCCGGGGTCCCCGCCGGATCCGGGGTCCCTGCCCGATCGGCGGAGCCGATCGGGGAGGTCTGGAAGCCGCTCTGGGAGTTCTGCTGGGCGGTCCGGAAGTCGGTCTGGGGGGTTCGCGGAGGGGTCCGGGAGCCGGGCTGGGAGGCCGGCGACCAGCCGTTCGGCGTCGCTCGTGGCGACGTGCTCGGCGACGGGGAGCCGACGGAGAAGCCGCTGAACGCGTCGCGCTCGGGCGCGCGCGCGCCGAACGCCTCCGGGGTGCCTGGGCGGTCGGCCGGACCGGGCCCGCCCGGCGGCGGGTACGCGGGGGTGCCCGGTACCGGTTGGCCCGGGGCGCGTGGGGGCGCGGGCGGGCGGGGCGAGTCCCAGGAGTCGGCGCGCCAGCCGGGCCCGTCAGGCGGCTGCCCGCCCGGCCTGGCGGTGAGCTGGCCATACGCGTCGAAGCCCCCCGGGCCGGGCATCGGCGGGGCCGCGCGGGTGGGGTTCGCCGGCCCGCTGACCTCCCAGGGCGGCCGGGCGGGAACCCCGGCGACACGCGGGCCGCCGGACGGTGGCGGCGGCGGGGGGGATGGAGGTGGCGGCGGGACCGGCCGCGGGCCCGCGGCGTCCACGTCCGCCACCCGGGCGACCGGGGTTCCCGCGGGTTCGGCGAAGCCGGCTCGGGGGATCGGCGGCGGGAAGGCGCCGGGTGCCTGCGGCCGCCAGTCGGGCGCGGCACCCCAGCGGTCGTTCAGGGTCTCGCCGGGCGCGGCTGGAGCGTGACCGGGCGAGCCGCGGAATCGGGGGTTCTCCCCACCGGGCGGCGGCACTGGCGGCGGCGGTGGTGGAGAGAGCGGTGGCGGTGGCGGCGTGTACTGGCCCGGAGCGCCCACGCCGGGCAGGCGTCCGACCAGCGGGCTGTCGGCGCCGTAGGAACCGTCGTAGGAACTGCCGTAGGAGCCGTAGAAGCCGCTGCCCGGCTCGCCAAGCGGCTCCCCGTGGCCTCCCCGAACTGGTTCCCGGACCTGCCCGCTCGGCTCCGCCGATCCGACAGGAACCCCGGATTCGGCGGAAATTCCGAGGACCCCGGCCGCCTGGCCGAGGTACCCGTTGGCGAACGGCAGTGACGTTGGACCGAGCCGGTCCGCGCCGGGTGGCGCCGGAGCGACGTCCACGCGCGGCTGCCCCGGGTACCGCGAGGGCGAGTACCCGTTCCCGGCGTCGATGTCCGTGTCGCTCCTCATGATCCCATCCGGTCTGCCCCGTCATGGGCGGAGATCTCACGATCCGGCCCAGCGTCCGCTTTGTCCACAGAAACCCCTCCCGCGGGGGATGGGCACACCGAGGACTAGAACACCGATGGGCTAGTCCATGGCGCGGAGATGACCAAAGATCACTATAAGCACCCACCCCATAGTCCCATGCCGGCGGGCGGTGGGCTCCATGGCCTTCCCGATCGATGAGCCGCTGTGGTTTCGGTGCCCGAACACGCGTCCGTCGGCCAGCCGGCGAGACGCCCGAGAAGCCGGCGGGCCGGGAGCAGGCGGCCAGGCGACGAGCTTCACGGTGCCAGCGGGCCCCGGGCGCCGCCACGTGGGCCGTGTGTGGGCCGTCGCGGCGGTCATCGCGCGCCAGAACCCCCGCCGGAACCCTCGTCGATGCCCGAGCCGGCACCCGAGCCGACGCCCGGACCGGGCGCGGGGGCATCGGACCAGCGGCCGGCGTGGGCGAGCGCGGACGCGGCGGCGAGCACGCGGCGTGTGGGCCAGCCGAGCTCCCCCGCCGCCCGGGCGACGTCCTCCCACTCCGGCTGGGCGACCCCGTCCAGGGTCGCGTCGCCTCCGGCGCCGCCGAACGAGATCTTCACCCGTACCGGGTGACCGGCCACCTCGACCGCGCGCATCCCGCGCGCGCGGGCGTGCTTGCGGACCGGGATCTCGCGCAGCCCCAGGGTGGAGGTGTGCCGGAAGACCGCGGCCCGCGCCGCGGCCGCGTGCCACGGCGGCACCAGCGCGCGCAGCGTGTGCGCCGGGCGGCCCTTCTTCATCAGGATCGGGGTGAGCCAGGCGTCCACTGCCCCGGCGTCGAGCAGCGCCGTCAGCACCGACGGCCAGACCCGCGGGTCCAGGTCGTCGACGTTCGCCTCCAGCAGCAGTTCCTCGCTGGTCACCACGCCCGCGGCACCGTCGCCGTCGCCGGGGCGCCCGGCGGCTTCAGCCGCCGGCCCAGGGTCTCGGCGCGCGTGGTCACCGCCGGAGTGACCACCGTCCGAGTGACCACTGCCGGAGTGGTCACCGCCGGAGTGGTCACAGTCGAGATGGCCACCGCCGAAGCGGTCACCGTCGAAGCGGTCACCGCGAAAGTGACCTCCATGGGGGTGGTGACCGTGGGGGTGGTCGCCGTGGGAGTGGGCGTCGTTCTGGTGCCGACCATGCGCCTGACCGCCGTGGGCGTGGCCACCGGGGTGGTCGTCCACGCCGAGGGCGTGGGCGGTGGCCGGCTCGGCCGCGGACGTCGGCGGCCCGACGGCCCGGCGGGCCGACGGCCCGGCGGGGCGGTCGCCGAGGGCGTCGCCGACGACCAGGCGGACGATGTTGGGCCTGCCGGGCAGGTCGCGGGTGCCGGCGCCACTGCCGACGGCCGTCACCCGCAGCGGCGGCAGCTGGCCGTAGTCGGTCGCCGCCGTGACGACGAGCGCGGCGCCGGTCGGGGTGCACAGCTCGACGGCGACGGGGCCGCCGGCGGCCGGCGCGCCGGCCGCCGCCAGCAGCTCCAGCACGGCCGGCCCGGGGATCGGCAGCACACCGTGCGCCGTCGCCGCGCGGCCCCCGCCGAGCGCGATGGGCGTGGCCACCAGCTCGTCCAGCGCGAGGTGGTCGAGACCGGCGGACACCCCGACCACGTCCGCGATCGCGTCCAGCGCGCCCACCTCGTGGAAGTGCACCGCGGCGGGATCGATCCCGTGCACTCGCGCCTCGGCGGCGGCGAGCGCGGCGAACGTCGCCGTCGCCCGCTCCCGGACCGGCGCGGCCAGCGGCGCGGCGGCGAGCAGGGCGCGAATGTCCGCCCAGGTGCGCGCCCCCGCGGAGGAGGCGGGCGCGGGCCCGTCATCCGGGAGGACCCACGTCGTGGCGTCGCCGGCTGGCGTGCGGACGTCGACCTTGGTCGCGGCGAGGCCCGCGCGGCGCACCTGGCGCGCCTCGAGCCGGATGGGCAGCCCCAGCGCGTCCACCGCGGCCGTGAGGACGTCGAGGGGCACCCCGGCACCGACGAGCGCGCCCAGCAGCATGTCGCCGCTGGCGCCGCAGGACAGATCCAGCCAGCCGACCCGGCGCGGGCCCGGGTCGGTCACCGCGGGCCGGCCGAGCCCGCGGTGACCGTGGCCTTGCCGTCGGCGGCGGCTGGCTCGGCCCCGGGGAGGCGGTCGCCCGCGGCGCGGGCGACCCTGGCGGCGAACAGCCCGGCGCCGAATCCGTTGTCGATGTTGCAGACCGCGATCCCCGGCGCGCACGCGGTGAGCATTCCGAGCAGCGCCGCCAGCCCGCCGAACGCCGCGCCGTACCCGACGCTGGTGGGCACCGCGACCAGCGGCACACCGACCAGCCCGCCGATGACGCTGGGCAGCGCGCCCTCCATGCCCGCGACCACCACCAGGCAGTCGGCGGACGCGAGCACGTCGCGGACCGCCAGCAGCCGGTGCAGCCCGGCCACCCCGACGTCGCGCAGCACCTCCACCCCGGCGCCGCTCGCCGCGGCGGTCAGCGCCGCCTCGTCCGCCACCGGCCCGTCCGACGTGCCGGCACAGACCACGACGACCCGGCCGCGCGCGGGCGGCGGCTGGCCGACGGCGACGGTCGCGAGCCGCTCGGCGCCGCCACCGCCGGGGCCGTCGGCCACCTGGGCGTCCGGCCAGCGGGCGAGCAGCGCGTCGACCGTCTCCCGGCCGGCCCTGGTGACCAGGGTGGGCCGGCCACCGCCGCTCGCCGCGCGCAGCGCGGCGCCGATGCCGACCGTCTCGGCCGCGGTCTTGCCGGCCCCGTAGACGACCTCGGGGTCGCCGGTCCGCACGCCGCGGTGTGTGTCGACCCGCGCGTAGCCGAGATCGACGAAACCGGCGCCGTTGCCCAGCGGCCCGGCCGCGAGCCTGGCCAGCGCCTCGTCCGTGCCGACCCGGCCGGCGGCGACCTCGGTCAGCAGCGCGCGCAGCTCCACTGTGTCCACCGCGACCAGTCTGCCGAACGGCGCCCGGTCCAGACCAGCGCGTGACCGACGGAGCCGGTCACGCCCCGGTCACCCCGGTCACAGTTGGTCATAGGTGATGACGGTCGGCCACCGCCCGCGTGCCGGCCGCCACCCGCGCGCCGGCCGCCGCCGGGCGGTGGCCCGCGCCTACCGGTAGGGAGCCCAGCGGATGGTCTGGTCGCCGGCGCGCAGGCTGGCGAGGCGGACGCGGAACTGAGCGGCGACGGTCGGGCTGCTGGCCAGGATCGGCAGGACGCTGGTGACGAGTTTGAGCTCGCGAACGGCGCGCAGGGCGCCGAATCCGTCCCACCGGGTGACGTCGACGCCGTAGGCGGCGGCGAGCTCGGCGTGCCGGCTGGGCGGGTGGCCGAACCGCAGCGCCCCGACGGCCACCGGGACGAGGTCCCACTCGGCCGGGCCGACGCTGACCGAGTCGAAGTCGCAGAGCAGGACCCGCCCGTCCGGTGCCCTGATCAGGTTGCCGAGGTGCGCGTCGCCGTGGACCACCGCGGTCGGCAGCCGGTAGCGCACCGCGCGCAGGTCCGTGGCGACGCGGTCGAGGAGCTCCTCGAGGAAGTCCCGGTCGGCCGCGGGCAGCCCCTCCGCGTCGGAGATCCGCCGGCGGGCGTCGTCGAGCGGGTCCCAGTCGGGCAGCGCCGGCCGCGGCGGCTCGAGGGCGTGCAGCCGGCGCAGCGCGGCGCCCAGGTCCGCGGCGCGCGGGGCTGTCGAGGCGAGGGTCCCCTCGTCCGCCCGCGCCGTCTCGTCCACCCACACCGTCGCCCGCGCCCCGCCGGCCGTCACCGGCGCCGGCACGCCGGGGAACAGGCGGACGGCCGGCACCCCCGCGGCCTCCAGCCAGCGGGCCACCCGGATGACCTTGGGGATCCGGTGGGTCATCGCGGGCGACGTCGCGATGCGCACGACCGCCGCGGCGCGGGGCAGCCGATAGACCGAGTTGACGGTGAGCTTCAGCGCGACCGCGTCCGTGTCGTCCAGCCCCGCCACGGCGCAGATCGCGGCGAGAGCCTGGCGCGAGGCGGCGGCGGTGAACCGCCCGCCCGGCTCAGGCGACGCCTCGCCCCGCGCCGTGGGCATTCCCGAGTCGCGTCTCGTGGGTGGTCCGGCCGGCCGGGGCGGGGGTCAGTCGCTCGCGCCAGGGAGCGTTAACCCGGGGGGTGTTCTCGGGGCGTCGCCGTCCAGCCGGCCGGCCCGGACGGCGGCGGCCGCGGCCTCGGGCGACCCGTCGCCTGACCCCTGCTGGGCCGCTGAGCGCTGCCACTCGCGGACCAGCGCGGCGAGCTCGCGCACCTCGGGCACCTCGCCGTGCGGCCGGGTCGCGGCCAGCAGCTGGTCCGCCCGCCCGGACACCGAGGCCACCGTGCGTCCCCAGGAGATGTTGATCGCCTCGCCGGCCAGCGAGCAGGCCCGCTCCAGCTCGAGCCGGCCCGCCCGGGCCAGGGCGAGCGCCAGGTCGAGGCGGATCACCGACCGGAAGCCCGGCGCGTCCATCCCGTCGAGCTTCGGCAACGCGAGCTCGGCGTGCTCCTCGGCGGCGCGCGGCCGTCCGAGCAGGCACAGCGCGGTGGTGGCGTTGTAGGAGACCTCCACCGGGTGGAACTCGTCGAAGCTGGGACCCGGCCGGCCCCACCGGTCCGGCGGGATCTCGTCGGCGAGGTCGTAGGCGTGGTCCAGCGCCCGGGCGGCTCCCTGGACGTCCCCGAGGCCGGCCAGGGCGCGGGCCTCCTGGCAGACCAGCCGGGCGCGCACCGGACCGGCGGTGACGTGGCGCTGGCCGTCCCTGGCCAGCCGCAGCGCCTCGTCCGGGCGGCCGTCGTAGAACTCGGTGACGGCGCCGACCTCGCGCGCGGAGCCGCACAGCGCCCCGTCGCCGGCGGCGAGCCCGGCGGTGTACCCCTGGGCGGTGAGCACGCGGGCGGCGGCGACGTCGCCCTGCTTGAAGGCGGCGTCCGCGCGCAGCACCGCGACCCGGCCGGCCAGCACCCGCAGCCGCTTCCACTGGCTGTCGGCCATCCGGCGGCGGGCGAGCCGCTCCAGGCCGCGGTGCAGCCGGGCGGTCTGGGCGAGGATCTGCGTTGGCGGGATGACCTCGTGGGCGCCGAGCGCCTGGAAGAGCACCCGCTCCGCCCGGTCCAGCGCGAGCTGTACGGGGCTGGCGGCGAGCATGCCCGACACCTCCATGATCTGGCCCTCGATGAGCAGCGCGCCCACCACCACGCCGGCGATCCGGTGGAACTGGCGGCGGTCCGACGTTCCTGGGCCTGAATCGTCCTCGCTCTGGAGCGCCGGGCCCGCGTCCGGCGTGGTCTGGGCGGTGGTCTTCTTCCCGAACGCCGGGCTGTTACCGGTCAACGCGGGTGACTCGGGTGACCTGGCCCCGGTCGCGGCCGAGGACGCCGGGGCGGCGCGGTTGGCCCGCGGCTCGTCGGCGGCCGGGCCGGCGTCCGTCGTGGCGCCCGCCTTGGCGCGCTCGGAACCGTCCGACGCGGCGCCCGCCGCGCTTCCCCGCCGCGGCGCGCCGGCGGGCGGCTGACCGCCGGTCAGGCCCGGGTAGCCCGCCGGGTGGTCGTCCGGGGAGCGCCGCGCGGCCGGGATGACGACGAACCAGTCGCCGTGGCCCGCCGGCGCCTGGTGGGGGGTCGCCTGGCGGGGCGGGTCCTGGTCGGCCCGGGCCGGGGCGCGGTCGAGGCCCGGCCGCGCGCTCGCCGCGGCGCCGCCGTCCTCGGGCGCCGCGGCGGCGTCGTCAGCGTTGCCGGCGCCGTCGGCGTCGTCCGAGGGCTCCTGGGGTAGTCCACCCGTGGCTGGCGGCATCCGGGTCTCCTCTTCCGCGGGCCGAAGCCGGCCTCGATTGGCTGTGGCTAAGGTCGGGACCATCTTGGGACTTTTGGCCCTGCCGGGAAGGCTAGGCATCTTGTGTTCTCGCGGAACCCGTGGGCCGGGACGGCCTACGTCCAGACCACGGTCGACGGTGCGTGACCGTGATTACGGTCACGGAAGGTCACGGCCATGCCGTCGAGTTGGCCGGCGCGCCGCTGTATGCGAGGCATGTTAGGATGCGTCCCCTATGGGCGTATGAGCCCCATCTGACCAGACTTGTCCGGCCTGGTCCCCCGTGGTCTCGGCCGGGTGCCCGTACGGGCCTCCGGTTGCTCCGGAAGGGCTGGTTCGCGGCTCCCTGGAGAATTTGGCCGTAGCTCCATGACGAAAAGTCACTGCCATGGGTTTGCTGGTGACTGTGTGGGGTGGGCGACGTCCGCGCGGCGTGCCGGCCGGCGATGAACCCCGGTGCGCGGTTCCCGACGGCCGACGGCCGGGCCGCGAGCGGCCGGCTGGCCGGTCCCGCACGAGCCGCCCACCCGGTGGCGAGGAGGGTCTCGCCGAGGTGGGCCGGTCGGTAGCCTCGGGAACATGTCCCGCCGTCCCGGAGCCCCCCGGCCGCCCTTGACCACGGGCTCCCGGACGCGCCGGGCCCTGGCGGGGCGCGTCGGCCGCGCGGCCGCGCCGCCCCCCGGCGGTGCCGGATGAACGTGGCGGCGGATCCCCTCGCCGCGCCGCGCTGGTTCACCGACACGGCGGCCGACGCCGAGCTGGGCCGGGTCACCGGCTTCGCGGACCGGGCGGCCCTGACGGCCGAGCTGGAGGCGCTGGCCTTCCGGGGCTGGCCGGCCCTGCGCACCGAGGCGGTCGGCGGCTGGGTGCTGCGCGACTCCGGGGGCGTCACCCGCCGGGGCAACTCGGTCTGGGCGCGCGGCGACGTCGCGGACCTGACCGGCGCGCTGGCCGCGGTGGAGCGGTTCTACGCGCGGGCCGGCCGTCCGTCGATCTTCCAGCTCACGCCCGTGTCGCGGCCGGACCGGCTCGCCGACGCGCTGGACCGGGCCGGCTACGCGCCCGACAGCGGCCCCACCGACGTGTGCGTCGCGGACCTGGCCACGCTCGCGGCGGACGGCGCCGTCTCGCCGGCCGGCCGGGGCGTGGCCGTCCGGACGAGCCTCGCCGAGCGCCCGGACGAGAGCTGGCTGAACGTCTGCGCCGCCGGCGGGATGTCGATGTTCGGCGCGCCGCGGGCGACGAGTGTCGACGTGCTGTCCCGCGTCACCCAGCCGACGGCCTACGTCACCGCGACGGTCGACGGCGCGCCGGTCGGCGCCGGCCGGGCCGTCGCCGACGGTGAATGGCTGGGCATCTACAGCATGGCGACGCTGCCGGCCGCGCGCGGCCGGGGCGTCGCGACGGCGGTGCTCGCCGCGCTCGCCAGGTGGGCGGTCCTGGCCGGCGCGCGCCGCGCCTACCTGCAGGTGGAGCAGGACAACGCCGCGGCCCGCCGGCTCTACGCCGGACGCGGCTTCCTGCCCGTCTACCGCTACACCTACCGCGTCCTGGCGCCGTCGGGACGGCTGGGATGACCGGCGGCCAGGACGTCATGGCCCGGCTGCTCGCGGCCGGGCCGACCCGGGTGATGGGCATCGTGAACGTCACGCCCGACTCGTTCTCCGACGGCGGCACCTACGCCGACCCGGCCGACGCCGTGCGCGCCGGGCTGCGGATGGTCGCGGACGGCGCCGACCTGGTCGACGTGGGCGGGGAGTCGACCAGGCCGGGCGCGGCCCGGGTGGACGTCGCCGAGGAGCGCGGCCGGGTGCTGCCCGTCGTCGCGGAGCTGGCCGCGCGCGGCGCCGCGGTGAGCGTCGACACGACCAGGGCCGCGGTGGCCGAGGCGGCCCTGGACGCCGGCGCGGTGCTCGTCAACGACGTCTCCGCGGCGGCCGAGCCGGACCTGCTCGCGCTCGTCGCCGAGCGCGACGCGTACTACGTGCTCATGCACTCCCGAGGCGCGAGCGTCGACATGGCCAAGCGGGCCTACTACGGCGACGTCGTGGCCGACGTCCTCGCCGAGCTCGGCCGGCGCCTCGACGTGGTGCTCGCGGCCGGGATCAGCCCGCGCCGGGTGATCATCGACCCGGGCATCGGCTTCGCCAAGCGCTTCGAGCACAACTGGTCGCTGCTCGCGCACCTCGACGCGTTCGCGGCCCTCGGGCGGCCGCTGCTCGTCGGCACGTCCCGCAAGTCCTTCCTGGGGGCGCTGCCCGCCGGGCCTGGCCGAGATCCCGCCCGGCTGGGCGAGGCGGATCCGGCGGGTCCGGCGCCGCGCCCCGTCGAGGAACGGGAGGACGCCACCCAGGCGACCACCACCCTGCTGGCCTACCAGGGAGTGTGGTGCGTGCGGGTGCACGCGGTCCGCCCGGCGGTGGACGCCGTCCGGGTGGTGGGCGCCTGGGTGGCGGCGGCGGAGCGTGACCTGGGCCCCTCCCGGACCGGCGAGGCCCTGGATTCCTGGCCCGAGGGGCCGGCGGCGCGCGGCACCGGGAACGCTGGCCTCGGGCACCGGGCGCGAGGAGCCTGAGAGCGCCGCGGCGCGATGACGGCGAAGGACCGGGCGAGGGGAGCACACGGCGTGGAGCAGGTGGGAACGGTGGACCGGGTCGCGGTGGAACGGGTCCCGGCGGAACGGGCGGAGCGGGCGCTGCCCGCGGACCGGATCTCGCTGACCGGGCTGCGGGTGCGCGGCTGGCATGGCGTCCTGCCGGCCGAGCGCGAGCTGGGGCAGGAGTTCGTGATCGACGTGACCCTGTGGCTGGACACGGCGCCCGCCGCGGCCGCCGACGACGTGACGCGGACCGTGCACTACGGGGAGCTGGCCGAGGCGCTGGCGCGGGTCGTCGGTGGCGAGCCGGTGGACCTGCTCGAGACGCTGGCCGCCCGGCTGGCCGACGTCTGCCTGGCCGACTCCCGGGTCGAGCGAGCCGAGGTGACCGTGCACAAGCCCGCGGCGCCGATCCCGTTGGCGTTCGGCGACGTCACCGTCACCATCACCCGGGACCAGGATGCCGCGACGGCGGCCAGGCCGCGCGCCACCGCCGGCACCGTGGCGGACCTGGACCGCGGGTGACCGGCCGCGCCACGGGAGCCGCCCGGCCGGGCGGCGGGCCGCGGGCGGTGCTGGCGCTCGGGTCCAACCTCGGAGACCGGGAGGCCACGCTGCGCGCGGCCGTCACCCTGCTGGACGAGCGGCTGGGCGTGCTCGCCGCCTCACCCCTCTACGAGACCGTTCCGGTCGGCGGCCCCCCGCAGGACGACTACCTCAACGCGGTGCTGCTGACGCGCCCCGCGCCGCCACGCGAGCTGCTCGAGGCGGCCCGCGAGGCGGAACGGGCGGCCGACCGGGTCCGCGTGGTGCGCTGGGGCCCGCGCACGCTGGACGTCGACGTGATCGCGTGCGGCGAGACCGTCAGCGACGACCCGGAGATCCTGGTGCCGCACCCGCGGGCCCACCTGCGCGCGTTCGTCTGCGTGCCATGGCTCGACGTCGACCCGGACGCGACGATCCCCGGCCACGGCCGGGTCGCCGACCTGGTCGCGGGCCTGGCCGCCGCCGGCGAGCCGACCTCCCGGATTGGCTCCGCCAATCCGGCAGGGACCCTGGCCGGGCTGCGCCGCGTCGCCGAGGCTCCCGCCGGACCGGCGCCGGCCGGGGCCCTCGCCGCCCCGGCGACCTGGGAGGCCGGCTGGCTGGCCCCCGACCGCGGCGCGGGTCGCGTGGGCGGATGAGGACGCGCCGATGAGGCCGACGCGGGCGGCCGAGCTCGTCATCGCCGGGGTCGTGACCGGAGTCCTGGCCTACCTGCTGCTGGGCTGGACCTACCGGTCGCTGCCCGAGCTGCCGCGGACCGGCCCGCTCTCGGTGTTCGTCGTCGCCCTGGTGGAGCTGCAGACGGCGGACATCACCCGCCGCAGGCTCGCCGGGCGGCCCGGCACCAAGCCGATCATGCCGATCACGGTGGCCCGGCTGGCGGTCCTGGCGAAGGCGAGCTCACTCACCGCCGCGGTGATGGCCGGCGGGTGGGCGGCCCTGCTCGGTTACACCGCCGCGCACTACGACGAGTTCGGCACGGCCGGTGCCGATCTGATCACCGCTGGTCTCGGCCTCGGCTCGGCGGTCGCGCTGCTGGCGGTCGCCCTTCTGCTGGAGCGTGTCTGCCGGGTCCGCCGTCGGTAACGGGCCGTACCCGGGCGTCGGGGGCGGTGACGGCACTCCTAGGCTAAGCACTTACCGTGACG
The DNA here is from genome assembly GCF_016786325.1 of Frankia nepalensis. Lineage (GTDB taxonomy): Bacteria > Actinomycetota > Actinomycetes > Frankiales > Frankiaceae > Pseudofrankia > Pseudofrankia nepalensis. The sequence continues at coordinate 18,074 of NZ_JADWYU010000249.1, read as the reverse complement.
GACACGGCGGCGCGCGAGCCTGTCGCGCTCGCCGCGCGGCGGGTCTGCCCGCCTCCGTGTCCGGTCACCGTGTCAGGTCGCCGTCGCCACCCGTGCCCGCCGCGGTGCGCCCAGACCGGGGGGAGGTCGCCCCACATGGTCGTCGAGGCCAACGGGTTCCGTGGCGACCACGTGGGCGGGCAGCCCGGCGGTGGCTGGCCCGCCGACGAGTGGGCCACGGGCGAGTGGTCGGCCGACGACTGGGGTGGCTGGTACGGGCCGACCGGCGGTGGCGGGCCGGATGATCCCGGCCCGGCGCGCCCCGAGCCGTCGAGGCCGCCTCGCTCCGGCCGGCCCTCGAGCGCCTCGCGCCCCGTGCCCGGCGGGTCGGCGTTTCCGGACGCGGATGACGCGGGCTGGGGCGGTTCCGCCGACCCGCCGTCGTACGCGCGGGCCGCGTGGGGGCACGCGGGCCCTGGCGCCGATGACGCCGCGGCCGAGCCGGACGTGGCGATTGGCGGTCTGTGGCGGCCGGGCCACGCCCCGCCCATCGAGCACACCAACCGGATCGAACGGCGTGGCTGGCTGGCCGCCAGGACCGACGGCGCCGACCCCGCCGACGGCGTGGGTCCGGCCGACCGCGTGGGTCCGGCCGACAGGGCGGGCCGCGTCGGCCGGGCGCGCACGGGTGCCACGGGTGCCAGGGATGCCAGGGATGCCGTCGGCGGACCGGACAGGACCGACCGGGCCGCCCCGGCCGGGGACCCGCCGGATCGACGGCACGGTTCCCGCCGGACCGGCGGCGAGCCTCCCGCCGGATCCGGGACGCCCGCCGGATCGGCGCGGCCGGTCGGGGAGGCCCGGTCGGTCCGGGAGGCCGGCGACCAGGGAGGCCGCCGATCCGGCAGGTCCGCCGGCAGGAACCCGGGCGCGAGACGGGCACGGCCCGCCGCGAGCCGCTTGGACGGGCTGGACGCGGTCAGCTCCACCAACGTCCACCTGAGGCTTGGCGACGAGGGGCCGGCGCCCGGCGGTGGTCCGCCCGCTCGTGACCCGGACGCGGCGGCGCGGGCGGCCCGGCACGACGCGGCCGCCGCCGTTCTCGTCGACACCGGCGGCTGGCGGCCCGACACCGGCCGGGGCTCGGCGCGGCAGGCCTCGCGGATCGACGACGCCGATCCGTCAGCGGCCGCGGGCGAAGCGGACCTCGAAGGCCGGCGACCGGTCCGCCGCCCGCCCCCCGAGCACCGGCCGATCGCGAAGACGGTCAAGACGGTGGTGCTGGTCGGTGTGGCCTGGTTGGGGGTCTCGCTGGGCCGGGATCTGGCACTCCCGGGGGATGCCAGCCTGCCGAGCCGGATCGCCGACTGGGCCCGTGACCACCACCTCGGCTTCGTCATCGAGGTGGGAAGCTGAGGCGGCCACCCGGCCCGATCCCGCCGCAGTGACCTGCCTCTCAGGAAGCTGGGCTACCGTCGGAGGGTGTCATCGCCGGGCCGCCAGGACGACTACGAGGAGCCGACCACGCTCCCGGCATGGCTGCGTGCCTGCTCCGACGACGACCTGACGAGGCTGTTCGAGCTGCGGCCGGATCTCGCGACGCCACCGCCGCCGGACTTCGACATCCTCGCCGCGCGCCTCGAGATCCGGGTCAGCGTCCTGCGCGCGCTGGACACCCTCGACATGTTCACGCTGGAGGTCGGCCAGGCGCTGACGCTGGCGCCCCCGGGGGTGTCCCCGCGGCGGCTCGCCGAGATCTGCGGCGGCCTCGACGTCGGGCCGGCGGTCGCGGCGCTGCGTGACCGCGGCCTGCTGTGGGGGACGGCCGAGGCGCCGCGCCTGGTCGGCATGGCGCGCGACCTGCTCGGAGACCGGCCGCTGGGGCTTGGCCGGCCGGTCAGGGACTGCCTGGCCGGCTACCGGCCGCCGCAGCTCGCGCGGCTCGTCACGGCCCTCGGCGCGTCCGGGAGCTCCGCCCGGCGGACCTCCCGGACTCCCGCCCGGCCCGAGCGGCTCGCGGACCTGAACGACCAGCGAAGCCGGTCGGGCGGGAAGCCCGGATCCGGCGGGAACCCCGCCGCCGATCCGGCGGGAACGCCGGGCCGGGCCGATCCGGGCAGCCCGGTGGCCGCGACGAGCCGGTCGACGGCCCCGGACCGCGAGGAGCTCGTCGACGTCGTCAGCCAGCGGCTGGCCGACGCGGACCTGGTGCGCCGGCTGGCCGCGGAGTGCTCGCCGGCGGCGGGCCGGATCCTGGACCGGCTGGCGGCGGGCCCGGCGCGTGGGGCCACGGCCGAGGCCGGCCGGCTGTTGTCCGTCGACGCGGCGCGCACGCCCGTCGAGGAGCTGCTCGCCAGGGGCCTGCTCGTCGGCGTCGACGCGGACGAGGTGGAGATGCCCAGGGAGGTGGGGATCGCGCTGCGCGGCGCGGCGCCCACCGGTCCCCTGCACCCCGAGCCCCCGGAGCTGACCGGCGCCGCCGTCGACCCGGCGTCCGTCGACCCCGCCGCCGCGCTCGCCGCCGACGCGGTCGTCCGGCAGGTCGCCACGCTGTTGGAGGCGTGGGGGGCCGCCCCGGTCGTGCCGCTGCGCACCGGCGGGCTCAGCGTGCGGGACCTGCGCGCCGCCGCCCGGCTGCTGGACGTCCCCGAGCCGGTCGCCGCGTTCGTCGTCGAGCTGGCCGCCGCCACCGGGCTGGTCGACAGCACCGGCGGCGTCGACGCGCGGATCGTGCCGACGACGCTGTTCGACCGGTGGGGTGTCGACGACCCCGCGCGGCGCTGGGCGGCGCTGGTCGAGGGCTGGGCGCGGTCGACGGCCGTGGCCACTCTGGTGGGGGAGCGCGACGAGCGCGGCCGGCAGATCTCCGCCCTGTCGGTCGACGTGCGCCGCCCGGCCGCGCCAGCGACTCGCGCCGAGGTGCTGACGGCGCTGGCCGCGGCCCCCGCCGGGGTGGCGCCTGCGCCGGCGGACGTGCGGGCGCTGCTGGCCTGGCGCGCCCCGCGGCGCGGCGGGCCGCTGCTGGAGCGGCTCATCGACGCGACCCTGCGTGAGGCGGAGCTGCTGGGCCTCACCGGACGGGGCGTGCCCGCGACGACCGGCCGGCTGCTCGCCGAGCTGCTCGCCCCCGCGGGCCCCGGCGGCGCCGGCCAGCCGGGGGCGGGTCGCGTGGGCCCGCCGGGGCCGCCCGGGTCGTTCGCCGACGCGCTCGCCGACGCGCTCGCGCCGTTGCTGCCCGAGCCCGTCGAGGAGCTGCTGCTGCAGGGCGACCTCACGGCGGTCGCCCCCGGCCCGTTGGTGCCGGAGGTCGCGGCCCAGCTCGCGCTGCTGGCCGACATCGAGTCCGCCGGCGCGGCCACCGTCTACCGCTTCTCCGAGGAGTCGCTGCGCCGCGCGCTCGACGCCGGCGTCTCGCCGGCCGACATCCACGACCTGCTCGCCCGGCTCGGCCGCGGCGGGGTGCCGCAGGCGCTCACCTACCTGGTCGACGACACCGCCCGCCGGCACGGCCGGCTGCGTTCCGGCCCGGCGGAGTCCTACCTGCGCTGCGACGACGCGGTGCTGCTCTCCGAGGTGGTGGCCTCCCGGCGCACCCAGACTCTGGGGCTGCGCCGGATCGCGCCCACCGTGGTCATCTCCCGGCTGCCGGTGCCGGAGCTGCTCGACGGGCTGCGCGCCGCCGGGTTCGCTCCGGCGGCCGAGGGCGCGGACGGCCGGGTACTGGTGAGCAGGCCCCAGGCGCACCGGACGCCGGCGCGGGCGCGCTCGGCGGCGGCCGACCCGGCCGCGGTGCGCCGCGGCCAGCTGCGCGACGCGGTCCGGCTGGTGCGCCGCGGCGACGAGTCCGCGCGAGCCCTGCGCCTCGCGGGGATCGGGACCGGCGCGAACTCCCGGCAGGCCTCCCGGAACGGCTCAGCCGATCCGGCGGGCGGTGGGCCGGACGGCCTTGTCCGGTCGGCGCCGATGATCCTGGTCTCCCTGCAGGCCGCGGTGCGGGAGCGGCGCCGGGTCCTGCTCGGCTACGTCGACGCGCAGGGGAAGCAGAGCGACCGGATCGTGCGGCCCACCTCGGTCGAGGGCGGCTGGCTGACCGCCTGGGACGAGACCGTGAACGGCCCCAGCCGGTTCGTGCTGCACAGGGTCACCGGCGTCGCCGACATCACCGATCCCTTCGACCTGCCCGGAACCAGCTCGTCCTAAGGCGCTTTCCGCGGCGCGCTGGGCATCCCACGCCCTGGCCGTGGCCTCGGCGCGCTCAGGTGGTGTCGGCCTCGGGCGATGGCCGCCTCGGGCGATGGCGGCCTCGGGCGATGGCGGTCTCAGGCGATGTCGGTGGCGTCGACGATCGTGTAGGCGTAGCCCTGTTCGGCGAGGAAGCGCTGGCGGTGGGCCGCGTACTCCTGGTCGAGGGTGTCGCGGGAGACGACCGTGTAGAAGTGCGCGGCGCGGCCGTCGGCCTTCGGGCGCAGCACCCGGCCGAGCCGTTGGGCCTCCTCCTGCCGGGAGCCGAAGGTGCCGCTCACCTGGATCGCGACGCCGGCCTCGGGCAGGTCGATCGAGACGTTCGCGACCTTGGAGACCACCAGCTTCGTGATCTCGCCGGTCCGGAACGCCTCGAACAGCCGCTCCCGCTCCTTCGTGCGGGTGCTGCCCTGGATGACCGGCGCGTCAAGGCTGCGCCCCAGCGCCTCGAGCTGGTCCAGATAGGCGCCGATGACGAGCACCCGGTCGTCGCCATGCCTGCGCACCAGACGTTCGACCACACCGTGCTTGCTCAGGGCCGTGGCGCACATCCGGTAACGCTCGTCCGCCTCGGCGACCGCGTAGGACATCCGCTCGTCCTCGGTGAGGGTGACCCGCACCTCGGTGCACTCGGCCGGCGCGATCCAGCCCTGCGCCTCGATCTCCCGCCACGGCGCGTCGTAGCGCTTCGGGCCGATCAGCGAGAACACGTCGCCCTCGCGGCCGTCCTCGCGCACCAACGTCGCCGTGAGGCCGAGGCGGCGCCGCGACTGGATGTCGGCGGTCATCCGGAACACCGGGGCCGGCAGGAGATGCACCTCGTCGTAGACGATCAGCCCCCAGTCGCGGGCCTCGAACAGACCAAGGTGCAGGTACTCGCCGCCGCGGCGCGCGGTCATCACCTGATAGGTGGCGATCGTGACCGGCCTGATCTCCTTGCGCTCGCCGGAGTACTCGCCGATCTCGTTCTCGGTCAGCGAGGTGCGTCGCAGCAGCTCGCTGCGCCACTGCCGGCCCGCGACCGTGTTCGTGACGAGGATCAGGGTGGTGCTGCTCGCCTGGGCCATCGCGGCGGCCCCGACCATCGTCTTGCCGGCGCCGCTGGGCAGCACGACGACGCCGGAGCCGCCCTCCCAGAAGCCGGCGACCGCGCCCTTCTGGTAGTCGCGCAGCTGCCAGCCGTCCTCGCGCAGCTCGATGGGGTGCGCCTCGCCGTCCACGTACCCGGCGAGGTCGTCGGCCGGCCAGCCGAGTTTCAGCAGCGCCTGCTTGAGCCGGCCCCGCTCGGACGGGTGGACGAGGATCGTGTCGTCGTCGAGCTTCTCGCCGAGCATCGGCGCGACCCGCTTGGCCCGGCTGACCTCCACCAGCACCGCCCGGTCCACGGCGCGCAGCACCAGCCCGTGTACCGGGTCGTTCTCCAGCCGCAGGCGGCCGTAGCGGTCCATGGTGTCGGCGATGTCGACGAGCAGCGCGTGCGGCACGGCGTACCGCGAGTGGGTCACCAGCGCGTCCACGACCTGCTCGGCGTCGTGCCCGGCGGCCCGCGCGTTCCACAGCGCGAGCGGCGTCACCCGGTAGGTGTGAACGTGCTCGGGAGAACGCTCCAACTCGGCGAACGGAGCAATCGCGGCCCGTGCCGCGCTCGCGCCCGGATGATCGACCTCCAACAGGAGGGTCTTGTCCGACTGGACGATCAGCGGCCCATCAGCCAACCTCGGCCTCCCTCAGGTCGGCTAGGAGCTCTCTTTCCAGACCGATCCGGGGCGAGGGGGCCCCGCCGATCTGTCTCCTGACCATCAGCAGGGCCGCACCTGTGGACAGGCGTTTGCGCGGGACCTGGCAGATCGGTGGGGTAGCCGCCATGAACTCGACGGTACCTGGTGGCTCGGCGCCGATCTTGCCGGTAGGGATGGCGAGGGCCGGCGATCAGTCGTCCGGGGGTCGATCAGGTCGGCCGGGACCACGGTGACGGGAAACGGCCTGGTCACCGTCAGGGTCTCGGAGCCGACGACCCGGGCGGTGCGCACGTAGGCGCCGTCGTGGAGGTCATAGACCTCGACGACCGCCGTCGCGGCCGCCGGGTCCGGGCCGACCAGCCAGCACGACGGCACCCCGCGCTCCCCGCTTCCTCGGCGTCGGCCCATTTCCGTGGACGGCTGCGAGCCCGGCCCGGCTCGTTGACGTCACCGGCTCGCCGACGTCGTCCTGCTCCGCTACGCCCTCTCGGAGCGCTACCCAGGCCGTCCCGCGCCGGCGCCGCCACCGTGACCGAGCGCCGGCGCGCGGCCGCGTCAGCGGTTGCCGGGGAACGTGGGCGGGCCGCCGGGAAACCGGGGCGGCGACGGCGACCGCTCCCGGCTGCCGCGCACGGAGGCCGCCACCTCGGTCAGCAGGACACGAAGCGCGTGCGGCTCGTCGAGGCCCGTGAGGTCGATCGGGACTATCCCGGCGAGCAGGCCCTCGGGTTTGACGTCGTCGATCCTTACCGGGATCAGCCTGCGCCCCTGCCCATCCCGGTCGGCATCCCACACGCGCTGCCATACCCCGCGGATGTCCCGCGAGCTGACGTAACTATTCGAGAGCAACACGATGGTGTGCATTGACGTCCGCAATGCGTCGTGGAGGCCCGCGGGGACGAAAGTGCCAGCGACGGCCTGCCGCGAGTCAGGGTGCACCCGATGCCCGAAGTCCTCCAGATACCAGACGATCCAGTTCGCCCAGTCCACGTCTCGGACGACATAGGAGACGAAGAAGTCCCACCGCGCCGTCTCTGTCGCGGCCGTTGACACCGCGATCTGCGTCCCGCTCGTCGGCGCCGCCGGCGTGACGCCGCCCGACTCGGTGGGGCCGCCGGCCCGGCCTGGCGCCTCGGCCGTCACCGCGCTCGGGGCTGGGGATGGGCTCGCCTGCGCGCCGCCGGACCGCCGCGCGGCGGAATGCGCTGGCTGCGCCCGCGAGGGCGCGTGCAGCGTGGAGAGGTCCGCCGGCCGGCCGGGCGCGGCTGGCGCGCTCGCGGGCGGAGGGAAACGGTCCGGGGCGAGCTCGGCGGCGGCCCGCAGGACCCGGCCGCGCCCGTCGGGGACCGCGCCCGACACCAGGAAGGCGCTCACCGAACGCCAGAAGCCCAGCGGAGTGGCCGGCCGCCAACGCGGTTCCCAGCCCGGTGGCAGGCCGGCGCGCGCGAGCACCTTCGCCGCCTGCGCGTGGGTCTCGAAGACCGCCGCGAGCGCGGCCAACTCCTCCGTCGTCAGCGGCTCCCCGTCAGGCATTCGCCCCCCTCCCGACGATCGCACCGATCGTAGTGCGACCGGACCGCGCACGGGCGCGCGTCTGCGGGCGCCCCAACGAACCCGGCCGCGGCGGGAGCGCGCAGGGACGCCGGCTGCTCCGGCGGTCAGCCGCGCGCCGTGCGACGACGATCTCTATCGCGCATCAACGGGGACCGAAAGAACGGATGCGCCTGGTAACGCGGCAGCAAGCCGCGGTCGCGCTGATGACCAGACAGGTGACCTCCGGTAACATTCCGGCCTCAATGGACGATATAACCGGGGGTGTCCATTGCCGGGGGGAACGGCCTGGGTGCGTGGGCGCGGGCGGCTTCGGGTCGCCTGTCTGCTGACCTGCGCGTTCGTCTTGTCGGCCGTCGTGGCGGCCGGCGGCCGCGCCGATCCAGTGGCGGCGCTGAACGGCTTGCCGGCAGCGGGCCAGGGCCAGCCCGGTCCGCGCCTGAATGCGGACAGCCCACTTGACGCGGTCATCCTGCTGGACGAGTCGGGTTCGCTCGACCAGGCGGCGCTGGACCGGGAGAAGCAGGCCGCCGCCCTGATCGCCGCCACGGATCTCGGCCAGGACACCAGGCTGGCGATCGTCGGCTTCGCCAGCGCCGGCGAGCTACCGGCGGCCCGCACGTACTGCCCCCTGGCCCCGGTCGACGACCAGAGCGCGCCCGACCGGCTCGGCTCCTGCCTGCGCGCCGTCAAGCGGCGGGACAAGGCCGCCGGCAACGACACCGACTACCACGCGGCACTGGCCGCCGCCGTGGACGCGTTCACCGCCGCCGGGATGCCCGCCGATCCCCGGGAGCAAAGCGACCCGCGCCGCCGCGTCATTTTCCTGCTCACCGACGGCAGGCCGTCGATCAAGGGCCAGGACGAGACGGGCGGAGCCGTCGACGGCGCCGCGCAGGCCACCTTCGCGTTGATCGACGCCGACCAGGGGCTGCGCTCGAGACTCCAGGGTGTCGAGATCTGGCCGCTCGCGCTGGCGGTTCCCGGCCCTGCACCGGCCGAGGAGGGGCCCGCCAATGCCTTCCTGACCCAGCTTGCCGGCAAGGGCGCGGGGAAGCCGGCCGCGTACTGCCCGAGTACCGGCATGCCAGCGTCGCCCCCGGTGATTCCGTGGCTGCGTTCGGCTGGCGACCTCGGCGATGGCCTGATGACGACACTGACGGCGCTGCGCTGCGTATACCCGGACCCGGTCGCGACCAGCCGGGTGGCCGGCGACCGGGTCCAGGTCACCATCCCCGCGGGCGTGTCCGACGCGACGATCACCGTGCTCGCCCCGGTCGGCGCGCCCGAGCCGACCTTCTACCTGCCGGGCGACGATGGGGCGCCCGGCGACCGCGCCGCGCCCAGCCATGGCGCCGACGACACCGGCGGCACCGCCTACACCTCGCGGCGCTACGCCGCCGACCGTGGCGTGACCGTCTCCAGCCTGCGGATCGTGAACCCGCCGCCGGGCACCTGGGCAGTGTCGGCCGAGCCCGGGACGCCGGCCGGGCAGCTCACGGTGCTCGCCGTGTGGAAGGTGACGGCCAAGCTGCTGCTCGGGATGGTCGCGCCGGCCCCGGGTTCGTCGGTGCAGGTCGGGATGTCACTCCTGGGCCGGCAGGACACGTTCGGCGACCCGCGGCTCATGTCCAACATCCAGGTGTCCGTGGTGGCGCGCGTTCCCCGCGCCGACGGGGCGGCCGACGTCGTCGCCGGCCCCCTCCCGCTGAGCGACGACGTCCGGCGCGGCGCCGGGCTGGAGTGGTTCGGGGCGCCCGGCGACGGGGTGTTCGCCGGCCTGCTGCCGATCCCGAGCACCGCCACCGGGCCGATCGAGCTGGCGGCGACGGTGGCCGGCAGCAGCCTGGGCGTGCCGCTGTGCGGCACGCGCCGGGCCTGCGCGCAGGTCACCGCCCCGAGCGACGGCCTGACCGTCGGCGACGCGGGCGGCGTCGAGGTGGCGCGGTACCCGGTCGCCATCACCGGACGGGTCACCTCGGGCGAAGAGCTTTCCGGGCGGGTCGTCGTGACCGGGTCCCGGTCGGACCGCTCGCCGCAGATCAGCCTCGCCCTCAGGCGCGACCAGCCGGCGGACCTCGACCTGCGGGGCGACCTCGGCCAGTCCGGCAACCGGACGACGTTCTACACGCTGACCGTCGGCGCCCGCGTCCAGCCTGGCCCGCTGCGCGGCACGATCCGGATCTACGACACCAGTACGGATCCGCCGAGCGCGATCACGGATATCCCCATCAACCTCAGCGTTGTCAGTCCTAGTGCCGGCGGCGTGCGCGGCTCCGGCGGGCCAGCCTTGTGGCTGGCCGTTGTCCTGATCGGCCTTGTCCTTCTAGCCGCCCTCGGCGCAGCCGTCCGGTCCGCGCGCCGGCGCCGGGCGCCGGACGAGGAGGAGACGACGGCGGCCGGGATGGTGGCGTACCTGTGGCGGAACGACTCGCGGCTTGCGCACCTGGCGGCGCCCGACGAGGACGCCCGCGAGCTCGCGTTCACCGTGAACCACGAGCTGGGCGTGCTCGTGCCCGCCGAGGCGCGCGACGCGGACTGGGTCTTCCGGCGCAGGGGCGGCGCCATCCAGGGCAGGCGGCGCGGATCCACGGACTGGATCAAGTACGACCCCGACAAGGACGCGAACGCCCAGTTCTGGACCGATCGGGCCGACATCAAGATCACTATCCGCGACATGGGGGTCGCTGAGCCACCCGCGCTCAGGACCAGCGAGGACGGTGCGACCACCGGTGGCTAGCGCACGCATCTTCCTCAGCCACTCGCCCTACGACGACCTCCCGGACGGCTCACTCGTCGCGCGGTTCAGGAAGGACCTGCGAGACCAGCTCGAGCTGCTCGGGATCGACGCGCTCTACCCGCCGCTGGACGTCGCGCGCGGCGACGACGAGCCGTCGGACCTGGGCCGCGGCCTGGGGTCGTGCCAGGTGTTCCTGCCGCTGTACTCCTCGGCCTACTTCTCCTCCCCGCGCTGTGCCCGCCAGCTGGGATTCTTCCGGTGGCGCATAGGCACGACCGTCAACACGAGAGGCGTGGTCCAGGAGATCTGCTGGGCCCCGCAGCGATACATTCAGCTGCCCTACCGGACCGATGGTTTCCAGCTCTTCGAGCCCAACTACGACATCAGCTCGGAACGATTTCTCGAGCAGAGAGAGTACACTCAGAACGGGCTTTTCGGGCTCTTGCGGAACGACGATGACGTTCTTTACCGGAAGGTCGTTAGGGCGCTCGCCGACCGCATCGCGAAACAGTACGAGGACCGCATCGAGCGCTTCGCGGGGATTGAGGACCCCGGCCGGAATAACAGGCAGGCGAAAAAGGCATTCGAGCCGATCGACCCGCCCCGGCCCAGAATCCTGGTCAACCACTGGTCCCCGGAACCGGGTAACGGCAACTTGCACTGCCGCGCCACCTACGTCCGGAAGTTTCGCGAACACCTGCGGGTGCACCTCAGCGTCGTGGGGTTCCCCCGCGGCACCGTCGATCTGCTCGACACGGCGGACATGGCGGCATCCCTGGACGACGGCGGCAAGGACTGGCGCGGCCCGGCGGCCGAGCTGCTCGGCGCCTGCGACGTCTACATGCCGCTGTTCTCCTACAACTACTTCACGTCCCGGGACGCGTCCAAGGCATGGGAGTTCATCCGGTCCGGCGAAGGCCGGGTTGTGGTCCCGGTGATCTGGTCACCGGGCCGGGTGCTGGAGCTCATGCCCGAGGAAGTCGACTACGAATACCAGCCCGCCGCCCGCGACGAGGAGAAGGACTACCTGGACAGCGGCATGTTCCTGCTGCAGGCGAATGGCGGCAGCGCCTATCCGCGGGCCCTGGCGACGATCGCCGACGACATCGCCAGCTGGATCTGGAAGAACCGTACCCGGCTGCGCGGCCTGCGGCCGCCGGCGGCGAGTGCCCTGCCGGCGTGGCCCGACTGCGCCGAGTTCTTCACGCCGCTGCCCGACAGCGACGGCCGTGAGCAGTCTATGGCCGGCCCCGACATCCGGCTGGCCCTGCTCGCCGCGGCCAGGGGCGCGCTCGGCGCCAACTCCTTCGGCACGCGCCACGCCGGCGCGGCACACCGCTACTACGGGGACGAGAACCTGGACTGGGCCCCGTACGCTGATACGCAGGATGACGGGCTGACGACGCTGCCGCTCGTTGATGTCGCCAGCTACATGGTGCTGGAGATCTGCAAGCTGCCGGATGTCCCCGTCGTCGATATCGCCGGCCCGGAAACGGCGGGCGGTGACGCGACGCCGTCCGTCGTTCTCGTCGACGCGTTTCTTCTCGGCTCGGCGACCAAGATGACCGCGCTCGACAATTTCATGGCTGACCGGGACTATCCGGTATTCGTCCCGGAGAACGAGGCGGACGAAGACATGCCGGCCATCACCGGTAACGGCGCCTTCAAATCCGCCAAGCAGCGGCACAGAATGACCCCCGGAAAATCCAACGGGGAGTTCCATGACTGGCTGGAGACGGTGCTGCTGCTCGCCCGGGCCAATGCCGGCCTGGGTATCATTCCGAGCATTTCGCCGCGGGGCGGGGGCCGCCGGTGAGCGGGCGCGGCGGGCGGCTGGTCACCTTCTACTCCTTCAAAGGCGGCGTTGGCCGCTCGACCGTGCTGGCGACTGTCGCGTGGATCCTCGCCAGCAGCGGCCGGCGGGTGCTGGTGGTCGACATGGACCTCGACTCGCCTGGCGTGCACCGCTTCTTCCCGGACATTCCGGGGCTCGCCCCTGGCCTTGACCCCGACCTGTGGGTGCGCCGGCAGTCGGGGATGCTCGACCTGCTGCTGCGTTACGTCGCCCGCCGGGCCCGTGGCGGCGCCGGCGAGGACCCCGCGGAGGCGGCCGACCAGATCCTCGCCGGCCTCGGCCGCTACATCATCGAGAAGCTCGGCGCCGAGTACCGCGAGCACGGCGGCGACATTCACCTGATCCAGGCCGGGTACGCCGACCGGGACTACTCGCGGCACCTGATCGACCTTCCGTGGAACCAGTTGTTCGTCACCGGTCCGGACGGCCAGTCGTGGTCACCGTTCTTGGAGAAGTTCCGCGAGCGCGTCTGCGCGGACTACGACTACGTCCTCGTGGACAGCCGGACCGGGCTGGGCGAACTGGCGTCGATCAGCACCATGAGCATGGCCCACCTCGTCGTCAACTGCTTCGGGATGAGCCGGCAGGGCATGCGCGGTGCCTATGAGCTCACCCGGTCCGCGCGCGTGCCGGTGCTGCCGGTGCCGACCCGCATCGAGCTCACCGAGCCGCGGCGTGCCGAGGTGGCCCGGCAGAACTACCGCCGCCAGTTCAACGACCGCCTCCCGCCGTGGGCGGGTGACCCAGACACCTACTGGCGCTCGGTGGAGATCCCGTACCACCACATGTGGGCGCTGGAGGAGATCCCGGCGCCGCTGAGCTCGGTCGGCGACCCGGTCGTGCGCGCCTGTGAGCATCTCGCCGGCCTCATCGAGTACGGGGCCAGCGGCCAGGCCGGCGGCTGGCCGGTGGGCGGGCTGGACACGGTGCCGCTGCGCGCCCTGGACCGCGACCGCCACACCAGCCTGCAGGCGCGGGCGCTGCGCCAGCGGGAGCCCGCCTACTCGCACCTGCTCGTCAGCTTCGCGGAGCTGGAGCGGCCGTGGGCCTCGTGGCTCGCCGGCCAGGCCCGCGAGCTGGGCTTCGAGGTGATCGAACATCTGGTGCGGGCGGCGAAACCCCCCGCCGCGGACGACGGGGCCGCCGGAATCACCAGGGACGTCGGCATCAACGGGGACGAGGACCCGACGCTCGAGGCGAACCGCCTCGTCTCCCAGCTCCACGAGAAGGCCGAGGGCTCGTTCGGCGTCGTGCCGGTGCTCTCCTGGGACTACGCGGCCGCCCCGGTCGTGGGTCCGCTGGTCGAGCAGCTCAGGGGTGAGCTGACGCCGAGCAAGGACCTCTGCCTGCTGCCAGTCGCCGTCTATGCCGAAGAGATCATCGGCCGCCCGCTCGAGCTGAACGCTACCCGGCTTTACGACCTGGAGCCGCATCTCGCGAGTCAGGTCGTCGCCGACCTGCTGGGCCCGCCCCTGCGGGACGCCCCGCCAGCCGGCCCGGCGGGCTCCCGCCGGCCGGCTGGCGAGGACTACCCCGGCGCGGTCCCGGACGACCCGGTCCGGCTCGCCGCGCAGGCGCTTGAGACGGCGCTTCGCCGGCAGGACCCGCACGAGATCGTGGAACAGCTGCTGCGCGGCGGCGAGCTGGCGCTGGCCGGCTACCGGCGCCAGAGCGCGCGCGGCGACTTCAGCCGAGCGCTGGAGCGGGCCACCGACGAGGAGCGCACGAGCCCTGGCCCGGCCACGGACCCGACGCGGGTCGCCTACCGGCTAATGCGCGCCCGCGCCCTCATCGGGCTGGCCAGAGCCGCGGTGACCCAGCTCGGGCGCTCCGAGCTGAGCGAGCAGTTCCGGCAGTGGCAAGACGACCTCGAGCGTGCCTGGAAGCTGGCGGACCCGCTCTGGGCGGACCAGACCCACCGGTCGGCGGCCCTGCGGCTGCGGACCCGGGTGCTGGTGGTCCGCGCGGACAACCCGGCGATGTCGAAGGACGAGTTCAACGTGGCCTGGGAGCGGCTGCGCGCGCTGATCAAGGCCATGACGCCCAGACCGCCCACGCCGATCGCGACCGAGCTGGCCACCAGCGTCGCGGAGTGCCTGCTCGCGCTCGCCCGGCTCGGCCGTTCCCGTCGCCGCGGCCCGGACGGCGCCGTGTCCGAGTCCGCCTGGCGGGAACAGCGGACCGGCTATGCGCTCGAGGCGCAGGAGCTCTTCGGGGTCAACCGGGACTTCGCCGGCGCGGCCAGGGCGACGATCGAGATCGGCCTCATCCGAGCCGAGCGGTTCGGCGAGTCGGACGGGACCCGGGACCTGGTCCGCGACCAGGTCCGCTTCGCCTACCAGGACGCGGCCCGCTACATGGACCGCGCCGGCCCCGACGACCTCAGCCTGCCCGAGCAGCACGAGATCCTCACCGGCCTCGGCCTGGCCGAGACCACGGCGGAGCAAGCGAAGCGGACCCACCTGCGGGCGCTCACGCGGGCGCGCAAGGCGGAGGGAATCTTCCCGAATCTCGCCGTCCGCAGCTACTACCACCTCGGAAAGCTCTCCGAAGACACCGAACGGTACGAGTATTTCGGCTGGGCGATCTCGCGGTGGAGCAACCGGAGCATCGGCGTGGTCGAGGAGTACGCCGACGCGTTCCTGGCCGACGAGGTGCGTGACTGGATCCACGACGAGCGCTATGACCGGGCCTTCCGCACCCGGGCGCAACTCGCGGTCGGGCCCGAGGCCGCGATGCGGGCGGCGGTGCGCGCGGCCTGGACGAAGCTGCGGCTCGGCGGTCAGCACCGGGAGCAGGACGTCGCCGTCATCGCCGGCTGGCTCGACAAGCGGCGAGTGCCGAGCTCCGCGACGCAGACGTTCATCGACCGGTCGTTCGGCGTCCACGACGCGGCCGAGCTGAGCTTCGCGTTGTTCGTCGACCCGGTCTCGCGACGCCACCGCCGCTAGGCTGCCCGGGCGGGCTACTCCGGGGGGTCGATCAGGTCGGCCGGGACCACGGTGACGGGAAACGGCCTGGTCACCGTCAGGGTCTCGGAGCCGACGACCCGGGCGGTGCGCACGTAGGCGCCGTCGTGGAGGTCATAGACCTCGACGACCGCCGTCGCGGCCGCCGGGTCCGGGTCGACCAGCCAGCACGACGGCACCCCGCGCTCGCGGTACACGTCGAGCTTGAGCGTCCGGTCGTAGCGGCGGGTGTTCTCGTCGGCCACCTCGACCACGAGGAACGGCAGCTCGCCGACGCGGCTCGTCGTCGCCGCCGGGGCGGACGAGACCGGGGCGGGCGAGTGGCTCGCCGCCGCGGGCTGCCCGCCAGACGCCGGCGGCGCCGCCCGGCCGGGCGCCGGGCCGACGACGATGTCCGGGGCGAGCAGCGTGCGGGCGGAGACCTGGACGCTCACACCATGCGGGTACACATGGGCGCCGGAGGGCGCGGCGGTGGCGAGCCGTTCGGCGAGCCGCTGGGTGACCCGGGTGCGCAGCGGCGTCGGCCAGGGTCTCAGCACGCACAGCCCGTCGAGCAGCTCCACCCGCCCGTCGTCCGCGTCGGCCGCGTCCAACGCGGCGACGGTGACTGGCGGGGCAGGCAGCATGACCGTCGGTAGGCGCTTTCGCGGCTGTGTGACCGCTTGCATCAGGTGGCCATCCTGTCTTTACCGTCTGCCCCCGTCCGGCCGAGCGGGGCTCGGCGTCGGGGTCCGGGGTTGTCCCGGGCGGGTACAGCGGGCTGCCGGGAAGCTGACGAGGCCAGCGAACAGGGTGGCCCGCCGCCGCGCTCGCGCGGTCGCGTGACTGCCTGCATCACGCGGTCATCCTGCCTGTCAACGGCCCGTCTGTCTAAGGGCTATCGGCTGTCGGACGGTTTCCGTCACCACCCGGCCAGCCGGCGCGGCATTCTCACCTGATCAGTTGAACCCGCGGGAGTCCTGCTTGAGGGCGGTGTCGACGGTCAGCGCCGAGGCGATGACCAGGCTGAGCAGCGGGTCCGGCAGCCGGTGATGCAGCTGGACGACGTAGTTGTCGGCCGACGTGAACATCGTGCGCATCAGGCCCTCCCAGGTCTTCGTGATCCGGGCGACCTCGACCTCGTTGTGGTCGACGATGGCGAAGTTCCAGGCGCGCCAGTTCTCGGCCTTGATCATGCCGATCTGGTGCTCGCCGACCATCAGGGCGAACCGGATCTTCCCGATGGCGTTCTGCTGCACGATCTGCCCGATCTCGGAACCGTCCGGCCGGGCGACGATGACGCGGGACTTGACGAACTTTCTCGGCCGGGTGAGGACCAGCTGGACGATGCCGGCCGGGTCACGCACCTCCAGCTTGTGCGTCATGTACTGGTCGAGCGAGGTGAGCACCCGCGCGACCTTCTTCGCCGTGCTCTGCCCGACCTCGACCACCGAGCCGAGCTGGCGGCCCTGCTGGTCGAAGACGGCGTACTGGTTGGTGACCTCGATGATCTGGGTCTTCTGGTTCACCACCAGGACGGGCTCGGTGAAGATCGTCCCGCCGCCCGGCCCGCTCGGCGCGACCCCGGCCCGCTCGTGGACCTGCTGCTGGATCCGGTCGGGCGTGTGGCTGGTCTGCACCGGCGCCACCGGGATGTTCGGCGTCCCCCAGGTCTGCTGCCCCGGCTGTCCCTGCGGGTAGCCGCCAGGCCCCGGCGCCGCGGGTCCGCCCGGCCCGAACCCGGGCGCGGGCCCCTGCGGGTACTGAGGCACCTGCTGCTGGGGCGGCACCTGCTGCTGGGGCGCCTGCTGTTGCGGAGCGGGCGGCTGGCTCGGCGGCGCCGGCTGCGTGTGCGCGGTCCACTGGCCGCCGTCCCACCACCGGAGCCCCGGCGCCCCGGACGGGTCCGCGTACCAGCCCGGCGCGGGGGAAGTCTGCGACATACGTTCACCCTTCCACTGCTTGCGCGCAAAGGCCATGCCGAGTGCGCGACAGTCGCCCTCCAGTGAACCCGCCGCCCAGGCCTTCCCGCGATCCTGGCCGGGCCGCTCGACCACCGATTCGCGCACACCTCCGACGATCATCGGCTCGCGGGGCCCTGGCGGCTTCCTTGATCGCTAGATGTGCGCGGCGTTCGGCGATTTCTGTCCGTTTTATCCGCGAATCTCGCACAGATCTGGTGATCTCCCGCGGAGATCGGGTCGACACAGGTCGAAGATCACTGGTCGTGTGCGCGGATCGGCGCTCCGGCATCGGCGGAACATGATCCATAAGAGGTGTCATGGTGCCGCGACCGCCAACGCCGGCCCGCCACATGATCGCCGATAGTGCCCTCTGGAGGTCGTGGACAGGGCCAGATCACGACCTCCAGAGGGCAGAAACAGCGATCATGTCCGGCGTCGAGACCGGGCGAACCTTGGCGGGGCCGGGTAGTGGCCGCCTGCTACCCGGCAACCCGAAGGGGCGGCCCCAACCGGGACCGCCCCTCCTGACGTGCTTGAGCTTCTGAGCCGGAGATCCGCCCCTAGGACGAGCGAAGCTCGACATCGGGGGTCCGGGGGTCGCCCCCCGGAGCAGACATCTTCTGACAGGCTCCGGCGAAGTTGCCCGAAGGGCAACGAGCAGGGTTGCCCCTGTCAGAAGTCCATGTCGCCGCCGCCCGGCATGGCCGGGGCCGGGTTCTTCTCCGGCTTGTCGGCGATGACGGCCTCGGTGGTGAGGAAGAGGCCGGCGATCGACGCGGCGTTCTGCAGCGCCGAGCGGGTCACCTTGGCCGGGTCGATGATGCCGGTGGCCAGCATGTCGACGTACTCGCCGGTGGCCGCGTTCAGGCCGTGGCCGGTCGGCAGGTTGCGCACCTTCTCGACCACGACGCCGCCCTCGAGACCGCTGTTGAAGGCGATCTGCTTGATCGGCGCCTCGAGCGCGAGCTTGACGATGTTGGCGCCGGTGGCCTCGTCGCCGGACAGGTCCAGCTTGTCGAACGCCGACACCGAAGCCTGCAGCAGCGCGACGCCACC
>NZ_JADWYU010000248.1 GCF_016786325.1 Frankia nepalensis | reverse complement strand
CGGTCAGCGCCGACCTCGAGACGCTGCGCCACGTCGTCGTGACCGGCCCCGACCGGCTCGAGTTCCCGGGCGTCGCCCCCCCCCCCCGGGGGGCCCGGGGGGGGGCGCCCGGGCCCCGCCCCGGGCGCGGCCGAGGCAGCCGCGCCGTGCGCGCCTGGCGGGGTCCGCTGGTCAGGCTCTGCCCGCCCATTTCGCGCGCTCCGCGGCGGCCTCGTCGGTGGCATGGGTGATCAGCTGGTTGCGGTTCTCGATCTCGAGAGCCGCGGCGAAGCTGGGCGCGTCGGTGTTCGCCTGCAGCGCCCGCTTCGTCAGCTGGACGCCGAGCGCGGAGTGCCCGGCGATCCGCGCGGCCAGGTCCAGGGCGTGCTCCAGCAGCCGGTCGTCCTCGACGACGGCGCTGACCAGGCCGGCGTGGTGGGCCTCGTGCGCGGTGACGGTACGCCCGGTGAGCATCCAGTCGGCGGCGACCGTCAGGCCGACGATCCGGGGCAGGTAGTAGCTCATGCCCATCTCGGCGCCCGAGAGCCCGAGCTGGATCGCCGCGTTGGCGAAGGTCGCCGACGCGGCGCACACCCGCAGATCGGCCGCCAGGCACAGCGCCATCCCGCCGCCGACGGCGGGGCCGTTGACAGCGGCGATCACCGGCTGCGGCAGCGCGCGCAGCGCCCCCGGCAGGCCGGCCATGCGTTCCTGGAAGCGCAGCCGGTCGATGGCCGGGGCGGACGCCTCCGGCAGGCTCGGCCCGAAGTCCCGGACGTCGAGGCCCGAGCAGAAACCGCGGCCCGCGCCGGTCAGCACGACCACCCGGGTCTCGGCGTCGGCGGCGAGGCGCGCGCAGGTCTCGGTCAGCTCGCCCAGCATGACCTCGTCGATGGCGTTGAGCCGCCGGGGGCGGTTGAGCCGCAGTACGGCGGTTCCTGGCGCCGGCGTCTCGAGCTCGACCGCCGTCGTCGTCTCGCCGGTCATCGCCACCCCGGCGCCGCCGCCGCGCGCCCCGCCGTCTCACCCTCCGCCGTCTCACTCCCCGCCGCGCTACCCCCCGCCGCGTGACCCCCTGCCGCCTCGCCGCCTGCCGTCTCGCCGGTCATCGTCAGAGCCTCTCGACGATCGCGGCGGTGCCCATGCCGCCGCCAGTGCAGATGGTGACCAGGCCCGTGGCCAGGTCGCGGCGTTCGAGCTCGTCGAGCAGCGTTCCGAGCAGCATCGCGCCGGTCGCCCCGATCGGGTGTCCCAGCGCGATGGCGCCGCCGTTGACGTTGACCTTGTCGTGGTCAAGGCCGAGGTCGCGCATGGTCTTCAGCGGCACCGCCGCGAACGCCTCGTTGATCTCCCACAGGTCGATGTCGGCCGCGCTCATGCCGGCCAGGGCCAGGCACCGCTCGGCGGCGGGGCCCGGCGCGGTCAGCATGATGACGGGCTCGGACCCGACGGCCGCCGTGGCCCGCACGCGGGCCCGGGGCGCGGCCCCGTTCGCGCGCGCCCAGCCCTCCGAGGCCACGACCACGGCGGCGGCCCCGTCCACGACACCGGAGGAGTTGCCGGCGTGGTGGACATGGCTGATGGGCCCGGCCTGGGGATAGCGCGCCTGGCAGAGCTCGTCGTAGCTGCGCGCGTCGCCCTCCGGGCGCGCCGCGCCCATCTCGGCGAACGCGGGGCGCAGGCCGGCCAGCCCTTCCGCCGTGGTTCCCGGGCGCGGGTGCTCGTCCCGGGCCAGCAGGACCTCGCCGCCAGGACCGGTGACGGGGATGATGCCGCGCTCGAAGCGGCCTTCGCCGATGGCCTGGGCCGCGCGGCGCTGGCTCTCGGCGGCGAACGCGTCGACGTCGCGGCGGCCGAAGCCCTCCAGCGTGGCGATGAGGTCGGCGGAGACCCCCTGCGGCACGGTGGCGTAGCGCTCGCGGAAGGCGGGGTTGTGGCCGTCGATGGTCACCGAGCCGGCGGCCAGGCCCCAGCGCGACATCGACTCGACGCCGCCGGCGACCACGAGGTTCTGCCCGCCGCCGCGCACGCCCGCCGCGGCGACGGTGACCGCCTGCAGGCCGGACCCGCAGAACCGGTTGAGGGTCATCCCGGGAACGGTCCGCGGCCAGCCGGCGAGCAGCGCGCTCAGCCGGGCGATGCAGTCGCCGTGGTCGCCGCTGAGCATCCCGTTGCCGGCCACGACGTCGTCGACGTCCACGGGGTCGAAGCCGACCCGCTCGGCGACGGCGCGCAGGCACTGCGCGAGCAGCTCCTGCGGGTGCACGCCGTGCAGGGCGCCGGTCGGGCGCCCCCTGCCCCGGGGGGTGCGGACCGCGTCGAGGATCCAGGCGTCGGCCACGGCGTCAGTTCACCTCGTGGAACAGCGTGCGCGGGCGGGCGTCGGCCAGTAGCTGGCGCACGGCGGCGCCCACCTTCTCCGGGCTGTCCACCGGGTCCGTGGAGGGCCCGCGGTGCCAGCCTTCGGCCACCGCGAGCACCAGTCCGGAGGACTCGATGACCTGGCCGGTGACGTCCGCGGAGTCGGGCGAGGCGAGCCAGGTCAGCACCGGGGCGACCCAACTCGGCGCGAAGCGGGCCCGGATCTCGTCGCTGATCTCCAGGCCGCCGGTGAGCCGGGTCAGCGCGCCGGGCGCGATCGCGTTCACCGTGACGCCATAGCGGGCCAGCTCCTGCGCGGCGATCTGGGTGAACGCGGCGATGCCCGCCTTGGCCGCGCCGTAGTTGCCCTGGCCCGGATTGGCGTAGAGCCCGGACACCGAGGTGGTGTTGATCAGGCGGGCGTCGTTCGTCTCCCCCGCCTTGGACCGGGCCCGCCAGTAGGCCGCCGCGTGGTGGCTGGGCGCGAAGGTGCCCTTGAGGTGCACCTTGATCACCGCGTCCCATTCCTGCTCGGACATCGAGAACAGCATCCGGTCACGCAGGATGCCGGCGTTGTTGACCAGCACGTCCAGCCCGCCGAAGGTCTCCACGGCCTGCGCGACGAGCCGGGCCGCCCCCTCCCACGAGCTCACGTCGTCGGTGTTCGCCGCGGCCTGCCCGCCGAACGACCGGATCTCGGCGACGACCTCGCTCGCCGGCCCGGAGTCGGCGCCGGTCCCGTCGCGGCCGCCGCCCAGGTCGTTGACGACGACCCGCGCGCCGTGCCGCGCCAGGGACAGCGCGTACTCGCGCCCGAGCCCTCGCCCGGCACCGGTGACGACGCACACCCGCCCGTCGCAGACACCTAACGCTGGGGTCATCTCCGCTCCGTTCCGCCGACGAGTTCGCGAGCAGCTTGACCCTGCTCGGCTTCGGACAGCACTGTCAACTCGTTGCGACCGCGATCGAAAGGGACGGCCGATGGCGTGGGACTTCTCGACGGACCCCGAGTACGCCGAGCAGCTGGCGTGGGCGGAGGCGTTCGTCCGGGAGGAGTGCGAGCCGATCGACCTCGTCATCCGGGAGTCCCATGATCTGGGTGACCCGGTCCGCCAGGCCCTGATCCCGCCGCTCCAGAAGGTCGTCAAGGAGCGTGGCCTGTGGGCGACGCATCTCGGGCCGCATCTGGGCGGCCCCGGCTACGGTCAGGTGAAGCTCGCGCTGCTGAACGAGATACTCGGGCGCTCGGAATGCGCGCCGATCGTGTTCGGGTCCCAGGCGCCGGACTCGGGAAACAGCGAGATCCTCGCCCGCTACGGCACGCCGGACCTGAAGAAGCGGTACCTGGAGCCGTTACTCGACAACCGCATCGTGTCCTGTTTCTCGATGACGGAGCCGCAGGGCGGCGCCGACCCCAAGGTGTTCACCACTCAGGCCGTCCGGGACGGCGACGAGTGGGTCATCAACGGCGAGAAATGGTTCTCGTCGTTCGCGTCGATGGCGGCGTTCATCATCGTCATGGCGGTGACCGACCCGGACGCCCCGCCGTACGAGCGGCACACGATGTTCGTCATCCCGGGCGGGACACCGGGCGTCAACGTGCTGCGCGACGTCGGCCTCGGCTACCAGCCGCTCGGCGGCGGCCGGGAGGGCTACGTCCGCTACGAGAACGTGCGCGTGCCGGACGACCACATGCTCGGCCCGCGCGGAGGCGCCTTCGCCGTCGCCCAGACCCGCCTCGGCGGCGGGCGGATCCACCACGCGATGCGCACCGTGGGCCTCGTCCGCCGCATCTTCGACATGATCTGCGAACGGGCCGTCTCGCGGTACACCCAGGGCGAGCTGCTCGGCAACAAGCAGATGGTCCAGGAGATGGTCGCCGACTCGTGGACGGAGATCGAGGCTTTCCGCCTGCTCACCATGCACACGGCCTGGAAGATCGACCAGTTCGACGACTACCAGAAGGTGCGCGCCGACATCTCGGCCGTGAAGGCCATGATGCAGAAGGTGCTGCACGACGTGTCCGCGCGCGCCCTGCAGCTTCACGGCTCGCTGGGCACGACCCACGAGATGCCCTTCGTGGCGCATCTCGTGGAGTCGTTCGTGCTCGGCCTCGCCGACGGGCCGACCGAGGTGCACAAGGTGACGCTGGCGCGCCAGCTCCTGAAGAACTACAAGCCGGCACCGGACCTGTTCCCCTCCGAGCACCTGCTGCGGCTGCGCGCGGCGGCGGAGGCCAAGTTCGCCGACCGGCTGGCGGGCATCCCCCGCGTCTGAGCCCCGCCGGCGGCCTGACGCGTTCCTCGCGCGGTCCTGGCGTGGGTCCCGGCGGGCCGCCGCCGTCGCGGCGCCGGCCCGAGGGCCCTCGGAAGGATCAGCGCCGGTCGAGGATCAGCGCCGGTCGAGGAAGTGCCGCGCGCGCTCCAGCAGATGGGGCAGGGTCGCGGCCATCTCCTCGAGCGCCGGGTCGGGCTCGGCGGCCCGGCGGTTGTGCTTCACGATCAGCGACCACGTGGCCGCCGACTTGAAACAGGCCAGGGCCTGGAACCAGGCCAGGTCCGGCACGTCGCGGCCGAGCGCCCGCGCGTAGGCCGCCGCGAGGTCGTCGGGCCCCGGAAGCAGCCCCGTGTAGGCCGTCGCGCGGCGGTACGTCGCCGCGTCGGCGTTGACGAGGAACCAGCCGAGGTCGGTGCGGGGATCCCCCACCGACCAGATCTCCCAGTCGACGACCGCGGTGACGTCCGGACCGTCGGCGAGCAGGTTGCCCAGGCGGAAGTCCCCGTGCACCAGGGCGGGCGCCAGGGCCGGCGGCTCGCCGGCGCGCAGCGCCGCGGCAACCGCGGCCCAGCCGGGGACGAGGGCCGCGTCGACGGTCTCCAGCGGCCGGCACCAGCGGTCGACCTCGACCCCCGGGCTCACCAGCGGCTCCGCGGCGAGCCCGAGCGCCCCCGGGTCGAGACGGTGCAGGACGGCCAGCGCGCGGGCGGCCGCGCGCAGGCGCTCGGCGACCACCGCCGCGGGCTCCCGACCGTCCCCACGGTCGAACAGCGGCTCCAGCGAGGTCCCCTCGACGAAGGACATGACGAACAGCGGGGGTACCTCCGGCGGGTCGCCCGGGTCCTCCCACACGACCTCGGGGACCGCCACCGCCGTCGGGGCCAGCGCGCGCAGCACCCGGGCCTGGCGCAGCACGTCGCGGTTGCGCACGGGCGCGACCCCCGGCGGCGCCACCTTCACCACCACCCGCCGCGCGCCGATCGACCCGGCGTAGGTCAGGCTCGAGGCGCCCCCCGCCAGCGCGCGCACATCCCGCACCCCCGCCGGGGCGAGGCGGTCCGTCAAAAGGTTGAACTCGATGTCACGTCCGGCCATGGTGCTTAGTGTCGCCGTCCCCCGGGGTCACAAGGAGCGTCGTTGAGCAGCGGATGCGCGGGAAAGGTCGCGCTCGTCACGGGCGCCAGCCGTGGGCTGGGCAAGGCGATCGCGCAGCGGCTGGCCGCCGAGGGCGCCACCGTCGCGATCACGGCGCGGACGCTGGAGCCCGACCCGAAGTACACCGGCTCGCTGCGCGAGACCCGCGAGGAGATCCGGGCGGCCGGCGGCGCGGCCATCGCCGTCCAGGCCGACTTATCCCGCGACGAGGACCGCGCCAGGCTGTTCGAGGAGGTCACGGCCCAGGTCGGCGCCCCGGACATCCTCGTCAACAACGCCGCCGTGACCTTCCTGCGGCCGCTGGACACCTTCCCGCCGCGCCGCGCCCGCCTGATGATGGAGATGCACGTCGTCGCGCCCTTGCATCTCACGCAGCTCGCGGTGCCGGCGATGCGCGAGCGCGGGCGGGGCTGGGTGCTCAACCTGACGTCGGTCGGCGGTGACCACCCGTCCGGGCCGCCCTTCTCGCCGTTCGACACCGACGCCGGCTTCGGCATGTACGGGACGGTGAAGGCCGCGCTCAACCGCCTGACCCTGAGCCTCGCCGCCGAGCTGTACGGCGCCAACATCGCTGTCAACGCCGCGGCGCCGTCGAACCCGGTGGCCACACCGGGTGCCGGCACTCTCGACCTGGCCAAGGAGGAGACCGAGGACATCGGTCTGATCACCGAGACGGCCTACATCCTGTGCACCGGCGACCCGGCGACGATGACCGGCGTGATCGCCCGCACCCAGCCGTTCCTCGCCGGGCTGGGCCGGTTTCCCTGACGGCCGCGCGGGCCCGCCCGGCCGGGCCCGCACGCCCTCCGGCGGCGGGTTCTCAGGCCACCGTCTCCTCGCCGACCAGCGTGGTGCGGTGCATGAGCCGGCGGGACTGCGCGGTGTAGGGCTGCGCCCGGTGCAGCATCCCCGTGTTGTCCCAGACGACCAGGTCTCCCTGGCGCCACTGGTGGCGCAGCGTGAAGCGCGGCTGCGTCGACCATTCCAGGAGGCGGTCGAGCAGGGCCCGGCTCTCGTCCGCCGCCATGCCCACGACGTGGTCGGTCGTGGCGCCCACCAGCAGGGACCTGCGGCCGTTGCCGCGGGTCCAGACCAGCGGCTGCACCCGTGACGGCGCCCGCTCCCAGGCCGCCCGCTGCTTCGGCGTCGGGTCCGGGTTGGCCAGCAGCTGCGACGCCGTGAACGTGTGCAGCACGCGCAGGTTGGCGTACTCGTCCTTCTCGGCGTCGGTCAGCGCCTCGTAGGCGGCGTAGGTGCTGGCGAACTCGGTGTCGCCGCCGCTGTCGGCGACCTGGCGGGCGGTGAGCAGGGTCGCCTTCTGCGGGACCTCGTCGGTCACCCCGTCGATGTGCCAGAAGAACGTTCCCCGCCGGTAGGCGGCCAGGGTGCTCTGGGCCGGGTCGAGGCTGATCGCGGAGATCTCCGGGTAGGTGCTGTCGCCGCCCATCGGCGCGACGACGACCGTGCCCAGCATCCGGCTGAAGGCGACGAGATCGGCGTCGCCGATGTGGACCTCGCGGTAGACCACGACCCCGTACCGCGCCAGCGCCGCCTGGCATTGCACGGCGATCTTCTGGTCGACCAGCTCGTGGCCGGACAGACCCGTGATCTCGACTCCGACCTGGGCACCGAGCTTGGTGAAGGTGACGGCCATCGTTCCTCCTGTCAGGCTGGTCCAGCGTCGGTCACGGCCGGTCAGGACGGGTGTCACACGCCGGCCACTCCCTGGGAAACGGCTCGGTGCGTACCGCGCCCGCGGCCTTCCGTCGCGAAACCGTCGTGCGCCGCCGGCGTCGTGCGGGACGTGACACCGCCAGCCCGTTGGGCACTTGCCCAAACGCCCGAACAGACCTACCACTGGGCGTTCTGAGCGGTCAAGAAGCCAAGGTCACCGGCGGGCGAAGTCCTCCCACTCCCGCGCGGCCTGGCCCTCGCCAAGCAGGCGCAGGTCGCTGGCGAGGGCGGTCGCCGAACGCAGGGTGTCGGGATGGTCGTCGCCGAGGACACGGCGGCGGCGAGTCAACGTGTCCTCGTCGAGGGATCGGGCGGCCCGGTGGTCCCCGAGGGCGCGCAGGTCGGCGGCGAGATTGTTCATCGAGTCCAGGGTGTGGGGATGGTCGTCACCGAGTACCCGGCGGTGGCGGCCCAGGGTGTCCTCGTCGAGAGAGCGGGCGGCCCGGTGGTCGTCGAGCGCGCGCAGGTCGGCGGCGAGGTTGTTCGCCGAGCGCAAGGTGAAGGGGTGGTCGTCGCCGAGGATGCGGCGGTGGCGGGCCAGGGTGTCCTCGTTCAGTCCCCGGGCGGCCTGGTACTCCCCGAGCATGCGCAGGTCGGCGGCGAGATTGGTCGCCGAACGCAGGGTGTCGTAGTGGTCGTCGCCGAGGAGACGGCGGTGGCGGGCCAGCGTGTCCTCGTTCAGTTCGCGGGCGGCCTGGTACTCCCCGAGCTGGTGCAGGGCGACGGCGAGGGTGATCGCCGAGTCCAGGGTGTGGGGGTGGTCGTCGCCGAGAACCCGGCGGTAGCGGGCCAAGGTGTCCTCGGCGAGGGTTCGGGCGGCCTGGTGTTCCCCGAGAGCGCACAGGTCGGCGGCGAGGTTGTTCGCCGTGCGCAGCGTGTCGGGGTGGTCGTCGCCGAGGAGACGGCGCCAGCGCGTCCGGGTGTCCTCGTCGAGGTCCCGGGCGGCACGGTAGTCCCCGAGCAGGTACAGGGTGAAGGCGACGCCGTGCGCCGAGCCCAGGGTGGCGGGGTGGTCGTCGCCGACCATCCGGCGGCACCGCGCCAGGATGTC
This sequence comes from Frankia nepalensis, assembly GCF_016786325.1. Taxonomy (GTDB): domain Bacteria; phylum Actinomycetota; class Actinomycetes; order Frankiales; family Frankiaceae; genus Pseudofrankia; species Pseudofrankia nepalensis. The sequence goes on along the minus strand of NZ_JADWYU010000248.1, from coordinate 46,588 downwards.
CTCGGCCACGGTCCGGGCGGCCTGGTACTCCCCGAGCACGAGCAGGACGGCGGCGAGGGTGGTCGCCGAGTTCAGGGTGTCGGGGTGATCACTACCCAGGATGGTCTTCCACTGCTGGTACAGGGCGGCGGTGAGGGTGTGGGCGGCGCGGACGTCGCCTCGGGCGAAGAGATACATGCCGGCCTCGGCCAGCAGCCCGCGGGCCCCGCCGCCGATGTCGGTGCCCGGTTCGTCGGGGCGCAGCGCGGGGGCGGTGAGAACCAGGGGCGCCAGCGCGGCCCAGACCGGCCAGCCGGCCGGGTCCTCCACGTCGTGGGCGGGCCGGTGGGCCACCAGCAGTGCCCGCGCGGTCGCGGCGGCCTTCTCGTGCCGGTCGGGGGGTTGGTGGGCACGCATGACAGCCGCGACCAGCCGGTGCAGCGCGATGGTGTCCCCGAAGCGACGGGCCAGGGAGTAGGCCAGGACCGCGCCGATGGTGTCGTCGAGTTCCTCGGGCGCGAGGACGGGCCTGCGCCTGGCCCACCGGTGGTGCCTGACAGGTCGCCTGAACAGGGCCAGGGGGATGGGTTCGGGTCCGAGGTGGGCGCAGATGTCCAGCAGCGCCACGGCGGCCGGCGCCTGGGCGCGCAGCCGGTCCAGGGCCAGCGACCAGACGGTGTCGAGGTTGCCGCCATGGGCCAGGTCGCGGCCCCGGCGGAGCATCTCGGGGCGGCGGGCGCGGAACCTCGTCAGATAGTCAGCCGGAGAAAGGCCAGTGGTCTCCAGGTAGGCGGCAGCCTGTTCGAGGGCGAGCGGGAGGTCGCCGAGCTCGGCGGCGAGCGCGTCCGCGGCCCGCGGGTCGATGTCCGGCGCGCGGCGGGCCAGCAACGCGACAGCCTCGACGCGGGGCAACACGTCGACGTCGAGGGGCGCGGCGAGCCCACCCCAGGCCGGGTTCCGCGACGTGACGATCACCTGGCCGGGCCCGCCTGGCAGCCAGGGTCGCAGCGCGTCCGGGTCTTCGGCGTTGTCGAACACCATCAGCCACCGCTCCCGGCGACGCAGGGCGTCCAGCGCGGCCCGCGCGTCCTCGGGCACCCGCCCGGTCGTGGGCAGGCCGAGCCGGCCCGCGAGGTCGGCGAGACGCTCGCCGACCAGGGCGGCCTGCTCGGCCTCGACCCACCAGACCAGGTCGAACGCGGCCGCGTACCGGTGGGCGTACTCGATCACGAGCTGGGTCTTGCCGACGCCGCCGAGGCCGCGCAGAGCGGTGATCGCCATTGGTGAGCCCCGCGCGCGTCCGGCCCGCAGCCGGTCGAGCAGATCCTGGCGACCGGTGAAGTACCGCAGCCGCGGGGGCACGTTGAAGATCGCGGGTTGTCGGCCTGGGAACGGTGTGCCATCCGCCGCGCCCCCGGGCGTCGGCGCTGCGCCGGGAAACCCGGCGGAGACCCGGGCTGTCCTGGCCAGCCCGGTGGCCTCCAACAGCCGCCGCCGGGCGGTGTCCTCGTCGACGCCGTGCAGGTCCCGGTAGGAGATGGTGGCCAGCACCGGGGGCATCGGGCAGTCGGCGACCCGCAGCGGGATCAGTTTCCTGCCGGCCAGCGCCCCGGTCCATTCCTGGGTGCACCAGTGGGAGTCGAAGTAGGCGGGCGAGCAGAGGGCGACCGTCCGCCCGGCGGCCGCCATCTGCTCGTTGATCCAGACGACGAAGTTCTCCCCGGCCGGAGAGTCCCACACCTGCACGGCGACGGTCTTGCCGGACTTCTCCAGCGCGGCGGCCACCCAGGTCGCCCACGCCTCGTCGGCACCGGTGTAGGACACGAAAAAATCCACCCGCGCGGGTAGCGGGCCGGCCAAGTCCTCCCCCGAGACCACGCTCACAGCCTGCCAGACCGACGCGGACCGGCCCAGAGCACATCCACACCGAGTCATGACGCTGGTGGCTGGCTTGGCGAGCCGGAACTGACACGAAAACAAGGAGACCGGCGCGCATTCGGTGGTAACGGCGAGTTGACCACGAGGGGCAGCGAATCTGGCGGAGATACCCGAGGATCCTTTTGGCGGCCGCCCGCGGCGGCCACTTCGGGCCGCGGTCTCGACCCGTTCAACGGGTAAGGAGGTCTCGCAACGCCTTGCTTATGTCGGCGGGGGCCTCTTCGGCCATGAAATGGCCGCAGGCGACCGTGGTGTGCCGCAGGTCGGGGGCCCAGGCGCCCCACAGCGCTGCGGCGTCGAAGCCGAGTGCTGTGCCCCAGTCCTGCTGGAGCACGGTGACCGGCATCCGCAGCCGTCTGCCGCTGGCGCGGTCGACCCGGTCATGGTCGACGTCCACGCCGGCGGAGGCCCGGTAGTCGGCCACGATCGAGGGCACCGCGGCGCGGCTGGCGTCCAGGTAGGCGGCGCGGACGTCGGCGGGAAGGGCCCGCGGGTCGTTGGTCCAGATGTCGAGGAAGTGCCCGAAGAACACGTCCGGCGCGGCCAGGATCATCTGTTCGGGCAGGGTCGGGGGCTGGGCCATGAGGTAGAGGTGGAAGCCCACGGCGGCGGTGACACCGCGCATCACCTCCCACATGTCCAGGGTGGGGAGCACGTCGAGGCAGGCGAGGTGGGTGACCGCCTCGGGGTGGTCGAGTCCGGCGCGGAAGGCGACCAGGGCGCCGCGGTCGTGCCCGGCCAGCGCGAAGCGCTCGTGCCCGAGCGCGCGGGCCAGGGCGACGATGTCGGCGGCCATCGTGCGCTTGGCGTAGGCGGTGCCGTCGGTCTCGGCGGGTTTGTCGCTGGCGCCGTAACCGCGCAGGTCGGGGCAGATCACGGTGTGGTCGGTGGCGAGGTCGGCGGCGACGTGCCGCCACATCAGGTGGGTCTGCGGAAAGCCGTGCAGCAGCACGATCGGCGGGCCCGAACCGCCGACGGCCGCGTTGAGGGACACGCCGGCGGCGACGGGGACACGCCGATAGTCGAAGGTCGCGATGACAGGTGCCATGATTCCGCTCCTTTTCGCGGTGACCGGAGGTGATCAGACGTCTTCAGGGTGCCGAGCGCGGATGAGCATCGGATGAGCGCGCTACCGTGACCGCGGGGCGGCGCCCCGGAAAGGGCGGTCAGGGGTGCAGGTCCTGTTCGGCGTGCTGGGGCCGGTGGTGGCCTGGGACGACGCCGGGGACGCCATCGCCCTGAAAGGGCCTCGACACCGCGCGGTGCTGGCCCGGCTGATCATCGCCCGGCGGCGCGTCGTGCCGGTCTCCCGCCTCGTCGAAGACCTGTGGACGAATCCGCCGCCGGAAGCGGTGGGCGCGGTGCGCACCTTCGTGGCCGCGCTGCGCCGCGCCCTGGAACCGGGGCGCCCACCCCGCGCCCCGGCCCGGCTGCTGGTGACCGAGGGGCCGGGGTACGCGCTGCGCGCCGAGCAGCACGCGGTGGACGCCTGGCGCTTCGAGCAGGAGGTGGCCGCCGCCGCGACACTGCCGCCCACGGACGGGTTCCCACGGCTCGCGCGGGCGCTGGAGTGCTGGCGCGGGCCCGCCTACGCCGAGTTCGCCGATCAGCCCTGGGCCCGCGCGGAGCGCTCCCGGCTCGCGGACCTGCGACTTCACGCGGTCGAGCGGCAGGCCGAGGCCCGCCTGGCGCTGGGCCTGGCCGCCGAGGCGGCGGCGGACCTGGATGCGCACGTGGCCGAGCATCCCTGGCGTGAGGACGCCTGGCGCCTGCTCGCCCTGGCGCTGTACCGCGCCGGCCGCCAGGCGGACGCGCTGGCGGTCCTTCGCCGAGCGCGCGCGCTGCTCGCCGAGCAGCTCGGGGTCGATCCAGGCCCGGGACTGCGCGGCCTGGAGGCGGACATCCTGCGCCACGCCGCCCACCTCGACCCCCAGCCGGGCGGCGCGACGGGGCGGGTGTGGGCGCAGACGGCGGCGGCCTACGACCGCGCCGTGCCCTCCGGGGCGCGGGCACGCCTGGAGTCGACGGTGGGTCTCCTGCGCGACCTCGCCGTGACCGGGGGTGGCGGCCTTCAGGCGGCCCGCCGGCACCGGGTGGCGGCGATCGCGGCGGCCGACGAGCTGGGCGACGCGGAACTGACCGCCCGCCTGATCGGTGCCTACGACGTCCCGGCGATCTGGACGCGCGTCGACGAGCCGGAACAGGCCGCGCAGGTGATCGCCGCGGCGGAGCGTGCCCTGAGCGCGCTCCCACCCGGCGGGCACGAGGCGGCCCGGGCGCGGCTGCTGGCCACGATCGCCCTGGAGTCGCGCGGCACCCGCGCGGCCCGCGGGCCCGAGGCCGCCCGGCAGGCGGAGGAGATCGCCCGCCGCCTGGACGACCCGCGGGCGTTGGCGTTCGCGCTGAACGCCGTGTTCATGCAGACCTTCCACCGCGCGGGTCTGGCGCCGCGCCGGGACGAGATCGGCGCCGAGCTGGTCGCGCTGTCCGCGCGCCACGGCCTGGCCACCTTCGAGGTACTCGGCCACCTCATCCGGCTCCAGGCGCGCGGCGCGCTCGGGGACTTCCTCACGGCCGACCAGCACGCGAGCGCCGCGGACCGCCTGGCCGAACGCCACGAACTGCCGCTGGTGGGGGTCTTCACCCAGTGGTACGCGGCCCTGCGGCTCGCCGCGACCCGCCCGCCAGCGACGGCCGAGATAGCGGCGGCCTACCGCGACGCCGCCGCGCGGCTGGAAGGCGCCGGCATGCCGGGACTGGAGCACGGCCTGCTGCCGCTCGCGCTGCTGTGCACGCGGGTGGAACACGCGCTGCCCGCCAGCGCCGACGCGCTCACCGACTGGGGACCCTACGAGCCGTGGGCTCGCCCCCACACGCTGCTGGCCGAGGGCCGCCGCGAGGAGGCCGCCGCGGCGCTGCGAAAGGTCCCGGACCCGCCCCGCGACCTGCTGTTCGAGGCCCTGTGGTGCCTCACCGCCCAGGCGGCCATCTCCGTCGGCGACCGGGAGACGATGGAGCGTGCCCAGCGCGAGCTCACCCCCGCGGCGGCGGAGCTGGCGGGGGCGGGTAGCGGCCTGTTGACCGTGGGCCCGGTCTCGAGGCACCTGGGCGACCTCGCCGCCGCGCTGCGCCGTCTCGGGCCACCCCGGTCAGGACGCTGAGCTCCGCGGCGGGCCTCGTCAGCAGCGGGCCGGGGCGACGGGTACACCCGTCAGGGCAGTGACGGCCCGCGCCACCTCCGCCTGGGGCAGCGGCTGGACGATGTTGAGCTGCACGACGCCCAGCAGGTACAGGTGCAGCGCACGGGCTTGTTCGGCGGGGTCGTCGACCCCGCAGCGGGCCAGCGTCGCCTCGAACAGCTCGCGGAAGGTCTCGAAACAGGCGAGCAGCGCGGCGCGGGCGCCACGCGGCCAGGCGTGCGTGAGGTAGGCGCTCCAGATGATCGGGTTGTGCAGCCAGACCGCCTCACCGAGTTGGATCGTCCGCGCGCCGCGGCCCAGGAAGGTCCGCACCAGGACGCACAGCGCCTCGGGTCCGTCGGGCGCCTCGTCGCAGCCGCGCCGCGTCTGGGCGGCGAACTGCCGCAGGTAGGTCAGCACGGCGAGGTCGACCAGTTCGTCGGCGTCGTCGACGTAGTAGTGGACGGTGCTCTTCGTCAGGCCGGCCTCCTCGGCGACGGCCCGGATCGTGCACGCGGTCGGACCGGAGCGCGCGACCAGGCGGGCGGCGGCGAGCGCGAGACGCGAGCGCGCGGCCTGCTGGTTGGGCGACCACCGCTGCGTCGCGGCGAGTTCCTCGATCCGCTGCCCCGAATCCTCACCTGTCCAGGTCGCCTCCGGCGCGCCGGTCATCCCGCGCTCTCCTCATTCCACGCTCGGCATCCCACGTCCGGTATCCCACACCCGGTATCCACCTTCGATCCGGACACGTGTCCGAGACTATAGGACAGGCGTCCGAACCTCGTGCGATAGTTGCGGGCATGCGCCTGGACTTCACCCGCGAGGACATCGACGCTGACGACGCCACCATCCGGGCTCAGGCCGCCCAGGCCCCGGTGGCGCCGCTTCTCGCCGCGGTCGCGCAGCTCACCGGCGAGTACGACCTGTTATCCGACGACATCCGGCCCGATCCGGCATTACCGTGGATGCCGCCGGACTACGGCTACCCGTCCGAGACCGCGGCCAGGGCACGCCTTTCGGCCGCCGACGCGCTGATTCGTTATCGCGACCGCCGCTGCCCGCCGCCCGTCGAGCCGGATCCCAAGCAACTGCGCGCGCTGGTCGAGTTCGTCGTCGCGCCCGCCGCCGTCGACGACGACTACCTCGAACTGCTCCAAGAGGAGCTGGCCCTTGGCGGCGACCTTCGGGCGCCGCGATGGCGGGTGGCCACCACGGCGCCGCGCCGGCGGTTCTCCGTCGCCGTTATCGGCGCGGGGATGTCCGGCCTCGTCGCCGCGCACCGGTTGCGTCAGGCCGGCGTCGACGTGCGCGTCTTCGAGAAGAACACCGACCTCGGGGGGACGTGGCTCGAGAACTCCTACCCCGGCTGCCGCGTCGACGTGCCCAACCACCTCTACAGCTACTCGTTCGCCCAGACCGGCCACTGGCCTCAGTTCAACTCCACGCAGCCAGTCCTGCTCGACTACTTCCGAAGCTGCGCCGACGAGTTCGGGCTCGCCGAGCTGATCAGCCTTGGCACGGAGGTCGTCGAGGCCCGGTGGAACGACCAGACCAGCCGCTGGGCGCTGCGCCTGCGCGACGCGTCCGGCGCCGAGCGCACCCACGAGGCGAACGCCGTCGTCAGCGCCGTCGGCCAGCTCAACCGCCCAAGCCTGCCGGACATCGAGGGGATCGACAGCTTCGGCGGGCCGTACTTCCACTCGGCCCGCTGGCGGCATGACATCGACGTCACCGGACGGCGCGTCGCGGTCATCGGCACCGGCGCGAGCGCCGTCCAGTTCGTTCCCCCGCTGGCCGAACGGGCCGCGCGGCTGACCGTCTACCAGCGGACCGCGCCCTGGCTGCTGCCGGTCCCGAACTATCACGACGACCTGCCCGCCGAGATCAACTGGCTGCTGCGGCACGTGCCCGACTACGCCCGCTGGGACCGGCTGACCACCTTCGGACGCCTCCAGGAAGGCACACTCCCGCAGACCATCGTGGATCCCCGCTGGGACCGCTCCAACAACTCGGTCAGCGCCGTCAACGACCTGGCCCGGCGCCGGCTGACGGCCTGGTACGAGGCCGTGTTCCCCGATCCGGCGTTGCGCGCCAAGGTGCTGCCCACCCATTTCTACGGCGCGAAACGCATGATCCCGGACAGCGGTCGCTACGCGGCCACCCTGCAACGCCCGGACGTCACTCTGGAGACCGCCGAGATCGGACGGATCACCCCGTCGGGGATCCAGCTGGCCGACGGCCGGCACGTCGACCACGACGTCATCGTCTACGGAACCGGTTTCCAGGCGTCCCGTTTCCTGACTCCGATGCGCGTCGTCGGCGCGGGCGGCCTGGACCTGCACGACTGGTGGGACGGGGACGCCCGCGCTCACCTCGGGATCACGGTGCCCCGTTTCCCGAATCTCTTTCTCATGTACGGGCCGAACACGAACATCGTGGTCAACGGCAGCATCATCTACTTCTCCGAGTGCGCCGCCCGCTACATCACCGAGTGCGTGGGCCTGCTGCTCGCGCGGGACGCCGCCTCCCTGGACTGCCGGCCCGAGGCCCACGACCGCTACAACGAGTGGATCGACGCCGCCACCGACGAGCGCGCCTGGGGCGTCTCCGACGTGCACACCTGGTACCGCAACGGCAAGGGACGCATCGCGCAGAACTGGCCGTTCAACCTCTACGACTACTGGCGTCTCACCCGCGCGCCGAACCCGGCGGACTACGTCCTGCGCTGAAGGGGCGTCCCACAGGTGAAAGGGCGTCGCGGGGGGCCGGCCGTTGCCGAGGTGGGCGCGTTCCGTTCCGAGAGGCGGGAACGACCGCGTCCCGGCCAACCTGTGGCGTAGGACACGCGAGGACGTTATTTTGTCTAGACAGATCACGCCGTACCGCCTGTCAGATGACCCATCCCGCTCGGCGCCGGGCCCGGCCCGCGGGTCGCGACCACCGAGCAGGACCACGGTGATGATCGGCGTCCTGGCGGAACGCTGACCCGGGCCGGACGAGGAAGAGCGCGAAGCGCGTGGCGTGGACGTGCCCCACGCGCGGGATCTGGGGGTCCTCCCCGTGTGGGGGGGGACCGTCGGTCGGAGCAGGCACGGAACGCCTGGGAGGCGGGCTAGATGGCACCGAATTTCGACCACGTGATCCGTAACGGGACGATCGCGGATGGCAGCGGCGGCGAGCTGTTCGAGGGCGATGTCGCGATCAGGGACGGCAGAATCGTCGCGGTCGGCCGGGTCGAAGGCGCCGGCGACGTCGAGACCGACGCGCGGGACAAGCTGGTGACGCCGGGATTCGTGGACATCCACACCCACTACGACGGTCAGATCACCTGGGAGCACCGCCTGTCGCCGTCGTCGAGTCACGGCGTCACCACCGCCGTGATGGGCAACTGCGGCGTCGGTTTCGCTCCCTGCAGCCCGCACCATCGCGAGCTGCTGGTCAAGGTCCTGGAGGGCGTCGAGGACATCCCCGAGATCGTCATGGCGGAAGGTCTGCCCTGGACCTGGGAGACCTACCCGGAGTACCTGTCGGTGCTGGCCGATCGCGCGGCCGACATGGACTTCGCGTCGCAGCTCCCGCACGCGGCGGTCCGCGTGCATGTCATGGGAGAGCGCGGGGCGAACCGGGAGGCGCCAACGCCGGGCGACCTCGACGAGATGACGCGCATCGTCGCCGAGGCGGTGACGGCCGGCGCCATGGGGGTCAGCACCTCCCGCAGCATCGGCCACCGAACCCCCGAAGGTGACCTGGCGCCGACGGTCGGGGCCGACGAGGCCGAACTGCACGCGCTGGCGCGTGGCCTGCGCCAGGCCGGCGCGGGCGTGCTCCAGCTCATCGGCAGCCAGGGCGCGCACGACCCCCTCGCGGAGGTGGCGCTGTTCCGACGGCTGACCATGACCTCGGGCGGGCCACTGTCCTTCTCGCTCATGAGCTCGCAGCACTTCCCGGACCACCACCAGCGCTACCTCGACGCGCTGGCCGCGCAGGACCGCGACGGTCTCCCGCCGATCCGCGGGCAGGTCTTCCCCCGCCCGGTGGGAGTCGTCCTCGGGCTCGACTTCTCCTTCCATCCCTTCGTCTTCAACCCGAGCTACCAGCAGATCGGCGACCTGCCGCTGCCCGAGCGCGTCGAGGCCATGCGTGCCCCGGACCGTCGGGCACGGATCCTGTCCGAGCGGCCCGAACACCCCAACCCCGTCTTCCAGTACTTCGCCAGCCAGGACGCCGCGCTTTACCTCATGGCCGAGGTGCCCGACTACGAGCCGACGCCCGACAGGACGATGGGCGCGCTCGCGGCGGCTCGGGGAATCACCCCCCGCGAGCTGATCTACGACACGATCGTCGACAGCGGCGGGCTCGCCGCGTTCCTCCTGCCGGCCACCAACTACCAGAGCGACAGCCTCGAGCCGGTCCGCCTTCTTCTGCGGGACCCGCACACCGTCGTCGGCCTCGGCGACGGCGGCGCGCACTACGGCACGATCAGCGACGGAAGCTACCCGACGACCCTGCTCACCCACTGGACCCGCGACCGCACCCGAGGCCCGAGGATCCCGGTGCAGGAGGCGGTCCGGCTGCTTACCAGGCCAAACGCCGAGACCGTCGGGCTGCGCGACCGTGGCCTGCTCGCGCCCGGGTTCAAGGCCGACCTCAACGTCATCGACTACGACGCCCTCCGGCTGCACCGGCCCGTCGCGGTCCGGGACCTGCCCGCGGGCGGCCGCCGGCTCGTCCAGAAGGCGGAGGGCTACGCGCTCACCATGGTCAGCGGCGCCGTCACCTACCGCGACGGTGAACCGACGGGCGCGCTTCCGGGACGGCTGGTACGCAATCCCGCCACGGCGGCCCACCGGGCGTGAGCGGCGGACCGCCACACGACGCCGACGTGCCGCGCCTTCCGCGGCCGTCCGCGCATGGCGGTCCGCGCTTGGCCGTCGCTCACCCGGTCGCCGCGCGGCGCGTCGGAGGCCAGGGATCGGAGGGCCGGAGATCAGCCACGGCCCTGTCGCGGACGAGGTCCGGAAACACCACCAGGGAAAGAGGAAGCAGTGGCGTCGACATCACCGTCCCGTTCCTGGGCTCCCCCGGCCCCACCAGGCCCAGTGATCATCGAGGCGGCGATCAACGGATCCGTCGGGAAGGCACAGAACCCGAACGTGCCGATCTCCCCGGAGGAGATCGCGGCCGACGCGATCGCCTGCCTCGATGCCGGCGCCGCCATCATCCACAACCATGTCGACACCTTCGGCCCCGACGCGGTCGCCGCGGAGCGGTACCTGCGGGGGTGGCGGCCGGTGCTAGCGGCACGGCCCGAGGCGCTGATCTACCCCACCGTGAATCCCGGCCCGGGCGGCGAGATCGGCTATGACCACCAGGTCCCGCTCGCGGAGTCCGGGCTGCTGCGCATCGCCATCGTCGACCCGGGCTCGGTGAACCTCGGGGGACGCGGCCCCGACGGGATTCCGACCGGCGGGTTCGTGTACCGAAACTCCTACGACGCGATCGCCCATGCGTTCGGCATCTGCCGGGAGCACGCGCTCGGCCCGAGCATCGCCATCTACGAGCCGGGGTGGCTGCGCACGACGCTGGCCTGGTGGGACGCGGGCCGGCTGCCCCAGGGAGCGATGATCAAGCTGTACTTCTCGACGGAGCGCGGGCTCATCGGCGCCCCGTTCGGGCTCCCGCCCACCGCGGCCGCGCTCGACGCCTACCTGGAGATCCTGGGCGACCGGCCGCTGCCCTGGGCGGTGTCGGTCGTCGGTGGCGACGTGGTCGCCGCCGACGTCGCGCGCCTCGCCCTCGAGCGCGGCGGCCACCTGCACCTCGGCGTCGAGTTCTACGGCGGACAGCGCCAGCCGACGAACGTCGAGCTGGTCACCGAGGCGGTCGCGTTGTGCAAGGCCGTCGGCCGGCCGGTCGCGTCGAGCCCCGAAGCGGCCGAGTTGCTGGACCTCCCGCGCCGCTGACCGCGCGAGATCCCCGGCGCCCCCCGGCCCGCCCGCCGGGGCCCCCCCCCCCCCCCCCCCCCCCCCCCCGCCCCCCCGGCGGGGCCGGGCGCCGCCACGCCGTCCACGCTCACCGCCCGGCCGCCGGGCTGCTCACGTCCGACGGCATCTCGATGACGACCTTGCCGAGAACCCGTCGCTGCCGCACGACCCGCAGCGCCTCGGCCGCCTCCGCCAGGGGGTACCGATGCCCGATGGACGGCCGGACCTTGCCCTCGCGGTACCAGTCGAACAGCGCCTTCATGTCCCGTGCGTTGGCCGCCGGGTCGTGAAGGGCGGACATGCCGTAGGCGACGCCGATGATCGAGATGCACTTGAGGATCGTCTGGTTGACGCTCACGGTGGGTATCCCACCCGCGAACCCGATCGCCAGGTACCGCCCGTTCCAGGCGAGCGCGCGCAGCGGCTCGCGGATGTCGGCGCCCCCGACGGTGTCGAACACGACGTCGACCCCTTGGCCGCCGGTGTGCTGGCGCACCAGGGCCGAGAGCGCCTTCGGGTCGGCCGGGTCGAGCTCGCGGTGGTCGAAGGCGGCGTCCGCGCCGAGCTCCCGGACGAGGGCGGTCTTCTCGGCGCCGCCGGCGACCGCCAGCACCCGGGCGCCGGCGGCCTTGGCCACCTGGACCGCGGCCGACCCGCAGCCGCCGCTCGCCCCGGTGACCAGCACCGACTCGCCGGCCACGAGCCCGCCGCGGCCGATCAGCCCGTGGTACGCGGTGCCGTAGGTGATGTCGAACGCGGCGGCCTCGTCGTAGGGCATCGCGTCGGGGATCCGGTGGACCTGCTGCCACGGCGGCGTGACGACGGCCTCGGTCGCGAAGGCCCCGACGCCGACGACCGACAGGACCCGGTCGCCGACGGCGAGCCCGGTCACCTCGGCTCCCACCTCGACGATGTCGCCGGCGGCCTCGGTCCCCGGCACGAACGGCGGCTCCGTCCGGGCCTGGTACTGGCCACGGATCATCAGGACGTCCGGGTAGTTCACCGACGCGGCCCGGACCGCGATCCGGACCGCGCGCGGCCCGAGCGGCGCGCGGGGCCGGTCGCGCACCTCCAGCGCGTCCTCGCCGGTCAGCTCAGTGCAGACGACAGCGCGCACCGTGTCCTCGGCCGGGGTAGCCGTCGATGTCATGATCATCCTCCGTCCAGCGTCAGCAGCGCGCCGGTCATGTAGGACGACGCGTCCGACGCGAGGAACAGCGCCGTCCCGACGATCTCGTCGGGCGTGGCGATCCGGCCGAGCGCGATCCGGGCGGCGAACTGCTCGGCGAGCTCGGGCGTCGGGATCGAGCGGTCGAAGCTGTCGGTGTGGAACGAGCCGCAGACGATCGCGTCGACCCGCACGCCCCTGGGCCCGAGCTCCTGGGCGGCGGCGACGGTCAGCGCGTTCAGCCCTGCCTTCGCCGCCGCGTAGACGACGGTGTGCGGCGTGGGGTGCGTCGAGGCCTTCGAGCTGATGTTGATCACGGATCCGCCCGGTGGCAGGCGCGGGCCCGCGAGTCCCGTCAGGCGCAGCGGCCCCTTGAGGTTGACCGCGACCGTCTTGTCGAACAGCGCCTCGGTGACGCCGGCCAGCGACGGCGGCACGGGCGCGATGCCGGCGTTGTTCACCAGCACGTCGAGCCGGCCGAGCTCGCCGACGGCCCGGTCGACCAGCCGCTCGCAGTCGCCCCAGTCGCCGACGTGCGCGCCCACCGCGAGCGCCCGGCGCCCCTGGCGGCGGATCTCGGTGGCCACCGGTTCGCACGCCTGGTCCGTGCGGCTGGACACGACCACGTCGGCGCCGGCGGCGGCGAACCCGAGCGCGATGGCCCGGCCCAGCCCGCGGCTGGCGCCGGTGACCAGCGCGACCTTCCCGTCGAGCCGCAACGATGGTCCCGTCACGATCCGTCCTTGCGGTACTCGTCGTGCAGCACGCCCTTCGCCAGCTTCCCGGTGGGCATCCTGGGCAGCTCGTCGCGGAAGCTGACGACCCGCGGGACCTTGTAGTGGGCGAGGGCGTCGCGGGCGTGGGCGCGCAGCTGTTCGGCGAGCTCCGGCGACGGCGCGACCCCAGGGGCGGGCTGCACGACGGCGTGCACGTACTCGCCCATCTCGGGGTCGGGCAGGCCGAAGACCGCGACGTCGGCGACCAGCGGGTGCATCACCAGGCAGGCCTCGATCTCGGCCGGGTAGATGTTCACCCCACCCGATATGATCATGAAGCTCTTGCGGTCGGTGAGATAGAGGTAGCCCTCGTCGTCCAGATAGCCGACGTCGCCGACCGCGATCCAGTTCGGGTGGACCGGGTGGCGGCTGGACCGGGTCTTCTCCGGATCGCCGTGGTAGGAGAAGGAGGCGGCAGGCTGCTCGAAGTAGAGCAGCCCCGGCTCGCCGGCCGGCAGTTCGGCGCCGTCGTCGGCGCACACGTGCGGGACGCCGACCAGCGGCCGCCCGACGGAGCCGGGGTGACTCAGCCAGTCGGCGGCACCGATATAGGACAGGCCGGCGCCCTCGGTACTCGCGTAGTACTCGTCCACGATCGGGCCAAGCCAGTCGATCATGGCCCGTTTGACGTCGGGCGGGCACGGGGCCGCCGAGTGGATCACACGGCGCAGGCTCGACAGGTCATACCGCAGCCGCCGCTCGCCGGGCAGCTTGAGCACACGGACGAGCATCGTCGGGACGACCTGGGTATGGCTGACCCGCTCGCGCTCGATCACCGCGAGCATGCCCTCGGCGTCGAACTTCTCCAGCACGACGAGGGTGCCGCCCAGCTCGTGCACGCCGGCCGACCACTGCAGCCCCGCCGCGTGGTACAGCGGTGTCGGGCACAGGTAGACCGACGTCTCGTCCATCCCGAACACGGCCCGCTCCAGCAGGGACGTGCCGGCACCCTCGGGATCGTCGACGCTCCGCCCGGTCAGCGGACGGCGGATGCCCTTCGGCCGGCCGGTCGTGCCCGACGAGTAGAGCATCACCTCGCCGCGCGGCTCGTCGTCCAGCGGCGTGGCGGGCTGGGTGGCCAGCGCGGCCTCGTACGGCTCGAACCCGGCCAGCTCGCCGTCCAGGATGAGCCGGCATCCGAGACCGGGCACCATCGCGGCCGCCTCGGCCGCGGTGCCCGCCAGCGCGGCCGAGGTGACGAGCGCCTTCGTGCCGGAGTCCTCGATGATGTAGGCGGCCTCGGCCGGGGCGAGGTAGCGGTTGATCGCCGTGAGATACAGGCCGGACCGCTTCGCCGCCCAGTACACCTCGAAGTAGCGCGGGTGGTTCTCGGCCAGGATCGCGACCGTGTCGCCCACCTTCAGGCCGCGCGCGGCCAGCAGCCGCGCCAGCTGGGTGGACCTCGCGTCCAGCTGCGCGTAGGTGACGCGCTCGCCGCCGGCGGCCATGACGACCGCCGGCCGGTCCGGCGCGGTCCTCGCGTATAAGCCCGGATAGACCACGTCACCCCTCCACGAGGCTCGCGTAGCGGGCACGGGCGGCCTGGCGGCGCGCCGGAAGATGCTCGCTGGGCCAGGCGCCCTCGCTGGGGCGATGCTCCTTGAGGACGTCACGCGCGAGGGTGGCCTGATGGACCTCGGTAGGCCCGTCGGCGATCCCGAGCGCCACCGAACCAAGCAGCATGCGGGCCAGCGGCATCTCGTTGGAGATCCCGAGGGCGCCGTGCGCGTGCATCGTGCGCAGCACCGCGTTGTGGTACACCTTCGGCGTCGCGACCTTGACTCCGGCGATCTCCCGCCGGGCCGCCTTCGCCCCGTGGGTGTCGACGCACCAGGCGGCGTGCAGCACCTGCAGGCGGAACTGGGTCAGCTCGACCCAGGCTTCCGCGATCTTCTGCTGGGTCAGCTGCTTGCGCGCCAGCAGCTCGCCCTGGGTGGTCCGGCTCAGCGCGCGTTCACACAGCATGTCCAGGCAGCGGGCGACCGCGCCGACCGTGCGCATCGCGTGGTGCAGCCGGCCGCCGCCGAGCCGGGTCTGGGCGATGACGAACGCCTGCCCCTCGCCCCCGAGCAGGTTCTCCGCCGGCACGGCGACCCCGTCGTAGCGCACATAGGGGTGGTTGCCTGTGCCCTCGGCGTCGTAGCCCAGTCCGGTACGCCGGATCACCTCGAGCCCGGGGGTTCCCGCCGGGACGAGGAACATCGACGTTCCCTGGTAGACGGGCACGTCCGGGTTGGTGACGGCCATGACGATGGTGAACGCGGCCTTCTCGAAGCTGGAGGAGAACCACTTCTCCCCGTCGATCACCCAGCGGTCGCCGTCCCGCGCGGCCCGGGTCGTGAACAGCGCCGGGTCCGCCCCGCCCTGCGGCTCGGTCATCGCGTAACAGGACGAGATCTCCCCGTCGAGCAGCGGCTTGAGATAGCGCTCCCGCTGGTCGAGGGTGCCGTAGTGGGCAAGGATCTCCGCGTTGCCGGAGTCCGGCGCCTGGCAGCCGAAGACGGTCGGCGCGAATGCCGAGCGACCCAGGATCTCGTTCATCAGCGCGAGCTGGACCTGCCCGTAGCCCTGGCCGCCGAACTCACGCGTCAGGTGACACGACCACAGCCCGCGCTCGCGCACCCGCTCCTGCAGGGGACGCAGGTAGCGGTCGTGCACCGGGTGCGCCTTGTCGTAGACGACCTCCTCGTCGCCGAACGCGAGGTCGAGCGGCTCGATCTCGGTGGCGACGAACTCCCGGATCCAGGCGAGCTCGGCCGCCAGCGCTGGGTCCACCTCAAAGCTGATCATCGATCGACCCCTTAGTTTGTCTAGACAAAGTTAGCGAGCCGGTGGACGGGGCGCAACCAGGAGCCGCGGCAGAGCCGGCCCCGGCCCAGCCGACGCGGCCAACGCCGCCGGAGACCGCCGGCCAGCCACCATGGCCTGCGCCGCGGCCGCGCACCGCTGCCTGGCGGCCGGCGGCGCCGGCACGGCACGCCGCCGGGCTTTGCCCCTACCCGCTCGAGCGGACGAGATCCCGGGCGCGGTCGAGGTTCCAGCCGGCCCGTTGCCCGATGTCCTCCATGGCGGCGCGGGTGGGGTCCCGCAGCGAACGCTGGTAGATCCCTTCGAGCAACACCGCGAGCCGGAAGTTGTAGAGGACACGGTGGTAGGTCAGGTCGTCCATCTTGAGGTCGCCCACGAGGTGGCCCGCCACGCCCGAGTACCACGCGACGAGTTGGTCGGCGGTTCCCCACCGGTCGCCCAGCGAGGTGCTCCAGACCTCGCAGAACCCGGCCAGGTCGAGCAGCGGGTCGCCGATGGTCGCGGTCTCCCAGTCGAGGATCGCGACGACGCGACCCGGTGGATCCGGCGCGATCAGCACGTTGAGCATGTGGTAGTCCCCGTGCATGAGCGTCGGAGTGAACGACGCCGGCAGGTGGGCGCGCAGCCAGGCGGTCACCGCGTCGACGCCGGGGAGCTCCCGGCCCTCGTAGGACCGCAGCTGGCGAATCCAGCGGCTGGTCTGCCGCTCGTGGAAGCCCTCCGGCCGCCCCAGGTCGCCAAGGCCGCGGCCCCGCCAGTCGACGGCGTGCAGCCGAGCGAGCGACTCGGCCATCGAACGAGCAACCTCGGCCCGGCCCGTGTCGGTGTCCAGCGGCGCCGGCGGCGGCACGAGAACCACGCCGTCGAGCCGCTCCATGAGGTAGAAGACGGGGCCAAGCACGGCCGGGTCCTCGCACAGGGCGACGACTCCCGGATGCGGTACGCCGGTGCCGCCCAGGGCAGCGAGGATGCGGTACTCGCGGCGCATCCCGGCGTCGGCGCCGTCCACGGCGACGGCCGCCGGCCGGCGCAGAACCCACCTCCGCTCGCCCCGGTCGATCGTGAACATGACGTTGGACCTGCCGCCGGTCAGCGGCGCCGCCGCGATCGGCAGGCCGGGCTCGAGGCCCCGCGCGTCGAGCCAGCCCGCGAGCCGGTCGACATCGAGCAGTCCGGTCACGGCGCTCCCACCTCGCGACGACATCGGGACGCTTTGTCTAGACAAAACACGTCGAAGGCAAGATAGCCTGGTGGCAGCGAACGTGCCAGCCACAGCCCGGCGGCGATCAGCGCGGTCCGGCCGAGGCGGGCATACAGTCCACAGACACAGCACCGGCCGCGCACACGGCGGGTACCGGCCAGGCGGCCGAGGAAGGATGAAGCGTGGCGGCGCCGCGACACCGGGTGCTGACCGAGGAGCTGCTGACCGGGATCGCCGACGGCACCTACCCGGTGGGAAGCCGGTTCCCCACCGAGGAGCAGTTGTGCGCGACGCACGGTCTGGCCCGGGAGACGGTGCGGCGCGCGCTGCGACGGCTCGAGGAGCTCGGACTGGTCAGCCGCAGGCCAGGGGCGGGGACCACCGTCGTGGCGGCCAGGCCCGTCGCGGACTACCAGCCGTTCGCCCGGTCCGCCGAGGACATCCTCGCGCTCGCGGTCGAGACGCGCATCGTCCATCCGACCTCGGCGGAGATCCTTCTCGACGCCGACACCGCCCGCCGCGTCGGCGCCGACGAGGGCTCGCCGTGGTTCGTCGTCCGCGGGGCCAGGACCCGGCGCGGCGACGACATACCGGTCTGCTGGAGTGAACAGTACCTACGAGCCGACCTGCCACACGACAAGATCCTCCGGGTCAGCTTCCAGGCCGAGGACCTCGCCGGCAAGCCGGTCGAACAGATCATCTCGGCCGCCCTGCTCACCGACGAGATGGCCCGCGCGCTGGGGGCCGACTCCGCGTCGGCCGCCCTGGTGATCACACGGCGTCACTACGACCGCGACGGCCACCTGGCCAGCGTCGGCATCCACACCCACCCGGCCGACCGCTACCAGATCTCTACCCGGCTCTGACCCCGCCGCCCCGGCAGCCCGCATGCTCCCAGCCGCGAGCGCTCGAACCGTCGAGCCGTCGCGAGTCGGCCGGCGTCCTGGACCAGCCGCGCCGCGCGGTCGTCGACGTCCGTGCCTTGGGCGCCCCTGGCTCGGGCTTCTATGCCTCGGGCGGGGTGTGGCGGAGCTCGTCGAGGGTTCGCGCGAGGGAGAGAAGCTGTTGCTGGGCGGTGTCGAGCGCGGTTGTCAGCTCGACGGACAGGGCACCGCCTTCTGGCGCCGGCCGCAGGCCGGGCGCGACGAACCGCCGAAACCACCGGCGGGCAGCGGCCTCGTCGAAGGTCCACGTAAGCAGCAGTCGAGTCTGGCTCTCCAGCCACTCGGTGATCTCGTCGACGGGAACATCCCGACGGATCTGCCCGAGATCCTGACCGTCGCGCAGGATCGGGATGGTGACGTCGGCGAGCATCATCCGGACCGCGTCGTCGAACCACGACTCGCGCAACGCGTTCAGCGCCGACCGGATCCGCGGCAGCTCCCGCGCTCCGTACGCCCAGCCCTCCTCCAGCTTGCCGACGGCGTGGGAGGATCCGGCCATCGCGGTCGCCACCCCGGCGGCGTGCCGCCTCGCCAGAATCACGATCACATGGCTGGCGAGCCCGTTGCGATCACCCAGGTAGCGGTAGGCGGTCGCCCGGCCCACGCCCGCCTCGCGGGCGATCCCCTCGACCGTGAGCGCGGCGGCATCGATCACTTCGCGGCCCAGGAGACGGCCCAACGCCTCGTCCAGGCGCGCCTGGTGCATTCGCCGATGCGCGTCGTCACCCGTGACCAGGGTCAACGCCTCGGTGGGCTCGGCCATCACGCGTTCATCTCGCATCCGCTCGGGAACCAGTTCTCACCGACCCGCCGCGCACACTCGGCACGGTCGGGCCGGATCTTTGGGCCGCGTCTTGGGGGCGGAGCGCGCGGGACGCCCCGTGGGCGAACGGTGCCCGCCGCCCGCCCCCCGAAACAAGATCCATCTGCCCTGGCCTTGTGTCCGCACTGACCGAGATGGTAGACCTGCCCCACGGCATAGCGAGACAAAGTTTGCCGGCAGTCTCAAGACAGGGACCCGAGAGGCAGGAAGTCTCGTCTGCGATCGGCGGGTGGCGATCACGTCAGGCCACGCCGAGCCGGCCGGAACCAGCACCGGTGTCCCTGCATCCAGCGGTCGTGAGCATGGAGGCGTCATGCGGTCCGAACTGATCGACACCCAGCGGCGGGGGCGCAGGATCGCCCTGAGTGGCGAGGAGGTCGACGCGCTGCTGACCGAACAGCAGGTGTGCCGGGTGGCGACGCTCACGGCCAGCGGGTCGCCGCACGTCAGCCCGCTCTGGTACGTCTGGGACGGCACCGCCCTGTGGCTCTACTCGATCGTGCGCAGCCAGCGCTGGGCCGACGTGCTGCGCGACCCGCGCGCCGCCGTCGTCGTCGACGCCGGCGGCGACTTCGGCGAACTGCACGGCGTGGAGCTGCGCGGCCGCTTTGAGCAGGTCGGCGAGACGCCCCGCACCGGAAAGACCGACGAGCCCGAACTGGCGACACCCGAGCGGCTGTTCGCCGGCAAGTACATCGCCAACCCGGACGGGTCGATGTACCACGACGGCCGGCATGCCTGGCTGCGCCTCGTCCCGGAGAAGATCGCCTCCTGGGACCACCGCAAGATCGGCCGCTGACCGCCGTCCAGCGCGGCACTCGAGAGGTGGAGTAGCACGGTGAGCGTGGAGCTGAGCCGGCAGGGCCGGATCCTCGTCGTCCGGATCGACCGGGAGGAGAAACGCAACGCGCTCAACGCGGCCGTCACGGCCGGCATCGACGCGGCGATGAACACCCTGGAGGACGACCCCGAGCTGTGGTGCGGCATCCTGACCGGCGGGACGCGGGTGTTCTCCGCCGGCGCCGACCTGGCCAGCGGGCCGGGCGAGCCGACCGAGCGCGGTGGCCTGGTCGGACTGATCCACCGGCGGCGGACCAAGCCGCTGATCGCCGCGGTCGAGGGCCTGGCGCTCGGCGGCGGCGTCGAACTCGTCCTGTGCTGTGACATGGTCGTCGCGGCCCGCACCGCCCAGTTCGGCCTGCCCGAGGTGAAGCGCGGCCTGATGCCGGACTTCGGCGGCGCATTCCGGATCACCACGGCGCTCCCGCGCAACGTCGCCTACGAGATGCTCGCGACCGGCGACAACCTCACCGCCGAACGCGCCGAGCGCCTCGGCTTCGTCAACCTCGTGACCGAGCCGGGCGAGGCTCTCGCGGGCGCGCTCGCCCTGGCCGACCGGGTCATCGCGAACGCGCCGCTCGCCGTCCGCGCCGCGCTGGACACCGCCCGCCGGGAGGTGTCCCCCGACGAGACCGCCAGCTGGGCGCACAGCGACGCCGCCCATGCCGGCCTACTGAAGACCGCGGACCTCGCCGAAGGCCTCGCCGCCTTCTTCGAGCGCCGACCACCCAGGTGGACCGGCCACTGACCCACGTGGGCGCAATCCCGATGTCGTCGCCGAGGTCGCGGAACGCCTCCAAAGATCACGTGTCTCGACGGATCAACTGTCTCCCACGAATCGCCACGACCGACGACAGGGGGCACCGCGACGATGGACACCGCTCGATGATGGACACCGCCTGACGATGGAAACCGCCTGACGATGGACACGGCCTTAGGAATCACGCTGCCACCCATGCACCCGTTCCTGGGCATGGACATGACCTCCCTGCTGGACGAACGCGTCCGGCGCGACGGCGAGCACCCGTTCCTCGGCGGTGTGTGCGGCCTGTCGCTGTTCGCCGGGTACGTCGGCGACCCGGCCGCCACCGCCGAGGCCTTCGGCGACGACGGCTGGCTGCGCACCGGCGACCGGGTGACCGTCCTGCCCGGCGGGGCGCTGAGGTTCGCCGAGCGGGCCAAGGACATGCTCAAGGTCAGCGGCGAGAACGTGGCGGCGGCGGAGATCGAACGCGTCGTCGCCTCGGTGCCGGGCGTCCGGGAGGCCGCGGTCGTCGCACGCAAGGATTCGGTCCGCGGCGAGGTCGCCGTCGCGTTCGTCACCGTCACCGCGGACGCCGGCCAGGCCGCCCTGGACGAGGCCGCCCTGGAGGAGGCCATCATCGCCGTCTGCCGCCAGCGGCTCGCCGACTTCAAGGTCCCCCGCGCCGCGTACGTCGTCCCCGACCTGCCGCGGGTGACCCTCGACAAGATCTCCAAGGGCGTGCTGCGGCAGTGGGCCGCCGACCGGCACGCCGCCGAGAACGACCCGACCCGCCAGGTGGCGTCCCGATGAGCCCCACCGGGTCGGGCCCCACCTCGGCCGCCCCCGCGGAACTGGGCGCCGCGCCGCCAGGCCCCGGCCCGTTCGACCGGCTCACCGTGCCACTGATCGCCGCGCCGATGACCCGGGTGTCGACACCGGCCCTCGTGTCCGCCGCGTGCGCGGCCGGCATCATCGGAGCCTTCCCCACCAGCAACTGCCGCTCGAGCGCCGAACTCGACGAGTGGCTCGACGAGATCACCGCCTCCGTGCGGGCCGCGTCCGGCCGGCCCGACGCGCCGTCACCCGGCCCGGTCGCGGCCAACCTGATCGTGCACCGCGTCAACCGGCGCCTCGACGACGACCTGGCCACCATCGTCCGCCGCGGCGTCGGCATCGTGATCACCAGCGTGGGCAACCCGGTTCCGGTCATCGACCCGCTCCACCAGGCCGGCTGCCGCGTCCTCGTCGACGTCGCCTCCGTCGCCCATGCCGAGAAGGCGGCCGTGGCCGGGGCCGACGGCCTGGTGCTGCTGTCCGCCGGTGCCGGCGGGCACACCGGCTCGGCGAACCCGTTCGCCTTCGCCCGCGCCGTGCGCCACTTCTACCCAGGACCGCTCGTCCTCGCCGGCGGGATCAGCGACGGCACCGCCCTGTGGGCCGCCACCGTCCTCGGCTACGACCTCGGTTACATGGGCACCAAGTTCATCGCCACCGAGGAGAGCGGAGCCTCCCCCGAGTGGCGGCAGGCGGTCGTCGACGCCCGTCTCGACGACATCACCCTCGGCACCGCCCCGAACGGGGTCGCGGCGAGCCTGCTCCCAGGGTTCGGCAGCGCGGGCCACACCGTCTCCGGCGTCCACGCCGTCACCACGGTCGCCGAGGTCGTGCGCGCCACCAGGGCGCAGTGGCACGAGGCGCGCGCCAGGACCCACGCGGCCGTGGTCGACCTCGCGCGGGCTGGTGGTCAGACGACGTGATCGCGCCGCTCGCGGGTCAGTCAGACTCGCGGGTCAGTCGAACCGTCGAACCGTAGTTCCGAGGTCCGGCGCTGGCCGGTCACATGGGGCGATGGGACATCGCTGGTGGCTGGCCGGTCCTGGGATCGGGCCATGTGCTGTGGTGCCAGACGAGACGGCATTCGGCACCACAGCCGCTGGGATCACGGATGGGACACCCCACAGGTCATGCCTCGCCGCGACCAGGGGTGGGGCAACGCCGTACTGCCTGCTGGTTCGGTGGACTCGGGGGCGTAGCGCCGGCCGTTCGCCCGGGATGCCCCTCCTCCTGTCCGGTCCTGGAATCGGGCCATGAGCTGTGGTGCCGGACAAGGACGTTCTCGGCACCATGGCGCCTGGGATCAGGGTCGAACACCCCACGGGTCATGACCAGGCGCCTGTCGGGGCCGCCCCCGTCACCGGTCGCGAGGTTTCCCTCTGATCGAAGCGGCCACGGGCCTAGATCATCTGACCGAGCACGCCGGGAGAAGGCTCGGAACGGCGACAGGTGAACCTGCTGGCGAACGCCCGCGGTAACTCCCGACCCCGTGCCGATCAGGTACCGAGGAGCACGCGGGCGCTCATCCGGGTCCAGGCTCGGGGCGCGCCGCCGCGCCGCGCGCCGCGTCGTAGCGTTCCTGCGCGGCGAGCACCTCGACAGCCCTGGACTCGATGAGGTTGACGAGCGTGCGCAGCACGGCGGCGGTCTCGCGGCCGAGGTCGGTGAGCGCGTACTCGACGCGCGGGGGGATGGTCGACTGCACGTCGCGGCTGACGAATCCGTCGCGTTCCAGGGCGTGCAGCGCCTGAGCCAGCATCTTCTCGCTCACCCCGCTGACCCGCCGACGCAGTCCGTTGAACCGCATCGGGCCCTCGGCCAGCCCACCGAGTACGAGCGCGCCCCACCGGCCGGTGACGTGCTCGAGGATCGACCGCGAGGGGCAGCCCTGCGCGAACACGTCAAACGCCAGCGCGTCGAACGCGCTGTCCTCGTCGCGCGCCGCGCCGGTCCCGGCCTCGGCCTCGGGCGCCGTCGAATTGGCCATCGATCGACCCTACCATCCATCCCTCCCCCAGGGAAGCACTGTTCAATGGGTTGCACTTTCGATTTGAAAGTGCAAACCTGGCCGGCATCCGCTTCTGACCTGCTCGCCCCGGCGTCCTCGAACGCGCCGTGGTCGCCACGTCCCGTGCCGTGATCCACGGCGGCCCTGGGCGAGCCATCGAGAGGAGTCACGATGATCGTCGTCACCGGAGCCACCGGCCACCTCGGCCGGCTCGTGATCGCGGACCTGCTGAGCCGCGCCGTGCCCGCGGCGGGGATCGCCGCCGTCGTCCGCGACCGTGCGCGCGCGGCGGACCTCGCCACGAGCGGCGTCGAGATCCGCGTCGCGGACTACGAGCAGCCTCGGACCCTGCCAGGGGCGTTCGCCGGCGCCGACAAGCTGCTGTTCATCTCATCCGTCGGCCCCGACGACGCGCGCCTCGCCCAGCACCACGCCGTCGTCGACGCCGCCGCGGAGGCCGGGGTCGGGCTGCTCGCGTACACCTCGATCGTCCAGGCGGACACGAGCCCGCTGCGGCTCGCCGAGATACACCGGGCGACCGAGAAGGCGATCGCCACCACGGGCCTGCCCTCGGTGATTCTCCGCAACGGCTGGTACACCGAGAACCACACGGCGGCGCTGCCGACCGCCGTCCAGCTCGGCGCCCTGGTCGGTGGCGCCGGCCAGGGCCGGATCGCCTCGGCGAGCCGAGCCGACTTCGCCACCGCCGCGGCGGCCGTGCTCACCACACCCGGGCACGCCGGCCGCGTCTACGAGCTCACCGGGGACACCGCGTGGAACCTGCCGGAACTCGCGGCCGAACTGTCGGCGCGGACCGGTCGCGCGATCGGCTACCAGAACCTGTCCGCGAGCGAGTACACCGCCATCCTCACCGGCGCCGGCCTGCCCGGCTACCTCGCCGAGCTGCTCGTCGACGCCGACCTGCGCATCGCCGAAGGCGCGCTGGCGACCGTGACCGACGACCTGCGCACGCTCATCGGCCGCCCGTCGACCCCGCTGTCCGAATCCGTAGCCGCGGCCCTGGGCGACGGGTAGCCGCCCCAGCCGGCCCGCCCCTCGGCGGAGGCAGCGAGGCGGCGATGGCGAGATGGGTTGACGCGGCTCGTCGGCGGGCCACCAGCGGCTAAGCCAGGGCGTACACCTCGGCGGGGTCGGCGCTGAGGGCCGCCTTGGCGTCGATCGACTCCTGGTCCGCCAGGACTTCGAGCGCGCCGGCTTCGAGGCCGTCGAGCGCCGCGCGCACGACGTCGGCCGGGTCGTTCTTGGGAATGTCCCAGCCGGCCATCATGTCGGTGTCCGTCGAGCTGAGGACGACGCCGGTGACCTGGGTTCCCTGCCGCGCGAGCTCGAGGCGTGCCCCGTTGGTCAGGCTCCACGCCGCCGCCTTCGAGGCGGCGTAGGCGTTGGCGCCGTCGTACGACAGCCACGAGAGCCGGGACAGCACGTTGAGGACGGCGCCGCCGCCGTTCGCGGCCAGGACGGGCGCGAAGGCGCGGATCATCGCGAGCGGGCCGTAGAAGTTGGTGTCGAGTTCCTGGCGGACGCGGGCGAGGTCGCCGGTGACGAGGTTCGTCGCGGTCGAGACGCCGGCGTTGTTGACCAGGAGCGTGACATCGGTGGCGACGGACGCGGCGGCGGCGACGGACGCCGGGTCGGTCACGTCGAGGCGCAGGACGTGGACTCCCGGCAGGTCGATCGTCTCGGGTGTCCTGGCGGTGGCGTAGACCTTGGCCGCGCCGCGTTCGAGGAGCTGCTGGGCGAAGTGGCGCCCCAGCCCTCGGTTGGCGCCGGTGATCAGTGCGGTGCTGCCGGTCAGGTTCATGAAGCTCACGGTAGGCGGCATCGAATGCGGCTGTGGATGCGTAACAGCGCCAGATCCATATCTGTCTGCGTCATTCAGGTACGCTGCCGGGTATCGACATCCTCTCCGACATGCTCGCGGTCTCCGGCGTACGCGGAGTCCTCGGCGCCCGGATCGAGGCCGGCGACGACTGGGGCTGGTGGGCGGCTCCCAGCGCGGGGGCCGCGTTCCACGCCGTCACCGCCGGTACCGCGTGGCTGGCCAGGTTCGGCGAGCCGCCGCGCCAGCTTCTGCCCGGCGACGTGCTTCTCCTCCCCCGCGGCGCGGCGCACGCGCTCGGCAGCGATCCGGCCGCGGTGGCGCGCGCGGCGGCCGGCAGGCCCGACGGGTACGAACAGGCCGGGCCGGGGACGGTGCGCATCGGCGCCGGCCCGGTCCGCACGCACGTCCTGTGCGCGCACTACGAGCACGACCCGGTGGCGTCGAGCCAGCCGTTCGCGCTGCTGCCCGCGGTGGTGCACATCGACGGGCGGGCCGGCGGCCCGGGGCTGGAGGCGACGGTCCGCCTGCTCGGCCACGAGCTCGCCCAGGCGGAGCAGGTCGCGACGTCCGTCGTCCTCGACCGGCTCGTCGACATCCTGCTCGTGCAGCTCCTGCGGGCCTGGCTCGCCGGCGAGCCGCCGGGCGCCCGCCCCTCGGTGTTCGGCGCGTTGCGCGACCCGCTGGTCGGCGCCGCGGTCGCCGCGCTGCACCGCGACCCGGCCCGGGCGTGGACCACCGAGGCGCTCGCCCGCGAGATCGCGGTGTCCCGCGCGACACTCACCCGGCGTTTCCGGACGGTGACCGGCGACACGCCGGGCGCCTATCTCACCCGCTGGCGGCTCGACCTCGCCGCGCGACGCCTGCGCGACGGCGACGACAGCCTGGAGACGATCGCGCACTCCGTCGGCTACACCTCGGTCTACGCCTTCAGCCGCGCGTTCAGCCGGGCCCGAGCCACGCCACCGGGCCGGTATCGCGCCGAGGCGCGGCGGGCCGGTATCGACGAGGCCTGAGCGGCTCGCGGGGCTGGATCCCTCCCGGCTGTTCGAGACGGAGACCATCTTGTGATGGCTCGGTGGACGGGGGCCAGGGTTCTCATCGCTCCGGCCATTGGCTCAGTGGCCGCGGCTGGTGGGAGAACCGCACGTTGCGCACGAAATCGAGGATCTCGGCCAGCCACACCAGGCCGGTGTGGCGCGCGGTCCACCAGGCCTCCTTGCGTTCGGTGGGGTCGCGTACGAGGAACAGGCGACGTAGCCGGCGGGGACGCAGATGGAAGCTCAGTTCCAGCCATTTCACCGCCGCGAACAGGTGCCAGGGTCGCAGGTGCCGCTGTTCGAGCACCTGATGGCGATAGTCCCAGCGTCGCTGGTCTTCCTGCACGACCCTTCGCTGCTCCTGTTCCCGCGCGAAGGACGTCCAGCTGTGCGGCGTGGCGTACATGGCGTTGAGGTAGTCGCCGTCATATCTCGCGAGCGCCTGTCGTGCGCGGCGGAGATCCGCGCGTTTCTCGTCGCCCAGGCCGACGACGTGGCCGATGATGCTGTGGATGCCGTGTTCTCGCAGCAGCCGGCAGGCCTCGAAGTCGTCGCGGGTGGACGAGCGCTTGCGTACCTGCGCAAGGACGGCGGGATCGGTGGTGTCGATGCCCAGGAGCACGTAGCGCAGCCCGGCCTTGTGCCACAGGTCGAGCCGGTCTGCCGCGCGTACGACGTCGGTGGCGCGGATCGTCGCGAAGAAGGTCACGTCGACGTCGCGCCGCGCCATCGCGTCGAGGAACGACGTCCACACGTCGCCGAGCGTGGTGGGGTTCTCGTCCGCGAACGTGACGAAGCGAATGCCGTGCTCGTCGTGCAACCAGGCGATCTCGTCCACCAGGGCCGAGGGGTCACGGTGGCGCCAGCGTTTCCAGAACCCGTGTTGGCCGCAGTAGGTGCACCGGTGCGGGCAGCCGCGGGAGAACTGAACGATGGCCGCGCGCCCGCGGCCGAAGCACTCGTACCTGTCCCAGTCGTCGATCAGCTCCCAGGCGGCGCGGTATTCGTCGAGGTCGGGGATCGCGGACCGGTCGGGTGTGCGGACGATCCCGTCGACCGACCGGTAGGTGAGGCCTTCGACGCCGGCCAGGGCGTCGTGGCCGTCCCGGGAATCATCCTGGAGAGCGTTGAGTAGCGCGACGGCCGTCGCCTCGCCTTCACCCCGCACCACGACGTCCACGGCACGGTGGCGTCGTAACACCTGCTCGTCGTGGTAGGTGGGAAAGACGCCGCCGTAGACGCAGGTCACTCCCGGCGATACCTGCCTGATTGCCTCGAACATCTCCATGCACACCGGGTGCGCCGGGGTGCTCCCGGCATGGCCGGTCATCACCACGTCCGGCTTTCGGCGGCGCACTTCCGCCGCCACCTGCGCGCAGCTCAGCCGCATCGCCTCCGCGTCGAGGAGCGACACCTCGTGGCCGTGGTCCACCAGGCCGCCGCCGACCAGGAGCAGGCCGAGCGGAACCTGGTGCCCTACTCCCCATCTGTTCGTGATCGTCTGATAGGGCGGATTGATCAGCATCGTCCGCATGAGCAGACCTCCGAGAGCCCTGGGGGATCGCGGAGATCGTAGGTAGGTTTGACCAGTTGGTCAAACCGACTGGTCAGGACCAATAGACTGGGGCGATGGCGCGTTCTGGGCCCAAGCGAGGCGACAGCCGGGGAGAGACTCGCGGAGCGATCCTCGACGCGACCGTCGGCTCGCTGGCGGAGCTGGGGTTCTCCGGCACCAGCGCGCGAGCCGTGGCCCAGCGCGCGGGGGTGGCGCCCGGCGGGGTGTTCTACCACTTCGGGTCGATGGACGACCTGCTCACCGAGGTGTTCGCCACCTGCCTGGACCGGCGCATCGCCCGCCTGCGGGCCGCGGTCGACGTGCCGAGATCCGGGCTTCCCACGGCGTTCGCCCAGGCGGTCCGCGACGAGTTCGCCCATCCCGAGTCCCGCGCCCTGCTCGAGCTGGTGGTGGGCGCGATCGACTCCCCGCTGCTGGCGGCCCGGGTCCGGGAAGGGACGGACCAGGCGTTCGCCTTCACCCGCGAGGTCGTCGAGCTGCTGCTGGCCGACTCTCCGATGGCCGGGCTCCTGCCCCTCGACCTCGTCGCCCAGGTCGCCGCGTCGGCGTTCTTCGGCCTCGGGGTCATGGCGCTGGTGGGCGCCGACGTCGACGTCGACGGGATGACCGACCTCGTCGGCGTGCTGCTCATGTTCCTGGGCGGCGACTGGCCGGTCCCGACCGGCGGCCAGGACCCGCCCGACTGATCGACGGCACACCCCGCGAGCGCGCGGCTACCCGTGCTCGCCGGCGAACAGCCGGGTCATCTCCGGGAGATTTTTCCCTGGGTGTCGACGTACACCGCGGAGCATCGCCTGCCGGCGGGGTCGTTCTGATTCCAGACGCAGATCCGCACGGAGTACTTGTAGTAGCCGAAGGCGAGCATGTACTCCGGCTTGGAGTCCGCGCCGGTATGGTTCGCCGCCGTGAGGCGGACGGTCGAGGGCTCGGCTCCGTGGGCCTCGTCGGTGGTGGTGATGTCGGCGGCGCAGGAGGCGGCTCCGGCGGAGAGCGCTCCGTAGAGAAGGCCGGCGTAGTCCAACCAGCCGGCGCAGCCGGGAACGCCGACCTCCGAGCCCGGCTGATATTCCGGGTCGTTTTCCGGGCCCGCGGGCCCTGCCTGGCTTGCGGGTCCCGCCTGCCCGGTGGGTCCCGCCTGGCCCGTGGATCCTGCCTGGCCCGGGCTGGATGGCGAGCTCGGCCTGGTCGACGCGGCCCCGGACGTGACGACCGAGGGGGCAGCGGTCTGTGGCTGAGCGCTGCTCGAAGCCGCGGCGGTCGATGTGCCGAGCGCGGTGGGGGTGCCGGACCGGTCCGCCGTTTCCGAGATGGGCGTCGCCCGAGCGGCCTCGGGACTCGCGCCGCCGACGAGACCGGCTCCGCCCTTCGCCGCCGACTGATCACCTCCGGACAGGAAGCCGGAGCCGAACAGCCCCACCGGTATCGCGAGGACGGCCACCACGACCGCGCAGACCGCGGCCAGCCGCGCTCCGCGCCGCCGGCCGCCTTTGGCGATGCCCGCTTTTAGGTCCGCTTCCGTCGACAGCGGCAGGAGCATTGACGACGACGACGGTCCGACGACCGGCTCGGTCGCATTGGCCGCCGGAGGCGCCGGAGGCACGGGTGCCGGGGACCGTCGCGGCGGGACCGGCGACGCGGGCTCGGTTGCCTGCGCGGCGACGGGCTGGGATGTCTCGGGGGAAGCCGGGGTGCTCGGCTCGCTCGCCGGTCCGTCCCGGGGATCGTCGGCGGCACGGCGGACGGCGTCGTCGAGATGCAGCGGCAGCCCGGCACGGGCGGTCCAGCCGGGGCCGAGGGCCTGGGCGGCGGCGTGCGCGAGGTCGAGCGCGAACGCGGTGGCATCCGGGTGCCGGTCGTCGGGGGATTTCGCCAACGCGCGGAGAACCACGGCGGCGAGCCGGGGGTCCACACCGGTCATGGGCGGCGGTGGTTCGGTCGAATGCTGGTACCACAACGCCGGCGCCGGCAGTGTCGGATCGAACGGCGGCCGGCCGGCCAGCAGCCGGTAGAGCACCATCCCCAGCCCGTACAGGTCGGTTCCCGGCCCCAGCCGGCCGCCCTGGATCTGTTCCGGCGCCATGTACAGCGGGGTGCCCACCATCCGGCTGGCGGTGGCCGCCGACCCCTCGAGCAGCTTCGCGAGTCCAAAGTCGCTGACCTTGGGCGTGCCGTCGGCGGCGAACAGGATGTTGCTGGGCTTGATGTCGCGGTGCAGCACCCCGCGACCGTGCGCGTGCGCCAACGCATCCGCCACGGCCAGCCCCACCGCGCACGCCTGCTCCGGCCCGATGCCCTCCTGCCGGTCGGTCAGCGTGCCGCCCGCCAGCAGTTCCATCACCACGAGGCACAGGCCCTCGGCCTCGACGTAGTCGTGCGCGCGCAGCACATGGGGGTGGTCCAACGTCGCCAGCACCCGCGCCTCGGCGCCAAAGCTGTCCGTCGAATCTTCCGCGCCTTCGGCGTCCATCACCTTGATCGCGACAGGACGGCCCATCCGCAGATGCTCGCCGGCCAGCACGAGCCCGTACGCTCCGGACCCCAACCGCTCGGCGACGTGGTAGCCGGGCAGGGCCTTCTCCACCCGCTCCCGGTCAACGATCACCGAGCGCCCCCGGGGCCCTGCCGCCCGACTTCCGCTGCCGCCCCCATGGTGAGAACAGTCTAGTCATTCGGCCACAGATCGCCCCAGACCGGCCACTTTCCGACGATAGCGCCGACACCGGTCGCGGCAGATCCGCTCCTCCTCGGGCAGTCCCCCGCGTCGGCAGGAGAACCGGCCCACCGGACCGATCATGAGCGGGGCCGGCGACGGACCGGCGCTATTTCACCGCCAGGGGGTTGAGGGGCGTGCCGACGCCGTTCGCGACCTTGAGCACGGGCGCGCACAGGAGGAACTCGTAGACACCGTCCGCCGCGCAGTCCGCGGCGAGCGCCTCCAGGTCGAACATCTCGCCGAGCGTCATTCCCAGGTCGCGGATAAGGACGTAGTGCACGGGCATGATGGCGTTCGGGTCCCCGCTCGGATACCGCTCGACCGCCCAGTTGTCGGCGGCGAGGGCCGCGACGTCGTGCTCACGGAGCCATCGGCAGCATTCCAGAGTGAGTCCGGGTTCTGCGCCCATGAACGCGGCGGCCGAGCCTTCGGTGAACTTCCGCGTCCACCCGGTCCGGACGAGCAGGATGCTGCCCGGCTCCAGTGTCACTCCCTGGCGGTCGAGAGCCGCGTCGAGTTCGTCCGGGCCGATCCCGTGATCCGGAGTCAGGCAGTCGACGCCGCGCAGGCGCGCGACGTCCACGAGCACGCCCCGCCCGATGACGCCGCGCGCCAGCCGGTCGATCGCGAGCCTGTCGGCGCCCCGCGCGGTGATCGACGAGGCGGGCACGTTGTTGTAGCAGAAGCCGTCGTAGAAGACGTGCGCGAGGCCGTCCCACTGCGTCGCGCACTGCAGCGGCATGAAGATGAAGTCGTCGGCGAACCCGCCGCCGTCGGGGTACGCGGACTGCCCGGTCATCGACATGAGGTGGACGGGGTTCACCCGGCCGCCTAACCCGATCTGCGGACCGCTCGACGAGAGGGTGTATCCCAGATCGAACACGCGCCCCGTCCGCGCCAGCGCCGCCGCCGCGGCGACGTGGGCCGGCGTGATCAGATTCAGGGTGCCGAGTTCGTCGTCCGCCCCCCAACGCCCCCAGTTCGACAGTTCACGGCCAACCGTGCGGAAATCGGTACTCATCGTTTCCCTCCTCCGGGCGCCGCGCTCGCCCCGCCGTGATCACAAGGGGATCGCGCCCTCGTGGCGAGCCGGCGCTCTCCCGGGAGGGTGACGATCGCGGTGTTCGACGATCAGCCACAGGTTGGTATGGCGGCCGTCGGGACACCGACGTCATCCACCCACAGGTCGGCCCGCCGTGCTCGCCTTGGCCCACTGACCAGCCACCCCACTGACCCGGGCATGTCCCCGAGCCCACGCGACGCGCCTGTGAGCGAGTGAGGCGGGTCCATCCCCACCGGTCTTCCCGGCGGCGCCGGATCACCCGAGCATCACCGGGCTCGCCCGATCTGGTCAGACGGTGGGTACCGGTGCCTCGGCGACCCGGTCGCGCCCGGAGTTCTTGGCCGCGTACAGCGCCTGGTCGGCGCGGTCGAGCAGGTCGGGCAGGTGCTCGTCATGCCTCGTGAGGCACGCGACTCCCACGCTGGCGGTCACGGTGAGCGTTCCGCCAGGGGTGGTCAGTTCGACGGCGGCGACCGCGCGGCGCAGCCGTTCAGCCAGCGCCCACGCGTCCGCGGACGGTACGAGGCTGATCACGGCGATCTCCTCGCCGCCGATCCTGCCCACCGCGTCGTCGGGCGCAAGAGCGGCCTGGATGCGCGCCGCCACCTCGACGAGCACCCGGTCACCCGTGGCATGGCCGAACGTGTCGTTGACCCGTTTGAACCGGTCGATGTCAATCATGAGAGCGGCCATCGGGCGCCCGTGGGCGCGGCAGTGGAGGAACGCCGCCTGCGCCGCCTGGAGGAAACGGCGCCGGTTGGGCAGGCCGGTCAGCGCGTCACTGGCCGCCTGCCGGCTGACCTCCTCGAACCGGCAGGCGCTGGCACAGGCGTCGGCGATCTCGGCGAGCAGGCCCTTCGCGGCCGCGCGCTGGCCCTCGCTTGCGACCGCTGGCCCCAGCGCCGCCACCACGACGCATCGACCCGGCGCGGGCGGCGTCGCGTCGGCCGCGGGTGGTGGCATGGCGGGGGCCAGGGGCCGCGCCCACCGCGAGCCGAGCGGTGAACCGACCGGTAGACCGCCGTCACCGGCCGCCACCGCCAACCAGGAGCCCGCCATCCGCAGCTGTCCGGGAAGCGGCACGCTCGACCGTCGGTTCGGCGCGGCCGCGTCCTGCTCGCGGATGGCGGTCCGCAGCACCGCCGCGGCGACGTCCGACGAGAGCTGGGCGCCGACGGCGCTGGAAACGACGTCGCCCCAGACGGCCGCCACCCGCAACACCCCGGAGTCCTGCCCGTCCAGCACCCATACGGCCTCGACCGGGAAGACCACGGCCGCCAGCTCCATGATCTGCGTGAGCAGGCACCCGACGTCCATCGCCGCCGCGCGCGTCATGATCTGGTACAGGTGCTCCCTAAGCGCGTGCCGCCGTCGCTCGGCGAGCATCAGTGCCCGCAGCGCCGCGGGATCATCGGAGCAGGCGAGCACCGCCAGGTCACCCCGGTCCGCCGTCACGAGCAGCTCCCGTTCGACCTGTACCGCCGCGGAACTCGCCATCGCCAGCAGGAGCGGACTCGACTCCCGCGCGGGACAGGTGAAGTTGACCAGGCCCACGATCTCCCCGCTGACCGGATCGCGGACAGGGGCCGCGCCGCACGAGAAGGCCGCTCCGATCTCGGAGTAGTGCTCGGCTCCGTCGACGAGAACCGGGCGCCGCAACGTCAGCGCCGTGCCGATCCCGTTCGTTCCGATCGTGGACTCCGAGAAGTCGAACCCGAGGGCCACCGCCCCCTCGTCCGCCATCCGCCGCTCGAACGCGGGATCACCACCGATGTGGAAGCGCAGCAGCCCGTTCGCGTCCGCGAGGACGGCGACGACCGCCGCCTCCCGGAGGGGCTCGACCGACGAGCACAGCACTGGGCGCGCGGCGCGCACCAGCGGGCAGTCCGGCTCCACGCCCACATACCGGGCATCGGAGAGATCCGCCGGCACCGCGAGCTCGCGGGCCCGTGCCCACGAACGGAGGACAAGGCCACGCACACCGGACGGGTCGCCGGCGCCAGCCTCGAAGAACCGCTCCCGTGCCCGCGCCAACGCCACCGAGGACGAGCCGCGTCGCCGCCGCGCCAGCTCCACCGATGCCTTCCGATCGATCATTAGTCCGCGAACTTCTTATGTATTCGACCGTTTTTCGGCTCCAACACTGCCACTTCCACGGTAACGCGCGCGGAAAAATCTACCTACCGCGCACAGCATCCCACAATCCACAAACCGCTCCGCTGGTAATACACCGGCCCACGCTGGTTATGGCGCTTGAATGCGGTTCCAAGTGGACATCTCAGGCCAGGACATTCAATTCTGGCGGCAAGTCATGTTCGGCGTCGAGACAGGGCGAACCCTGGCGGGGCCAGCGGCGGTCGTGGAGATCCTCATGGTGTGGAGTAGGCGGGCTGGGCGGCGAGCCAGGCGGCTACCCGGGCGCGGGAGCGGAGACCGAGTTTGTTGAGGATCTGCTGGACGTGCGTCTCGACGGTCCGGGCGGAGATCATCAGGGCGGTCGCGATGTCCTTGTTGCTCAGGCCGCGGGCGAGCAGGTCGGCGACCTGGCGTTCCCGGCGCGTCAGCGGAGTGATCACCGTCTGGCCGCTGGTGGCGGTGCCAGCGGGCGCCGCCACGCGGGCACCCACGCCGGTGACGGCGAAGTCGCAGGCCTCGTCCACGGCCAGGGCCGTGCCCCGAGCCCAGGCCGTGTGGAACGCCCTCGGTCCGAGAGACCGGCGGGTGGCGGCCTCGGCGCGTTGGCGGCACCGGAACAGGCCGGGGAGCGCGGCGGTAGAGGTTTCCATCTGCTTCCACAGGCGATCCGCCGCGCCGAGCAGCAGGGCGGCCGTGGGGTGCTCGTCGAGGC
This sequence comes from Frankia nepalensis, assembly GCF_016786325.1. Lineage (GTDB taxonomy): Bacteria > Actinomycetota > Actinomycetes > Frankiales > Frankiaceae > Pseudofrankia > Pseudofrankia nepalensis. The sequence continues at coordinate 12,281 of NZ_JADWYU010000248.1, read as the reverse complement.
TGCTCTCGAACCAGGCCGCGGCCTCCAGCAGCAGGACGGAGCCCAGGTGGTCCTGCTGGTCGCGCCCGCCGGCGAGCGTCGAGCGGGTGATCTCGCGGGCTCGGCGCGCGTCGCCGGCGTGCCAGGTGGCGATCGAGTAGGCCCAGTCGGCGAACGACCGCGGCCGCGGTGAATCCAGCAGCTCCGAGATGGCGATCCACTCCCGGTGGTAGTCCTCCACGTTCGCGGGGGCACCACTGTTCTCGGAGGCACCACTGTTCGCGGGGGGCACCGCCGAACGCGACCGCGAGCATGAGCAGCGACAGGGTCTGCTGGAGATGGTCGAGGTCGCCTTCCCGGCGGAACTCGGCCAGGGCGGGCGTCAGGGCCTCGACCGCGCCCGGCCTGCCGGCGTAAAGCGCGCCGAGCCCGTCGAGCTGCGCTATGAGCGCCCGATGGCCGTCCTTTCCCCCGTGGGCCGCGAGTCCCCCGTGGGCGGCGAGCAGCGCGGCGCAGTCCCGCCGCAGCCGTTCGGCGGCGGCGAGGTCGCCGCGCATCGCGGCCAGCCAGCCCGCGGTGTGCAGGGCGTGGAGGCGGTGGGGCTCCTCACCCTCGGTCTGATCGAGGAAGGTGGTCAGCCAGCGCTGGCCCTCGGCGAACCGCCCGTCGGCGACCCAGTAGCGGCGCAGCGAACCGGCCAGCTCCAGCCCGGCGTCGCCGTCCTCCGCGGCGGCGCAGTGGCCGAGCGCCAGGTCGAGGTTCGCGTGCTCCTGGCGCAGCCGGCCCAGCCACCGCGACCGGCGCGCCGCCGCGGCCGGCGGCCTGAGGCGCCCGCGCCGCCGCTTCGGGTTGCCGGCCGGTGTCAGCGCTTCTTCGCGTTGGTGCCAGCCGGCCAGGAGTAGAACTGCTGGCACCAGCGGCGCTGCTCGGTGATGGCCTTCTCGGCCGGCCGCAGCACGGGCGGGTCCTTGAAGATCTTGTTCTCCCAGATCGGCAGGTCCTGGCTGACGGCGGCCGTGAAGCTGCGCGACGCCTTCTCGGCCGCGTTCTCGCCGAGCGACTTCGGCGAGGTGAAGATCCACCGGACGTGCACGTTCTCCTCGTCGATCGGCGTCGTCGACGACAGGAACGTGGTGTAGCCCTTCACCCGCAGCACGCCCAGGCCCAGGCCGAAGCCCTCGCGCACGAAGTTGCCGTTCATCCCGACGGTGCGCTTGTAGTGGCCGTCGGTGTGGAACTCCTCCTCCGGGATCGCTGGGGTGCCGTGGACGTACATGAAGTGCGGCCAGTCGACGTTGTTCTCCGTCATCTCCTGGCAGCAGGTCGCGATCTCGAAGTCCTTGACCACGATCGGCAGCCAGTCGTCGTCGTGGAACTCCGCCACCTCGGGCACCTCGTAGGTCGGCTCCGCCCGCTCCAGGTGGTGCCACGCCCAGATCATGTGGTTGCGCTCGACCACCGGGTAGGAACGCGCGGTGGCCGTCTTCGGGATGTAGGGATTGTCGTCGTAGGGCACCTCGACACAGGCACCGCTCGCGCCGTCGAACCGCCAGCCATGAAACGGGCACTGCAGGCTGCCGTCCACGACCTTCCCACCGACACCCAGGTTCGCGCCCAGATGCGGGCAGTAGGCGTCGAACAGATACGGCGTGCCGTCGGTGCCGCGGAACAGCACCAGATCCTTGCCGAAGTAGAACAGCGACTTCGTCCGACCCGGCTCGATCTCGTCGGCGGTGGCCACGACGAACCAGCCGTTCGGAATCGGGAACGGGAACCGCGGCCCCGACTCCCGGCGCACCCGGGTACGCCGGGACAGGTCGTAGAGGGTGTCCGGCCGCTGCGGCATCGGCAACCCGACCAGATCCTCCCCGGCCGAGGCGGTGACCGCGGTCGTGGAGTACGCGCCGTTCAGTTTCGACCGGCCGGCCCTGGTCTCGCCGGGGATCGTCATGTGCTGCCTCCAGGACGGAGCGAACGAGATGGGGGGAGCAACCGAGGTGGGGAGAGCGGAGAACGTCGCGTCACCGGTCAGCCGCGCGGAAGGCCGAGGATCCGCTCGGCGATGACGTTGAGCTGGATCTCGACCGTGCCGCCGCCGATGAGCTGCGGCGGCACCGACAGGTACTTCTGGACACGCTGCCCGGCCGGGCCGTCGGCCACCGCCGCGGCCGGTCCGAACCAGCGCATCGCCCGCTCGGCGATCCAGGTCACCAGGGTGCCCGACGCCACCTTGGAGACGCTCGACTCGGCGCCCGGGCGCAGGCCGGACAGGCTGCGCAGGGTGGTACGCATCCCGAGCGCGGCGAGCGCGTGCGCGGTGGCGAACGTCGCGCCGAGCTCGCGCACCACGTCGCCCGACGTGGCCGCGAGCGGCGCCGACCTGACGAGTTCGAGCAGGTCGGCCGGGATGTGCTGCATCCCGCTGATGCTGACCCGCTCGTTGCCCAGGGTGGTCCGGGCCAGCCCCCAGCCCTGGTTGACCTCGCCGACGAGCCGGTCGTCCGGGACGAAGACGTCGTCGAAGAACACCTCGTTGAACAGGTAGCCGCCGTTCGCCTCCCGCAGCGGCCGGATCTGGAGGCCCGGCGCGGTCATGTCGACGAGGAAGTACGAAATGCCCTTGTGCTTCGGCGCGTCCGGGTCGGTGCGGGCAAGACAGATGCCGTAGTGCGCCTCGCTGGCCATCGACGTCCAGACCTTCTGGCCGTCCAGCCGCCAGCCGCCGTCGACCTTGCGCGCCCGGGTGGACAGCGCCGCCAGGTCGGAGCCCGCGCCCGGCTCGCTGAACAGCTGGCACCACAGGATCTCCCCGCGCAGCGTCGCCGGGACGAAGAAGTCCTTCTGCTCGTCCGTGCCGTACGTGAGGATCGTCGGCAGCGCCCAGTCGCCGATGATCAGCCGTGGCTGCGCCACGGTGGAGCGCTCGTACTCCTGCTGGATCACCAGTTGCTCGACCGGGCTCGCGGCCAGGCCGTACGGCTTCGGGTAGTGCGGCACGACGAGCCCCTCGGTGACCAGCCGCGCCCGGCGCGCCGGCCCGTCCGCCGGCAGCGCCGCGACCTCGGCGAGGGTCGCCGCGACCCGCTCGCGAAACGCCGGGTCCGCGTCGGACAGGTCGATGTCGAAGGCACGCGCCGCGGCGTCCACGGACGGGCCGAGCACCAGCTCGCCGAGGTGGCGCTCCCAGCCGACGGCCGGGCCGAGCAGGTTCTCCAGGGTCATCGCCCGGCGCCAGTAGAGGTGGGTGTCGTGCTCCCAGGTGTAGCCGATGCCGCCCAGCAGCGTGATCGTCGCCAGCGCCAGGTCGGTCGCTCCCCGAAGGCAGACGGCGGCCGCCCCGGCGGCGGCGAGGGCGAGCTGGTCGTCGCTCTCGCCGAGCGCCCGCGCGCCGTCCCAGGCCGCCGCCGACATGGTCTCGACGTCGACGAACATCCGGGCACACTTGTGCTTGATCGACTGGAACGAGCCGATCGGCCGGCCGAACTGCTCGCGGACCTTCGCGTAGGCCACACCGGTCTGGACGCACCAGCGGGCGAGCCCGACGGCCTCGGCGGCGAACAGGACCGCGGCGAGCGCCCGGACCTGCGCGGACGTGACCGGGACCAGCTGGTCCGCGCGCACCACGACGTCGGTGAGCGTGACGGTGCCCACCGACCGGGTGTGGTCGACCGGCCCGCCGGCGGTCACCTCGATGCCAGCGGCGCCCTCGCCGCCGGCGCCCGGCTCGGCGACGAACCAGACCTCGCCGCCGTCCTGGGTGCCGGCACCGAGCAGCAGCAGGCTGGCGCCGGCCGCGCCGAGCACCGGGTCGCCGCCGCCGCTCACGCGGTACTCGCCGTCGCCGACCGCCGTCGCGGACAGTCCGGCCACCGACAGGGCGGTGGCGCCGGTGGCACCCGCCGCGAGCCCCGGCAGGAGTCGCTTGCGCAGGTGGTCGCCGCCGTGGCGGGCGAGCACCGAGCTGGTCAGCAGGCTGGGCAGTAGCGGCCCGGGCAGCAGGCCGCGGGCGGCCTCCTCGACGACGACGGCGAGCGCCACCGGCCCGGCGTCGGCGCCGCCGTGTTCCTCCGGCAGGTGCAGCGAGGTGAGCCCCTGCTCGACGATCCCCTGCCAGTAGTCGGGCAGCTCGCCGGCGACCCAGTCCGCGAACCCGGCCCGGACCCGCTCGGACGGGGCGTGCCGGGCGACGAACCCGCGGACCGCGTCGGCAAGCGCCGCGTGGTCCTCGTCAAGGCCGATGGACACGTCAAGCTCTCCTCGCTGCCGCTGGCCGTCGCCGATCGGCGTGGTGGTCGGTCCGGTACCGGCTCGGTCCGGGCGGGGCGGGTCAGCCGCCGCCGAGCTCCTCGGCGCTCTCCCCCATCGCGCCGCGGTCGCGCTCAGCGAACGCGGGTCTCTCCATCATCTTCGTAGAACCGGGTTTCAGGATAGTCAAGCGAGAGTGACGTCCGCCGCGAACGTGACCCTGCCCACGGGCGCCACCAGACCCTCGGTGCCACCCGCGCCACCCGCGCCACCCGCGCCGCGCGGGCCGGCCGCCACGGACGGCCGTCCGCGCGACACGGCCGGCCAGACGGGCGGCATCGCCGTACGGCGCACCTGCCGGCCGGCCCGTAACCGGTCACGCAGATCTCACCGGTCGACCGAGATGCAACTTCTAGTAGCCTATATTAGGAGTTCGACCGGCGACAGCCGGGACGTGACCTCGCCAGCGCGCTCCTGCGCTGCCGACCCAGAAACCAACCCCACCCTCAAGATGAAATGGGGTTCTAGATTCCTCCGACCAACCCTCAATCCACTGGCCCGCCGCGCGGGCTCAGGCGGCGCCTGCCGGTCACACCCCCGGCCGGTGGGCGGCGTCTGGCGACGAGGCCGTCCCCGCCGGGGCCGGGGCACCGTAGGTAGCATGGTCGCCTCCCGCATCCCGACGGAGGTCTGGCGTTGATCATGTCCGGGCGGGGCCGTGGGCGGGGTCGTGGGCGCGGACGGTCGTCGCGCGCCGTCGCCGCGCCGGAGCCGCCAGCCCGCCGCGCACGGGCGGAGGCCAAGGCGCGGGCAAGGGCGCGCGCGGGGATGGCGGGCCGATGACGGAGACAGAGGTCGACAGGCCAGGCTCCCGGCCGGGCCGCGACTCCCCCTCGGGCCCCGCCGCGCCGCGCCGCCGGGGCCGCCCCCGCGGACTGACCGATCGGGTCCGCCGGGACGTGTTCCGCACGGTCCGGGAGATGCTCGGGACCGTCGGGTACGAGGCGCTGCGGATCGAGGACGTCGCCGCCGCCGCGGGCGTGCACAAGACCACGCTGTACCGGCAGTGGTCCAGCAAGGCCGACCTGGTGCGTGATGTGCTGGTCGCCGCCGAGGCCGCCGCGCTGCCCCGGCCCGACGAGGGAAGCTGGGACGAGGACCTGAAGCAGCTCTGCGCGGGCCTGGTCCGGGTCTTCAACGACCCGGTGACGCTCGCTCTCGTCAAGACCCGGGTCACCGCGAACGACGAGTTGCTGACCGCCGGCCTGAGCGAGCTCGCGGCCCGGGACATGGCGTTCGTGGTGGCACCCTTCAGGCGGGCGGTCGCCCGCGGCGAGATCGCCCCGGACGCCGACCCCTCGATGCTCGCCGAGTGCCTGATGTCGGCGCTGATCACCCGGATCTGCGTGACACGGATGCCCGTCGACCAGGCGTTCATGGACCGGCTGGCCCGGCTGCTCCGCGCCGCCGCCGGTGTCGGCCCGGCGGCCGCGCACCCACCAGCCTGACCCGCCCTGACCCAGGCTGGCCGGCCTGGTCACGCCACGCTCGATGCACGTCACCACCAGCACCGGTCGCGGTCCTCGCGGCCAGGTGCGGCGATCGTCAGCGGATGTAGGCGAGGCCGCCGTCCACGGGCAGCGTCGCGCCGGTGATGTACCCGGACTCCGAGCTGGCCAGGAAGACCGCGGCGGCCCCGATGTCGGCCCGCGGGTCCCCGATGCGCCCGAGCGGGACGCCGGACGTGAGGGTCGCGGCGTAGTCGGGCTCGTCCGCGAGGAAGCGGTCGAGCGCCTCGGTGCGGGCGAACGGCATGAGGACGTTGACCCGGATGCCGTCGGGTCCCCACTCGTTGGCCGCGGTGCGGGAGATCGCGTTCAGGGCGGCCTTCGCCGCGGCATAGACGCCACGGTTGTTCGAGGACGGCGCGACGGCCACCGCGGACGAGATGTTGATGATCGACCCGCCGCCGCGCAGGTGCGGATGGCACAGCCTCATCAGTCGCAGGGCGGCCAGCGGCCCCGTGCGCAGCGCCGCCTCCACGTCGTCCTCGGAGATCTCCAGCAGGGTTCCGTGCGGCACGAACGCGGCGTTGTTCACGAGGACGTCGAGACGGCCGAACTCCCGCAGCGTCGCGGCGACGAGCTCGCCGAGGTCGTCGGCCACTCCCACGTCACACCGGGCGCCGAGGGCGCGGCGTCCCAGCGCCTCGATCTCGCGTCGGCAGTCGTCGAGACTGGCCGGTGTGCGGCCGGCGAGCACCAGGTCCGCGCCCTCGGCCGCGAGGGCGAGCGCGATGCCGCGCCCGACTCCCCCGCCGGCTCCGGTGACGATCGCGACCTTGCCGTGCAGCCTCATGAGGCGGTCAGGGGCAGGGGGCCGTGGTGGGCGGTGTAGGCGAGGACACCCGGGTCGGCGCCCTCCTCGGCGGCGGTGGCGAGCGCGGCGGCGACGTCCTTGCGCAGGTACTTCGCGCCCAGTTCCGCGTAGCGCTCGATGGAGCCGACGTCGCGCATGGTCTCGATGGCGCGGGTGGCGGCGCTGCAGTGCTGCAGCGCGGTGAACAGCGCTTTCGTCTCGACGCCGAGCTGCTGGCCGAGCGCCGCGGCGGCGGCCGCCGTCTGGACGTTGACGGTGAACAGCAGGTTGTTGACGAGCTTCACCCGGCTGGCGCTGCCCGTCGGCCCGGTGGGCAGGACCGTGCCGTACGTCTCCAGCGCGGGCCGCGCGCGCTCGACGACGGCGGGGTCGCCGCCGGCGAGGATCGTCAGGCGTCCGGCGAGGATGTCGTCGGGGGCGCCGCTGACCGGCGCGTCCAGCAGCGACACGCCACGCGCGGTGGCGGCCTCGTCGACCCGGGCGAGCAGCCGGATCCCGACGGTGGTGTGCGAGACCAGGACGGTGCCCGGCTCCAGCAACGCGATCAGGCCGTCCGGGGCAAGCAGCGCCTGTTCGACCTGGCTCTCGTTGAACAGGCAGGAGATGACGACACCCGCGCCCTTCACCGCGTCCGCGAGCGAGGCGGTCGTGTGCGCGCCCAGTTCGGTGAAGGTCTGGCGGACCTCGGGCCGGCGGGCATGGAGGGTGACGTCCACCCCCGCCCGCAGCAGGCGCTGGACCATCGGCGCGCCCATCTGCCCGGCTCCCACGAAGGTCACCGGGCCGGCCGCCGGCGCTCGCTCGTCCGGACCGGATCTCGTGGTGGCGGCGTCCGACATCGTGATCACCTTTCCTGTCGTTCTCGCGGGATCGTTCCTGGTGGCCGCGCGGTCAGCCCGGCTTGGGTCGCGGCCTGGCATGTCGGGTTCAGGCGGGCTGGCTGCCCGCCCGGAAGGGCTGGGTGCTGGCTTCGAAAAGGGCTCTCGGCTCCGGTGAGCCGTCGAGGCCGCGGTTGACCCGGTGGGCGACCCGCCAGCCGGCCGGCTCTCGCCGAAGCCACCAGCTGTTCGCGGACGCCCGGGCGATCCAGAACCGGTCCCGCTCGGCGTCCCAGCGGATGTTGAGCGCGTAGTTCCACGCGCGCGCCTCGTCGCCGTCGACCTTGACCAGCGGCGCGGTCAGCACGTGCGCGCAGCCGTTCATGATGAGCCCCTGATGGCCGGCGCCGTCGACCATGCCGGCGATCTCGTCGTGCCCGGTCCAGACCGCGTACGGCGGCACCTCGAAGACTCCGTCCTCGGCCCACAGCTCGGCGGCGGCGGTCGCGGAGCCGCTGTCCACGGCCGGCCCGTACCGGGCGACGAGCTGGCTGATCGCCACCTGGTCCTCGAACGTCCGCAGCCGCGCGCCGAGGCCGGCCACGGTCTCCCGCAGCTCGGCGAGCTGCCGCTGGAGACTCGCCGCGTCGCCCGCCACGTCGCCCGCCATGTCGCTCATCGGGTCCCCCCGAGGTCCGCGTCACCGGCAGGGTGGATCATGATGCGGGCCGGGCCGTCGGCGCGCCGGGCGACCTGAAGGGCATCGGGGACACCGTCGAGATCGACCGTCAGGCCGATGACCGGGCTGACGTCCAGGCCGCCGGCGCAGATCGCCTCCAGCGTGCCGTACCAGTCCTCGGGATCCGGGCCGCCACCGAACTGGATGTTGACGCCCTTGCGCTTGGCCACCATGGACGAGATCCGGTCGCCCTCCGGCGGACCCCCCGCCGACAGGATCCGGGTGCCCCGCTCGCACCCCTGAATGATCCCGTCGAGCACCCCCGGCAGCCCGACGAACTCGAACACCACGCACTGGGGCGCCTCCGGGTCGGCCGCGCCGAACGCCGGCCGGCCCGACCGCCCCTCCAGCGCCACCTCCCGCCACAGGTCGTACGGCGACCGATCGGCCGGGCTGATCGTGTGGGTCGCGCCCAACGCCTTGGCGGTCTCGAGCCGGCTGGTGTTGTAGTCCGCGACGAGGATCGGGCCGACGCCGCGGCGGCGCAGCGCCGCCACCGCGGACAGCCCGATCGCGCCCGCTCCGATCACCAAAGGCACGTCCCGAGGACCAAGCGCGGCGCGGCGCACGTAGTACTCACCGACCGCGAACGCGTCCGCCAGCGCCGCCTGATCCGACGGGACATGCTCGGGGACCGCGCGCACCAGCGACTCGGTCAGCAGCATCAGCTCGCCGAACCCGCCGGGGGCCTCCGGGCTGCACCCGATGATCCGCACCGGCCCCGCCCCGACGAGAACCGGCAGGCTGGTCACGCGCGTGCCGACCGGCAGCCGCCCCTCGGTGCCCGGACCGTAGGAGACGATCTCGCCGACGAACTCGTGGCCCATCACGATGTCCCGGTCCGCGTGGTAGTCCCACAGGCCGCTGTCGTCGGCGGCCACGCCCTCCGGGTGGTCCATGAAGTGCAGGTCCGACGCGCAGATCGCGCACGACAACGTCCGCGCCAGCAGCTGGCCCGGCCCCGGCACCGGATCCGCCGTCTCGCGGACCTCGACACGTCCATCCCGCAGCACCGCCGCCCGCATTCGCGCCCCTCTCCCTCGCCTGGCCACGTTCCGCCTACTTAAATTACGAAGCATGTCGGATCGTAATGCGAGCGGGGCGCCGACGCCCGAATCGCTCCGAGTAACCGCCCGGCGCTAGCCGGCCGGAGCGCGGTCACCGTCGTCCGGCCGCAGCGCTCGCATGAGCAGATCGCACACGCGGTCGTCCTGAGCGGCCCGGTCTGCGGCGGCGCCGGCCGCGCGACCGGTGAACGGGCGGATGAAGGCGTCGTACACGGCGGCGCCGATCAGGACGTCCATCACGGTGTCCGGATCCACCGCCGGATCGACCGTGCCCGGAGCGGCGGCCGCGAGCGTCGCCTGGAAGGCCGGCCGCACATCCTGCCCCACCCGGGCCACCAGCGTCCCGTGCCGCTCCGGCTCCGCCTGGTAGGCGGCGAGCAGACCCGGGACACCGGCCCGAGCGGCCGGCGACTCGAACAACTCGCGGTAGGCGACGACGAACCGGCGCAGGTCGGCGCGCACATCCCCGGTAGGAGCGATGTCGAGCACCCCCAGACCGGGAAACACCGCCGACTCGATGAGCTCGATCCGCGACGGCCACCGGCGGTAGATCGTGGACGCGCCGACACCCGTCTGCCGGGCCACCGCCTGGATCGTCGTCTCGGCGAAACCCCGCTGCGCCAACAGGTCACGCGTCGCCGCCAGCACGAGCCCGTCGATCCGCGGATCCCGCGGCCGGCCACGAGCGGAATCCCCACCCATCGAGATCCCCCTGCCTGCGCTCAATTCGATCCGAGGCGAACCATATCGTTCCTGACTGCCAGCTCCCCGCTCTCAGCCTCAGGTCCACCGGCACCCTGGCCCGGGGACCGTCGGTCACGGGGCCTGATCTCGGCCCGGCCGGGCGACAGCCCGCACGCGGCTGGACCAAGGAATCCCGAGCGGCACGACCTGGAAGCGGTAGCAGAGCTGGCGGGAGCGCCCGCCGACACGGGCTCGCCTGGCGGGTCTTCACCACCTCAGCGCTACTACCGGCGAGGTTCGCCTCCCCGCCTGGTTGCGCCCCAACTCCATTCCATTACGATGCACAGCGGATCGCAAGGCTGGGTGCCCGTCCACTCAGCTGTCGCCCCGAACAGCGCCGCCGGTCGCCTTCCGATGTCCACGCCCGTCCGTCGGATTCCCGTTCGGCGAACCCGTCGGCCAGCGAACCGACAACTCCACGAACAGGCACGGAGCGCCCCGGCTCCGTGCGACCCGCCGTACCGGCGGTGTTCCCGTCGACCCCGCGATCGGGCACCGCGGCGACGGCACCGAGCACAGCGGAACGACCAGATCAGCGAAGAGATGACGACAGACCTCGTGGCCGTGGGGCCTGACCACCCGGCGCGGGGCTTGGATGGGGGTGTTCCAACAGTGCAGGTTTCCTTACCGGGCCGGACCGGCCGGGCGAGCCGCGTGGCACCGGGTTCCTCGCGGCGCGGCCGGCGGTCCGGCACGGTCGCGGCCGTGGTGTCGACAGCGCTGCTCGCGGCGGCGGGGTGCGGCGGCTCGACGGGTTCCTCCAACACGGGCACGGACTGCTCGACGCCGGGGTTCAGTCCGACGTCGATCAAGCTGGGGCAGGTCTACCCCGACAGCGGGGTACTCGGCGAGCCGTTCCGCGCCGCGCGCAGCGGCGTCCAGGCCCGGATCGAGCAGGCCAACGCGGACGGCGGCATCAACGGCCGCACGATCGAGTACACGTGGCGCGACGACCGCGGCGAACCCGACGGCAACAGCCTGGCCGCGCACGAACTCGTCGAGGACGAACAGGTCTTCGGCCTCCTCGAGACGACGCTCGCCGCCTCCGGCAGCGCCCAGTACCTCGCGGACCTGCGCGTCCCCGTCGCCGGCATGCCGTCGGAGGCACTCTGGACGCGGTACCGCAACATGTTCACCACCGGTTACACCATCACCGAGGCCGGATCGGTCGACACGTTCGGCCGCTACATCCAGGCCCAGGGCGGGACCACCGCGGCGGTCATCAGGACCGACGTCCTGGCACCGGCGACCGACATCACGCGCAAGATCGAGCAGGGAGCCGCGCAGGTAGGCGTCCGGATCCTCCCGCAGCCGTTCATCTTCAACCCGACCGTCGGCAGCGTCCAGCAACTCGCGGCCTCGATCAAGAACTCGGGCGCGGACGTCCTGATCGGCGGCATCGGGCCGGACGACTGGGCGAAAGTCCTCCAGGCAGTCCAGGCCTCAGGTGCACGGATCAAGGTCGTCCTCGTCCCCGGCGGCTACGACAGCACCCTGCTCCACCTCTACGGCACCGCCGGGCCGCCCGTGTCGACGTTCCTCTCCCTCGTGCCGTTCGAGCTCGGCGGCCCGGCGCACGAGCGATACCTCGCGGCCATGGCGGCCTACGCACCAGAAATCGCCGACCCGCGCACCCAGATCGCCCTGACCGCCTACGTCCAGACCGACCTCTTCCTGCACGGACTGGCCGTCGCCGGACCCTGCCCCACCCGCGAGGAGTTCATCGACCGCCTCCGCGCCGTCGACGACTACGACGCCGGCGGGCTCCTGCCCAAGCCCATCGACCTGACAGCCAACTTCGGCAAGATCTCCCAGTGCTACGTGTTCCTACGCATCAACAACACCGCCAACGGATTCGACGTCGTGCCCAACCCCGACCCGGCCGCCAACCCCGCCTACACCTGGTGCGGCGACCGGATCGACTGATCCTGCCGGCTGACGGCCCCGGCGCACGCCGGGCTGAGGGAACGCGCCTCGGTCTCGAGACCCCGGGTCCTCGTTCGGCCGCTCTCGGTATGGGCCTGCTGCCAGGCGGCGCCGCGCGGCGGATCGCATTCAGCGGCAGATACAGCGGCTGTTGGCGCCGACGGCGCCAACACCAGGCTCGGTGATCCCATCTGTCGGCGACGGGGTTTCGGCTGCCGTCGCCGTGCGCGGATGCCCGTCAGGTGGGCAACAGGGCGTGACCCGCTTCGGTCGGGTTCTGGCCGGCGCCGAACCGTTCAGCCCGGGAGCGCAGGGTGGCCACGGCGTCGTCCCGGCCGAGCATGACGAGGTACTCCCCCGCGAGGATCCCACGCAGGACGTCGT
>NZ_JADWYU010000094.1:67019-121881 GCF_016786325.1 Frankia nepalensis | reverse complement strand
GCCGGTTGCCCGGAAAGCGGGCACGGCCGGTTCTGAGGGGGCCCCGGCGCAGCAATGCGCCGGGGCTACCCGACGAGACCTGGTTCGGGATCATCACCCGGCAGGCGATCCGCCGCGGCACCTTCCCCTCTGTCCACGCGCTGACCCGCCAGATCCGCGACTACATCACCCACTGGAACACCGACGCGCAGCCGTTCACCTGGACCGCCACCACCAACGAGATCCTCGCCAAGGTCCGCCTCACCCAGACCAGCATCCGCAAACTCGTCGACAACAACCGCAACCGCCACCGGTAAGCAAACAGAATCACGCAACACTAGACGTGCTTGGTGGCTGGGAGCAGTGCCGGGCGCTCATCACCTTCGGCACACCGTACCGGGGCGCGCCGGTCGCGGCCGACTATCTGGCGAACGGTGCCCGCAAGTTCGGAGTCCAGCTGCGTGGGCTGACGAAGCTGGTCAGCAGCTTCCCGTCCGTTTACCAACTGCTGCCGAGGTACGCGATCGTTCGGGACATCTCGCCCGAGGCCAAACGCCTTCGGGAGGACGGCGCTGAACTTCCTCTGCTGCGGGTGGGCGAGCTTCCGGTGGAGCGGGTGGGCGACCTGTCGGTCGAGCAGGCTCGCCTAGCCCGCGAGAACTTCCACGTCAAGCTGCGAAGCCCACGGCTGCAGGGTGACCAGGCATGGAACCCGCTGGCGGGGTTCGGGCACGGCACCGTGCAGGCATTGGAATATGACGGCAAGAAGCTGACGGTGGCGGTCGGGCTGCCAAGCGCCCGCGAGCTAGCTATCGACGAGCCGCTGCGCGATCTGCTCGACTCAGGCGACGGGACGGTGCCGGCGCTGTCCGCGATCCCGCTGGAACTTGCGAAACAGCGGCTGTGGAGCTGGGAGAACGGCAAGCATGGGACGGCGCACTGCGAGCGGTACCTGCTCCGCAAGCTCGTTCTCAGCCTTGCTGCCATGGGGAGCGACGTGGACACCAGCCACCTGGAGGGCCCTAGCGACGACGAGCCCGAGCCTGAACGGCCGGCGACCGAGCAGGCCGCCGCTCTGGCTGAGTCGGTGGTGCCCGCGGCGGGTCCCACGCTGGACCTGGCTCTGGACGCCGTGTTCGCGAGCGACGAGCCAGTAGAAATTCGGTGCGCGGTGCGGGCCACCATGGTCGACGCGCCGGCGACGCTGACGATCACTGCTGCGGACGGTTCGACCACGCCCGTTGTGCCCGCGCTCGAGCCGTGCGACGAAAGTGGGGCCGGCTTCCGCTGGGAGCTGCCACCACTGCCGCCCGGCGCCTACCAGGCGACGGTCTCCGCCGGCTCGCTCGAACTGACGACCTCGGACGTGTTCGAGGTGCTGGAGGCGGAGAACTCCGCGTGAATGACCTGGTCGACTGGTTTACGGACGACTGGAGGCTGCTGGCCCGGCTCGTCGACACCCGGATTGAAGGGATCTTCGACCCGCTGCCCTCACCGTACGCCGCGCGGCGGGACAGACGTTTCGCCGACGTGGCCCGGCTGGTCTACGACCATCTGAAGAAGCAGGGGATCGAGTATGAGACCTCGGTGCTGGACTTGTCGCCTGGCCAGCGCTTCCTCCAGGGAGTTCGGCTGCCCGAGCGGGTCAAGGCGGGCCGGAAGGGGAACTGCGTCGAACTGGCCTTGATCTTCGCCGGATACTGCCTCGTGGCCCAGCTGCGCCCGATCCTGCTCGCCTCGAAGGACCACGTCCTCGTCGCCGTCTGGCTGGACGACGAGGTCGGGGCGCTGGACCGCGGCGGTCACATGCGCATGCCCCCCGAGGACCACGAGTTCATCGACCAGGGGTATCTGAACGAGTCCGACGTCGGGAGGGCCAAGGATGCGCTCCTCGCACGTGTCGCGGCGGGTGCCGGCGGAGCGACGTCCGGCGGCGCCTTCCTCATCGTCGAGCCGACGGCGTATACGGCAACGGACGGCGTGGGGTACCGAACATTCGACGATGCCTGCGCGCAGGGACGGGGATGGCTGGCGAGGCAGAGCACGGTCCTGCAGGGGCTCGTCGATGTCGGCTTCGTTCTGAAGCAGTATGGCGACCATCGAGGGAGACGATGGCAGCCCCGGCCCGACCGTCTCGGTGGCAAGGGCCGGCGCAGGCTCGCTGAGGCGCTCGAACGGCTCCCCAAGCTGGCCTTACCGGTTTCATCGGTTTTGGATCGGCACGCGCTTGTTCAGCTGTCAGTCACCTTGCGCGATGAGTCCGAGGCCGCAGCTCAGGAAGTATCGTGGCTGGCCGGGAACCTCGCGCTGGTACTGGAGACCACATTGTTCCTGCGTGCCTGGCGGCCACGGGTGACCATCTCACAGCTGTGGAAGGCGGCGGCAGACGTTCTCGGCGACGTGGCGACGGAGGAAGCGGGCCACGGCGCACCATTCGACATTCGTTTTGCCGACCAGGACGTCATCGCGTGGGTCGCGCTCAATTCCCGCGCTGAAGAACGCGAGGATTCCGCTGACGAGGGCGGCGGTGGCGTGAGGCGCGCGCTGGTGGAGTTTGTCGTGCAGCTTGCGGCCGACCTCGCTACACCGATTGGGACCAGCGTACAGGCACCGACTGACGGTGAGCTCGCGCAGGATCTGACTTTCCAGGAATGGGTCGGTGACCTGGATCTGAACTACACGATTGTCAACGACATCATCCAGAAGGTCAGCGCGTGGCGGCGCCCCGGGCCATGGCGGCTTGTGATCAGCCTCCATTCGCCTGACGACGAGTGGCCGGAGGAGGTGCAGGCGTGGCTCGTCGACAGTGCGGGGAAGGCCCGGTGGGAAATTCCCCACTCCGAGCCCAGCAGACAACGGAGCGCGACGGCCGTAGCTGCAGCCGTCGGGCGTGTCCTCGAGTGGGCGCGGGAGCAGGCAAGCGAACTCGAGGACGTTGACTTGGCCGTGCCCACGTCATTCCTCGGTGGCGACGGCGGACAGTCCTGGCGTCCCGAGGAGATGATGGCTGGTGGGAACAGG
Source organism: Frankia nepalensis (assembly GCF_016786325.1). Lineage (GTDB taxonomy): Bacteria > Actinomycetota > Actinomycetes > Frankiales > Frankiaceae > Pseudofrankia > Pseudofrankia nepalensis. Next base: position 118,881 of record NZ_JADWYU010000094.1, on the reverse strand, counting down.
CCGACGATGCTCGGCCAGGATTACCACGTCGCCGCGCGGTGGAGCCGCCGCCTGAACGGCGGCGAGAATATCGGGCTCCTTCAGCAGCGGTACAACAGGATCATGAAATCGCCGGCGGCGGCGCGGGTGAGCTGGCGGGCCGAAACTGATCCGGACGTGCTCGACGACCTGCTTCAGAAGGGGAAGGTGCCACCAGTGGCCCTGGGCCTGTCGACCGTGCTCCATGACGGGTCCATGAGGACAATGCTGGACCTGCTCCTTGAGGAGTCGCCAATCGTGCTGTGGCCCGACCAGAACGGCGGCGCACCCACCAGCACGGCATGGGATGCGGCTAAGCACGCGCTGGACGCCTACTGGGGCCCGGACGTGCCTCGGCAGCTCTCCGAGGCCTACCGGCTGCGCCGCTGGGGCGAGCCCGAGGCCAGCCTCCCATTGGCGCTCGTCCGGGCGGTCTGGGAGGACATCCCATGGCTGGAATTCTGTAAGAGCAGGAATCGGCGCGCCGCAGGGGCTGCGCGCGTGACGAGAAAGATTCCGCAACGACACCCCGATGCTGGGAAGGCTGGACCGCGATGACCTGGACGCCGTACTACCGGGGGAATCAGTCCGAAGGCGAGCGGCCTTCAGCTCCGGTGGAACTCCCGCCGTTGCCGCCGTGGCGCCAGGCGCGGGCCCATGTTCCGTTCGAGCCGCCCCTCGGGCTCGCCGGCGCGGTCAACGCCGCGTTGCTGCTGCGCCGCCCCCTGCTGCTAACCGGCTCACCTGGCGCTGGCAAGTCCACCGTCGCACTGTCGATCGCCCAGGAGTTGGGGCTCGGCGGCGTGCTGCGTTGGCACATTACCTCCCGTAGCACGCTAGTCGACGCGCTCTACCGGTACGACGCCCTCGGCCGGCTCCACGCCCGTCAGCACAAGGAGGACGATAGCCCGGAGCGGTTTCTGCGGCTCGGCCCGCTCGGTACCGCGCTCGCCGCCGTCGACCGGCCCCGTGTGCTGCTGATTGACGAGATCGACAAGAGTGACATCGACCTGCCCAGCGACCTGCTCGATGTCCTTGAACGCGGCTCGTTCGAGATCGACGTCCTCAAGCGGCACACCGTGGACGAGGTCCGGGTACGGCTCGACGTCGCCGATGGTGAAGACGACGTCGCCGATGACGCGAGGTGCACGATTGCCAGGGGTGTCGTCCGCGGCGGCCGCGACCAGTTCCCGGTCATAGTCATGACCAGCAACGGCGAGCGCGAGTTCCCGCCGCCGTTCCTGCGGCGCTGCGTCCGGTTCCCCATGCCCGACCCGGACTCGGACCAGCTGACCAAAATCGTCAATGCCCACCTCAAGGACCTCGACGAGGAGACCCAGGCGGCCATCCAGGACTTGATCAAAGCGTTCGCTGGGCGTATCGGCAAGCCCGAGGTACTGGCGACCGACCAACTCCTGAACGCGGTCTACCTGGTGACCCGCGAGTTTCCCCCCGAGGGCGACCAGCGCGAGCAGTTGGTCAGGCTACTCACGAAGGACCTCTCCTCGGCATGACCACCCTCGCCGGGCTGATCAGCGGACTGCGCGACCTCGGCGCCGACGTCGATGCGACGGCACTGGCCGACGCCCTGCTGCTCGCCGTGCGCCGCGCCCGCGCGGAATCCGGCGCTGAAACGGCCGGCGAGGTCCCCGGCGACTCCGATGACCGGCCCGCCGGTGACCAGCCGGAGACCCCGCCTTCCTCGGCCGTGTCCGAGGACGCCATTGATCCGGCCGCCAGGACAGAGATCTTTGATATCGCTGGTGGGACGGGCAGCAGAAGGGCGAGCGCCGTCCATGTGCCACGTGCGCGGTCGCTGCCGCGCGCGCAGGAGATAGCCAGGGCCCTGCGCCCGCTTAAGCGCCGCCACCTACGTGGCAGGCGCGCCATCCTCGACATCGACGCGACCATCGAGGCGTTCGCCGAAACCGACGTGCTCATCCCGGTCATGCGGCCTGAGCCTGAGCGCTGGTTCGACCTCGACCTCGTCGTCGACGACTCGCCCACTAACCGTGTGTGGCACGAGCTCACTACCGAACTGCTTGCTACCTTCCGCGATACCGGCGCCTTCCGCTCCCTGCGCCGCTGGCGCCTCGACGTCGCGAAGGGCATCCTTCTCGACAGCGCCGGCCGGCCAGCTCCCGCAGCCCGGCTGCACGAGCCGGAGTCCCGTCGGCTGGTCGTGCTCTTCTCCGACTGCGCAGACCCGGCCTGGAGCGCCGACAGCACCGCCTGGGACCTGCTCCACGGCTGGGCCCGGGGAACACCGACCGTCCTACTCAACCCGCTGCCGCTGCGGCTGTGGAGTCGTCAGTCCGGGTTCGCCGACGTCCGGCGGTGGGTCCGGCTGGTGAACCGAGCGCCAGGCGGTCCCAACACCAGCCTCGACGCCTACCCGACCGGCATCGCGCCCCTGCACCAGCGCCCTCGGCTCGTCCTCCCTGCGGGAACGGTGCTCCTGCCAATCGCCGGGCTGACGCCGCAGGCCCTCGGCGCCTGGGCCCAGATGATCGCCGCGCGCCGATCGGATGGGCTGACCGGCGTCCTCCTCGCTATGCCATCTATCGGCGCGCCAGCCGGCCCGGAGGCCGCCGCCGGGGGCACCGCCGACCGGCCGCCTATTGGGGCAGATTCCGTCGTTGAGAGCGACCTGCTCGACGACGATGACACGCTCGATGATGAGGACGACGGCTGGAATGACGGATGGGACGACACGACGCCGTCGGCCGCGGACTACGTGACCGAGTTTCGGGAGAACGCCTCCAACGCGCACGTCTACCGGCTCGCCGTCCTTGGGTCCGCTCAGCCCGTAGTCTCACTATCCCTGATGCAGCTCTTCCGCCAGGAGGTTGTCGACGGATCCGAGGTCAGCGACCTCGCCGAGTTTGTCGTCAGCGACCTCATCAACGCCATTCCAGGAAACGACGACCGGGAGATCCTGCTCCGCTACCGCGACGAGGAGGTCCTGCGGCTCCTGCGCCGCTCCCTCTCCACCGCCGACATGTTCGCCCGCGACCGCGCCCTGACCGCGTTCATCGCCCGCCAGGCTGGGCGCGGTGCCACCTTCACCGCCGCCGTACCCCACCAGGACGGCGAGCTGTCCCTACCGGAAAGCGTCGTCGCCTTCGCACGGGCCAGTCGCGCGACCCTGCGCGGCCTCGGCTTCGCAGGCCCCAAGCCGCCGGTGCCGCCTCAACCCCCGGTCCCCCCAGCCCAAGACCCCGCCGCGGACGGGCTGACCGAGGAAGAGATCAGTGTACTTGCCAGAGTTCATCTAGGACCGGCCCAGGACCCTGCTGCGGACAGGCTGACCGAGGAGGAGATTGGCGAACTCGCCAGAGTCTATTCAGGCCGGGGAAGTGCAGAAACCGTTCTCGCACGCGCCGGTCTGCCATCATCGGACTGGCCCGCTCGTTTCGAGACTCCCCTGAGATTCTGGACGATAATTGCCAGACAGCTCGACGCCAACATCCTCTCAGAGGGAGGCCGAAAAATCCTGGCCGCTGCGGCGGAAGATTTCCCCGGCAACCCCGTATTCCATCGAACTCAACGGGACCCACTCGCCGATAAGATCGCCGGCGGCGGACTGACCGAAGAAGAGATCGAGACACTCGCCGATGTGTACGGCTATAAGCCCGCTGCGCGCCGGCTCCTCGAAGCCGTGGGCCTGCCATATGGGCAAAATCCCATCCCCTCCAACTCGCCCGTCGAGTTCTGGCGAGAGGTGGCGAGGATGCTTGAGTTTCGCGCCGTTCCGGAAGGACGTCGGCGGCTCCTAGCCGCAGCCTCCGCCCAGTTCCCCGAGAACCGGACCTTGATGGCTGCGGCGGCCCGTGCCGAGGCTGAGGCGGCATCCGGACCGAGGTCCGAGGAAGAACCGAGCCATGCGCCTGAGCGACCCTCCGAGGAGGAGCCGCCCTCACCGGACGATCAGTTGACCGACTGGCTGGCTGAGTCAGAGGTACGGGCGCTGACTGAGTACTACTACAACCTAGACTCCGCGAGGAGACTGCTCGAGAACGCAGGCCTGCGGTACGAAAGTCTGCCAGTGAACACCGAGACGCCGATGCAATTCTGGGTCGCCGTAAATCGGATGCTCACCTTCGGTGCTCTTGTCGGTGCCCGGCGGCGAATCCTGGAAATCGCCACCCGGAGCTATCCAGGCGCCCGCGTATTCCAGTCGGGCCTCGAAGCCGCCGTCCGCGCCGAGGCGGCGCGTGCTGAGGCAACGCCCCCGGCATCGGCGCGTGATCAGCGTGACTCCGCTGTGCACTACACAGTGCTCGCGGTGGACATGGTCGCCTTCGCCATGCTCGGCGTGGCGGCTCAGCGCGCGTTGCAGGTCGGACTCCGGGAGGTGATTAGGAAGGCCCTTGACGCGGTGGGAGGCGATGCGTGGATCCGGGGGATGGACCGGGGAGACGGCTTCTTCACGATGTTTCCCGCGACCGTCTCGAAGGCCTACATCGTCGTCGAATTCGTCCGGGAACTGACCATAGTGCTCCGGGAGTACAACGAGACCAGGACCGAGCAGGGCCGGCTCCGGCTGCGGGTCGCGATACACGAGGGGGAGGTGTACACAGACTCCGACGGCTGGGGCGGCGACGCGGTCGTGATCGCCATGCGCCTGGTCGACTCGGATCCCGTCCGCGCCGCGCTGGCGGCCGAACCGACCGCCGACCTGGCATTGATTCTTTCGCCCACGATCTACGACTCGGTCGTCCGGGCGGGGCTCCGCGGGACGCGCCCCTCCGACTACCGCGAGGTCGAGATGCACGGCAAGTACCGCGGCCTGGCCTGGGTGACCCTTCCCAGCATCGGCGCGCCGCACGTGCCCTCGGCTCCGGGCACCACGTCAACCGGTCAGACGACGGACCAGGCACCGGCTGCGGCGCCGGCCGCCGAGCAGGAGGCGGACAAGCCACAGGGCGACGACGAGACTGGCTCTCCATTACGCGACGACACCCGGTGGGACTTTGTCCTCTCCGCCGCCGTGGGTGACGAGGACTGGGGTGCCTGGATCAAATACTGCCTGGAGGAGGAGGACTATAGGGTCCGTTTTCCACAAGTGGATGTAAGGGTTGGTGAGAGCATGGTCCACGCCTTCGATGAGGCAATTCGCTATTCGCGGTGGAGCATTGTCGTGCTCTCCCGGGCCTCCGAGACGTCGGACAGCTTTGGGCCCGGATGGTCGCAGGCCTTCCGGCGGGATCCCAACGAGACAACGAGGACTCTGATCCCGGTCCGCGTCGAGGACTTCCAGCCGCAAGGGCTGTTTGCCACGATCATGTACATCGACCTCGTCGGCTTGGATGAGCGGGAAGCGCGGGCCACCCTCATCCGACAAATCCGCCGTTCGGTCGTCGGTGGCCACCGACTCCCGAAACTACCCCCGCTCCCAGGAGGAGGAAGAGACAAGCCCACGAGCCCACCATCGTCCCTGGGGCGAACTGGCCGGCTTACGGACCCGCCGCCGTTCCCGGATCCAAGATCCTGATTCCCTGAGAGAACGCCCGCCCCACTGGCCGGCCCCTCCTCAACACCCGCACCCGGCCGCGCGTTAACTCCCCAATAAAGATCTTTAGGGCTCTTCTAAGTCGGGGGCACGTAGACCGTGCCTGCGTTGTGCCGCTGCCGCGTACTGAGGTTGCCCTTTGACGTCATGTGGCCACAGCACGGCAAGATCGAATAGGCTTAGTCGGCTTGTCGATGTGGTGGAAGGCGCGAGCGGGAGCCAATATTTCGCGGTCGGACACCCATGCCCAAGTGCGGCAATGTCTGCGGCGGTCGTGGCGATGGGTGCAAGGTCGGGATAGCTCAGGCCGCGCAGTGCCGCGGCGAGCGCCTGACGTGCGCCGGCCTCCCGCCTCGGGGATGGGAGCCAGAAGAGCAACGGGGTGACGGTGCCGCTGTTGCTGGCGAGGTCCTCGTAACCGGTGAGCTTTCGGGCGAGGCGGGGTAGGGGTTCGGTGCCGCGGTCGAGTTCGAGGAAGAAGGCCACGTCGCGGCCGTCCTGCCGCCAGCGGCCGTAGCCGTCGGGGCGGGCAAGGTCGCCGAACTCGTGAAGGCAGCGGGTTTCGGACCACCAAGTGAGCAGGCGCGCCTTCGAACCGGGGCGGCGGGCGGTGGCGATCAGGCTGGTGAAGAAGGCGTTGACGGCGACGGTGTGGTTGCGATGCTGGGAGTGGGCGATGCCGATGGCTCGGTCGTGGCGGTAGCCAATCTTCTTGGGGTCGAGGCCATCTTCGTGGGCGAGCAAGGTGGCGCCAGCGATGTCGAGGACGTAGTGGGCGGGCGCGGAGCCTTGGCCGCGGGGAAGGAGGGGTTGGAAGCGGTCGAGGACGCGCCAGGTGTAAAGGCTGCGTAGCCGGTGGTTGGCCGCCCGGCGGCTCGGGAACGCGATCTGGACGATCTGGTCGGTGGTGAGCACCTTGTATTCGGCGATCATGCGAGTGAGCCAGCGGTCGCGTGGGGTGAGCCGGGCGGCGAGCGCGGCTTGGTGTTCGGCGCTGGCGGCGGTTCGTGCGCCGGGCCGGGTCAGGACCGGGCGCGGGCGTGGCGAGGGTTCGGTGATGGCCATGGCTGCCTGTCTCGGTGACGGTTCACGCGGCGGGGCGCGGTCGGCGGCGGTCGGGTTCGGTCGGACGGGTGGCGCGGCGATGGGCGATGGCGCGGATCTGGTCGGCGCGGCCGGGGATTGCCGGTGGGAGTGGTTCGGTGCGGGCGGTGAAGGGGGCGGTGTTGGCGCCGGCGACGACCAGCCGGGCAGCGACGTGGAAAACGTCGAGGTGAGCGAGGTCGTGTTCGTTTAGCCGAGGTTCGACGTGGCCGACGAGCCGACGGGCGTCGGTGGGGCTGACTGCGAAGAAGACCTTGTTGCGGGCATTGGTCGCGATCGCTTCTTCCAGGTGCCGCGGCAGCTGGGCGAGGTGCTGGTGGGCGAGGGTGATCGAGAGCCGGTAGGCGCGAGCGGCGGTGAGCATGTCGTCGAGCGCGTACGGCAGGGTGAGGAAGTAGTGGGCCTCGTCGAGGTAGAGCGCCGCGTCGGCCCGGTGGTGCTGGGATAGGCGGGCGCGGCGGGTGACGGACTGCCAGACGGTCGAGACGACGATGGAGCCCAGCAGCGCGGCTGTTTCGACGCCGAGGGTGTCCTGGGCTGCGCGGACGAGGCAGATGCCGCCGTGGTCGAGGACGTCATCGATTTGGACGGTGCTGGGGCCGGCGGCGAGCGTGTGCCGGATGAACGGGCGTAGCAGCAGGCCGCGCAGCTTGTTCATGAGCGGGGCGACGGCGAAGGCCCGGGCGCCGTCGGTGAGCTGGTCGTACCACTGCCAGAAGCCGAGCAGGATCTCGTCGTCAACAGCACGCAGGGCGCGTGCGCGGAAGGCCGGGGACTCGAGGAGTTTGGGCAGGTCGGTGAGCCGGGGGGTGCCTGGCCCCGCGGCGAGGGTGAGCAGGCTGGCGCGCAGGATGTCGTCGGTGCGGGGGCCCCAGGAGTCGGCGTAGATCCGGCTGAAGATCGAGGTGAGGTTGTCGGCGGCGCGGTGGCGGTCGGGCTGGTCGAGGGGGTTGAGGCAGGGCGGCTGGGTGGAGGTCTCGGCGTCGAAGAGGACGACGCGGTGGGCAGCGGCCAGCGGCAGGCGGGCGAGGATGTCGTTGATTTGGTCGCCTTTGGGGTCGACGTTGACGACGCCGCGGCCGGCGTGGACGTCGGCGAGGGTCATCCGGGCGAGGAGTTCGGACTTGCCGGCGCCGGTGGCGCCGAGGACGTGGACGTGGTGGCGGGCATCGGCGACGTGCAGACCGACCGGGCGGCGGCGCTGGCCGCTGTCGGCGAGGCCGATAGGCCGGATGTCGCGGCCTCGGGTGGGGATAGCAGGCGGGGGCGGGACGGCCTTCGCGCCGGCGCGTTGTAGGCCGGGGGCGGCGAGGTCGAGAGGGAGGTGCGCGAGCGCGGCGAGCTCGGCCACAGAGAGCAGGTCCCCGCGCCGAAGCCGCCGACGGGCGAGGGCGTGCAGCGGGTCGCGGAGCCGGGCGCGCCGGTAATGGTTGTGGTCGCTGTAGCCGGTGAAGGCGGCGGCGATGGCGCGCGCCCGGCCTTGGATCTGGCCCTGAGCCTTGCGGGCGGCCTCGTCGGAGGCAAGCGAGCGAGGCCCGGCGTCGGCGCCCGGGTCGGCGGTCGTGTACGGGACGGTTGTCAGGACGGCATAGCGGATGCGGGTCTCGTAACGAGGGCCGCGATTCTTGGGAAGGGCGGCACGGTTCTCGCTGGCCTGCCGCAGCCGGTTCTGGTGATCCGCTGGCGAGCCGTTCTGGTGTGCCTGCGCTCCTCGGCCGTGGGTTGAGGGCGTGAGGAGATCGAGCAGGAGATCGAGCAGCCGGCTGAGCAGACGCAGGACGACAGGACGCGTGTGGCGGGCCGGGCGGCGGCCGGCGACAGGACGGGCCAGGATCTGCACGGCCGCGCGCTGGTCGCGGGTCAGTCCGAGGGGCGCTGCGAGCAGGGCGCGCAGGGGGTCCGTGCGGTGGTCAGAGCGGATCGGCAGCGTCTCGGTGCGGGCGAGCCGCAGTTCTCCTCCGGCGCTGAGTAGCCGTCGTCCGGGGAGCGCGAAGGTCGGCAGCGGCGGGTGGGGCCGTTCGGCGGTGGCGCGAGCGCCGGGCCAGGCAGCTTCAACGGCGCGTTCGACCAGGCCGTGCGGCACGCCGCCGGGTACCCACAGCTGGATGCGGATGCCGTCGGCGTCGAAGAGGTACTCCCAGGCCACATGGGGCTGGCCGGTGAGCAGGCGGCGCCAGCCGGACTGGGCGAGTCCGGCGAGGTTGGCCCACAGAGTCTCGGCGCCGTCCGGGTCGACAGTGGGCGGGACGAGGACGGTGACGAGCTGGGCGCCGTCGTGGAGACGGTGCTGGTAGCGCCGCCGGGCCCGCCGCGCCCAGGCCAGGACCGCGGCGATGAGGAGAGCGAACACCGGGCCGGCGAATGGCCCCCAGACCGGTAGTTGTCCGGCGAGGGTGTGCGTCGGTTCCCACGGGTCCCGCAGATAGCCGCCGAGCGCCGACGGGGTCAGCGCGGCGGCGCTCGCGGTAGCCGCCCAGGTCCGTCGCGATCCCGCCAACGTGAAATCACAGGGGTCCGGCCAGGCGAGCGCCAGCGGCCGGGGATCAGGCCGCATCGAGGTCGAAATCGTCGAAGGGGTCGTCCTCGTCGAGATCGGGGTCCGCTGACAGGTCGAGGAAGCTGACGGTATTCGTAGCGGTGGATTCGGGCTGGGCGGCCAGTTCGGCGGGGTTGGTGGTCACGAGCCGGTGCTCCGCCGGCGAGGCGACGGACTGGAACGCGACCCGTTGGGTTCCGGCGGAGAGCAGCCCTTGGCCGCGGTTGGCGGTGAGCAGGAACTGGCGTTCGCCGTCGGACAGGTCGAACACGCGGGCGATCTCATCGATCGCCTGCGGGGCCTGGCGGAGCAGGATCTGCGTCGCGGCGTTCGCGACGACGGCCGTGCCGAGGTCGGTCGCGAGCACGTCGGCGGCGTCCTGGGTGGCGACCGTCAGACCGGTCCAGTGCTTGCGGGCCGACTTGGCCATCCGGAACAGGAAGTCGGCGCCGGCCTGCTGCCGCATGAGCAGCCATGCTTCGTCGACCACGACAAGGCGGGGGCGGCGCAGTGCCGGGTTGGACACGGTTCGCCAGATCGCGTCCAGCGCGAGCAGGGTGCCGACGGGCTTGAGCTCGTCGGCGAGCTCGCGCAGGGACCAGACGACCAGATGCCCGTCGGGCCGCTGCGTCGCCGGCCCGTTGAACAGGCCGGCGAAGGCGCCGCGGACGTAGGGATGTAGCCGGGCGGCGAGTTCGATGCCGGCCTGGTCCGTCGAGGCGGTGAGGGTGTTGGCCAGGTCGGTGAGCAGCGGTGCGGGCCGGGTCCAGGTGCGTGGGTCCGCGGTGATGCCCGTGCGGCGGTAGGTGGCGGTGATGGCAGCGTCGAGAGCGGCCCGTGTCGCTGGGGAGGGCTGTTCGCCGATCATGACTGCGATCGCGGTGTGCAGGAACAGGGAGCGGCGGATCAGGGCGTCGCGGGGCGCGCCGCGGCGGCCGTCGGGGTAGGTGTGGATCGGCAGGTCGAACGGGTTGATCCGGACGCCGGGTGCGCCGAGATGCACGTGGGTACCGCCGACCGCGTCGGCAAGGCGGCTGTACTCGTCCTCGGGGTCGAGCACGTGGGCTTCGACGCCTCGGTACAGGCTGCGCAGCAGCTCCAGCTTCACCAGGTAGCTCTTGCCAGCGCCGGAACGGCCGAGGATCACGGCGTTGTGGTTGTCCAGCTCGCCGAACCGGTCCCAGTAGACAAGTCCCTGGCTGCCGAGGTTGAACCCGTACAACACCCCCGTGGGTGCGGTGGCGACCGATGCCGGACCAGCCGGAGGCAGGTCGGGGGAGGTGAATGGGAACGCGGCCGACAGCGCCGCGGTGTCGAAGGTTCGGCGCATCCGGATCTGGTCGAGCCCGAGAGGCAGAGTCGATACCCAGCCCTGCAACGACCGGTAGCTGACCGGCCGGGCATCGAGCAGCAGGCTCGCGGCCAGCGCCCGGACAGCGGCGACCTCACCAGCGAGTTCGTCCTGGCTGGTCACGTGGACGGTGAGGTAGAGGCCGAGCCGGAACAGTTTGCCCTCGCCACGCGCGACGCGGGCGGACAGGTCGTAGGCGTCCTCGGTCGCCGCCTCGGCCTGCGGGTCGGCGAGCCGGCCGTGGTCGTCGTCGTAGCGCAGCCCGGACTCCAGCTTGGCGAGTTGGCGGCGGAGCCGGCGCGCGGCGGTGACCGGGTCGATGGGCTCGACGTGCACGGACACGTCGACCCGCCCGGGGTAGGTGAGCAGCGGCGCCAGCCAGCCGGGGTGGACCTCGCGGGGGTAGCCGATGACGGCGAAGGTGGCGACGTACTCGCCGCCGACCTCCAGGTGGCGTGGCGCCACGACCAGCGACTCCGGCGCGAACGCGGCGGCGCTGGCCGGCGGGGCGGCTGTAGGTCTGTCGTGCCCGGGCGCTGGGGCGGGTCTGGTCGTCGTGCTGGTGCGTCGTGTGCGGGGCATGGTCAGCTCCAGGAGTCTTCGTCGGTCCCCGGGGCGTCGGAGGCTTCGGGGGTGTAGGGGCCGAGGCCGGTGGGCCGCCGGGCCGTCCGCCGGCTGGCCCGGCGGCGGCGTCCGTCGTTGGTGGTGGGGATCCAGCCGGGCGACGTGGTCTCCCGCCTGCCGCCAGGCGCGGAGATGGGGTCGGGCGGAGCTGGTTCGGGCTCGGCGGCGGTGATGATGTCGTCCGGGGCGGCGAGGTCCTCGGACGCGGAGAGCAGGCCTGCCGGGTTACAGGCGGAGGCGAGCACACCGGTGACCGCGCCGGCGCCCAGCGGGGTGATCACGATGCCGGCGGGGGCAAGTAGATCGGCGGCCTCGGCGAGCCGGCGGACGAGCCGAACCTGCGCCGCGCGCCGGGCAGCATCGGCCGCCCGCTGGCTGTCGCGGGTCCGGCGGCGGTGCCGGGCCGCGCCGGCAGCGGCGCCGAGCCCGTCGGCCGGCGTGCTGCCAGCGAGCGGCTCGCGCAGGACGAGCAGTACCTGGCGGTGCAGCAGGTCGGTGTCCGTGGCCAGCTGGCCGAGGTAGCCGGCGTGCTCGACGGCCGCCGCTGCCAGCGCCGGATGCGGCAAAGCAGTCGCGGCGGCGTGCAACTCGTGGATCTGGGCCGACAGGTCGAGGCGCTCGGCACGGACCAGGATCTGCACGCCACTGGTCAGCGAATGCAGGTAGCGGGCGAAGGCGGCGACCAGCGCCTCCTGCTCGCCAGGCGTGCGCAGCGCGAAGTTCACCGTCGACGCGACCGCGACCGTCGCCACGCCGTCGGCCCCCAGGTCGATCATCCCGGCGTGGGTGACGTCGCGGGTGGGGAACCGCAGTGGCGCCGGCGGTTCGGTGTTCTGCCGGTCCCGGCCGCGTCGCCCGGTCTGCTCGGGCTGGTGGGTGGCGCGGTCGGTCAGCCAGGCGGGAGGAGGCGTGATGCCTTCCGGAGCGCTGACCTGACGGCGTGGGGTGTCGCGCTGGCGTGCTGCGGCGAGCAGAAGCCGATCCAGAGATAGGCCGTCGCGCTGGCCGAGTGCGAGCACCGCGGCCGTGACGACCACGGGCACCGCGCCCAGCGCGAACAGTGGCAGTGGCACGAACGAGGCTGTGAGCAGCCAGGCGAGGTAGAGCAGGGCGCCGGCGGCGGCGAGGATGAGCAACTGCCGGGCGGTCAAATTGCCGAGGAGCCTGTCCTCGCGGTCGATGTCGGCGGGGATGCGAACGGGGTGCGTCATCGCTAAGGTCCTTCCGGGCATAGGGCGCTGTTAGGAGGCCGACCGGCTCAGAGGTGTCAGAACGAGGGCTGGGACCGCCCATGTGGCCGGGGCGTGCGGCGTGGCGCGGTTACCGGCGACCACGACAGCGCCGGTTGGGAGCCGGACCGCGGCCGCGGCTCGCGGGGCGAGGCGGACGGGGCCGCCGGACGCCGATACCGCTCATATGTGGCCTGCGCAAGATCGTGGCGGGGGTTCGTGCGTGCCGTTGGCGCGAGCGGTGACCAGGAGACCGTGGCGGGCGGCGTGGGACGGCTCCACCCGGAGGGGCGCGACCGTGACCCGCTGGTGGCTCCGTTACCGGTGGTGCCGCTCTGCTGGCCTGGGGATGACGGACCTGGCCGCGGGCGCCGCGGCGTCTGTCGGGACAGCGGATCCGACGCGCCGCGCGCCGAGCCGTCACGGCCGGTCTGAGAGCGGCGGGCCCACGACGGCGCTGGTCCCGAAGGATGGCCTCCGCCCGGGCCTCGACCCGCCCCCTGCCCGCTCCAGCCGGCCCGGCCACCGGGCCCGCCAGCTCCGCCGGCCGATGCCCCTCGCTGGCCCCGGGTATGACGGCCGCTGGGCAACAGGCCGAGCACTCGGCCGGCCACGTAGGCGCGGGCGACCCTGCCAAGAAACGAGGGACCGCCGCCCACCTGCGCGGCCTGCAGCAACCAGAACGGGATCCGGAACAGGACGTACATCAGCGTGATCGCGGCCAGCATGTTGACCAGGCCGTCCGGGGTCGGGCCGAGCACGGTGAACCCGCCGGGCGTGAAGAACACCACTAGCGCGGCGTTCAGCACGAACGCCTGGGCGACCTGAATGGCCAGGCACGCCCCAAAGGCCCGCCACCACCAGCGCGCGAGCCCGTCGGTCTGCGGGAGCGCATGGGCAGCGAGCAGCGGCGGAGCAGCACCGATCAGCACCACTGTGAGCAGGACCCGGGCGATGTAGGTGCACATCAGCGCCGCGGTAAGCAGCGCCAGGAACTGACCCAGAAGAGCCAGCGCCAGGGTCGGGCTGGTCCGCAGCGAGGTGATCAACAGGCCGCGCAACGTTTCGGTCGAGGTATCCGGGTTGACGCCGGTACCGAGGATCGCGGCAGGCAGCGAGTTGACCAGGTTGATCGCCGTGTCGGCGAAGGTCCGCGAGAACGCGGCGGCGAGGAACGCCAGCGGGATCCGTGGCCCGATCTCCTTGATCGACGTCCGGGTCTGCACCGAGCCGAACGCCATGACCAGCACGGCGCCGACAGCGATCAGCAAGCCGTAGAACGCGACCGTGAGCCGCCACGAGTTCGACCACAGCTCGCCGATCGCCGGCAACGACTCCGGCGGCGGGGTCGTCAGCAGTGTGCGACCGAGCAGATCCAGCAGCGGCTCGAGAAGGGAGATCACCAGCTTGCGGGCGATCCTGTCGAAGATCCCCTCGACCGCGTCCGTAATCCACCCAATCCACCCGCCGCCGCCTTCGCCCGGGATCTCGGGCACCTCCGGGGTGGTGTGCGGCACCGGAGGCGAAGGCGCCGGGTCCGGTGCCGGCGGGGCCGGTGACGACGGGCCGTCGTCGCCCGGAGCAGGCGCCGGCGTGTCATCGCCGGGGGCATCGCCGCCAGGTGGCACCGGAGATGGTCCGGGTTGTGGGTTCGGGCGCGGTGCCGCCGTGGCCGGCGCCGGCCCGGTCGTCACGGACGCGGCTGGCCGCGAGACGGTGCTCGCCTCCGTGGGCGCCGATACGGGCGTCCGCTGGGCCATGAGTGCCAGGCCGATGGCCGTGAACAGGAACAGGCTCAGAAGCAGGGACGGCCGCATCAGCCGCCGCCGGCGAGTTCGCGGTACCGGGTTGCGACAGGCTGGGGCGGTAGCCCGCCGGTGCGCGGCCGACCTGGGTGGGCGGGCACCGAGACGTCGTGACGAGACAGGAAGGTTCATGGTCTCTAGGCCCCGACGATGCCCTTGAGGATCTGAACGATGACCGGCGCCAGCGCGGCGAGACCGTAGCCCCAGGCCGCGTTCTTCAGCGCGGCCTTCGCCTTGCTGATCTCGCCCGGGTCGCCATTGGAGATCAGGTAGCGCGCGCCCGCGAGCGTCAGGAACACCGTGCCGAGCAGGCCGAGGATCCCCATGATCCAGTTGCGGATGTTGGTCAGCACCGTGTTCAGGTCGTACGGGACCGGCGGCGTGACCTCGGCGATCGCCGGGACGGCGAACACGCCCACCAGCACCAGGAAGGTGACGACCACGACGGCAGCGACCGTCCGATGCCAGCTCTGTCGGCGCCAGCACGCAGGGGACCTACGTCTTTGCGGCGGACCGGAAAGAGGTGCCTCGCCGGCGCGGGAATCACGGCGCCCAAAGATCAGACCCATGGCCGCGGCCCTCCAAGGAGGGTCGTAACCGGAGACAGAGCATCCCTGGGTGCGGCCGGATGAGAGACAGTCCCAGGCGCGGACGCCGATGGGGAAACGAGGTGTGGTCGGGCAGGCGGGCCCGTGGCGTTGTTCGCCGGGGAAGCGATGGGCTGGGCCTTCGCGGGTCTCGACGAGACGAGGGAGGCGTCCAATCCGGTCAGGTGGGCCACGAGGCGGGCCTCGGCACGCGACCGCAGCACATACGCGGCCCGGGCAGAGGTGCCACGGTCCGCGGCCCACGCGGCGACGGTCACCCGATCCAGCCGGGTCGCGCCGATCAGGTCAACCTCGGCAGGGGTCAGCACCCCGTCGGCGACCGCCCGCACCAGGACCAGATCGGGATGACCGGTCCCGGACTCCCCGACATGCCCGCGGGCATCGAACAGGTCCGAGTCCGGACGGGGACCCTCCCGGGCCTGGGTCACAACCGCCAGCCCCGCCCGATAGGCCGCCCACCGCAGCCGCACCATGATCCTTGGCAGGTCGAGTCGCGCCGTCGTCACGGCGGCGAGAAACCCGGCGAGCACCTCGGCGTGCACATCGAACGGATCCGCCGCCGAATAGCGCGACAGCCGACCCGCGACCGACGCCAACGCCGGCAGCGCCATTCCGGCGCAGCCCACCGTCCACGCCGAGCCGTGCTCCCTCGAGCGGCGGATCACCAATGCCCAGGCCGTGTCCCGTGTGCTCTGCGGGCAGCGGCTCGCCATCAGCCGATCCCGCAGCTCGTCCAGCGGGACCAGCCGGTCCGGTAGGCCGAGGAACGGCGAGCCGTCGACCGCCAGCGGCTCCGGCCCGGCAACCAGCAGGGCGAAGCAGTCCCGCACGGTGGTCAGCGGCCACACCCGCCCGTGCGGATCACCGCCGGTCGAAGCGAACACACCCACGTCATCAGGCATCCCGGACCGTCCTCGTCGTGTCGTCGAAACGAATCCGGAAAAGCAATCCACCCCGCCACCAGCGAAACACCAGAAGATCGCCAGGCGAGGCACAGAAAGAATCGAGAGGAAAGCCAGAGGAAAGCCAGAAGTGGGTCTGTCGACCCCGGGGCGGTCGGGCGGGTGGGCGATATTTGCAGTTCAGGGCGTATCTGGTTTCTCGCCGGGCGTCGCGATGATCGGCCAGAGGCGCCGGCGGAACCGGATGCGAAGAAAGAGGTGCTAAGAGCCGCCGAGCGGGCGCGGCGCTGTGACCGGTCGGCGGTGAAGCGGAAACGGAAAATCGGGGCGGAACTCGGTCTCTTCTGGTGATGGACGCGTCGCCGAGGAGGCGAGGAAGGAGACCGCTCGATGCCATCGAGCCCCGAGGGTTGCCAGGACGGGCAGGCTGCTGGGCCGCCGCAGGAGCTGATGTCGGTGTGGCCCTGCTCGCCGCGGGACGTCAGGGGGCCGGGCACCGCGTCCCCGCACGCGGTGCCGCCGGAGATCACCCCAATCCGTGACCTGGCGTCGGACGACGCGGCGGTCGTGCCGTGGTTGCGCGCGGCGGTCAGATGCGCGGTGACGCGCTTTACCCGCGTGGGTCAGCGGGTGCTTCTCGTGGCGCCGCCACCCACGGTGGCTGGCGAGCTGGACGAGCCCGGCCCGCCCGACGAGCCCGCCGGCCTGTTTGACCTTCTGCCAGCCGTCGCCGAGGACGTGGTCTCGCTCGGCCGGCGGGTCGGTACATGGACCGGACCTTCTCCCCTGGGCGCCGCGGCCGGATCGGACCGGCATGGGACGACGGGAAGCGGGTCCCGGTCCGGTTCCGGACCCCAGCCCAAGTCCGCGGCCGGACCGGGACTCCGCGGGACCGGTGTGGCTGATCGGGACGGCGGTCCGAAATCTGTCCGGCCGCTGGCTGGGCAGGAGCTTGGACGGTTCGACCTGGTTGTTGCCGGAGTGGGACCCGCCGACGCCGGCTGGGCGCTTGAGATGCCCTGGGTCAGTCTGCTGGCCTTGCCCGGCCTTCTGGCCGTCATCACGCACGCGGAGAGTCACGGGGGCTGGCTGGTCGACCCAATCGTGGACATCACCGCGGCGGCGTTCGACAGCGGGCTGGCATTGGTCGACCGGATCGTGCTGGTGGAGGTTCCCCTTCAGGACCTTCTCTCCGCTGACGCGGCTGGCAGCGGGCGTTTCGACGACTCGCCGGGGCCGATCGCCATGCGCCGGGCCTGCTCCGACCTGCTCGTGTTCGCGGTCGCCGCGCGGGACATGTCATGGCCGGTGGCATGACGGCCGCCGGCGTGCTGGTCGCCCAGATGCCCGACGCGCGGTGGCTGTCGGTCTGGCCCACCGGCCAGCAGGACCTCGCCCAGCAGCTGCTCGCGGGCGGCTACCTGCCCGCGACGGAGGCGGACGGGGCGGCGATCCCGCCGGCGGTCGCGGCCCACGCCATCGCCGCCTACAGCCGGCCGGGGGATGTGGTCTACGACCCGGACTGCGGCACCGGGACCGTCTGCGTGGAAGCGGTGCGCGCCCGCCGGCACGCGGTGGGCGCCACGGCCGACCCGCGCTGCTGGGAACTGGCCCGCGCCAACCTCACGCTCACCAAGCGCCACGGCGCGACCGGCGACGGGATGATCCTCGACGGCGTCGCGGACGGCTGGTCCCGGACGGGCCTGGCCGCGCCGGTCGACCTGGTACTCACCGCGGCCCGCGCGACGGACCTCGCGATCTCGGGTCCGGGTCCGGACCGGGACTCCAGTCCGGACCCGGACGGGGCTGACGGGCCAAGTCCGGAGACGGACCCCGGCAGGGCGGACCGGCTGCGCGCGCGGCTGTCGGACTACACGCGGCTGACGCGGCCCGGCGGACTGCTGGTCATCGTCGGCCGGCCCGGTCCGTGCCGCGACGGCGCCCATCTCGCGGGCGTCAGGGAACCGCTCGTGGAGTTGCTCATCGCCGGCCGCGCGGCCGGCCTCGCCCCTGTTGACCGGTGCGTCGCGCTCACCGCCGCCATCACGACTGCCGGCCTCCGGTCCCACCTCGCCAGCCGCCCGGGCAGCGCCGACCCCGGCGACAGCGCGCGCCCGCTGGGCGTGGCACCCGCCCAAGCGGGCGGTAGGCCGTCGCACCTGCCCGCCCACCTCGACGTGGTCGTCTTCCGCCGCGTCGCCGTGGTCAGTGCCGCCGCCAGCGCGGCGGCCTGGCCGTCCGCCGCGGCCGATCGCCAGGCCGCCGCGTCGCGGATTGCCCGCACCACCCGCCGCCTCCGCCGCCCGGTGCCGCGAGCCGCATGACCGCTGGCCCGGCCGCCGCTCCTCGACCTCCCGTTTCGCGGTCCGCCGCCGCCGCCCCGATGGAGTTCCTCATGCCAGACCCGTCCGAACCGGTCATCCTCGGCCCCGCCGGGCCGGCACAGCCATCCGCTGCCCCGAGCCGCCGCCGAGGGTTCTTCGCCCGCCGCCGGGCCGCCCGTGAGGCGAAGGCGCTCGCCGAGTTCCACGCCCGGACCAACGCGCTCGCGCTCCTGGAGCAGATCGCGATCGTCCGCGCCGGCTACCACCTCGGTCCGATCCCGTACGGCTACCAGCCGCTGCACCTTCCCGTCACCGGCCCCGACGGGGTAACCCGGCGGCGCACCCATCTCATCGTCGACCCACTCGCCGCTTCCGAGATCATCGCGATCTTTCGGATGCGGGTCGAGGAGCGCCTCAGCCCGGCGCTGATCGCGGTCCGGCTCGCCGAGATCGCGCGGGCCGACGCCGCGCTAGGCGGTCCCGTGCCGGGAAACCCGGGTGGCCCTCGGCTGTGGACCCCGCAGTCCGTCGCCCGGGTTCTGGGCAATCCGGTCTACACCGGTGCCTCGGTGTGGGGTCGCGTCCAGCGCGGCCGGCGGGTGCACCCCGACGGCTGGGTGATCTGCCCCTTCGCCCACCAACCGCTCGTGGACGGGCGAACCTTCCACCGGGCCCAGCTGCTCACGCCGCCGGCGAGCCGGGTCGTGAGCCGCTCCCTACCGCCCTGGGAGTTCGGCCCGGGCAGCCCGCCCGGCGATGGGCAAGTAGGAGCGGCCGCATGACGTCACCTCTGCCGCCGCCGTACCACCAAAGCCCCGGCGTCACCCTCTACACGGGCGACGCTCACGACGTCCTGGCCGGATTTCCCTCGGCCAGCGTCGACTGCGTCGTCACCTCACCGCCCTACTGGCGCCAGCGCGACTACGGCACCCGTCAATGGACCGGCGGCGACCCCGGCTGTCGGCATCGGGCCGCCTCCCGCCGGACCGCCGGGCCGCGACTGGCTGTCGCGCGGTGTCGATCCTGCGCGGCGGTCCAGGAAGACCGGCAGTACGGCCAGGAGTCCACCCCGGACGCCTACATCACCGCCCTGCGCCGCGTCTTCGGCGAACTGGCCCGGGTTCTGATCCCGACCGGCACCGTGTGGCTGAACCTCGGCGACACCTACGCCAGCCGCCTCCCACCGGTGGCCGTGCCCGCCGCACCGACCGGAACCGCGGTGATCCCACTGCGCCGCCGCAACCTGCTCGGACTGCCCTGGCACGTCGCGTTCGGACTCCAGGCGGACGGCTGGATCGTCCGCAACGCGATCGTCTGGTGGAAGAAGAACGCGATGCCAGAACCCGTGACCGACCGGTTCTCCACTCGGTACGAGCTGCTGTTTCTCCTCGTACGCGAGCAGCGCCACTACCTCGATCTAGACGCGATCCACGCACATCGGACTGCGCTGGAACCCTCGAGCCAGAACCAAGCTGCCCGCGTCGAGTCCACCGACGCGCAGGCCCGCCTCGTCGGACCTGCGCCCAGGCGCCGGCCTCGAGCCACGGGCGGCGCCGATAGGACGGAACGTGATGCCGCTGGCGAGCTCCTCAGCGACGTCTGGGCGATCAACACCCGGCCGCTCGCCGAGCCGCACTTCGCCACCTACCCGATCGACCTCCCGCTGCGCTGCATCGCGGCCGGCTGCCCGCCCTACGGCACCGTCCTCGACCCGTTCTCAGGCACCGCGACCACCGGCCTCGCCGCTCGCGCGCTCAATCGGCCCTACGTCGGCATCGACCTCAACCCCGCCTTCCACGACATCGCCATCGCCCGCCTCGCCCGTGCGCCCGACCAGGCGCGGGCCGCCGTCCCGCCCGCGGACGCCGCATGATCAGCCCAGGCCAACGTGGCATCCGGACGACCAAGACCGCTGACCAGCCGGCGACCCGGGGGAGCGTGGACTGCTTCCGGTTGTCCAGCGCGTCCGGCGTATGCCTCGCGGTCGACAACGTCGTCACCGCGCTGGCCACGATTCCGACAGCCTCCGTCGACTGCGTCGTGACGTCGCCGCTGCCCTGCCTCGCCTGCGGCAGCGACGACATCGCCAATGCCAAGGCGGCCTCGGGGGAGCAGCCCACGACGGAGCCGATGGCTGTGGCACTCGTGGAACGGCTCCGGCAGGTGTTCGCCGAGGTCGCACGTGTTCTCGTTCCCTCAGGCACTGCGTGGCTCCACCTCGGCGACAGCTACACGACCGACGCTGATGGCCGTGGGCTTGGCCAACACCATTGCCCTCTACAGCACTGCCGCGGACCGAATGGTGATATCTCGGCCCCGAGCCTGCTCGGGCTGCCCTGGAAGGCGGTGTTCGCCCTGCAGGCCGATGGTTGGATCCTGCGCAGCGCGGTTGTCTGCCAGACGCCAGAAGCCACGTCGACGCCTGCCTCCAGTGGGCTAGCCATCCACTACAGCCTGCTGTTCCTGCTTGTCCGGCAGCCTCGGTACCACTTCGACCTCGACCCGCTTCGGACGCCGTACACCGGCACCCGGGCGCTCTCGCGCCGAGCGCACCGAGGCGGCACGCGCCCGCATGCGGCATCCACAGACCGCACCCCGTGGCCACTTGGCCCCATGACCGCGGCCTGCGGCGGCAACCCAGGCGATGTCTGGACAATCCCATTCGACCGTGAAGAGACCGGCCAAGGGGACGACTACCCGATCGCGATCCCGCTTCGCGCGATTGTGGCTGGCTGTCGGCCCGGCGGGGTCGTTCTCGACCCGTTCGCCAGTGCCGGCACCACCGGCGCGGCGGCTCGCCGCCTTGGCCGCGCCTTCATCGGCATCGACCCGTGCGTGTCCAGCCATCAACTCGTATGCGGCTCGTTCGGACACGAGACCCATAGGCGAGCCGACCGACATGATTGTCGGCGATCGGCCTCATGAAGACTCGGTTCTCATCATCAGTCGTGTGCGTGATCGGGCCAGCCGGCGTTATCCTATTCGCCGAAAAGATCACCCCTGTGAGCAGCTGGGATGGTTGAAGATACCTCGCGTCCCGGCGGGCTGGGGGAGGAGGAACGGGAACCGCGCCCAGCCGAGCAGGACTCGGCGAACCAGGTCGATAAGCCGCCGACGAAAAGGCGATCCGGAACCCGGTCACAGGAGTGGAAATTCGCCGGGGAGGTTCGCATGGTCGGCGGTCAGGAAGGACTCCGCCTACGCGCCGCCTTGGCGGACGTAACCCGTGACCTGCTGCTCTGGGCCGCAGAAGACCTTGCCAACGACGAGCCGGAACGAGATGCCGCATGACCCTCGCGTTGCCACCCCGACCCGGCCCCCCGCCGGGCCCGCCCGGACCGCGCAACCAGGCGCTGTCCGACCTCGCGGTCTCGCCGTTCGCGATGCCGCTGGGCCTGCTCCATGGGGAGGTACGGGTCGCCTTCCTCGGCCGTACCTCCACCGACGACCAGCAGGACCCGCGCCAGTCCATGCTGCGCCAGCTGGACCGCAGCAAGTCGGCACTGCCCCAGTCGTGGGTGATCGTCGCCCATTACTACGACGTCGAGTCCGGCCGCAAAGAGCTGGACCAGCGCGGCCACGGCGCCGACGTCCGCCGGTACGACATCCCGATCGCCCGCGACGGCGGCATCGCCGACCTGCTCGCGGAGGCCGCGCAGCCCGGCCGCCGGTTCGACGTTGTGATCTGCGAGTCGATGTCGCGGATCGCCCGGAAGATGTACGAGAACCTCTCCATCGAGAGAGTTCTCGAACGCGCCGGAGTGCCGATTTTCGCCTGGAACGAGCCGATCAGGGTCGACGGGCCGCGTGCGTCGCAGATCCTCCAGCGGCGGATCAACCAGTCCGTCGCTGAGTACGAGGTACTCAACACACTGGAAAGCGCCTGGGGCGGGCTGTGTACCCACGTCAGGGAAGGATGGAACATCGGGAAGCCGCCCTACGGGTACAAGGCCAAGACCTACCGGCACCCGAATTCCGCCAAGGCCAACCGGGGGGCCACCAAGTCACGCCTTGAACCCGACGACGCCTGCGGCACCACGGTGACCCAGATCGCCAACTGGCGTTATCACGAAAGGCTCGGCTATGGGGATATCGCCGGCCGGCTCAACAACGACCTGGAACGGTACCCGCCGCCTGAACCAGTCGGCGGAAAGAGCCGGGCCCGCGGCGCCTGGTCGAGGACGGCCATCGCCGACATCCTGCGCAACCCGAAGTACACCGGATACCAGGTGTTCAACCGGCGCGCCAGGAGATCACGCGCCAACGAACCCAACGGTCCGGAGAAGTGGGTCTGGTCGCTGGAACCCGTCCACGAGCCGCTCATCCCCAAGTGGATGTACGACGAGCTCAACGCCGGCACCTGGAGCAAGGAAGGCTCCCGCAGCGGCAACGACCTCAACGTCCGCCCCGGTACGACGCGCACCTACCTGTTCCGGGGCTTGGTGTTCTGCGCCTGCGGCCGGCGGATGTACGGCGCTACCCGTACGTCTGGCAAGCCTGGTCACTACGTCTGCTGGCCAAGGTCGAACAACCGTGGCCGAGAAGACCTGCTCGAAGGTCACCCGAAGACGGTCCGGCTCCGCGAGGACATCCTCGGCGACGCTGTGGCCGACTTCTTCGCCGAACGGGTCTTCGGCGACGACCGCGTCGCCCTCCTCGCGGCCGAGATGGACGGCACGGACATCCGTGCCGCCGAGGAGCGCGCCGCCAACCGCGCCGCGCTCGATCGGAAGATCGCTGACCTGGAGCGGCGGCAGAGCAACATCCGCCGCCAGGTCCAGGAGAGCGACCCCTCCGACCCGTTCGCCCAGGCACTGCGCGGCGACTACAACGAACTGGAGGGCGAACGCTCGACGCTGCGGGCCGCGCTGACCGCCCTCGACGCGGAGGACGAAGCGGCCGTGGCCGACGGAGTCGTGCCCATCGCTCAGGCTGAGGCCCTGCTCGCCGTGCTGCCCGCCATGCGGCCCAACCTGCGCCGGGCGCCAGAGGCCCTGCTCCGCAGGCTCTACGAGGTGACCCAGCTCGTCGTGTCCGTCCGCCCCGACAGACAGGAGATCCACATCATGATCAGACTGCCCGCGGACGAAGCTGCCCTCGGTGAGATCACGGCCATGGCCGAACGATCGGTCAATATCAAGTCGCCCAGGGTAACGCCGTCGAGAGGAGTGCGCCGAGTAGAAGCGAATGGTGCCCCCGGCAGGAATCGGACCTGCGGCCTACCGCTTAGGAGGCGGTCGCTCTATCCACTGAGCTACGAGGGCCGGACGTCGCGACGGGGGCCGCGGACCGGCCAGGGCTGGACGGGCCCCCGAGGTGACCAAGCAAGAGTACGCCGCTTCGCCCGCTGGTTCGCGAGCGCGGCGGAACTTTGTGGGGAGGCAGCCGGCCGGGCGGCGGCCGCTTTCTGGACGGGACCGGCGCGGGCCGGTCCCGTCAGACCCCGTGGCGGCGAATCGCGGGGACTTCGGCGCCACAGCGGATGACCGGATGGTCGATCCGCTACTCGACGTAGACGAGGGACGCCGTGCGGCGGTCGATCTCGGCGCTGGAGGCGTTGCTGTCCTGCTGGACGCTGAGGAGGTCGCCGTGGGACTCGACGACGATCGGGGCGCCCGGGACGATGCCCGCCTCCTTCAGGCGGCGCATCGTGTCCTCGTAGCTCTGCAGCCGCTCCGAGATCCAGCTGATGGTGACCGGGCGGGCCTTGCCGCCGGCGAGGTCGGCGCTGGCGAGCAGGCTCGTCGGGGTGCCGTTGCCGGTGACCACCTGGTCCGCGCCGGGCGGGATCTCGTTGCCGAAGGGGCAGCGCTTCGGGTCGCCGAGCAGCACCGTGAGGCGGGCCTCCACCTCGTCGGAGATCACATGCTCCCAGCGGCAGGCCTCGTTGTGGGCGAGCGCCCAGTCGAGGCCGATGACCTTGGTGAGCAGCAGCTCGGCGAGCCGGTGCTTGCGCATCACGGCCGTGGCGCGCAGCAGGCCCTTCTCGGTGAACTGGACCGTACGGTCCTCGGCGAGGGCGACGAGGCCCTCGTGAGCCAGTCGAGCCGTCGACTCGCTGGCGGCGGGAGCGCTGACATGCAGTCGTTCCACCAAGCGCGCACGTAGCGGCGGGATGCCCTCTTCCCGTAGTTCATACAGGGTTCGGAGGTACATCTCGGTACTGTCGATCAGTCCAGTCACCGGTCTCCCGTCCTGTTTTCCGTCCCGTCCAGGGTACGTCGGGGCCCGCCGCCGCAAGAGTCCTGTGGACCGTTCCGAGTTACCTGTGTGGTTCCCGTGGCATACGTCCGTTTCGGACCCGCCCTCGGTACCCGAACGGCCCGCGAGCCGGGACGCCGACTCGATCGATTATCACCCGCCCGTCTCGAACCGTGACGCCCGCCACACGGCGCCGGCGCGGGTCGCGCTGGCCCCCCTCGACTCGGTGCCCACAGGGGGCAACGACGGGCGGTCGTCCGGTACTCCCACCTGGCCGCGCCGGCCGTCGGCGGCTCCTCGCCGGCCCGGTGACCGCTCTCGCGGACGAGGTTGGCGCGGGACGGCTCCGAGCGGCCCAAGACTGGCCACGCGACGGTCGCGACCTACACTCGATGGGTGAGCACGACGCAGATTCGGCCAGAGACGTCCGACACGCGCACTGGCGAGGGCGACGACTACTCCCACTTCGCGCGCCGCGAGGACATCGTCCGGGCGTCCATCGAGGGCGGCCGGGTGACCGCGCTGTGCGGGTACAAGTTCGAACCGGTCCGGGACCCGCAGCGGTTCCCGGTATGCCGCCGCTGCAAGGAACTCGTCGACATGGCCGAACAGCTCGGTTAGCGGCGAACCCCGGCCGTTGGCCACCTCTCGGGGCCGACCTCGCGATGTCTGCTCCGGGGACGACCCGCGACCCCAGGACCCCTGGAGTCGGGCTTCGCCCAACCGCACGGGGGTGACTCGGCTGGCGGGCTGAGTTCCCCTTCCGCCATTCCCAGAGCGGACCTCGTGACGTTCGCTTCGGCACGCGAGGTCGCCTGGCGGGGGGCAGGGCCAGGAGCGGGTGTTTCGGGTGGGCGGTGTCTCGGCGGGCATGGGTCAGCCTGTGGGGCGGACGCCGCCCTGGAAGCTGGACCACCAGACGTCCTCGACGCGGACGACGGCGCCGGTGTGCGGGGCGTGGATCATCTTCCCGTCGCCGACGTAGATGCCCAGGTGGTCCAGGTTCGAGTGGAAGAAGACCAGGTCGCCGGGGATGAGCTCGGCGCGGGAGACCCGCCGGCCCTCGTTCCACTGGGCGCCGGTGTAGTGGGTCAGGTGCACGCCGGCCTTCGCCCAGACCCACTGGGACAGGCCCGAGCAGTCGAACGAGTCCGGGCCTTCGGCCCCCCACACGTAGGGCTTGCCCAGCTGCCGGTAGGCCTCGGCGACGGCGGTCGCCGCGCCACCGCCGCCGGCGGGCGGCCCGGGTACCGAGGGCGCGGGCGCCGGGGCGACCGGGGCGCCGGCGAACTGCTGCCCGGCCTGGTTCGCCAGGTCGGCCTGCTGGCGTAGCTGGCGCTGTTCGGCCGCGGCGGCCTCGGCGATGCGCGCGGCGTTGGCCGCGGCGGCGAGCTCCTGGGCCCTGCGGGCCGCCGCCTCGCGTTCCCTGGCCTCCCGCTCCAGGTCGCGCTGCTTGGCGATCAGGCCGTCGAGCAGGGTGCGTTGCTGGCTCGCCGACGTCTCGATCTCGCGTTTGCGCTCCGTGACCTCGTCGAAGGCGCCCTGGGCCGCGACCAGCGTCATCTGCGCGGCGGCGCGCGCCTCGGTCAGGTCGACGCGGGCGAGCCGTTCCTCGGCCTCCGCGGCGCGGGCCCGGCGGGCCAGGGCGTCCAGCGCGCCAACGCGGTCGAGCGCGCCGCCGGGGTCGCCGGTCAGCAGCGCCGACAACGTGTCCAGCCCGGTGGCGCGGTATGCCGACGCGGACAGGCCGCGCCTCTTCTGGACCGCCTCCTGGACGACGGCGTCGGCCCGGTCGACCCGCGCCTCGGCGTCGGTGACGGCCGTCCTCGCCTGCCCCAGCCGCAGCCGGCTCGCGTTGAACGCCTCGGCGGCCGCCGCGAGCTTCGTGTCGAGCGCCGCGAGCTCGGCGCGGGTCGCCTCGATCTGGGCGCTCAGCCCTTCGAGGGTGTCGGCCCCGCCGGGGTCCGCGTTGGCGCTCGCGCCGGGCGACGGCGCGCCGGGTGACGCCCACGCGGGCGCCATCCCCGGCGCCAGGATCAGCCATCCGGAGATCAGCAGGCCCACCGACGCGCGAACGCCCGGTGGCCGGTCGCGCCGCGTGGGCGACGCCCGGGTCGCCTCGCGCCAACATCCGGTGTTCGGCGAGTCTCGCGACAGACCACTGGCACTATGGGGGCCCTCCGATCGCGTCCTGCGCACGGCGCGTCACAGTAACTGTCTGGAGTTGCTCAGTCACGCATACGCGCCGGAGGGCACGGAGCGTCTCTGGCCACCCACTGCTGGCACACCCGCCTCGGCCACGTGGCGCCCAATTTAGCGAATTCACACACAAGAAACAGGGTGGTCACTGCTCTGGAACAGGGCCTCAAGAACCTTCGACACCGGAGGATCCGGGACGAGTGCCGCGGGCAGCGAACCGGGGACCGTAGTCCGCGCGGCGGCTCGCGCGGGGGGAGAACGACGGGAGAGATATGTCCCCAGCAGATCTTGAGACAGCGGTAGGCGCCGCCGAGCTGTCCGCCAACGACGCCTGGCTGATGGCCAGTGCGGCGCTCGTGCTCTTCATGACGCCTGGCCTTGCCTTCTTCTACGGCGGCATGGTCCGTACCAAGCATGTCCTCGGCATGCTGATGCAGAACTTCTTCGCCATAGGTCTGATCACGCTGATCTGGACCCTGGTCGGGTTCAGCATCGCGTTCGGTCCGGCGACCAATGGTTTCTTCGGTGGCTTCGACTTCGTGGCCCTGCAGAACATTGGTGACCGCACCTTCGCGGAGTTCAACCTCGAAGGCGGCAGCACCCACACGGTGATCTTCATCGTGTTCCAGATGACGTTCGCGATCATCACGCCGGCCCTGATCACCGGCGCGATCGCGGACCGACTCAAGTTCGGCGCCTACGCGGTCTTCATCGGCCTGTGGTCGATCCTGATCTACTCGCCGGTCGCCTACTGGGTGTGGAACGTCAACGGCTGGCTGTTCCAGCGGGGGGCGCTGGACTTCGCCGGTGGAACGGTCGTTCACGCGAACGCCGGTATCGCGGGTGTGGTCCTCGCGCTCGTGCTCGGCAAGCGCAAGGGCTGGCCGGGTGGCGACTTCCGGCCGCACAACGTGCCGTTCGTGCTGCTGGGTGCCAGCATCCTGTGGGTCGGCTGGTTCGGGTTCAACGCCGGTTCGGCTGGCGGCTCTGGCGAGCTGGCCGGCTGGGCGTTCCTGAACACCCAGATCGCCGCCGGTGTCGCCGTCCTCGGCTGGCTGCTGGTCGAGTGGCTGCGTGACGGCAAGCCCACCACCCTGGGTGCCGCCTCCGGTGCGGTCGCCGGTCTCGTCGCCATCACCCCGGCCTGTGGTTACGTCTCCCCGATGGGCGCCATCGCCATCGGTGGTATCGCCGGTGCCATCTGCGCCCTGGCCACCTCGATCAAGGGCAAGGTCGGCATCGACGACTCGCTCGACGTCGGCGCTGTCCACTTGGTCGGCGGCGTCCTCGGCGCCCTGCTGATCGGTTTCTTCGCCACCGCGGACCCGACCGGCTACAGCCCGGACGGCGTGCTCTACGGCGGTGAGTGGAGTGTCCTCGGCGAGCAGGCGCTCGCGGTCGGCGCGACCATCGGCTACTCCGGCGTCGGGACGCTGATCCTGGCCCTGTTCGTCAAGTACGTCCTCAAGGGCCGCGTCAGCGACGAGCACGAGGAGATCGGCCTCGACGAGACGCAGCACGGCGAGTCCGCCTACCGGCTCAGCCCGGTCGGCGGCGCCAGCAGCTCCTCGATCGGTGTCCCGGTGCCGGCCAAGGAGGGGGCGCAGGTCTGAGCCTGAGCGGCTCCAGGCCAGCGCGACAGGCCTGATCGTGGTGGCCAGGCCCACGGGCCGGGCCACCACGGTAGGCGGGCCTTCGTACGAGGGTGGGGGTGTGTCGGTTCCGGCCGGTGCACCCCCACTTTTTTCGGGTCAGGGCCTGGCGCGGCCCATCCACCCGCGGCCTCCTGGTCCAGGCCTTCATCACCTTCTGGCGCGGTGCGGATACCCGTACTGGCTGCCCAGGTACCCGGATGGCGCCCGCGCCCATGCCGGGCGGGATGCTGCCGAAGCCGAGGAGCGCCAGATGGGGGGATCGGCATGGACCCGCGGATCATTGACCCGCTTACCCGCGACGAGATCGTCGCCGCCCACCTGTCCGCGAACGGCGCGTGGATGCTCGTCAGCTGCGCGTTGGCATTGTTCGCGGCTCTGGGGCTGGCGTTCTACTACGGCGGGATGGTCCGTGCCCAGCACATCATGGGCGTGCTGATCCAGGTTTTCTGTGGTATCGGCGTGGTCACGCTGCTGTGGCCGTTGATCGGATACACGGTCGCCTTCGGCCCGGCCGACGGCCTGTGGGGCGGGCTCGACTACGCCGGCCTGCGTCACCTGGGCGACCCGGTCACCGCGCCGTACACCGCCGAGGGGGGCGGCACGCCGACGATCGTCGTCGTCACGTTCCAGCTGATGGTCGCCGTCATCGCCGTGGCGCTGATCATCGGGGCGACGGCGGGCCGGCTGCCCCTCGGCGCGTTCGCGCTGTTCGCCGGGCTCTGGTCGGTGCTGGTCTACGCACCGGTCGCGCACTGGGTGTGGAGCCCGAACGGCTGGCTGTTCCGGCGCGGCGCGCTCGACTTCGCCGGCGGCACCGTCGTGCACGTGAACGCGGGCGTGGCGGCCGTCGTGCTCGCGGTCGTGTTCGGCCCGCGCGGCGACTGGCGAGATCCCGCTCTCCGGCCGCGCGGCGGCCCGGACGCCCCGTCGCGCCGGGTTCCGACGGCCCGGCCCCATCACGTCCCGTTGGTCCTGGTGGGTGCCGGAATGTTGTGGTTCGGCTGGTTCGGGCTCACCGCCGGCTCGGCGCTGGGCTCCGGGGAGCTGGCCGGCTGGGCGTTCCTGAACACCCAGGTCGCGGCCGCCGCCGCGATGATCTGCTGGGTGCTGTTCGAATGGCTGCGCGACGGGAAGCCGACGCCGCTGGGCGCGGTGTCCGGCGCCGTCGCCGGACTGGTCGCGATCACTCCGGGCTGCGGCTTCGTCTCCCCGATGGGCGCGCTGGCCGTGGGCGCGGTCGCCGGCATCGGTTGCCCACTGGCCATCGCGCTCACGCGTCGACGCGGGCTCGACGACGCGCTCGGCGTCGGCGCCATCCATTTCACCGGCGCGATAGTTGGCACACTGATGGTTGGCTTGTTCGCTACTCCGAGCACCGGCGGTTCGACGATCCGGGGTGTCTTCTACGGTGGGTCGTGGCGGCTGTTCGCCGAGCAACTGCTCGCGGTCGGCTGCGCGATCGCCTATTCGGCGACCGTCACGCTGGGACTGGCACTGTTGGCCCGTCGGGCCGGTGCGACCCGCTTTGGCGCGGCGCGATTCGGCCCGCGAACGCATATAAGTGGGCATACGGGGCAGATCGTGGCCAGGATGACCCGTTGGCGGGCTTTTTCGTTACCCGTCATCCGATCTAGGAAAACTTCGCGGCCGGAAGTCGAGGCCGACGGCGATCGGGCGTTGCGTGACGGGGTAACTAATTGGTTAAATTTGTCCGGTGGGGACGGTAACGTCACCGTCGTCTCATCGGCCAAGGTTCCCGAGGAGACGCAGGCCTGAGCGTGGGGGCTCGGGCCTGACTAGGAGGAGGAAAAGCAAATGACCAAGCTTGTGACCGCGGTGATCAAGCCGTTCAAGGTCGACGACGTCAAGGCGGCGCTCGAGGCTCAGGGCGTGCACGGACTGACCATCTCGGAGGTCCAGGGCTACGGCCGGCAGAAGGGCCACACGGAGGTCTACCGGGGCGCCGAGTACAAGGTGGACTTCGTCCCCAAGATCAAGGTCGAGGTCGTCGTCGACGACGAGGCGGTCGAAGGCCTCGTCGACACCATCACCAAGGCCGCCCAGACCGGCAAGATCGGTGACGGCAAGGTCTGGGTCGTGCCCGTCGAGACGGTCGTCCGCGTCCGGACCGGTGAGCGCGGCTCCGACGCCCTGTAGTCGTCCCTCCCCGCCGGCTCGCCGGCTCGCCGGCCCGGCGCCCGTCCCGGAGGACCGGGGCGGGCGTCGGGCAGGACCGGAGCGCCGGCGGGGACCCGTGGCGGACCCAGACCCTGACCCACGCAGGCGCGGGCACGATGCCCGGCGGCCCGTTCGACGCACTCCATGCGTGAGGCTCGCCAGAGCCTCCGGACACCGCGAGCACTTCCTGATCGCTCCTCCTCTGTCTCGGTAAGCACCACCACACGGGCGGGGGGCACGCCGGCAACGGCCGGTGGCCCCCCGCCTTTGCCTGCCCATACGACTGCCCGCCCATCCGACGACCCGCCGCGTCCACCTGCCTGGTCGTCCCGCCCGCCGGGGCGACCGTGCCGGCCGCGCGGTCGCCCTCGCCGCGCGACTGTGCTGGGACGTCTGTGTCGGCTGGGACGTCCGTGTCGGCTGGGACGTCCGTGTCCGCCGACCCGCCTCGCGTAGCCGGACGGCCAATGGCCGAGATCGGCGGACGTGCGCGCGGGCCGGGTAAACGTTTAACTGATCCGCACGATCGGGAGGAGGCGCGTGGTGGAGCAGCCAGCCCGCCGGCCGGGCCCAAGCGCCCCGCTGGGCCCCGGCGACGGCGTCCAGCCGGGTCCAGGAGCCGCCAGCAACGCGGTCGCGACGGCCCATGACGACGCCACGGCCCACGAGGCCGCCGCCCACGAGGCCGGGGCTGCCGAGGCCGGGGCGGTCGACGTCCCGGCTGGGCTCGCGGCGCTGCGCGGGCGCGACAACTCGCTGTCCGACCTGGTCGGCGCGCCGCTGCGGGCCGCGCTCACCGCCCGCGGTGACGCCGTCCTGCGCGCGCTGTTCGGCCAGCCCGGCCCAGGCCTGGCACTGCTCGCCGTCGGCGGCTATGGCCGCGGCGAGCCGGCCTTCGGCACCGACCTCGACCTGGTGCTGCTGCACGACGGCCGACGCGGCAAGGACGCGGTCGCCCTCGCGGACGGGATCTGGTACCCGATCTGGGACGCCGGAGTCGGGCTCGACCACAGCGTCCGCACCGTCGACCAGGCCGTCTCCGTCGCCGACGGCGACCTGAAGGCCGCTCTCGGCCTGCTCGATGCCCGCCTCGTCGCCGGCGACCAGGAGCTCGCCACCCGGCTGCTCGAAGCGGTCCGTACCCGCTGGCGGGCCCGCGCGGCCCGCCGCCTGCCCGAACTCGCCGCGCTGCACGCCGAACGGACCCGCCGCGCGGGCGAGGTCGCCTTTCTGCTGGAACCGGACCTCAAGGAGGCCCGCGGCGGGCTGCGGGACGTGCAGGCGCTGCACGCGCTCGCCGCGGCCTGGGTCGCCGAGCCGCCGGACGCGCGGGTACGCGCCGCCCAGCAACTGCTGCTCGACGTCCGCGGCGAGGTCCGCCGGATCGCCGGCGGCCGTGACCTGGACCGCCTGCTGCTGCAGGACGGCGAGGCGGTCGCCGCCGTGCTCGGTTACGTGACCCGCCGCGACGGTCCCAGCGAGCCCGCCGGTTCCGTCCTGTCCGGCGGGTTCATCGCGGCTGGCGGGCTCATCGCGGCCGCGGGGTCCAGCGCGGTGGCGGGCCCCAGCCTGTCGGCCGGCGCCAGCCGCTCCTCGGGAGAACCAGGCGAGCCGGACTCGTTCGCCCTCGCGCACGCCGTCGCCGACGCCGGGCGGACCGTCTCGTGGACCTGGGACGTCACCTGGAGCCGGGTCGCCGCGGGGCTGCGCTCCCGGTCGCGGTGGCGGCCGGCCCGGCCGATCCGCCGCCCGCTCGACGCCGGCGTCGTCGAGCAGGACGGGGAGGTCCAGCTCGCCCGGGACGCCGACCCGGCCAGGGACCCCGCGCTGCTGCCGCGCGCCGCGGCCGCCGCCGCCCGCGCCGGCATCCCGCTGGGCCGCTACGCCATCGACCGGCTGGCCCGGGACGCGGCGGCCCTGCCGGACCCGTGGCCCGACGCCGCCCGGGACGCGTTCGTCGCGCTGCTGGCGACCGGCGACAAGGCCATCCCGGTGCTCGAGTCGCTCGACCAGGTCGGCCTGCTCGTCCGGATCCTGCCGGAGTGGGCCCCCGTGCGCAGCCGGCCGCAGCGCAACCCCTACCACCGCTACACCGTCGACCGGCACCTGATGGAGACGGCGGCCAGAGCCGCCGAGCACACCCGTGAGGTGGACCGGCCGGACCTGCTGCTGCTCGGCGCGCTGCTGCACGACATCGGCAAGGGCTATCCCGGCGACCACACCGACGCCGGCATCGTCCTCCTGGAGAAGATCGGGCCGCGCCTTGGCCTGCCGCCGGCCGACGTCGACGTGCTGATCGCGATGGTCCGCCACCACCTGCTGCTACCCGACTCGGCGACCCACCGCGACGTCGACGACCCGGCCACCATCGAGGCCGTCGCCGCGGCGGTCGGCGGCGCCCGGGTGCTCACCCTGCTGCAGAAGCTTGCCGAGGCCGACTCGCGGGCGACCGGCCCGACGGCGTGGAGCGCCTGGAAGGCCCGCCTCATCGGGGATCTGGTCACCCGGGCGCTGGCCGTCCTCGGCGGCGGCCCCGTGCCCGTCCCCGGGGAGCTGACCGACCGCCAGCGCGCCCTGCTCGCCCTGCCCGACGAGCACCTCGTGCAGGTCAACCCGCTGCCCGACGAGGGCATGTACGAGATCGTCGTGCTCGCGCCCGACCACGTCGGCCTGCTCGCCGTCACCGCGGGCGTGCTCGCGATCAACAGGCTCGACATCCGGCGCGCCTCGGCCAGGGGCGCGAACGGCCGGGCCCTGCTCCAGGCGGCGGTGGCCGCGACCCACGGCCACGAGCCAGACCCGCTCCGCCTGCTCGCCGACGTGCGCCGCGGGCTGGAAGACCGGCTCGACGTCGCCGGCCAGCTCGCCGCGCGGGAGGAGGCGTACGCGGTCCGCCAGCCGTGGCGGACTCCCGGCGCGCCGCGGGCGACCTTCGACGACTCCGGCTCGATGACGGTGCTGGAGGTGCGCGCCCCCGACCGGGCCGGCGTGCTGTTCCGCATCGTGCGGGCGCTGGCGTCGGTCGGCGTGAACGTGCACACGGCGATCGTCGCCACGATCGGTCTCGACGTCGTCGACGCCTTCTACATCCAGGAGCCCGACGGCACGGCGGTCGTCGGCGACGCCCGCCGCCGGCAGGTCGCCGACGCCGTCGTCGCCGCCCTCGCGACGGCCGAACCCGCCACGTCAACCCCTTAGGGCGGGCCCCTCAGGGCGGGGCTGCCGGGCTCGGCTTCCCGCGCGCGGCCCGGCGCCCGTATCGGTCGCTTGCTTCGGGAATTTCGGGCTGGCAGGCTTTCGTCCCGATCGCCGGCTGGTGACGTGGGCCACTCGGCGCGAGGGATCGCGAGGGACGGAGCGGGCCATGAGCGGTCAGGGCGAGGGAAACGGGCGGGTCGCGGGCAAGGTCGCGGTGGTGACGGGCGCCGCGTCCGGCATCGGCCGGGCGACCGCCAAGCGGCTGATCGCCGAGGGGGCGCGCGTCGTCGCCGCGGACATCGACGAGACGGGGCTGGCCAAGCTCGCCGCCGAGCTCGGCGAGGAGGCGCTCGCGGCCGTGCGCTGTGACGTCACCGCCGAGGACGACGTCGCCGCGGCCGTCGCGCTCGCGACCAGCCGGTTCGGCGGGCTGGACATCGCCGTCGCGAACGCGGGCACCGGCACGGCCAGCGAGGTCGCCGACCACGACTTCGCCGAGTGGCGCCGGGTCGTCGACCTCTGCCTGCACGGGGTGTTTCTCACCGTCAAGCACGCGGGCGCGGTGCTGCGCGCCGGCGGCCGTGGCGGGTCGATCGTGACCATGGCCAGCCTCAACGCGATCCAGCCCGGGCGGGGGATGGGCGCCTACTGCGCCGCGAAGGCGGGCGTCGTCGCGCTCACCGAGGTCGCGGCGCTGGAGCTGGGCAGGCACGGCATCCGGGTGAACGCGATCGCGCCCGGCCTCGTGCGCACCACCCTCACCGAGGGGATGTGGAGCATCCCCGGCATCGTTGACGAGTTCCTGGACAACACCCCGCTCGGCCGGTTCTCCGAGCCGGAGGAGATCGCGAACGTCGCGCTCTTCCTCGCCTCCGACGAGGCCAGCTTCGTCTCCGGCAGCCTCTACAGCGCCGACGGCGGTGGCAGCACCCGCCGCTACCCGGACATGATCGGCGCCCTCGAACGCCTCCGGGGCTGACCACCCGCGCTCCCGTGGATCATCCGCCAGGGTGTCGGCCCAAGCCGGGCCGGCACCCTGCGGTCGTTCGCCAGCGCCCCGCGGTCGTTCGCCGGCACCCTGTCGCGGCCGTCGTCGTCGCTGTCGTCCGTCGGCGGGGCGGGCGGTCTCAGGACGGCGGAGTACCGTCGCGGCGCAGGATCGCCCGGACGTCGACCTCGATCGCCGCCGGGTCGATGCCGAGCTGGCGGCCGATGTGCGCGGACCAGACCTCGGACCGGACGGTGGTCTCGTAGTCCAGGTCGGCGCGCACGTTCTGGCGGCGGGTGTCCCGGTTCTGGCTGATCATCACGAACGTCGACAGGAAGATGGCTTCCAGACTTACGACCATCGTCAGCAGCCCGTAGGGGAACGGATCGAAGATCATCTGGGTGCCGAAGGCGCCCTGGTTGAGCAGGATCCAGAAGGCGAACCAGGCGACGTGCACATAGACGAATGACATCGAGCCGGCGAAGCCGGTGACGCTGTCGGCGAGCCGTTCCTGGCCGGTTCGGCCGAAATCGAGCAGCGCGCGCTCGTTGACCACCTTCGGACGGTGGCCACCGTTGCGTGGTGGCGTGTTCCCGTCCGTGATGTCCGGTGTGTTGGTCACTGTCCCATGCTCGCAGTGGGCCGGCGAGGTCGAACGGCCGGCGGCGAGCTGGACGGTGGAGCGGCGGCGAACGTTGCTGGAGATGCGGGTTGGGCGCTAGAGCATGACGACGGCCCGCGCCGCCGGGCTGCCGAGCCGGCAGGTGCCGGCGGAGCGGCGCGGGTGGCGCGACGCTCCCGGCGCGGCCGGGCGCGCGGTCACACGCGCGCGGCCGGGCGGCCGGGTCGGTGCCGTCGGGATGATCGGAGCGGCCGGGCGACCGGAGCCGGAGCCATCCGGCCGGCCGCGTCCGTGACCACGCCGGGGCCGGAGCACCCGCGGCGGGCCGGCCGGCGTCGGGTACGCGGCGCGGAGCTGGCACGTCGGGCCTGACGCCGGTGGGAGATGGGCCGGCGGGACCGGGAGCGCCTGCTCGGTGGCGCGCGGGGGGCGGCTGGGAGCCGCGGGAGACAGCGGTCGGGCAGGGGCGGCCCGCCCCGCGGCCGGGCCGGGGCGGGCCCGGCGCGCGGCCCGGCCCGGGCCGCGGGGCCCGACGACGCCGCGCCGGCGGACCGTGAGGCCCGTGGCCGACGAAGCACCACCGCTGCCTGACCAGCGGCGCCCCGTCCCACCCGAACGGCCCGGCGCGACCCCGTCGCCCGGGCCGTTCGCCTTGGCCGGGCTCTGACCCGACCCAACCGGCCTGACCAGCCTGGCCTGGCCCGGCCCCGCCCGGCCGAGCCCGACGCCGATCGATCCCGCGCGGCCCGGCTCGGCCATGGTTGGCTCGATCTTGGCTGGCCCGGCTCACCCCTTGACCTTCCAAGCCGGTCCTGGCTTCCGGCCATGCCTCGTGGCGGCGAATGCGCTGCTTTTCGCCCCCATACCTCATGCGGCAACGAGCATTTCGCCCAGAAGTCCTGACTCGAGCTGATCGCGTCGGGCCCTGGTGGC
The DNA here is from genome assembly GCF_016786325.1 of Frankia nepalensis. Lineage (GTDB taxonomy): Bacteria > Actinomycetota > Actinomycetes > Frankiales > Frankiaceae > Pseudofrankia > Pseudofrankia nepalensis. Next base: position 82,891 of record NZ_JADWYU010000094.1, on the reverse strand, counting down.
GACTGGGCCCGCCCGCGAGCGGGGACGGCTCAGCGCCGGTCAGCGCGGCAGGTCTCGAGCGGACCGGGCCGCGGCCGTGCGCCCCGGCCGAGGCCGTGCGCCGTCGTGCCCATGACCGGCCTCGGGACCGGTCGCCTACGGGGCTGTCAGGCCTGGCCGTTGACCGGGGGGACGGGGGCGCGGGTGAAGTCGCGGTAGGCGCGGGACGGGGTGGGGCCGCGCTGGCCCTGGTAGCGGGAGCCGTAGATCGCGGCGCCGTAGGGGTGCTCCGCCGGGGACGACAACCGGAACAGGCAGAGCTGACCGATCTTCATGCCGGGCCACAGCTTGATCGGCAGGGTCGCCACGTTGGAGAGCTCCAGCGTGACGTGGCCGGAGAAGCCCGGGTCGATGAAACCGGCGGTCGAGTGGGTGAGCAGCCCGAGGCGGCCGAGGCTCGACTTGCCCTCGAGCCGGCCGGCCAGGTCGTCCGGCAGCGTGATGACCTCGAGGGTGGAGCCGAGCACGAACTCGCCTGGGTGCAGCACGAACGGCTCGTCGCCCTCGGGAGCGACCAGCTCGGTCAGGTCCTCCTGCTCGACGGCCGGATCGATGTGGCTGTACCGGTGGTTCTGGAAGACCCGGAACGCGCGGTCCAGGCGCAGGTCCACACTGCTCGGCTGGATCAGGCCCGGGGTGTAGGGGTCGAGGCACACCCGGCCCGCGTCGATCTCGGCCCGGATGTCCCGGTCGGACAGCAGCACGTCCCGCAACCTACTGGACAACGGCGCACCAGGTGGGTCGTTGTCCACTGACGGGTCCACCAGTGTCCACGACCGGTCCACCAGGGTGGCCGTCGTCCAGGGCGGGCCATCATCCACCGACGGGTGGCGTCGCGCCCGCCGACCGCCTGTTGCCGGTCGCCCGTCGTCGTGCGCGGAGCGCATCACCCTTCACCGACATCCCGCCACGATTTGTCACGAGCGGTGGAGTCGTCTCGGCTGGACGGGGGTAGGAGGCCCGCATGCATGTCCCGTTCGCACGCCTCCGGCGGGCGACGCCGGGGTCGTCGCCGCGCCGCCAGCAGAACCGTCAGCAGAACCGCCAGCCCCCGCCCCGAACCCCCGGGACGACGGACGCGAGCACGACGAAGGCACGCCCGCGCAGGCCGAGGCCCTTGGCCTGGCTGGGCCGGGCCGCGCCGAGAGGGGCGGCGCGGGGTGGCGCTGCGCACGGAGGCAAGGCCCACGGAGGCACAGAGACGCGGGGAGCGACAAGAAGGGGTAGTGCCTCGGCCATGCTCGGGCTGCCTGATCACATCGATGCCTGCCTGTTCGACCTCGACGGAGTGCTGACCAGCACGGCCCAGGTACACGCGGCGGCCTGGAAGGAAATGCTCGACGAGTTCCTGGAGAACTGGGCCTCGCGGTCCGGCGACCCGGAGGAGCCCTTCGATCTCGAGCGGGACTACCAGCAGTACGTGGACGGGAAGCCCCGCCTGGACGGCGTGCGCTCGTTCCTGGCCTCGCGTGACATCCACCTGCCCGAGGGCACGGCCGACGACCCGCCGTCCGGGCTCACCGTCAACGCCCTCGGAACCCGTAAGAACATCCTCGTACTGAACAAGATCGCCGAGGGTGGGGTGCGGCCATACCCGGGCGCGGTCCGCTACCTGCGGGCCTGCGTCACCGCGGAGAAGGCCCGGGCGCTGGTCTCCTCGAGCGCGAACGCCGGCGAGGTCGTCGAGGTGGCGGGGCTCGCCGACCTGCTGCAGGTCCGCGTCGACGGCCTCACCATCGTCGAGCGTGGGCTCGCAGGGAAACCGGCGCCGGACACGTTCCTCGCCGCCGCCCGCGAGCTCGGAGTGCCGCCCGAGCGGGCGGCCGTCTTCGAGGACGCGGAGGCCGGGGTCGCGGCGGGACGCGCCGGTGGATTCGGCTACGTCGTCGGCATCGACCGGGTCGGGCACGGGCATGGTGAGGCGCTGCGCGCCCACGGCGCGGACGTGGTGGTCGCCGATCTGGGTGACCTGCTGACCTCCGGAGACCCGTCGCCCCAGTCGTCCCCGTCCGTTCCGTCGTCTCCCGAGCACCGTTGATGGCCGGGAGCGCGTCCTACAGCGTCGACCCGTGGTCGCTGGAGGAAAACGGGCTGGACGTGGAGAACATGGCCCGTTCCGAGTCCCTGTTCGCCCTGTCGAACGGCCACATCGGCCTGCGCGGAAACCTCGACGAAGGAGAACCGCATGGGCTGCCCGGCAGCTATCTGAACTCGGTGCACGAGCTGCGCCCACTGCCGTATGCCGAGGCCGGTTACGGCTATCCCGAGTCGGGCCAGACCGTCATCAACGTCACCAACGGCAAGCTGATCCGGCTGATGGTCGACGACGAGCCGCTCGACGTCCGCTACGGCGAGCTGCGCGCACACCGACGCAAGATCGACTTCCGGGACGGCGTGCTGGTCCGCGAGGCCGAGTGGGAGTCGCCGGCCGGGCAGGTCGTCCGGGTGGTGTCCCGGCGGATCGTCTCGTTCTCCCAGCGGGCCGTCGCCGCCATCTGCTACGAGGTCGAGCCGATCACCGACGCGACGCGGGTGGTCGTGCAGTCCGAACTGGTGGCCAACGAGACACTTCCGGTGCGCACCGGCGACCCCCGCGCCGCCGCGGTGCTGGAGTCCCCGCTGGTGCCGGAGCTGCACATCGCCCGGGACACCTCCGTCGGGCTGGTGCACGTCACCCGGCACAGCCAGATCCGGGTCGCGGTGGCGATGGACCACGTCATCGACGGTCCCGGCGCGCTCGGAGTGTTCTCGGAGAGTGAGGCGAACTCGGGGCGGGTCACGGTCACCGGAGTGCTGAAGCCAGGGCAGAAGCTGCGGATCGTGAAGTTCGTGGCCTATGGCTGGTCGAAGCAGCGGTCGCTGCCAGCGATGCGTGACCAGGCCGCCGCCGCCCTGGTCGCGGCCAAGGAGACCGGCTGGGAGGGGCTGCTCGCCGAGCAGCGCGCCTACCTGGACGCGTTCTGGAAGCGCGCGGACGTCGAGGTCGATGGCGACGCGGAGGTCCAGCAGGCGGTCCGGTTCGCGCTGTTCCACGTGCTTCAGGCCGGTGCCCGCGCCGAACGCCGGGCGATCCCGGCGAAGGGGCTCACCGGTCCCGGGTACGACGGGCATGCGTTCTGGGACACCGAGACCTACGTGCTGCCGGTACTGACCTACACCAGCCCGTCGGCCGCGGCCGACGCGCTGCGCTGGCGGCAGTCCACCCTGGAGCTCGCCCAGGAGCGTGCCCAGCTGCTGAACCTGCGCGGCGCGGCGTTCCCCTGGCGGACCATCAACGGCGAGGAGTGCTCCGGGTACTGGCCGGCGGGCACCGCGGCCTTCCACGTCAACGCCGACATCGCTGATGCCGTCGCCCGCTACGTCAACGTCACCGAGGACTACGAGTTCGAACGCACCGTCGGACTGGAGCTGCTCGTCGAGACGGCCCGGCTGTGGCGTTCACTCGGCCATCACGACCTCGACGGCCGGTTCCGGATCGACGGGGTGACCGGCCCCGACGAGTACTCCGCGATCGCGGACAACAACGTCTACACGAACCTGATGGCCCAGAAGAACCTGCGCGCGGCGGCGGAGGCGGCGAAACGTCACCCGGACCGGGCGCACGAGTTCGGCGTCAACGCCGAGGAGACCGCGTCCTGGCGCGACGCCGCCGAGGACATGTACATCCCGTTCGACAAGCACCTCGGCGTCCACCCGCAGTCGGACGGGTTCACCGGGCACGAGATCTGGGACTTCGCGAAGACCCGTCCCGAGCAGTACCCGCTGCTGCTGCACTTCCCGTATTTCGACCTTTACCGCAAGCAGGTCGTCAAGCAGGCCGACATCGTGCTCGCGATGCAGCGCCGCGGCGACGCGTTCACCCACGAGCAGAAGCTGCGCAACTTCGCGTACTACGAGGGGCTCACCGTCCGGGACTCCTCCCTGTCGGCCGCGCCGCAGGGGGTGCTCGCCGCCGAGTGCGGGCATCTCGCGCTCGCGCACGCCTATCTGCGCGAGGCCGCGCTGATGGACCTGCGCGACATCGCCCGCAACACCGGCGACGGCCTGCACATGGCGTCGCTCGCCGGTTCCTGGATCGCGCTGGTCGAGGGCTTCGGCGGGCTGCGCGACCACGGGAAGGTGCTCAGGTTCGCGCCGCGGCTGTCCGAGGGCCTGTCCCGGCTCGCGTTCGGGCTGTGCGTGCGCGGCCGCCACCTGCGCATCGAGGTCACCGGCGAGACCGCGACCTACACCATCCTGGAGGGCGGGAGCATCACCCTCCAACACCACGGCGAGTCGTTCCGCCTGGAGCCCGACAAGCCGGCGACCCTCGACATCCCGCACATCTCACCGCCCGAGCGGCCCCACCAGCCCGCCGGGCGGGAGCCCCACTTCTTCCGGCCCCCGAGCGCCCCGGAGCCGGCCTGACGCGGGCAGGGCCGGGCAGGGCTGGGTCGGTCAGGGAGATCGCGGGCTCGGGTAGGGCCGAGCCACGCGGGCGGCGACGTCCGCGGCCACCTCGGTGAGGCGGACGCCGAGACGGGTGATCTCGTCGCCCCTGACGACCCGGCCGAACATCATGGCGAGCAGGCTCGCCACGGCCCGGCCGTCCGCGCCCAGCACGGGGACCGAGATGTGGTTGACCGGGTAGGTCTGGGCCGGGTCGAGGTCGTCGATGAAGTAGCCACCGGCGCTCAGCCGCGCCGCCGCGAGCCGGCGCAGCGCGGCGAGGTCCACCGTGCCCGCGGCCGAGCGCAGCCGGTGCAGGTCGGCGGCGACCGGATGCGCCGGCGGGATCTCCCGGGTGACGAAGAACCCCAGGCGCAGACCGGCGCGCAGCGCTCGCCGCAGCGAGTCCTGGGCGGCCTCCGGCAGGGGGACGACGCTGCGGCCGAACCAGCGGTCCAGGTCCGAGGCCGAGCCCCAGGCGACGAACGGCGCGCCCCAGGGCGGGGCGAACGGCATCCGGGCCCCGACCTCGCTCAGACCGTAGGTCGGGTCGGGGTTGCCGACGCGTTCGAGTACCACGATCTGGTCGTTGTCGACTGCGAGCACCGAGCACGAGACGTCGAACTCGGCGGTGACGCGGGCGAGCGCGCCGAGCGCGGGCCGCAGGTCGACGAACCCGCTGAGGACCGCCTGCCCGGCGGTGATGAGCGCCGGGCCGAGCCGGTAGGCGCGGGTCGTGGAGTGCTGGACCAGGTAGCCGTGCTCGACGAGGGTGTCGGCGATCGCGAGGCAGGTCCCCTTGCTGACGCCGGCCGCGCGCGCGAGCTCCGAGAGGCCGTAACCCCGGTGTGGGTGGCGGATCAATACTTCAAGCACGCTTACCACCCGCACGGTCGGATTCGACGTCGCCATCGCGGTAGCTCACCTCCGCCTGCCTGCTCGGCCGGGCCGCGCCTGGCCCGGCCGAGCGGTGTCCGGACCGGCCCTAGTCCTTGTGCCCGACCGCGGCTTCGTAGAAGGAGCGGTCGACGACCTTGGACTCGTCCATCGGCGCGTCGTACTTGAGCGCGCCACTCTTGATCATCGCGTCCTGCAGGCGGGTCGACGTCCCCGACCTGATCTCCCAGTCGGTGACGAGCGACGGCGTCTGGGTGAGCTGGGCGGCCGGCAGCTCGACGACCTTCGCCAGCTCCTCCACGAACGCGGGGTCCGACTTGTAGTCGGCGGCGAACTCGGTGTTGATCGCGCGGACCACCGCGCGGGTGAAGGCGACGCCCGCCGCGCGCTTCTCGCCGAGGATGTTCTGGCCGAACAGCACCCCGCCGAGCGGCTCGCCGGCCGGCTGCCCGCCCAGGTAGGTCAGGCCCGGCTTGTCCACCAGCTGGATCCACAGCGGGTCGAGCACCCAGGCGCCGTCCACCCCGCCGTTGACCAGCGCGGTCACCACGTCGGCCGCCGGCAGCGTCTGGAACTTCAGGTCGTCGAACGTCAGGCCGGCCTTCTCGGCCTGCTGGACGATCGGGTACACGGTCGGGCTGCCGTTGCCCAGGACGCTCGCGATGGTCTTGCCCTTCAGGTCGGCGAAGGTGGCCGGCCGGCCGTCGACGTCGCGAGCCCAGATACCGGTCTTGCTGGTGGCCGGCGCGGAGAAGTTGCCCATCACCCAGCGAAGCCCGAAGCCCTGGTTCACGGCGTTGAAGAACGCGGCGTCGGGAGATCCGACCATGATGTCCGTCTCGCCCTGCGCGAGCAGGCTCAGGCCGTCCGCGGCCGGTACCTGGCGCAGCTCGACCTCCAGGTTCTCCTTCTCGAACTCGCCGTTGGCCAGCGCCCAGCGGATCGGCGCGATGAACTCCGCCTTCGGCGTCGCGGCGGTGATCACGAGTTTCGTCTTTGTGGCGAGGGGCTCCGGCGCCGGCGCGTTCGCGGCGCAGCGGGCCGGCGCGCGGGTGGCGGAGCGGTCGGCGGGGTCGGTCCAGCCGTTCTCGCAGCCGGCGACGGCCTTGATCGGCGCGGCGGACGCGGGCGTGAACTCGTCGCCCGTGGTGTCCCCGCCACCGCACGCGGTGAGCAGGATGCTGGCGGACAGCGCCGGTAACAGGAGTAAGGAGAGACGGCGACGAGACCTCATGGGGGTCCTTCCTCGGTGCGGGAACGGTCGGCACCGGTCCGCGGGCAGGGGAGGCGGGTGCCAGGCGGGCGATCAGCGGCTGGCGGGGTTTCGCGTGGGCTGCGCGTGAGCGCGCCGCCCGAGCCCGAGAAACCCCGCCGGCCCAGCGCCGACGGCGGGTCGGTCGGGCAGGCGGACGGAAGCCGCCCAACGAGGGACGGAAGCCGCCCGGGGAGGGGCGCAAGCCGGATGGCGAGCGCGAGGGCTGGGCCGGAGGCTCAGCTCCGGACGCGTTCGTGGTCGGTCGGCGCCCACCGGGTCACCCGGCGCCCGACCGCGCGGACCAGTTCGGCGAAGAGCACACCCTCGATCGCGACGACGACGATGCCGACGAACATCTGGTCGTTGATGAACAACGTCCGCGACTGGAAGATCAGATAGCCGAGGCCGTTGTCCCCGACGATGAACTCGGCGGCGATGATGACGAGGAACGCGACCCCGGCGGCGACCCGCATCGCCACGAACATCTGCGGCAGCGCGGCCGGGACGAGCACATGACGGAACATCTGCCAGCGGTTCGCCCCGAAGCAGCGCCCGGCCTCCCGGTAGCCGTCCTCCACCGCGATGATCGCCGACATCGTCGAGATCCAGACGAAGAAGAAGACGGTCACCGCCACCAGCGCGATCTTCGGTCCCTCGCCGAGGCCGAACATGGTCAGGAAGACCGGGAGCAACGCGAGCTTCGGCACGACGTAGAGCGCGTCGAGCGTCGGCTCGAGCGCGACCTGGATGAGCCGGACCGAGCCCATCGCCAGTCCGAACAGGATGCCGGCCGCGGTGCCGATGGCGAACCCGGCCAGTACCCGGGCGGTGGTGTGCCAGATGTCGCCCCACAGCTGTCCGTCGCCCAGCATCTCGCCGCCGGTCCGGACGATGTCGATCGGCGACGGGTAGAGCCGGGCATCGATCCAGCCGAGCCCGCTCGCCGCCTGCCACAGCCCGAGGAGCAGCAACGGGACACCCGTGGCGAGACCGATCTCCAGGACGGCGCGGCGGCGGGCGCTGCCCGTGGGGTCGCGTTCGGCCCGGCCCGGGGCTCGGACGAGGACCTGCTCGGTGGCAAAGGCGCGCGTTCCCGTCATCGCTCAGGCTCCCTTCGGCGCGGCCGGCCCGGCCGCCGGCTCTGGGGCCGGCTGGGTTGCCGGCGCGGCGGCCTGGTCCGCCGCGCCGCCGGGGCGCGGCGCGCCTCGCGACGAGCCCTCGCCGCTCTGGGCTCCTGGGGTGGCTCCCGGTCCGCCTCGCGCGAGGTTCTCGGCCTCCACCTCGCCGCGCAGCAGGGCCCACAGCTCGCCCCGGAACGCGGCGAACTCGGCGGACTCCCGCACCTCGGCCGAACGCGGCCGGGGGAACGGTGGTACGCGTTCGGCCAGGATCCGCCCCGGCCGGGCGCTCATCACGACCACCCGGTCGCCGAGAACGATGGCTTCCTCGAGGCTGTGGGTGACGAACAGCACGGTCCGGCGTTCCGCCTGGCAGATGGCGAGGAGCTCGTCCTGCAGGATGGTGCGCAGCTGGGCGTCGAGCGCGGCGAACGGCTCGTCCATCAGCAGGATCTCTGGTTCGACCGCGAGCGCCCTGGCGATGGAAACCCGCTGCCGCATCCCGCCGGACAACTGCCGGGGGTACGCGTGCGCGAACTCGGCCAGCCCCATCCGCTCGAGCCAGGCGCGCGCTCGCGCGCGGGCCTCGCCTCTGGGCACCCCCCGGACGTCCAGGCCGAACCGCACGTTCGCCTCGACCGTCTTCCAGGGGTAGATGCCGTAGTCCTGGAAGATCATCGCGGCGGGGTTCGGGGAACCGGCGCGTACCTCCACGCGGCCCCCGGTGGGGCGGGTCAGACCGGCGACGATCCGCAGGAAGGTGGACTTCCCGCAGCCGGACGGTCCGACGACGCAGACGAACTCGCCCTCGCCCACGGTGAGGTCGAGCGGGCCAAGCGCGTGCACGGCCTTGGCCCCGCGCCCGAACACCCGCTCCGCGCCCAGAGCGCGGATCTTCGGTGGACCGGCGGGACCAGCGCCGGCTAAGGCCGGGTCCCCGGATTCTGTGGCCGCCTGAACAGTCATGCGCACACCAGCCCTGCCGCGCGGGCGGCGCCGCCGGGCGGCGCCCCCGTCACCGAACGTCGGTTCAATACTTCGACCGAGCGGTCAAATTGTTGAACCCGACTCTAGAACGCGTTCTGCTTCACATCAAGTGCTTCGGCCGCCTCGTGGCCTCGTGCGCGCGGACCGACGGCCGGGCGGACTCGGCGAAGCGTCCGCGCCGAAGCGGCGACAGGAAAGAAACGGCTACGGCTACAAGGAAGCAGCCGCGACGGCTTACCGGGACGAGGCGGCCTACAGCGACGGCGTCAGCCGTCCGGGGCGGCGTAGACGCGGGTGCCGGCGACGAAGGTCTGCAGGACGCGGGTCTCGCCGATCTCGCCGGCCGGGCCGGCGAAGGGGTCACGGTCGAGCACGACCAGGTCGGCTTCCTTGCCGACCGTGACGGTGCCGGTGACGTCGTCGAGGTGGTTCACCCAGGCCGACCCGGAGGTGTAGGCCGCCAGCGCGCTGGCCAGGTCGAGGCGCTGCTCCGGCAGGAACACCTCGTGCTCCGCCCGGGTCACGCTCTCCGTCGGCGCGGGCGTCCGGTTGACGGCCACATGGAGCGCGGCGAGCGGGTTGGGAGTCGACACCGACCAGTCACTCCCGGCCGCCAGCACCGCCCCGGTCTGCTGCAGCCCCCGGAACGGGTACTGCCAGGCGGCGCGCTCGGCGCCGAGGAACGGCAGGTTCAGCTCGATCATCTGCGCCTCGAGGACCGCCCAGAGGAACTGCAGGTTCGCGGCGACCCCCAGCTGCCCGAAGCGCCCGACGTCGTCGGGATGGACGACCTGCAGGTGGGCGATGTGGTGGCGCAGGTCGCCGCGCCCGTTCGCGGCGATCGCGCGCTCGACCGCGTCCAGGCAGTCGCGCACCGCCCGGTCGCCGATGGCGTGGAAATGCACCTGGAAGCCGGCGGCGTCCAGCGCCGGCACCGCCTCCAGCAGGACCTCCCGCGGGAAGAACGCGATCCCGCTGCCGAGGCCGCGCCCACTCCGGTCGCCATGGCCGCCGCACCCGCAGGGGGACAGGTACGGGTCGAGCATCGCCGCGGTGAAGTTCTCCGGAACGCCGTCCTGCATGATCTTCACGGTCGTCGCGCGGAACCGGCCGTGGGAGTAGGTCTCGCGCCGGTGCCGCAGGTCGTCGAGCTGCTCCACGCCGCGGTCGCGCTCGAACCACAGCGCGCCGACAACCCGGGCCGTGAGCCGGCCCGACCGGGCGAGGGCGAGATAGGCCGGCGCCGGGTCGGCCGCGTTGCCGTACGTCCCGACGATGGCGTCCTGCCAGGCGGTGACACCGAACGAGTGCAGGTACTCCTGGCCCCTCAGCAGCGCCTCGACCATCCGCTCCGGGGTGTCGGGCGGGACGAGCCGGCTGACCAGGGCGATCGCGCCCTCGTGCAGGGTCCCGGTGGGCGTGCCGGCGGCGTCCCGTTCGATCCGGCCGTCGGCCGGGTCGGGGGTGCGCGCGTCGACGCCGGCGAGTTCCAGCGCCCGGGAGTTCACCCACGCCCCGTGGCCGTCCCGGTTCATCAGCATCACGGGCCGGTCGGGCACGACCACGTCAAGATCGGCCGCGAGCGGCGTGCCACCCGGGAACGCCGGCATGCTCCAGCCGCCGCCCAGGATCCACTCCTCGCCCGGGTGCGCCCGGGCGTAGGCGGCGACGGCGGCGAGGTAGCCGGCCCGGTCGTGGGCGCCGCCCAGATGGCAGCGCAGCAGGTCGAGCCCACCCCACGCCGGGTGGACGTGAGCGTCCTGGAAGCCGGGCACGAGCAGCTTCCCGGCCAGGTCGACGACCTCGGTCGACGAACCGACCAGTGCCTCGGCGTCGCGCCCGACGGCGACGATCCGCCCGCCACGCACCGCGACGGCGTGGGTACGCGTGCGGGCGGCGTCGGCTGTGAACACCGGCCCGCCGATGAAGACCAGGTCCGCGTCGCTCATCGGCTGTCCGTACCTCCGGCGATCGTGCTGGCGATCCGCGACGACGCCGCGGTTCACCGCGAGATGACGCCCACCAGTGTGAGCGCGGTGAGCGACGCCGCCAGCCGGATCGCCCAGCCGGCCGCCGCCCAACGAGGAGGCGGCGCGCCGATGACGGAGCTGATGACGGAGAACGGCCGCGGCGCGCACCACTGACCTGGACGAGCGGCGGGCTCGCGACGCCGTCCAGGATGTTCATGGGCGGCGGGGTGCCGCGTCGACGGGCCACATCCCACCCAGCCGAGCCATCCGCTAGGATGCGGAGGCAGTACCACGCGGGTGTAGTTCAGAGGCAGAACACGAGCTTCCCAAGCTTGCAACGCGGGTTCGATTCCCGTCACCCGCTCTCGAGCGCGACCAGGTCCAGCCGAGGTGGACCTGGTCGTTTTTTGTTGCCCTGTTCAGACGAGTCCGCGCTCCCCGGATGTCAGCCGGCCGGGTCGACGAGGCGGGCCAGGGTTTTGGGGGCCACGAGGGTGTAGGAGACGCGGACCCATTCGGCGAGCTGGTCCCAGCGGTCCTCGGGCTCGTCGGGGGTGATGGTCAGCCGGACCCAGCCGTGGCGGCCGAGGCCGTAGCCGGCGGGCTCGGCACCGGGCTCGGAGGCGACCACCGCGGCGGCCTCGTCCTTCGGCAGCTTCACGGTGAGGTGGTTGGCCTCCGGGTCCGTGAAGACGAAGTTCTTGCCACGGACGCGGAACGTCGGCTCGCCGTCCCAGGCCTCGATGTCGACCCGCGCGGCTTCGGGCAGTGCCAGCGCGACCGCCATCAGCCGGCGCATGTTCTCGGTCATCCCTGTGTCGTCCGTCGTCCCCGTGTCGTCGGTCCTCTCCGAGGCGCTCATGTGAGCGAGAGTCGCACATGGTCTGGAACGCCGCGTGGGGCGCGTACGCGGCGTCGTACTCGCGGGGTCACGGCGGAGTCCGGTGGCCTGCGCCGGTGGCGTGGTGCAGTGGCGTGGTGGCCGTGGGATCCGGAGGTTTCGGCCACCACGCCACTGGTCTTGGGGGTTACTCGGTCAGCCTGAGGTCACACGGTGACTTCGAGCGTCCCGTCGGCCGCGAGACCGACCGGGTAGCAGCCAAGGGGTTCCGCGCCGGACGCGGACTCGCCGGTGGACAGGTCGAAGACGTGGGCGTGCAGCGGGCAGATGACGACGGCGTCGTCGGACTGGCCGTCGGCGAGCGGGCCGCCGGCGTGCGGGCAGACCGCGTCCACGGCCCGCAGCCCGCCGCCGCGCAGCCGGAACACGGCGATCTGCTGGCCGTCGACGGCGTAGGCCCTGGCCTCGCCGACCGGGATCTCGGCGACCGGCCCGAGCCGGTGGACGGCCCCGGTCCGCCGGGCGCCGCTCGCGGTACCGGCGCCGGCGCGGGCGCCGCTGCCCGGGCCGGCACCGGTGGTCTCGGCGCGCATCGCGCTGGTCGTGGCGATGGCGGCGTCCATCGTGGCGCTGGTCGTGGTGTCGGTGGCGCTCATCGGACCGGTACCCGGGGAAGGGAGACGAGCGGGAGGGACGCGCGGAACTGGCCGGGGGTGGCCGGCTCGTCCCGCTCCAGCCACGGGTCGCGGTAGGCGTCGATCGACTCCTGGATCCGGGCGTCGAGGTCGGCGGCGATGCCCTCGGTGTCGTCGACCACGACGGCCCGGATCTTCTCGATGCCGACCCGCGGGACGAACGTGTACGTCCGCTCCAGCCATTTACCGTTCTCGCGGTAGTACTGCAGGAACCGGCCGGTCAGGGTCATGACCTCCTCGGGGCTGTCCACCGTGGCGAGCAGGTCGCCCTTGCGGACGTGCGCGCCGCCCGCGCCGCCGATGTAGATCTCCCAGCGTCCGCCGTCGATCGCGACGACGCCGACGTCCTTGATGAGGCCCTCGGCGCAGTTGCGCGGGCAGCCGTTGACCGCGAGCTTGAGCTTCCCTGGGCTCTCGAGGCCGTGGTAGCGCTGCTCGATCGCGACGCCGAGCGCGGTCGAGTCACCGACCCCGAACCGGCAGAAGTCCTTGCCGACGCAGGTCTTCACCGTGCGGAAGCTCTTGCCGTACGCGTGGCCGCTGGGCATGTCGAGATCCGCCCAGACCTTCGGCAGGTCCTCCTTGCGCACGCCGAGCAGGTCGATGCGCTGGCCGCCGGTGATCTTCACCATCGGGACGGAGTACTTCTCGGCGACGTCGGCGATGCGGCGCAGCTCGTCCGGGCTGGTCACGCCGCCGGCGATCATCGGGACGACCGAGAAGGTGCCGTCCTTCTGGATGTTGGCGTGGACACGGTCGTTGATGAACCGGCCGTCGCGCTCGTCGACGAAGTCGCCGCCCCAGACGATGCGCAGCAGGGACGTCAGCGCCATCTTGCTGGCCGCGTCCTCCCGGCCGTCGGGCGCCAGCGCCGCGAACACGGCCGACACCGATCGCAGTTCCTGCTCCCGCACCGCCGCCATGAGGGTCGGCTTGTCCATCGGGACGCCGGGGACGTACCAGTTCGCGGACGGGTCGTCCTCGACGTCGCCGTCGGCCGCCCACTCGACGATCTCCTTGACGAGCGTCTTGCAGGACCCGCAGCCCTTGCCGGCGCGGGTGGCGTTCATGACGCCGGGGACCGTCTTCATCCCGCCCTTGACGCAGGCGACGATCTTTCCCTTGCTGACGCCGTTGCAGTTGCAGACCTGGGCCTCGTCGGCCATCTCCGCCGCGCCGACCTCGGCCGCCGGCAGGCCGATGTCGAACAGCAGCTTCAGCCGCTCCTCCGGCAGCGGCAGGCCGTGGTCGAACGCCTGGATGAGCGAGGCCGACTTGGCCGTGTCGCCGAGCAGGGTGGCACCGACGAGCTTGCCGTCGCGGATGACGACGCTCTTGTAGACACCCTGGCGAGGCTCGACGAACCGGACCACCTCGTCGTCGGGGTGCTCCGCGTCCTTGAGTCCCATCGCGGCGACGGCCACACCGGCGACCTTGAGCTTCGTCGCGGTCTTCGAACCGTGGTAGGCCGCGTCCGGGTTCACGCCGGTGATGTGCTCGGCGAGCACCGTCGCCTGCTCCCACAGCGGCGCGACCAGCCCGTAGACCTGGCCGCGGTGCTGGGCGCACTCGCCGACCACGTAGACGTCCGGATCGTCGACCGACCGCATCTGGTCGTCGGTGACGATGCCGCGCTCGACGGTCAGCCCGCCGCGCAGGCCGACGTCGACGTTCGGCCGGATCCCGGCCGCCACGACGATCATGTCGACGTCGAGGCGCGTCCCGTCCGCGAACTCCAGTCCCACCGCTCGGCCGAGGCCACCGCCATCCCCGGCAGCGCCGCCGTCGGTCTCACCGTCGCCGGTCTCGTCGGCGGCGAGCAGGACCTGCGCGGTCCGCGCGCCCGGGTGCACGGTGATGCCGAGCTCCTCGACGCCACGCCGCAGGATCCCGCCGGCCTCGGCGCACAGCTGCTGGTTCATCAGGGTCGGCGCCGCGTCGATGACGTGCACCTCGAGCCCGTAGGTCTGCAGCCCGCGGGCGGCCTCCAGGCCGAGCAGACCACCGCCGATGACCGCCGCGGTCCGCCGCCCGCCCGCGAAGGCGATCATGGAGCGGCAGTCGTCGATCGTGCGGAACGCGAAGACGCCGCCGGGAAGCTGGCCGTCCGGGCCGGTCAGGCCCTTGATGGGCGGGATGAACGAGCGGCTGCCGGTCGCGATGATCAGCTTGTCGTAGGGAGTGACGGTGCCGTCCTCGGTGGCGACGACGCGCGCGTACCGGTCGAGGCCGGTGACCCGGGTGCCGGCGCGCAGCCGGATCCCGTTGTCCGTGTACCACTCCGGCGTGTTGAGGAAGATCTCGTCTTCCGTGTCGGCGCCGGCCAGCACGTTCGAGAGCAGGATCCGGTTGTAGTTGCCGTACGGCTCGTCGCCGAAGACGGTGACCTCGAACAGGTCGGCCCCGCCGCGGGCGAGGATCTCCTCGACGGCCCGGATGCCGGCCATGCCGTTGCCGACGACGACGAGTCTCTGGCGCCCGCCGGCGGGCGTCTGGCGGTGCTCTCGCTGCGCCGGCACGGCGCTGATCGCCTTGGCCGCGGGAGAGGTGCCGGTCCTGGAGGGCGTGATCGGGGTGTTCTCCGTGATGGTCATGTCGCGCTCGCCTAGAACTCGATCAGGCCGAAGTCGATGATCACGTTGCCCTCGGCGCCCTCCGGGGCGGCGAGGTGCAGCTCGACGCGGGTGTCGCCGAGCAGGTCCTCGACCACGCGCAGCGGGACGTGCACGTCGGCGCGGGCGCCGATCGGGAAGTAGCGCATCGGCGCGCCATCCCGGATGAGCAAGACGTAGATCAGCTGGTCGGAGGAGTTGCCGCCGCGGAAGTACACCGGCTGGGTGGTCGTTCCCGGTGGGACCGTGTAGGTCAGCGCCGGGTCGAGGGGAGCCGGCTTCGTCAGCCCTTGTCCCTCGAACGAGAAGACGCCCTGCAAGAAGCGGGGTGTGCTGTGCATACGACGGTCCTTCCGGTGTGGCGCGGGCGCCATGCCTTCCGCGGGGTCGGTGCCGGCACCCGCGGAGCCGGCGCCGGGGGAGGTGAGGGCGGCGGCCGGGGAGGACGCCGCTGGGGAGGCGGTCGCGTCGGCCGGTCGGGCCGAGGCGCCGCGCGGGCGGGACCACTCGGTCGCGACTGGGACGGTCGCGCCGGTCGGCGGCGCGTCGCCGCCATCGGGAAGCTCGTCGATCCGGCGCAGCGCCACCGCGCATGCCTTGAACTCAGGCATGCGTGAGGTCGGGTCGAGCGCCGGATTGGTAAGCAGGTTGACGGTCGAGTACCCGCCCCAGTGGAAGGGCGCGAACAGGGTGTCCTGGCGGATCGTGTCGGTGACGCGGGCCCGGAACACCGCCCGTCCTCGCCGGGACCGCAGTTCCACGAGATCGCCGACGGTGATCTCGTGCTGGGCGGCCAGCACCGGGTGCAGCTCGACGACCGGGTCGGGATCGTCGGCGACGAGTGCGCGCACCCGCCGGGTCTGCGTTCCGGACTGGTACTGGCGCATCGTGCGGCCAGTCGTCAGGTAGTAGGGGAAGTCGCCGTCCGGCGGCTCCACCGCGCCCCGGTGTCGCACGGCGATGAACCGGGCCCGACCATCCGGCGTGGCGAACCTGTCCAGGAACAGCCGCGGCGTGCCAGGGTGAACCG